>NZ_JAIUIU010000040.1:0-41821 GCF_020165775.1 Mesorhizobium sp. B263B2A
CCGAGACGGATGAGGGGTGTTCCAGCGGAGTGAGACGTCGGCGCCAAGCTGGAGCACCCCTCATCCGTCGCCTTCGGCGACACCTTCTCCCACAAGGGGAGAAGGGAAGAAGGTGCTCCTATCGCCAAGGCTGCAAACTCTTGTCCCGCGCATAGGCGATGATCGTGTCGCAGACGGCGTTCATGTCTCTCAGGACATCGTCGTTCCAGAAGCGCAGGATGCGAAAACCCTTCGCCTCGAGCTCTCTCTTGCGGATCCGGTCAGTGTCCGAGTCCGCGTGCTGGCTGCCATCGATCTCGATGATCAGCCCGGCTTCAGGGCAAACGAAATCGGCAACATATTTTCCGATGGGCATCTGACGCCGGAATTTTATCCGATCGAGCCTGCGGTCGCGCAGTTCCTGCCAAAGCTTGCCTTCCGCTTCCGTCATGTCGCGCCGGAGCGAACGGGCAAAATTGCGCTTGGCGGGGCGACGGGTTGATGCGGCATGGGGCCAGATTAGTCCGCCGCAGCGCTCCGTCCAGCGCCCCCCCTCTGTCGCCTTTGGCGACATTTCCCCCCTTGAGGGGGAGATCGGCTGCCTCCTACTGCGTCAGTGCCGTGGCCGAGGGCCGCTTGTTGAAGTCGCATTTGCCGGTGACGTTGTAGAAGAAGTCGGCGTTGCTGACCGGCGCCGGGACCGGGTTGCCGCCGTCTTCCCAGGCCTGGTAGCTTGTCGCGCCGCAGGGCACGATGCTGAAGATATCGACGGTCTGACCGGTCGCGGTCTCGGTCAGGCTGTTCGCGTATGCCCCGTTATAGAGCCGGTTGGATGTCGCCGGATCGTTCGACATCAGCTTCTTCGGGTTACCCGACGGCACGTCCATCTGCAGATAGAGGCCGCCCATCGTGCTGACATCGACCGCCGCGCCGGCGCTATTGGCCGGGTACATCGTATCGACACAGTAATATTTCGTGCCGCTCGCGTCGGTCCTGAGGGTCACGCCGGTAGGCGGGTTGTTGCCGACGGTGCAGACCTGGTTCTGAACCAAGGTGGTGACGGTCTTCCCCGCTGAATCGGTGGTGAGGACGCTGACGTTGGTGGTGCCGTAGCCCTTGGGGTCCTTCGTGTTGCCATAGGTGTAGTCGATCGTCATCAGCGGCTTGGCCACCGCCGCACCGAATTGTGTGCCGTAGAGCGTCATCGTCTTGTTCCAGTAGCCCGACACCCCGGTGACCTTGAAGGTCGCGTTTACCAGCGACGGCGGCTTGCTGACCGCCGACACGACGGCAACCGGCACGGTGTCGATCCTGGCGATTTTCATGAAAATGGTCGGCATGGCAAAACTTGCCGTGGCCCGGGCGGTGGCGGCGGCGGTGGTGGTACCAGCCACGAAGCTGTTCAGCGTCGCGGTGCCTTGTCCGCCGTTGGCGATGAAGGAATCCTGCAGCGCCGCCTGGCGCTGCGCCAGCGTCGAGGTGGTATCCATGGTTGTGATCGACAGGAGCGCCGCATCCAGCGCCTGCTGCTGGTTGGACCGGGTCTGGACCGCGCTGGTATAGTCGACCGAGAAGCCGACGGCGGATATGATCGGCACCAGCATGAGAAAGAACAGCGGCATCATCGACCCGCTGCGTGAACGGGCGAACCCGCTGGCAACCCTGCGCATTTCGCAACCCCCAAAGGATATTAGAGACTGCGCAGGTACCATGCAGCCGGCAAACCAAGGTCTAACGCGATAGATCAAAGTTTAGGCATTCCTGGCCGCCGGGCCGGTATTCCGGGCTTTTTGGCGCGGCTCACCGCTTTGTGATCGACAGGGCGGCCCTTGGCCCGCAAGCCTTGCCGCCGCTGGCCGCCCCTGCTAAAGCGCGCGGCATGAGCACGCCCCTCGACCACATCCGCAATTTCTCCATCGTCGCCCATATCGACCATGGCAAATCCACGCTGGCCGACCGCCTGATCCAGTCCACGGGCGGGCTGGAGCTGCGCGACATGAAGGAGCAGGTGCTCGACTCGATGGATATCGAGCGCGAGCGCGGCATCACCATCAAGGCGCAGACGGTGCGGCTGAAGTACCGCGCCTTGAATGGCGAGGATTATATCCTCAACCTCATCGACACGCCCGGCCATGTCGACTTCGCCTATGAAGTGTCGAGGTCGCTCGCCGCCTGCGAGGGCTCGCTGCTCGTCGTCGACGCCTCACAGGGCGTCGAGGCGCAGACGCTCGCCAATGTCTACCAGGCGATCGACAACAACCACGAGATCGTCGTTGTGCTGAACAAGGTCGATTTGCCGGCCGCCGAGCCCGAGCGCATCCGCGAGCAGGTCGAGGAGGTGATCGGCATCGACGCCTCCAATGCCGTGCTGATCTCGGCCAAGACGGGCCTCGGCATTCCCGATGTGCTCGAAGCCATCGTCCACCAATTGCCGCCGCCGCGCGAGGGAGACGCTAACGCACCCTTGAAGGCGATGCTGGTCGACAGCTGGTACGACGCCTATCTCGGCGTCATCGTTCTGGTGCGCATCATCGACGGCGTGTTGAAGAAGGGCCAGACCATCCGCATGATGGGCACCGGCGCCAAATATCTGGTCGAGCGCACCGGCGTGTTCACGCCCGCCCGCATCAATGTCGACGAGCTTGGCCCCGGCGAGTTCGGCTTCTTCACCGGCTCGATCAAGGAAGTGGCCGACACCCGCGTCGGCGACACCATCACCGAGGACAAGCGACAGACCGGCCATGCCCTGCCCGGCTTCAAGCCGGCGCAGCCGGTGGTGTTCTGTGGCCTGTTCCCGGTCGACGCCGCCGATTTCGAGGATCTGCGCGCCGCCGTCGGCAAACTGCGCCTCAACGATGCGTCCTTCTCCTACGAAATGGAAACCAGTGCGGCGCTCGGCTTCGGCTACCGCTGCGGCTTCCTCGGCCTGTTGCACCTCGAAATCATCCAGGAGCGGCTGGAGCGCGAGTTCAACCTCGACCTGATCGCCACGGCGCCCTCGGTCGTCTACCGGCTGCTCCTCAATGACGGCTCGATGAAGGAGCTGCACAACCCGGCCGACATGCCCGACGTTGTGAAGATCTCGGCCATCGAAGAGCCATGGATCCGCGCCACGATCCTGACCCCCGACGACTATCTCGGCGGCATATTGAAGCTTTGCCAGGACCGGCGCGGCATCCAGGCCGACCTCTCCTATGTCGGCAAGCGCGCCATGCTGACCTACGATCTGCCGCTCAACGAAGTCGTCTTCGATTTCTACGATCGCCTGAAATCGATCTCCAAGGGCTACGCCTCGTTCGACTATCACCTGACCGACTATCGTGAGGGCGATCTGGTGAAGATGTCGATCCTGGTCAATGAGGAGCCTGTCGACGCGCTCTCCATGCTGGTGCACCGCACGGCGGCGGAAAAGCGCGGCCGGCAGATGGTCGAGAAGCTCAAGGAGCTGATCCCGCACCATCTGTTCAAGATCCCGATCCAGGCCGCCATCGGCGGCAAGGTCATCGCCCGCGAAACCATTTCCGCCCTGCGCAAGGACGTGACCGCCAAATGCTACGGCGGCGACGTCTCGCGCAAACGCAAGCTGCTGGACAAGCAGAAAGAAGGCAAGAAGCGGATGCGGCAGTTTGGGAAGGTCGATATCCCGCAGGAGGCGTTTATCCAGGCGCTGAAGATGGGGGATTGAGAAAATCTCTCTCGCATCTATGATCTTGCTGCGGGTGACAGCCTGTCTTGAAGAGACAGCGGGAGAATTATGCCAGGCGGGCGATGCGAGAGTTAAGGAAGACGGACATTATACTTTCGCAAGATGAGTTCGCGAGAGTAGGAGCTTTCTATGCGAAGCCATGGCTTCGTGAGGCGCATGATGCCATATTCGAGCTGATAAGCCTTTGTGAGAGCGGAGCCCAAAAGGAGTTGATTTTTGACCTTTTGGACCGATTTGTGTATTTTTACGAGCAGGATATTTCAAACTGTGTGGACTATTTCTTTTCTCATTGCATTCCTATTTGGGCATTAAGTACTGCTGACACAGTAATTGCGCCATTGCACAACGATATAAGAGCCGATAGCTCTCAAGCAGTGCTGCACCGTATATCAAATGAGATGAAAAAGCCGGGAAAAGTGCGTTTAGACGATTATAACTCTGCTTTTCGCGCCGCACATGCTCATAACGCTCAAAAGATTGTTTTGGTCGATGAGTTCGTAGGCAGTGGCGATCAGGCTATTAGCGTAGTTAAATCGCTAAGAGAGCATCTCGACAAGCATAAAATAGAATCGACTTTGTTTATCTTCTCCTATACAGCTATGGGTCGTTCAAAATCGCGAGTTTCACCCCTTGTCGCTGATTTTGAGGCGGCAAGGTGGATGAAACGAGGTATTTCTGACTTCAATAGTTTTACACAGAGAAAGAAGCTTATATCGGAGATGAAGGAAATCGAAACCAAGCTCGCGAAGACCGGCTTCCTAAATGGGAGACCTCGAAAGCTATACTCGCTTGGTTATAGGCAAGCGGAAGCGCTTTTTAAGAATCACAGCAGTTCAACGCCCAATAACGTATTCCCAATATTTCACTGGCCGTGGCTATCAGATGGCAGTGAAAGACAAACTGTATTAACGCCTGCATGACACCGCACTTGAAAATCGTTGCGCTCGAGCTCCTTAAGAAGGGCGTCTGTGATTCGTATTCGTTGCACGTGAAATACAGATTAACTCCATTTCAGGTTCAAGATGCGTTTGGCGATTTGCACGGACTTGGCATATGTAACTTGGAAGGTAGCCGCATCGTTATTACTGACTCTGGACTTTCGAAGATGTTTGAGAAGCGCTTTGCTCTGTTCTCTAACAAGGGTTGGAAGGTAGTACCAGATTACTGGGCTCGGCCAAAAGAGGATGCCGGTGTCCAACATCTACCCGTCTACAGCCTAGTGGACCGTTCGCTCTTGAAGATGAGCAAATAGCATCCTATACAGGTCTCCTGGCCGCCCCGGTTAGGACGATGAGGTGTTACGCCTCGGGACTAAAGGTGTCTTTATCATCTCTGCGAGGGCTAACGCCCATCGCTAATGAGCCCTAACAGGCTCATTGCCATGTCGCTAACGCGCATGGATGAAATACAAATATGTATAATGATGAATAGTAATCGAGGCGGTCAGGCGTTCTTAAATGACTGATGAGACATTAGCGGGGGCGCTCCGAGAGCGAGGGGTTCCGGTTAGATGGATTGATGCTTATGAGAGCTACGCGCAGAGGCTCACCGAGAACGGTGTGCCGGTTATATTCGAACTGAAGCACCTAGCTATCCTCACGGAAATCGATCTGTCCTTCGTATTGTCGTGCGTTTACGCGACGAATATCCATTATCGAATATTTATAATTCCGAAGAAGACAGGAGGAACGCGCGAGATATGTGCTCCTCTCCCAGCATTGCTGTCTATCCAACGCTGGATAAATCACCAAATACTTGAGAAATTTGCGGTGAGTGAATTTGCGCACGCGTATGTTAATGGAAGGTCAATTGTTAGCCACGCGCAGAATCATAGATCCGGGCGCGTCTTGCTTAAGATGGACCTACAAAATTTCTTTGGCTCAATCACACTGAGCATGGTGTTGGGGATATTCCGAGCTGCAGGATATTCAAGAAATTTAAGTTTTGACCTTGCGAAAATTTGTACATTGGGTGATTTTGCACCACAGGGAGCCGCTACTAGCCCATCAATAAGCAATATCATATTCTACCACATCGATCAGGCGATAGGGTCGATCTGCGCCAAAAATGAGCTGATATACAGTCGATATTCTGACGATATATGCATTTCCGGGCGTCACATCTCGAAGGAAATTATAGCGACGTTGCGCGAACTTATTGAGTCGAACGGGTTCGCAATAAATGATAAAAAGACAAAGTTGGCAACGTCGGCAGGTAGGAGGATCGTAACTGGCATATCGATTGGGTCCGGGAGGATGCTACCCACTCGGGCATTCCGAAAGGATGTGAAACGAAGACTGGCAAGAATACGGAAAATCGGCGTCAATTCGGCGATGGTTGAAGATGGCGACCCGTTCGTTCTCGACAGGTTGGTGGGAAAGTTGCATTTCTGGAGCCACATTGACCCCGATAACAAAAGAATTCGCGTGGCCCTCAATGAAATGATTTCCTTGGCAAAGGGGGAATCGCAGACTACGGGGACTTAGCGCAGTTGGCAGTTGTTTGGGGAGACATCGCATGCGCACCACCTCAGACACCGTCGCCTCTCTCGGCCTAGCTATCGGCGGCGCCTTCGGCCTCGCCGGCACCTTCGTCGCCAGCGCCCCGCTGCGCGAAACACTCTGGACGATCGACGGCGCGGCGCTGGTGGTGGCGACCGCGCTGCTGACGATGAAATACCAGCGTCTTGGCAATGACTGCGTGGCCGCAGGGTTCCTGACCTTCCTTGCCGGCGAGACGCTGCTGATGGCCGGCAATGCGGCCGGCTTGCAGGCTAGCGTGCCCTCCTACGTCGGCGGCATCTCGCTTTGGGCGGCGGCACTGGTCATGGTCAGCGCGCCCAGGACATTTGCCCTGTGGATGCGGCTCACCGCGCTTGTGGCCGCCGTGCTGTTCGTCGTCTCGGCTTGCATGATCCTCTGGGGCGCGCCCCTGCTGCCGACCTCGGCGCCGCTGCCCGCCGCCGGCTATCCGTTCCTGGTGCTGACTTTTGTCGGGTGGATCTGGACGCTGCTGAGGGAGCGGTGAGGGGTCTTCCTCCCCCCACAAGGGGGGAAGGGAAGAACGCGCTTCACCGCCCGCGCCGCCGAGCGCTCTCCCAAGATCAATCCGACACGACGGTACGAAACCGTACCAAGTTCCCGGCTCGGTTGCTCGTGCAATATCGGACCGGTACACAAATCGGGCGGCGGACCTGAACAAGGTCGCTGGGTGGCCGGCGCGGGGCTCAGGCAATTGTCACAACGGCATCGCGCCGGCCATTTCCCAAGCGGTGCCCCGGCCAAATGTAGTCGGCAAAGCCCGATGCTGGCGGCGCTTCTCCATTGCAATAACGGCAATCAAGCGGATCGGGCGCCGGCAGGCTGGAGCCGGAATGCTCTTCCCGGCGAATCGGCTGCCGTTTGTCCTATGGTGGACATGAAAATCATTCGCCACGGCAAGAAGAGCTAGAGAATTCGATCCATGCGTATTCCCAAAAGTGGCTTTCCGTGATTGTCTGACTTGCGCAGGGCTACTAAAGCGCACCGCGCTTGAACGGATTCAGGCGACGCGCCTCAGCTCTTTGTTTCCGGTGCATGTCGTTCTCCCAGAAATCGAAGTCATTTTGGGGCACCACGCATTGGGCTGGTCAAGTCAACCAAGGGGGGATGAACGTGGCTAAAGGAACGCGCAAAGCACCGAGGAAACGCACATTCGATGCACTTCCCGATACTGTTGATTTCAGGGACACTATTTTTGTCCCGACACTCATACGCGTGGCGCCGGTCTCGGACCTGGCGACGTATCGATCCCATCGCATTCCAGTGCTCAACCAGGGCAGCGAAGGGGCTTGCACGGGCTTCGGGCTCGCCACGGCGGCGAACTATCTGTTGCGCGTCCGCGGCGAGAACCCGAACGCGGACGAGGTGAGCGCCTGGATGCTCTACACCATGGCAAAGCGCTATGATGAATGGCCCGGCGAAGACTATGCCGGATCCAGCGCGCGCGGCGCCATGAAGGGCTGGTTCAAGCATGGGCTTTGCGCCATGACCCTGTGGAAGGAGAAGGTGCCGGACCCCAAATTGAGCTCCGAGCGGTCGGCGGATGCGATCCGGCGCCCGTTGGGTGCGTATTTTCGCGTCAATCACAAGGACCTGGTCGCCATGCACTCGGCGATCAGCGAAGTCGGCGTGCTCTACGCGACAGCGGCCGTGCACGAAGGCTGGCAGCAGGTTGGCAAGGGCGATGCGGCGATCACGTTCCGGCCGGGAACCATCGGCGGCCATGCCTTCGCCATCGTGGGATATGATTTGCGCGGCTTCTGGATCCAGAACAGCTGGGGACCCGATTGGGGCGAAGGCGGGCTTTCGAACCTGTCCTATGCCGACTGGCTGGCCAACGGCAAGGACGTCTGGGTGGCCGCACTGGGGGCGCCCATCGACCTCGGGCCGCCCGTCGCCACGGCAATGATGCGCGCCGGTGCCCCGCGCAGCTACGAAAGCCAGGTCTACGCCGATCTGCGGCCCTATATCATCACCTCCAAGAACGACGGCATCCTCGATAGCAAGGACACTTATGGGCTGACCGAGGACGGGCTCAAGACACTGATGACCGAGCGTATGCCGGCGGCGATGAGCACATGGCGGACCAAGCGTGTCCTGCTCTATGCGCATGGCGGGCTGGTTCCTATCGATTCCGCGATCCAGACCGTGGCCAACAACCTTGGCCCCTTGCTCAAGGCCCAGGTCTATCCATTGTCGTTCATCTGGCGCTCCGACGTGTGGAGCACCATCCGCGACATCCTCCAGGACTCGATGACACGGCGCCGCGACGAGGGCATCCTCGACAAGGCCAAGGATTTCATGCTCGATCGGGTCGACGACATGCTCGAGGTCGTCGCGCGAAATCTCGGCGGCAAGGCGCTTTGGGACGAAATGAAGAAAAATGCCGAGCAGGCCTCCAGCCAGAAATACGGGGCCGCGAGGTTGGCTGCCGGCCATCTCATCGACCTCGCGGGCAAGATCGATGAAATCCACCTGGTGGGCCATAGCGCGGGAGCCATCTTTCTCGCGCCGCTGGCGGCGAGATTGGGCAAGGCGGGCGTCAAGATAAAGAGCGTCAGCCTTTGGGCGCCAGCCTGCACGCTGAAGCTGTTCAATACGGTGTACAAGCCGCTGATCGAGAAGGGCGTCATAGAGGCGTTCGACCTCTATACGTTGGATGACGCCACCGAACAGGACGACGACTGCGCCAATATCTACCACAAGTCATTGCTCTATCTGGTCAGCAATGCCCTCGAGGACTGGCCACGCATACCGGGCGTACACGACAAGCAAAACGGTGTTCCCCTTCTGGGCAGGGCGCTGGACGCGGGCACGATCCCCAAGGATTTCTGGAAGAAGCCGGCGCGCAAATGGCTGATATCACCAGGAAGCGCCAGCCACGCGCGCCATCACGGCGATTTCGACAATGATGACACCACGCTGCGTTCGACGTTGAAGCGCATCGTCGGCTCCACGGTGTCGCCGCCGACGCTGCCGCCACCGCCGCCGGCACTGGTGCAATCGCGTGAGGCGCGCATCCAATACCGTCAAAAACTGGACGTGGCCCTGCGGCGCTAGACCGGGCTTGCTCGCATGCCCGGTCATGACTGGTGACCTGCGGATGGGAACCCGCAGGCCCTTATGCCCGTCGCCCAAAAGTGAGCTCGGCGGGCGTGTCAGGACTCGATCCAAACCTTCTCGAAATGCTGTTCCAGCGCCTGGTGCTGTTCGCAGCCTTCGACGCCCTTGCGGTAGGTGCGGTAGACCGAGCGCCAGTAGGGTTGGATGATGATGCCTGAATCGCGCAAATTCTTTTCGATGCCGGCCATGATCTCCTTGCGCGCCTTGGCGTCCGGGGTGGCCAGCGCCTTGTCCAGCAGCTCGTCGAACTCCTTGCTGGCGTAGGCGCTTTCGTTCCAGGCGGCGCCCGACTTGTAGGCGAGCGCCAGCACCTGGACGCCGAGCGGGCGGCCGAGCCATTCGGTGCAGGAAAAGGGGTATTTGCTCCAGTCGTTCCAGAAGGTGGCGGCGGGCAGCACGGTGCGCTTGATCTTCAGCCCGGCCTCGCGCATCTGCGCGGCGATCGCGTCGCCGGTGCTCTTTTGCCATTCGACATCGACGGAGATGAGGTCGTATTCGTGGTCCGCCTTGCCGGACTCCGCCAGCAGCTTCTTGGCCGCCTCCACATCGCGCTTGGCGGGGCCGATATCGGCATATTCGGGGTGCATGGGGCCGACATGGTGGTTGTCGGCGGGCTTGCCGCGGCCGTCGAGGCCGAGTTTCAGCACGGCGGAATTGTCGACGGCGAGCTGGGCGGCGCGGCGCAGCTTGACGTCCTCATAGGGCGCGTTCCCGACATTGAAGCGGGCGACGATGGTGGAGCCGGTGGCGATCTCGGAGTTCATCAGCCCCATCTGGTCGGTCTGCGAGACGGCGTCGGAAGCGGTCTCGTGGTCGGTGTCGATCTCGCCGGACTCGAACGCCGACAGCATGGCGTTGGGGTCGGAGCCGTAATCGACCCATTTGATGCCGTCGAGCCAGAATTCGCCCTTCCACCAGGGCTTCGACTTGCGCTTCACCTCGGCGCCGGTCTCGGCATCCCAGCTCACCAGCTCGCAGGGGCCGGTGGTGATAGCCAGCGCCTTCATCGGATCGCCGTCGCCGTCATAGGAGCGGTGCATGATCAGCGCCGGATAGTCGGCCATGCCGGCGATCAGCGAAATGTCTGGCTTGGGCAGGTTGAGCTTGATGGTGAAGTCGTCGACCTTCTCGATGCCGCCATCGACCGCCTTCTTGGTGTCGGCGTCGACCAGCGCGCCCATGCGCGCGGCGACCGAATTGCCGGCGACACCGGCCTCGCACCAGCGGGTGAGGTTGTGGACGACATCGTCGGCGTTGAAGGCGTCGCCGTTCGACCAGGAAATGCCCTTGCGCACATGCAACGTCAGCGTCCTGGCGTCGTCGCTCATCTCCCACTTTTCGAGCAGCCAGGGCTCGAACGAGAAATCGGTGTTCCAGCGCACCAGATATTCATTGCAGTGGCGGGCGACGTTGGACATCTCGACGCCGTCGAAGGTGCGCGGGTCCTTGAAACCCTTGACGTTCATGGCGACGCGCAAGGTGCCACCCTTCTTGGGCTCGGCCGCGCGGGCCAGGGTTGGGGCGAGACCGCCGAGCGCCAGCGCACCGGCGGCGCTAACCCCGAGGCCGGCCATCAGCGCCAGATATTCACGGCGGTTGATGCCGCCCTTCCTGAAATCGTCGGCGACGAGCCCGGCTTGCGGGTGCAGTTTGCGGTCGGTCAGCATGAATTTCATGGTCATTCCCCTGTTGTTGAGCGTTCCGGCCGGTCGCCACGCGGGGGCTGCGACCGCCGGGGGCGCCATTTGCTGGTGGGAATGATAGGGCTGGGTGACGCTAGGGAGTGTTCTGGAATCCGCAGGAGTTATGCGGTGCTCCGCAGGGGGTGATTGTGGCGTGAGAGCCAATCCCGATCGCCGATTCCGTCACGTCTGGTCCGCGGCTTCGCGTTCACCAGCGGCTTCCCCCACTCCGTCTCGGCTTCGCCGAGCCACCTCTCCCCCCTCCGGAGGGAGAGGAAGGGCGCCAAGGTCGGCAAGCTCGCGCCTTTCCTCTCCCCCGTCGACCGGGGGAGAGGTGGGGGGCGCAGCTCGACGGAGTGGGGGTCGACCCATGGCTCGGTCGTTGTATTTCGATCAGAACGGTGCGGCCTATGGCTGCTGGCCCGCCAGCATAGCAACATAGAGGCGCCCAACAAAAACCCGGCGCGAGGCCGGGTTTCTCAAGCAAATCCGTTCAGGCTGAAATCAGCTGACCTGGGTCTTCGAAGCCGCGGCCTGGTCCTCGGCCATCTTCTGCTGGAACATCTGCGCGAAATCGATCGGGTCGAGCATCAGCGGCGGGAAGCCGCCATTGCGGGTCGCCTCGGCGATGATCTGGCGGGCGAAGGGGAACAGAAGGCGCGGGCATTCGATGAACAGGATCGGCAGCATGTGCTCCTGCGGGAAGCCCGAAATGGCGAAGACGCCGCCATAGACCAGCTCGACATTGAACAGCACTTCCTGGTCGAAGGAAGCCTTGGCGTTCAGCGTCAAATTGACGTCGAACTGCTTGTCGGAGAGCGGATTGGCGTTGACGTTGACGTTGATGGCGATGCCGGGCGCCTTGTCGCGGCCGCGCAGCGAATTGGGCGCGCCGGGGCTTTCGAAGGACAGGTCCTTCACATACTGGGCCAGGACGTTGAGCGACGGCTGCTGTGCCGCGTTGCCGTTTCCGTTGGCCGCGCCGACCGGCGCGTCATCATTGCTGGCCATGAGCCTTTTCCTTTTGCCTGGGCAGCGTTGCTGACCGAATTGAAATCGGGCGTTCGCTACCATGGTCGGCATGACAAGACAAGGTTTGCCGCCTTCGGTGCCGGGCGATGGCTGCCCGTCCTCCGCAGCCGTTGCGGAAGGGCTCCCTTCCTCTCCCCCGTCGATCGGGGGAGAGGTGTCGAGCGAAGCTCGACGACGTTGGCGCAAGGCGGGCAATGCTTGCGCCTTGGTCCCTTTTCAATCCGTTCGTGGCGCTTGCCACGTGGTTCCCCCACTCCGTCTCGGCTTCGCCGAGCCACCTCTCCCCCCTCCGGAGGGAGAGGAAGGAGCCTGGCTGGGGCGGCGCTGGCCGTTCATAACAAATCAGAACGCTGCAGCCGCTGTCTCAATCGTCCTTGAGCCGCCGCCAGGGCGAATTGTGATCCGGGCCGCGCTTCAAATCGTCCTCGCGCGAATAGTCGCCGTCGTCGAGGTCGATGACCTTGTCGCGCTGGCGTCCGCGAAAGCCGCCGGCCGAGAAATTGGTGGCGACGACGATGCGGCCTTTGAGCCGGCTCCAGGCAAGGTCGCGCACCGGCGGCAGGAACAGCAGCAGGCCGATGATGTCGGTGATGAAACCCGGGATGATCAGGAGGATCGCGGCGACCACGATCATGGCGCCATGGGCGAGCTGGCGGCTGGGATCATGGCCGTCGTTCATCTCGGTGCGGATGCGCGACATGACGCCGAAACCCTGGTGCCGCAGCAAAAGCACGCCGGCGAGGCTGGAGGCCAGCACCAGGCCGACCGTCGCCAGCGCGCCGATCTCACGGCCGACGATGACGAAACCGGCGATTTCCAGCAGCGGAAGTGCGAGAAGAAAAAGGGGAAGCAGCGAAATGCGCAAGTCTTGCCAATCTTTCGGTGGTTTTGGTCGTTTTCGATGTTTTGCCCGCTGGCGACCAATCGCCGCTGGCACTAGGGCTGTTAGATAGGTATGCCTGCCTTTGATTTGAATGATTGCGCCTTGCGTTCTATATGCTTTGAATGTTGAACGCTATGCGACCGTGGGCTTGCGGGCCGGGCGGTCCGGCCACGAGGCAGGGATTGATTGGCGGAAGATATGGGATTCTTCGACTTCGGCACGATTTTCTTCCTGATCGCGGCGGTGGTGATCTTCTTCCAGCTGCGCAACGTGCTGGGCCGTCGGACCGGTAGCGAGCGGCCGCCTTTCGATCCCTATACGGCGGCGCGCACCGGCGACAAGGATGCCGCCCAGAAGCCCGAGAATGTCGTGTCGCTGCCGCGCAAGCGGCTGCCGGGCGAGCCGGCAGCACCCGACGCCTATGCTGCGATCGATGCCTTCGCCAAGCCGGACACCGACCTCAACAAGGGCCTGCGCACGATCAAGGACAATGATCCGTCCTTCGACCCCAAGGGTTTCGTCGACGGCGCCAAGATGGCCTACGAGATGATCGTCATGGCCTATGCCGATGGCGACCGCAAAACGCTGAAGAACCTTCTGTCGCGCGAGGTTTTCGACGGCTTCGTCGCCGCGATCGGCGAGCGCGAGGCCAAGTCGGAGAAGATCCAGTCGTCCTTCGTCGGCATCGACAAGGCCGATATCGTCTCGGCCGAGATGAAGGGCGGCGAGGCGCATGTCACGCTGCGCATCATCAGCGAGCTGATCTCGGCGACGCGCGACAAGGCCGGCACCGTCATCGACGGCGATCCCGAAACCGTGGCCGAGGTCAAGGATGTCTGGACCTTCGCCCGCGACACGCGCTCGCGCGATCCGAACTGGAAGCTCGTCGCCACCGAAGAAGAAGACTGAGCCCAGATAAAGGCGGGGGCTCCGGTGTCGCTATCGCCCTCCTTCGTGGCCAAGTCTTTTGACGATCTCCCCGGCTGGGGCGACGACGACCATCCATCGGCCTTCGAGGCCTTTCGCCGTTCCGCCTTCCACGTCCTGTCCAAGCCCTATCGCAGCGGTGCGCTCGGCGTCGATTTCGGCGCTTTCGCGGAGGCCTATGCCGAGGCGCGCGGCGTCTCTTCCCTGAACGGGGCGCAGGCCCGCGCGTTCTTCGCCCGCACGTTCTTCGAACGTCATTTCGTGCCCATGCTGGTGCGGGCCGAGACCGGCCTCGTCACCGGCTTCTACGAGCCGCAGGTCGAGGCGTCGCCGGTGCGGACGCAGCGCTTTTCCGTGCCGCTCATGTCGCGGCCGGCCGATCTCGTCGATGTCGACGACGCCAACCGGCCTGACGGGATGGATACTTATCTGGCCTTCGCTCGCGGGCTCCCGGGCGGGCTGGCTGAATATTTCGACCGTGGCGCCATCGAGCGCGGTGCGCTCGCCGGCCAAGGACTGGAGATCGCCTGGCTCGCCGACAAGGTCGATGCCTTCTTCATCCATGTGCAAGGGGCGGCGCGGCTTGCCATGACCGACGGCCGGCTCTGCCGCGTCACCTATGCCGCCAAATCCGGCCAGCGCTTCACCGGGCCTGGCAAGATCCTGAGCGAGCTCGGCGAAATTCCGCTCGCCGAGGTGACGATGCAGTCGATCCGCGCCTGGTTCAAGGCGCATCCGGACCGCGTCGACGAGATCCTGTGGCAGAACCGCTCCTATATCTTCTTCCGCGAGGCCGATGTGGATGACGCAGGCCTTGGCCCGATCGCCGCCGCCAAGGTGCCGCTGACGCCCGGCCGCTCGATCGCCGTCGACCGGCTGCTGCACACATTCGGCACGCCCTTTTACATCGACGCGCCGACGCTCACCGCCTTCGACGCAAAACCGTTCCGGCGGTTGATGATCGCGCAGGACACCGGCTCGGCCATCACCGGGCCGGCGCGCGGTGATCTGTTCGCCGGCTCGGGTGATGCCGCCGGCGAGATCGCCGGCGTGGTGCGCAACGCCGCCGACTTTTTTGCGCTGGTGCCGCGCCCGCTGATCGGGGGCGCGTGATGAGTAGGCGCCCAGATAGGCTGAGCGAGGACGACCGAGTGCTGTGGAACCTGGTGGCGCGCTCCGCCAAGCCGCTGAAGGGCAGAACCGCCGTCGACATCCCAGACATTGCGCTGGAAGCCAGGCCGACGCCGTCGCAACCGGCCCAGCCCGCCACCAATGCCGCCGGTTCCGCAAAGCCGAAGGCACAGCATGTCACGCACCGCCTCGACGACCCGACGCTGGACAAACTGTCGAAGGGCCGGCTGCCTATCGAGGGCCGCGTCGACCTGCATGGCATGACGCAGGACGAGGCCTATTCGCTGCTGTTCTCGTTCCTGCACCGGGCACATGCCGGCGGCATCCGCTATGTGCTGGTCATCACCGGCAAGGGGTCGTCCTCAGGCGGCGACGGCGTGCTGCGGCGCGCGGTGCCGGCCTGGCTGTCGACGCCGGCATTCCGGCCGCTGGTCTCCAGCCACGACCATGCGGCCCGCAACCATGGCGGTTCGGGCGCGCTCTATATCAGGCTGCGGCGGGTGCGCTCGTGAGGCCCGAAGCCACGGGGCCGGGCGCATGACCCCGTTCGGCGAGAAGCTGCGGGCGCTCCGAAGCGAGCGCGGCGTCAGCCAGAAGGACATGGCGGCGGCGATCGGCGTCAGTGCGGCCTATCTGTCGGCGCTCGAGCATGGCCGGCGCGGCGCGCCGACCTGGACGCTGATCCAGAAGATCATCGGCTATTTCAACATCATCTGGGACGATGCCGAGGAGCTGGCGCGGCTGGCCGAGGCCTCGCATCCGCGTGTCAGGCTGGACACGTCGGGCCTGAGCCCGGCCGCCACCGAGCTCGCCAACCTTTTGGCCGAGAACATCGAAAAACTCGACGAGGCGGAGCTGCGCAACATCACCGCGTCGATCCGCAGGGCGCTCGGCCGGCGGCCGTAGCCGGGATTGCAGGGATTCCGAGGCGGCTGGGCATTCGTCTCGACGCAAAACAGCGCCCGCCGGCGACAGCCGGCGGGCGCTGCAGCGAGATCAATTCTTGCCGGCAGTGCTGCCGCCGCCATTGCCGCCCCTGCCGCCATTGCCTTGATGGTCACGGCCACCATTGCCGCCGCCCAGGCATTCCGATGTGCCGGCGCCGCAACAGCGGCCGGCCCAAACGTCGTTGTTTTGCGTGTTGGCACAGCTTGGAACGGTCTGGCCAGCCAGAGCGGATCCGGCCAGGCCCGACAGCGCGACGGCGGCGAGGAGGGTGTTACGCAGAAAAGCAGTCATTTGAAGTCTCCATGTTTGGTTTCGGTTCACGGCTGTGTGTCGCCGGCCGGACCGAAATGGTTCATGGAGGTGCGAAAATTTTTTGGAGGAATGCTTGGCGCATTCGTGGCGAGGATATTAGGCAACGCTGGTAAAACCGCGACGCGAAACCTACTGCACCGACCCGACCAGGACCTGCTGGCCACCGCGGATCGAGACCCAGCGGCCGGTGTTGTCGATTGCCTGCCGCTTGAGGAAGCGATAGCCGGTCTGGTCCCATGGCCTGACCTTGTCGGTCAGATTGTCGAGCACATAGTCGCCCCCGTCGGTGCGCACCGTCAGCACGGCGTGCCCTTCGCCGTCGGGCTTGCGCACCACGGTCATCAGGAGGTTGGCCAGCGAGACGCCCATGCGGGAGAGCTGGCGGCGCTTTTCCAAGACATAGTCCTCGCAATCGCCGACGCCCCTGTCGGGATAGGCCCAGACCTCGTCCTTGCCGTAGATGTCCATGTCGCTCATCGGCTTGACGGCGGCGTTGACCCTGGAGGTGACATTGACCAGCTTGCGCATCAAGCCGTCGGTCAAGGCGGCGGGCGCCAGCCTGGGCGGACGGATCGAGCATTCACCGGGATGCAGCCTGCAGAAATCGTAGTGGCCGATCGGCTGCGAGGTAAGACCCCCCGTCGCCATTGCTCCGGCCGCCAAAGCCGGCGCCACCCAGCCTCCCGTTACTGCCAGCCCGGCTGCTGCCGCGCACGCGCGCAGCCTTCGCGCCATCGTTGAGGAATTCATTGTCCCCGCTCACCCTGTTGTTAACGAAAAGTTAAGGGCGATTTACAGTCCGTGTCAATTACGACGACAGTCTGATTTGCAGCATGGTTACCCGCGGGGAGGAACAGCGTCTATTGTGCAACAGAATCGGGCTTGTGGCCGGCCTTTGCGCCTATTGGTCCGGATTCCGGCGGCCGTCGCCGCTTTTTTTCGTCTTTTGAAGTCGTTGCGGAGACAAAACCGGTCAACGGTCTTGCCGCGATTGCCTATCGCTTGGCGGTGCGGACCAGCTTCGGCTTGACCGCTACCCGGGTCTGGCGGCCATAGCTGGTGATGAAATCGACGATGCGCGGCACGATCTCGGAGCGGAAACGCGAGCCGTTGAAGACGCCGTAATGGCCGACCGCCGGCTGCATGTAATGCGCCTTCCTGTCGGCCGGGATGTTGACGCACAGATCCTGCGCCGCCTTGGTCTGGCCAAGGCCCGAAATGTCGTCGTTCTCGCCCTCGACGGTAAACAAAGCGACGTTGCGGATGACGGACGGATCGATCCTCGTGCCGCGATGCGTCATCTCGCCCTTGGGCAAGGCATGGCGCACGAAGACGGTGTCGACGGTCTGCAGGTAGAATTCCGCCGTCAGGTCCATCACCGCCAGATATTCGTCGTAGAAATCGCGGTGCTTCTCGGCATTGTCGCCGTCATGCTTCACAAGGTGCATGAAGAAGTCCTTGTGGGCGATGATGTGGCGGTCGAGGTTCATGCTCATGAAGCCGGACAGCTGCAGGAAGCCGGGATAGACCTCGCGGCCGAAGCCCGGCACCGGCCAGGGCGCTTGCATGACGACATTGTCGCGGAACCAGTCGATGCCCTTTTCCTCGGCCAGCAGGTTGACCGCGGTCGGGTTGCGGCGGGTGTCGATCGGGCCGCCCATCAGGGTCATGGTCGAGGGCACGAAAGGATCGCCCTTGGCCTCCATCAGCGCCACCGCGGCCAGAACCGGCACGGAAGGCTGGCACACAGCCATCACATGCGTGTCCGGACCCAGCGTGTGCAGCATGTCGATGACGTAGTCGATATAGTCGTCGAGATCGAAGCTGCCGTCCGCCAGCGGCACCATGCGGGCATCGACCCAGTCGGTGATGTGGACATCGGCGTAGGGCAGCATGGCTTCGACCGTGCCGCGCAGCAGCGTCGCGTAGTGGCCCGACATCGGCGCCACGATCAGAAGCTTCGGATCCGGCCGGCGCCCGGCGGGAACCGCGCGCTCGAAGCGGACGAGATTGCAGAACGGCTTCGACCACACGGTCTTTTCGGCGACCGCGACGCTCTTCCAGTCGACCACGGTCTTGTCGAGGCCGAAGACCGGCTTGCCGTAGCGGCGCGTGGTGCGCTCGAACAGTTCGGCGGTCGCCGCGATGGAACGGCCCCAGGGCGTGTGCGAAAACGGATTGAGCGGGTTGGAGTAGAACAGCCGCACCGCGTCGGCGTAAAGACGCGCGGGCTGGAGGGCGGCGTGGTTCATTTCATAGAGCTGGTAGAACATCGAGAACCCCGCTGCTGCCACGACCGAAGGGACGACGAGCCGCGCCGAGCCTAAATGTCTCGCGGCGAAGTTAACAACTAATTGCTGCGATGCAATACGTCACGTGGCGTGATCTATGCCCTTCTTTCGTCCAAGGCTTGGGAATCGGCCCTGAACGGGGCGAGCCGGCTCAGTGTGCGGCTGCGAAGGCGGGTCTTGCTGGGCCCGGCCTGTGCCGGACCCAGATATCTCAAACGCGTGCCATGCAGACGGCGGTGTGGCCGGAGCCGATGAAGCCGAGCTGGCCGGCCGCGCCCTTCGACAGGTCGAGCACGCGTCCCTTGATGAACGGGCCGCGATCGTTGATGCGCACGACCACGCTGCGGCCGTTGTTCTTGTTGGTCACCCGCAGCTTGGTGCCGAAAGGCAGTGTGCGGTGGGCCGCGGTCAGCGCCGATGGGTTCATACGCTCGCCCGATGCGGTCCTGGAGTGCAGGGCATACCACGAGGCACGGCCACACTGAGCGGCAGCGGTCGCCGAGGTTGCGGAAGCGCCGACCATGAGGCCAGCAGCGATCGTTACCGCGACAAGCGCGGTCTGTTTTGTGTTCTTCATATTTGGGGGAAGGCTCCGTTTTTGACAGACCCCAGCCGTTAGGTGCGAAATAAGGCAGGAAATGCGGCAGTCATCTGGCAGTTCCATGGCAAGAGCACACGTTTGGAGTCGCCGGGTAACAGTCTGTCAGGGATTTCTTGGCGAGATTTGATCAATTCGCGATGATCTTTTCGCTGCTATGCGAGATCCGTTTGACAATATCCGGGATTAATCTCCAAGTAGAAATCGTCAGGATTGAGCCACTTCCTTTGGCTCTTTCATCGTGGTCACGGCGCCACGAGCGATCGACTGGGAAAGCGAGATCCGTCAATGAGACCGACCAAAAATCTGCTGGCCAAAAATCTGCTGGCCTTGATCGTGCTGGCCATCGGCGCGCTGTGGTCGCTGCAAGGCATCGGCATGGTCGGCGGCAGTTTCATGACCGGCCAGTCGCAATGGCTCTATATCGGCATCGCCGCCATGCTGGTCGGCCTGGGCGGGCTGGTATGGGCAAACCGGCAGGGGTGAGTTGCGACGAAAGGGTCGACCCCCGCTCCGTCGAGCTGCGCTCGACATCTCTCCCCCGATCGACGGGGGAGAGGAAAGGCGCGAGCTTACGCAGGCTGGCTCCTTTCCTCTCCCTCCGGAGGGGGGAGAGGTGGCTCGGCGAAGCCGAGACGGAGTGGGGGAAGCCGCTCGCCAGTCGCGCAGCCGCTGCAAGACGGACCTAACCGAACAGCCGGTCAGCGCATCCTGCTCTCTCACTGCGACCAATATTGCCAGGCCCAGTAGAAACTTTCGTCGCGTGGCGGCAAGCGGTCGCGCCCGGGCTGGAGCCGGACCGGCGCCGGCGAGCGGGGGGCGCCTTGCCTGGCCTCCTCGTCGTTGGACGCAAGGCCCAGCAGCCAGGCGCGGAAATGGGCGAACAGCATGGCGGTGGAATGGGTCATCGTCGTTCTCCTTTCCCTTTTCATTCGCGTCCCGCCCACGGGACGAACACGCGCTCGATCCTGCGGATGGCGAATTCGAGCACGAAGGCGATGGCCGCGATCACCAGTATGCCCATCACCACCACGTCGGTGACCAGGAACTGGGCCGCCGACTGGATCATGAAGCCAAGCCCGCGCGTCGCCGCCACCAGTTCGGCCGCGACCAGCGTCGACCAGCCGGCGCCGAGCGCGATGCGCAGGCCGGTCAGGATCGAGGGCAGCGCGCTGGGCAGGATGACGTGGCGGACGACTTGCGCACGCGTGGCACCCAATGAACGCGCCGCGTTGATGCGCTCCTGCGAGACGCCGCGAACGCCGGAGGCGGTCGACAACGCCACCGGCGCCAGC
The DNA here is from genome assembly GCF_020165775.1 of Mesorhizobium sp. B263B2A. Classification (NCBI taxonomy): domain Bacteria; kingdom Pseudomonadati; phylum Pseudomonadota; class Alphaproteobacteria; order Hyphomicrobiales; family Phyllobacteriaceae; genus Mesorhizobium; species Mesorhizobium sp. B263B2A. Next base: position 20,448 of record NZ_JAIUIU010000040.1, read on the forward strand.
ATGGCGATGGCGATCACCAGGATCTTCGACGGCTCGCCGATGCCGAACCAGATGATGACCAGCGGCAGGTAGGCGAGCGGCGGGATCGGCCGCAGGAATTCCAGCAGCGGATCGAAGATGCCGCGTCCGACCGTGCTGATGCCGATGGCGAGGCCAACCGGCACGCCGACGAGGATGGCCGCGATCAGCGCGGCAAACACCCGGCCAAGGCTGGCGACGGCATGCTGGGCGAGCGTCGCGTCGACGAAGCCGTCTCGGATAACGACGATGAACTTGTTCCACACGGCGAGCGGCGAGGGCAGGAACACCGGCGACACCAGTTGCAGCCGGGCCGACAGCGCCCATAGAGCCAGCACCGCCAGGATGGTGACCGCGCTGACGATGCGGGCCGAGACGCCCGTCCGCTTCGGGCTCGGCCTGGACCACGGCACCAACAGGCCGTCGGCCTCCTCGATGCGGGAGCCGGGCCGCTCGCTGTAGGAGGAAATGGTCATGCCGTCTCTCCTTCGAAGATGGCGTCGGTCAGTTCGCCGCGCGCCGCGGCAAAGGCCGGATCGGCCTTGATGGCGCGGATGGCCTCGCCCGACGCGTGGCGCCTGGAGAAGCCGGGCTCGAAGGTCCGCACCACGCGGCCCGGTCCGGGCGCCAGCACGACGATGCGGGTGGCGAGCACCAGTGCCTCCTCGATGCCGTGCGTCACCATCAGCACGCCGACAGCGCTTGCCGTCCAGAGATCGAGCAGCGTCGTCTGCATGCGTTCGCGCGTCAGCGCATCGAGCGCGCCGAGCGGCTCGTCGAGCAGCAGGAATTCGGGTTCGGCGGCGAGCGCCCGGGCGAGGCCGACACGCTGGCGCATGCCGCCGGAAAGCTCCCAGATGCGCTTGTCGCCGGCACCGTCGAGCTTCACCAGCGCCAGAAGCTCATCGGCGCGCCGTGCCCGCTCCGCCGGCTGCACGCCACGCAGCCTGAGGGCGAAGGCGACATTCTCGCGCGCGGTCAGCCACGGGAACAGCGCATCGTTCTGGAACACCACCGCCCGGTCCGAACCGGGTGCCGTGATCGGACGGCCAGCGATCGTGGCCGTGCCGCGCGCCGGCGCGACCAGGCCGGCCGCGACATTCAGCAGCGAGGTCTTGCCGCAGCCGGAACGGCCGACGAGGACGACGAAGTCGCCCTTGGCGACGTCGATCGACACCCGCTCCACGGCCGGTGCCGGCTGGCCGTCATAGTGGACCGAGACCTTGTCCAGTACGAGATGGGGGTCGAGCACGAGATGCGGCATGGTGCCTCGCCGATTTGAAGGAAATCCGCCTGCCCCGAAACCGCTCCTCGTCAGCGGACCCGGGGCGGGCAGCACGCGGCGCCAGGGAAGGAGCGCGCGTGCCGTTCGAGTGCCGCATGTCCGTCAGGAGATGCACGGACGCAGCAGCACCTGGACTCAGTTCGAGGCCTGCGCCTCGGTGATGTATTTCGATGTCACGTATTTCGAATAGTCCGGCAGCACGGCGTCGACCTTGCCCTGCTCCTTAAGGAAGGCGGACGCCGCCGCGATCGCCTTGACGGTGCCGCCGCCGAGGAACTTGTCGGAGGCCTGCTCTTCCAATGTCGGGAAGACATAGCCCTTCAGGAGTTCCGGCACTTCTTCCAGCTTGGCGCCGGTGAGCTTGGCGATCTTTTCGGCCTGCGGCGACGACGCCGACCAGGTTTCCGGCTTGGCGAGGTACTCGGCATAGGAAGCACCGGTCACCTTGACGAAGCCGCGCACCGCTTCCGGGTTCTTCTCGGCGAAGTCGGTGCGCACGATCCAGGCGTCGAAGGTCGGCGCGCCCCAGGCGGCGACCTGCGAAGAGTCCACCACGACCTTGCCCGACGTCTTGATCTGGCCGAGCGCCGGGTCCCAGACATAGGCCGCGTCGATGTCGCCACGCGTGAAGGCGGCGGCGATTTCCGGCGGCCTGAGATTGAGGATCTCGACCGATTTCGGATCGACATTCTCATGCTTCAGCGCGGCGAGCAGGCTGTAATGCGTCGTCGAGACGAACGGCACGGCGACCTTCTTGCCGGCGAGGTCGGCAACCTTCTCGACGCCGGCGCCGTTGCGGGCGACCAGCGCTTCGGATTGCCCGATCAGGCCGACGACGAAGATGGCCTGGATCGGCAGTTCGCGGCTGGCCGCCGCCGCCAGCGGGCTCGAACCGACATAGCCGATGTCTACGGACCGGATGCGACTGCGGCGATGACATCGGCGCCGGAATCGAACTTGCGCCAGTCTATTGCCGCCTTGGTCGCCTTTTCATAGGCGCCGTCGGCCTGCGGCACCTTGGAGGGCTCGACCACCGTCTGGTAGCCGATGGTGATCTTGAGATCCTGCGCCATGGCCGGACCGAGGAAGGCGGCGCCGGCAAGAGCCGCCGACGACAGGAGAAGGATGCGTCGCGAAATGGTGGACATCAAAGGGCTCCATGAAACACGAGAAAACCGGATTGCCCCATGATAGTCAGCTAATTCTATCGTTCTTGTAGAGTTAAATCCTTCCAACAAAGGCGGATTTGTTGGAAAAAAGCTACCGGTGGCGCGGTGCCGAAGCGGAAAGGGAGGCTGTGGCGCGCCCGTCGTCACATCGCGGCGCTGCCTCGGGCAGCGAAATCATCGAACTTGAGCCGCCGCTGTCCACCGAACGGTGGACGACGCGAAATCCCTTTTGTGGTGGCCTACCGCCAATGGCGGAACGTTGGTTTCCCGCCTGGCAGCGCTAGCGGAAGTCATTGAACTTCAGTTAGCTTGGACGTGGTGTCCGTAAAGAAAAAGGGTAGATGATGCCGATAGAAAATTTGTTAGCTGAGTTTGCGCCCGATGGAAACGGAGGTTTAGTCGTAATATGCGAGCAACCCGGCGGAGGGTGTATAGTAATACATCGTGTAGCTTCTGCTAGGGAAAATGTCGACTATTTCGTTTCACCAGACAAGAATGGCGCATTGTTTGCGGCAGATCTGGCTCAATTAACAGAAAACGTCAATGAGCTATTTCGAAAAACGCAGGAAGCGAGGTTAGATAGGAACGCGAAGTTGGGAATACTATACACGCCAAGGGGCTGGATGCCAGTCTGGAAATATGAAAACTCGGATCACGCCCCACATCATAGGATAGAGCATAGATTTTCCTACGATTCACTAAGCAATGAGGAGAAAGAAAAGCTCTTTTGGCTTGGGAAGCCTGAGTAACTACGGTGCGCTCGAGCAACGCTCTGCCCCTATGTTGGGGGCGAGCGGCACGCAACCCATCCACGCGCCGCCACTTACGTCTGTGAAGCGGAACTGTTCGGTCCCGCCGCACGCGCGAAGACAAAAATCTCATTGGAGATCAAGAAGGCGTCGCTGGCCAGCGGATCGAGCAGGTTGGCTTGCGGGTCGGCCTGCCTATGGAGCCATACCAGCCAGGGGCGCGGCGAGCGACGCGGCAAGCTGAACCAGCTCGACCTGCCGCCGCACGCCGGTCTTCTCGAACAGTCGCAGCAGATGCGTCCTGACCGTGCTGCGGCCGATGTCGAGGACATCGGACGTCTCCTCAACCGTGCGGCCGGCTGCGATCTGCTCGAAGACGCGCGCCTCGGCCGGCGTCAGGCCGAACAGCGCGGCGACCAGCGCGGTTGGCGCGACAAAGGGCGTATCGGCCCGGGCCACGAACACCGCCGCGACCACGCTGGCATCGAACGCCCCACGCCCCGGACGCAGCGGCAGCACGTGCAGGGCTCCGGCCGAGCCGTCCTTCCAGCGTATCGGAACTCCCAGCCCCTTGCGGCCGATGGCGCTTTCGTCCTGCGCCGCCTGCGATACCGCGACGGCCAGTGCGCTGGACACGGCCGACACGCTGGCGGTGAGAACGCCGTTGCGGATGTTGAGGAGGTCGCCGCCGGCGACGAGCGCATGCGCCGCCGGGTTGGCATGCACGACACGCAGATCCGCGGTGGTGAGGAAGATCGGTGCTGTCAGCGTGTCGAGCACCGTCTCGAAGGTCGACCGGGCGATCGCCGCCATGTCGAGCAGCCGGTTGATCGTCGCGGCGCACTGCAGGTGCGGGATCAACAATCGGGCGGCCTCGATCTCATAGTCACCGATCGGCTCCACGCTCTCGTGGCGGCCAAGGCCCAGCGACCCAAAACCATGCTCGTCGCGAGCGAGCCCCAGCCCCATGACATCGACCAACCCCCGCGGCTTGGCCCACTCCAGCGAGTAGCGGTTGGTCGTACTCGCCCCTGGATTGACGCGGCTCATCACCGCGGGCTGATCCAGCGGCAGCGCCAAAAGCACCGCCAGCCCACCCCACTGGTCGGTAATGTCAACGGCGTAGTCCGCGATCCGGTCGACGTAGTCCTGAGGCATGTTGCTGGTCACGTTGAGCAGCACTTCGCCCGACGGCAACGCTTGCAGGTTGAGGGCCGCGTTCTCGAAATCGAGCGCGATGCGGATCTCTTCAATGGCGACGGACCAGCGCGAGGGATCGATCGCGGCGTCGTAGATCAGCCCTATCAGTTCGGACAACCGAGCCATCGAGAGAGGAGAACGCATCGCCACCACCCTTGCCGCACTGCAAAAAAATTGAACGCATGATCCGTATTGGGCAAGTCTCCAATTTCCGATGGAGATTGTCGCCTGCTCATAGCCGGTCAGACGCTGGCGGCTACGGGCGATGCGAGCGACGCGGCGAGTTGAACCAGCTCGACCTGCCGCCGCACGCCGGTCTTCTCGAACAGCCGCAACAGATGCGTCCTGACCGTGCTGCGGCCGATGTTGAGAGCATCCGACGTCTCCTCAACCGTGCGGCCCGCCGCGATCTGCTCGAAGACGCGCGCCTCAGCCGGCGTCAGGCCGAACAGCGCGGCGACCAGCGCGGTCGGCGCGACAAAGGGTGTATCCGCGCGTGCCACAAACACCGCCGCGACCACGCTGGCATCGAACGCCCCGCGCCCCGGGCGCAGCGGCAGGACATGCAAGGCTCCAGCCGAGCCGTCGCGCCAGCGCATTGGAACTCCCAACCCCTTGCGGCCGATGGCGCTCTCGTCCTGCGCTGCCTGGGATACCGCGACGGCCAGCGCGCTGGACACGGCGGAAACGCTGGGGGTCAAAACCCCGTTGCGGATGTTCAGCAGCTCGCCCCCGGCGACAATCGCATGCGCTGCCGGATTGGCATGCACGACATGCAGATCCGCGGTGGTGAGAAAGACCGGTGCCGTCAGCGTGTCGAGCACCGACTCGAAGGTCGACCGGGCCATCGCCGCCATGTCCAGCAGCCGGTTGATCGTCGCGGCGCGCTGGAGATGCGGGATCAACAAGCGGGCGGCCTCGATCTGCAGATCGCTGATGGGAGGGGCATCGACATGGCGACTGAAGGACAGCGAGCCGAGACCACGCCCATCCCGCGCGAGCGGCAGTGCCAGGGAATCGATCATGCCTTGCGGTCTGCCGAGCTCCACAAAATAGCGGTTCGTCGTGATGTCGAGGTTGGGATTGAGCTGGCTCAACACCGCCGGCCGATCCATCGGCAGCGAGCCTACCACCGCCATGCCACCCCATAGCTCGACGATTTCAGCGCCGTAGCTGACCATCTGGTCGACATAGGGCTGCGGGATGTTGCTGGTTACGTTGACCAGCACCTCGCCCGACGGCAACGCTTGCAGGCGGATGGCGGCGGTCCCGAAGCCAAGCGCGATGCGCATCTCCTCGATCGCGACGGGCCAGCGAGAGGGATCGATCGCGGCGTCGTAGATCAGCCCGATCAGTTCGGACAACTGAGCCATCGAGAAAGCAGAGTGCATCGCACCATCCCTTGCTGCATGGCAGCAAAATGAACGCATGATCCGGATCGGGCAAGCCCTGTCATCTCACAAGGGAGATGGTGATCCAGTCTTTGGCGGTACCATCGGGCTTTGGCCGTCGCTATCCACCGAATGGTGGAAGACGCGGTATTTTCTTTGTGTTCGTTTGCGCCCGTCGGGTGCTGCGGTCCTGCGCGGAATTCGAGGGCATCGGTGTTTTGCAAGGCGACTGCTGTCGGGGGACGACAGCACGAACGGTCGGTAGCGCACTGCTTTATTTCAGCCCAGCCATGGCCGGAGCCTCTCCACCGGCCTGGCCATCGCGCGGGACCGCGAGCCGGCGAGACTTGGTTGATCATTTGGAGGCGAGGGCTTTGAGCGTGATTGCGGAAACGAGCGAACGGGCGAGCATACCGGAAGACGCCATTGCCGGGACAAGGATCAGAACTGTGGCGCCGACGCGTCCTCTGCGACAACACATTGCATCGATGTCTGCCGCAACAGCGGCTTTCGTGCGCGCGGCATCCTCCCAAGTGCCCGCTCTCGGGGCCCCAGCCATCATGGCTGTCGTGGCTGCCGGCTTCGTCGCCTTCGCGCCCGGCACGGCGCGCGCGGCAGGAGTCATCTGCCAGGATTTCAATGGTCAGGATGGTGGAGCGGCTTTCGCGCAGACGTCATCCGGCGGCACCGCATGCGGAAGATCCGCCAATAGCAATGGCACTCTCTCGGTTGCGATGGGCAATGGCGCGGGTGCCTTCGGGGACAACAGCGTGGCGCTCGGCGTCAACGCCGGCGCAGGCGGGCTTGTTTTCGACACGAACGCGGGCGGCCTGACCACCGACTATAACAATGCGAACACGACGGCCATCGGCACTGGGGCCGAGGCCGGCGCCGGCGGGGCGAACCAGGCCAATGCCACCGCCCTCGGCACCGCGTCCCAGGCGAATGCCGTGAACGCCACCGCCCTTGGCAGCTCGGCCCAGGCGAACGGCGGCAACGCCACGGCCGTTGGCAACGGGGCTACGGCAAATGCCGCGAATGCAATTGCCCTCGGCGACGCTGCGACGGCCAATTTTGACAACTCCATCGCCATCGGCGTGGGCGCAACGACGACGCGCGACAACCAGGTCATGCTTGGCAATGGCCTCAATACCTACACGCTGACCGGCGTCGCTTCGCAGGCAAGCAAGGCCGCGCAGGCCGGTCCTACCTATCTGATGACGACGGACAGCACCGGCAATCTGGCGGCGTCGACGTTCGATGTGGCGACGCTTGCGAACCTGCCGGCACAGGTCGCCCAGAACAGCAGCGATATCAGCACGCTGAACAGCACTGTGAGCAGCCACACGAGCGAACTCGCCGATCACGAAACGCGCATCGCCAACAACACCACCGCGATTGCGCTGCACACGATCGAGATCGCGGACCTCGACACGCGGGTAACGACCAACACCACCAACATCACTCATCTCGACGGCCGCGTCGGCGCGCTCGAGGCCGGCTTCCAGGGCCTCGGTGATCAGATCAGCGAAAACCGCACGGAAGCGCGTGCCGGCACCGCGCTGGCGCTGGCGACGGCGGGGCTGCGCTACGACGACAGGCCTGAAAAACTGTCGCTCGCCGGCGGCTTCGGCCACTTCAAGGGTCAATCCGGCCTGGCGCTTGGCCTTGGCTACAACACCAGCGAGGACTTCCGCCTCAACGCCGCTCTGTCGGCCACCACCAGCCATGGCGATGTCGGCGTCAGCGTCGGGGCGTCATGGACGCTGAACTGATGCGGTCGGCATGATCCGAGGTGCGAGGGGGCTGGCTTGAAAAAGCCGCTGGCGGCCGCGTTCCCACAGACGCGGTCGCCTGTCTCCCCGCCGGCGGCTCGATCTCGGATGAACTTCAGAGGCCACATGAAGCACCCGCAATCTTCATCGGTCAGGCGGATGGCGCGGGCGGCCGCGACAGCCTTGCTGTCGCTCGGCCTGTTGGCGGCATCCCAGGGCGCTGCGGTGGCGCAGGCCAAAAAGACGGAGAAGGGCGACAAGGTCCACGCCGCCCGCCCGGCCAACATCGACCGCAACGGCGTGCTGATCCTGATCCGGGGCACGCTGCTGGCGCTCGACCAGGCCAACAAGACCGGCAACTATACGGTGCTGCGCGATCTCGGCTCGCCGAATTTCCAGGCCAACAGTGCCGCCCAACTCGGCGACATCTTCGCCAACCAACGCAAGCAGGCGCTCGACTTCGGAGCCGTCGCCGTGCTTGAGCCGCAACTGATCCTGCTGCCGCAGATCGAACCGAACGGCATGCTGCACATGGCTGGGTTTTTCCCGTCGGTGCCAATGCAGGTCAATTTCGAGCTATTGTTCGAACCGGCTAACCGACAGTGGAAGATCTACGGCGTGTCGGTCAACCTGACGTCCGGAGCGCCGCAGGCACCCGACACACCCGTCGCCGGGCAACAGAAACCCGACGAGGCCGCCCCGCCGCCGGATGCACCCTCGATGACCGTGCAGCCGAAGAAGGCGGCGAAGCCTTGAAGCGGCACGCGCATGCGGCCGCCGCTAGAGCAATTCCAGCCGCAGCGCGCTTGCCAGCAGCGACAGTGCGAAGACCAACAGGCCCGAGCTGAAGACGAGGTTGACGGTGCGCAGCCCGCGCGCGCTGAGCCGCTTGCGCAGATGGTTGGTGGCCAGCGTCAGCGTCGTCCACCAGGCCGCCGAGCCGAGCAGCACGCCGGCCGAGACAATGGCCAGGCTTTCCCAGGACGGGATGCCGGCTCCCAGTATGCCCGGCGTCAGCGTGAAGAAGCCGAGCAGCGTCATTGGGTTGCCCAGCGTCCAGAACAACCCTGTCACATAGGCCCGGCCCGATGGCATGCGCCGCTGCTGGCCAGCGTCCAGCGACGGCGTCAGCCGCGCCGCCGTCACCGCCATGTAGAGCAGGAACATGCCCGCGCAGAGCTGCAGCAGCATGTGCCAGCCGATCAGCACATGCGCCACCGCCCCAAGCCCGGCGGCGGCAATGGAGGCATAGACCGAGTGTGTGGTCGCCGCCCCATAGCCGGTCGCCAGACCCGGTGCGATGCCGCCCGCGATCGTGCGCTGCACGCATAAAAGGCCGGTGGGACCGATGGGAGCCGCGACCGCGAAACCCAGCAAGGCCCCACGCATCGCACTCAGGAAAAGTTCCGCTGTGCAGGACATGCCGACAGATCTTCCTTTGGCCGCACGTCGTCGGGATTCCCGGCCAGGCGACACCCTGGCCAGATGCCGGCCAAGGCCGGCAACGGGCGCCCCGCTTTCGCGAGCTGCTTCGATGTTCTTCGGGTAAGACGGCCGTTGGCGGGGCTGACAAGCACGTCGTCTTGAAGTTTCTCTCCAAGTATTAGCTAGATGTAATGTGTCTGCGCATAGACGCCGTTCCGTCCTGTGGGTTCAAGACCTGGCTGATGTGCCGACGCATTACTGGCGGCGGAGAAATGCAATTCTCCCGATGCGCCTCACGTGCCTTGAACTCAGTTCAACCTCAAGCCGGCGCAGCCAATCACAAAACAGGCATCGCGGCGTCCACCATTTGGATTAGGCTTGACTCCCAACTTCTATTTTTTTCTACTGACTTTCAGTTGGCTTTCGGTGTGCCCCACCTCCGCGTCGGCTTCAGACAGCAAATCGCAAAATCGAACGAGGGATTGATCCCGTTGAAGCGATGTCGGCGCAGCAGCACGCGATGCTTGACAGTGACCGTCAACCCGTGCGGGCCGGCATGAACGGCGACATGACTGGCCGCTCCTATCCGGCGGAGCGCATTTCGGAACTCATCGGCACGATTTACGATTGCGTCCTCGATCCGGCGCGATGGCAATCGGTGGTCGAAAGCATCCGCACCGAGCTGGACTTCTGCTACGCGGTTCTCGGCGTGTATCCGCTTCCGGGCGGGGAGGTTACGCTCGGCGTCGCAACCGGCATCGATTCGGTGAAGCTCGGCGAGCTTCCCGCTTACGGCCAGGACCTCGTCGATCTCTGGGGTGGTGACACCAAGGTAAAGCAATATCCGCTCGAGGAACCGATCGCGCAGTCGCAGGCCGTGCCGGATGCCGCGCTTGTCGCCAGCCGCTATTTTCTCGAATGGGCGCAGCCGCAAGGGGTGGTCGACGCGGTCGCGATCGGATTGGAGCGCAATGCGCGCATGGTTTCCACGCTTTCCTTCGGACGGCATGAGACGGCCGGCATCGTCGGCAGCGCCGAACTCGACGCCTTGCGTCTCCTGGCCCCGCATTTTCGGCGCGCCATCGCCATCGGCCAGCTGCTCGAACTGCAATCGATAGCCGCCGCCAACGTGTCATCGGTGCTGGACGGCCTCTCGGTCGGCGTCGTGCTGGTCGATGAACTGATGACCCTGGTCCACGCCAATCCGGTCGCCGAGGCCATGCTGGCCCGCAAGGACCCGATCAAGGTCAGCAATGGCCGCCTTGTCGTCTCGGACGCCTCGCCCGCGATCTCGTCGGCGATAGAGGACGCGGTCGCCCAGGCCGCCGGCAACGAGGCCGCGCTCGGGCGCCGCGGCGGCACCGGTTTTCCGACACGTGGCCTGTCGGGAGAACCGCGCATCATCCATGTCCTGCCGCTGAAGCGGCGCGAAAGTCGTCCCGGCCTGTTCCGGCGAGCGATAGCGGCCCTCTTCGTCGCTCCGGTCGACAGACCGATAAGTCTTCCCTTCGATGCGTTCGCGGCCCTCTACGGCCTGACCCCCGCCGAGGTTCGCATCGTGGAACTGATCGTCGCCGGCCGCACCCAGCGCGAGATCGCAAAGGCTCTTGGCCTGGCGAGCGCCACGGTCAAGACACATCTCCTGCATGTTTTCGAGAAGACCGATGTTCGCCGCCAGGTCGATCTCGTCAGGCTTGTCGCATCGCTGGCATCGCCGCTCTGACCATTCGCACCTGGGAGGGCACGATCACGGGATGACCAGCCAAAGGCAGCCGATCCCGTGTTGCATCATTGCAGGGGAGAATTCCCAATTTGGCAAACAGGAGGCAAATCCATGCTGCAAATGGCTTGTGATTTGACAACTCGTTCCACGTACCGGAGGTTAAGTATAGTAATCTTATCGACATAGAGAGCCGGAGACGACGATGAGAGGCCAGACCGACCGTATCGGGGCGATCGCCGGCGGCGCCGGGCTCCAGCCGCGGGCCTCGGGGCACGCAAGCCGCGTTTCTGTGTCCGTGGCGTCACAAGCCGGGCCTAAAATGGCCGCAACGGCTTGAAAACCAAGCAAGATCAATCGCAATTGGCTTGTATATCATGTCACTAGAATTTATGTGTCATGGATGCTTGGACGCGGCGGGGAGGCACGCCAGGCGTTTCGCAACGGATGGCTCGAGGCCATCGCATGACAGAGAAACGTTCGGTTCATGCTCACCAAAAAAGGCAAGTACGGCCTTAAGGCGCTGGTCCACCTGGCGCGGATGCCGGCCGGACAGCTCGCTTTCGTCGGCGATATCGCGACCGGCAACAACATCCCGAAGAAATTCCTTGACGCCATCCTGGGCGAGCTGCGCAATGCCGGCTTCGTCCAGAGCCGCAAGGGCAAGGACGGTGGTTATCGCCTGGCGCGGCCGGCCGACGAGATCAAGATCGGCCACGTCGTACGCGTGCTCGACGGTCCGCTGGCGCCAATTCCATGCGCCAGCCGCACACAATATCAGCGCTGTGAAGACTGCAACGAGGCGACATGCCAAGTCCGACATCTGATGCTCGAGGTCCGGCAGGCGATCGCCGAGGTGCTCGACCAGCGCAGCCTGGCCGAAATGCGCGATATCGGCTTCGACGACCTTGCGGACGCGACGGGCAGCGACGACCTTACGGTTGCGAGGGACATCGACGACCTTGCAGTCGCCGTGAAGCTCAAGGCCTGACGCCTCGCATCCTGACAGTTCGCATCCTGACAGTTCGCATGGGGCTGGAACGCGCATGAGCGGGCGCGCCAATTCCATCATCATCGTCGGCGGCGGCGCCAGCGGCGTCGTGCTGGCGGCGCATCTGTTGAAATCGCCCAATCCCGATCTGCGCGTGACGCTGGTCGAAAAGCGCCCGCATTTCGGCCAGGGCATTGCCTATTCCACGCTGCTGTCGGCGCATGTGCTCAATGTCAGCGCCGCCGGCATGAGTGCCTATGCCGACGATCCCGGCAATTTCTGGCGCTGGCTGCTGGAGCGCGGCCTTGCCACCCAGGACCAGGCGCCGGTCTATGCGCCGCGCAGCGTCTATGCGCGTTATCTCGGCGAACTGCTCGACGAACTCGAGGCCCGCGAACTCAAGACGGGGCGGCTTCGCCTGATCCGCGAGGAAAGCCTGTCGATCACCCCCACCGCGTCCGGCGTCGAGGTCGCGCTCGCCAACGGCACCAGCGTCGTCGCCCATCTTGCGGTGCTGGCCACCGGCCATGACGAGGAGCCGGCCCAAGGCCATGCGATCCGGATGGGCTCGGAAGCCGACACCGCGCTCGCCCCGGACAGCAGCGTCATGGTGCTGGGCACCGGCCTCAGCATGGTCGACGCGTTCCTGGCGCTGGAACAGCGCGGCCATCGCGGCGACATCGTCGCGGTGTCGCGGCGCGGCTTGCTGCCCTCGCCGCACCGCAAGGGCAACCCGATCAAGCTCGACGTCGCCGACATCCCGCTCGGCACCCAGCTTTCCTATTTCGTCGGCTGGTTCCGCAAGCTGATCAAGGAAAACCAGAAGGCCGGCGTCGACTGGCGCGACGTGGTCGACGGCCTCAGGCCGTTCAACCAGAAGATCTGGCAGAACTGGCCATCCTCGGCCAAGCGCCGCTTCGTCGAACACACCAAGGCGTGGTGGGACATCCACCGCCACCGCATGGCGCCCGAAGTCTACGCCCGGGTGACGCAGGCCGTGCAGTCCGGCCGCATCCGGCTGGTGGCCGGACGCGTCATCGACATCGCACGCGGCGCGGAGTTCACGGTCAAGGTCCAGTCGCGCCACACGCAGCGCCTCGAGACCTTCGACGTCGCCCGCATCTATGATTGCTCGGGCATCGTGCGCGACATCTCGACCTCGTCGAACAGCGTGGTGCGCTCGCTGGTCGACCGCGGGCTGGCCCGGCCGGACCCGCTGCGCATCGGCCTCGACGTGTCGGCCAATTGCGAGATCATCGCCAGCGACGGCACGGTTTCGGCCAAGATCCTCGCCGTCGGCCCGCTGACCAGGGGCACTTTCTTCGAAATCGACGCCATCCCCGATATCCGCGTGCAGTGCGCGCGGCTGAGCAAGCGGCTCTTAGGCTGAGACAAACCTCTTGATGCCGGCGGGACAGCACCCCCCTCTGGCCTGCCGGCCATCTCCCCCGCAAGGAGGGAGATCTGCAGCTTCTCTGGTGGCCCCAACTTTGCCGTTGGAGATAGGCGAAAGCCGAGATGACGGCCAATCTCCCCCCTTGCGGGGGAGATGTCCGGCAGGACAGAGGGGGGTGCGTCCCGCCAATCGTTGGATTGGGAGGCTGGTGTACGCCACCGCCAGACCCGGAATTTCATTCCTTATCTGGCCGGCCGATTGGCACGATCTATCTTCTTTCCGACTGTAAACGGCCGGAAAAGAGGCTACGCTGCCGCCCAGCCTGCGAGGCGGTCGCTTGATCAGGGAGTTTCGATATGAGCAAGCACAAGATCGCCGCGCCTGACAGCGACCTCTCGGAAAGCGCGACATCCCGTCTGCGTTCGCCCTATAAATCGGTTCTCGACCTGATCGGCCAGACGCCGGTGGTCGAGCTGACCAAGTTCGACACGGGCAAGTGCCGGCTGTTCATCAAGCTCGAAAGCCAGAATCCGGGCGGCTCGATCAAGGACCGTATCGCGCTGTCGATGATTGCCGCGGCCGAGAAGGAGGGCAGGCTGAAGCCGGGCGGCACGATCGTCGAGGCGACCGCCGGCAATACCGGCCTTGGCCTTGCCCAGGTCGGCATCCCCAAGGGCTACCGCATCGTGCTGGTCGTGCCCGACAAGATGTCGCGTGAAAAGATCCAGCATCTGCGCGCGCTGGGCGCCGAGGTGCGCATGACGCGCTCCGATGTCGGCAAGGGGCACCCCGAATATTACCAGGACATGGCCGAGAAGATCGCGGCGGAGGTGCCCGGCGCCTTCTATGCCAACCAGTTCGCCAATCCGGCCAACCCGCTGGCGCATGAGACCACCACCGGCCCGGAAATCTTTTCGCAGCTTGATGGCGATGTCGACGCGGTGGTGGTCGGCGTCGGCTCGGGCGGCACGCTGACCGGCCTTGGCCGTTACTTCGCCAAGGTTTCCCCGAAGACCGAAATGGTGCTCGCCGATCCGGTCGGCTCGGTGCTGGCGCCCTTGATCAAGACCGGCAAGATGGAAGAGGCCGGCAGTTGGACGGTGGAAGGCATCGGCGAGGATTTCGTGCCGCCCAATGCCGATTTGTCGCTGGTCAAGAAGGCTTATTCGATCACCGACAAGCAGAGCATGCTGGCGGTGCGCGATCTCTTGTCCCGTGAAGGCATCCTGGCCGGCTCATCCTCGGGCACGCTTTTGTCGGCGGCCTTGCGCTATTGCCGCGAACAGACGACGGCCAAGCGCGTCGTCACCTTCGTCTGCGACAGCGGCAACAAATACCTGTCAAAGGTGTTCGACGATTTCTGGCTGGCCGAGCAGGGGCTGGCCGAGCACGAACAGCATGGCGATCTGCGCGACCTCGTCATGCGCACGCATCGCACCGGCGACACCGTCTCTATCGGCCCGGACGAAAGCCTGCTCAACGCCTATGGCCGCATGCGCCGTTCCGATGTCTCGCAGTTGCCGGTGCTCGACAATGGCAAGCTCGTCGGCATCGTCGACGAAAGCGATATTCTTGCTCATGTCGACGGTCCCTATGACGGGCGTTGGGAACGCTTCAACATGCCGGTGCGCACGGCGATGACTTCCAACCTGCACACGCTGCAGGCCAGCCAGACGCTGGATGCGCTGCTGCCGGTGTTCGACCGCAATGAGGTCGCCATCATCTTCGACGGCGACGAGTTCGTCGGCCTGATAACCCGCATCGATCTGATCAACCATTTGAGGCGCGCACGATGACTGAAAATCCCTCGCCATCGGGCAAAAACCGCCTGGCTTTTTCGACGCGCACCATCCATGGCGGCCAGAGCCACGATCCGCTGACCGGTGCCGTGATGGTGCCGATCTACGCCACCTCGACCTATGGCCAGCAGTCGCCCGGCGTTAACAAGGGCTTTGAATATGCCCGCAGCCAGAACCCGACGCGCTTTGCCTTCGAGCGCGCCGTGGCCGACCTCGAAAGCGGCTCGGCGGCCTTCGCCTTCGCCTCCGGGCTGGCCTCGATCGCCACCGTGCTGGAGCTGCTCGACAGCGGCGCGCATATCGTCGCCACCGACGACATCTATGGCGGTTCCTTCCGGCTGATGGAGCGGGTGCGCAAGCGCTCTGCCGATCTCAAGGTCTCGTTCGTCGATTTCACCGATCTTGCGGCGGTGGAGGCCGCGATCCGGCCGGAGACGAAGATGCTCTGGGTCGAGACGCCGACCAACCCGCTGCTGCGCATCGTCGACCTCGAAGGCGTCGCCGCACTGGCCAAGCGCAAGGGCATCCTGTCGGTCGCCGACAATACGTTTTGCAGCCCCTATATCCAGCGGCCGCTGGAACTCGGCATCGACATCGTGGTCCATTCGACGACCAAATATCTCAACGGCCATTCCGACATGGTCGGTGGCGTCGCCGTCGTCGGCGACAACAAGGAGCTGGCCGCCCAGCTGAAATTCCTGCAGAACGCCATCGGCGCCATATCGGGTCCGTTCGACAGCTTCCTGGCGCTGCGCGGCCTGAAGACACTGGCGCTCAGGATGGAGCGTCATTCCGACAACGGGCTGAAGATCGCGCAGTGGCTGGAAGCCCGCAAGGACATACGCCGCGTCATCTATCCCGGCCTCGCCAGCCACCCGCAGCACGCCATCGCCGTCCAGCAGATGTACGCCTTCGGCGGCATGATCACCGTCGTGCTGGACCGCGATCTTGCCGGGACAAAACGCTTCCTCGAACGAACGCAATTGTTCACGCTGGCCGAAAGCCTCGGCGGGGTCGAGAGCCTGATCGAACACCCGGCGCTGATGACGCATGGATCGATCCCGTCGGAGAAGCGGGCAGAGATCGGCATATCGGATTCGCTGGTGCGGCTATCGGCGGGAATCGAGGATGGCGACGATCTGATCGCGGATCTGGATCAGGCGCTGGGGGGATAGCCCATCCCCGGTTGACCCCGCACACCATCTGCCCGAATTGTAGCGCCCATGGCCACGCGCGAACCTCCGAAACCCACCGAACCCCTCACCTTCGCGGTGCTGGTGTTTCCCGGCTTTCCGATGATGGCGTTCAGCTCGGTGATCGAGCCGCTGCGCGCCGCCAATGTGCTGGCCAAGCGGCAGTGCTATCGCTGGATCATCGTCGGCGGCTCGAAAGGGGCGGTCGAGGCTTCGAACGGCGTCGTCATCCAGCCGGGCTTTTATGCCGAGGATGCGCCCAAGGTCGACCGCATCGTCGTCTGCTCGGGTGGCGATGCCGATCATCTCGTCGCCGAAGACGCCGCGAGCTGGATCCGCCGCAGCCTGCGCAATGGCGCGCATATCGGTGCGGTGGCGGATGCGGCGTTCTTTCTCGCCCGCGCGGGCCTGCTCGACGGCCATGCCTGCACCTTGCACTGGACCAGCCAGGCCGCCTTCACCGAGGCGTTCCCGAACATCGAGCTCAGGCGCGACCTCTATGTCATCGACCGCAAGCGCTTCACCTCGGCCGGCGGCGTCGGCAGCCTCGACATGATGCTGGAGATCGTCACCCGGGATTACGGCGCCGAGCTTGCCGCCGGCGTCGCCGAATGGTTCGTGCACAGCCAGTTGCGTTCCAGCGTCGACCGCAAGCTGATGCCGCTCAGGCTGCGCACCGGCGTGCAGAACGAGCTGGTGCTGTCGGCGATCGCCATCATGGAGGACGCGGTGGAGGAGCGGCTCGGCATGGCGGAGCTGACGGCCCGGCTCGGCGTCTCCTCCGACAAGCTCGAGCGCAGTTTTCGGTCCGAACTCGCCATCTCGCCCAACGGCTACTACCGGCGGCTCAGGCTGAAACGCGCCGCCGACCTCCTGGCGCACTCGACGCTCGCCGTGCGCGACGTGGCGCTGGCCTGCGGCTTCGCCTCGATGTCGAGCTTTGCCCGCGCGTTTCGCGAGGAGCATGGGCACGCGCCGAAACTGGCACGGAGGCATTAGTTTGCGCTCACTGACGCTATGAGAGGTTAGCGGGACAGCACCCCCCTCTGTCCTGCCGGACATCTCCCCCGCAAGGGGGGAGATTGGCAGTTTCAATGCCGCCGTTCACCTTACATCGCTGGAGATTGGCGAAAGCCGGAAATGACAGCTGATCTCCCCCCTTGCGGGGGAGATGCCCGGCAGGGCAGAGGGGGGTGCTGTCCCGCCAGCATCTCTCATTGGCCCAGCGGCATTCCGCACAACACACGCGGTTTTCCGCACAATGCTTCCGCCCCGCCTGCGCCATGCTCCCACCTCGCAACCACCCAAGGCCAGGCACCCCATGAGCATCGTCGTATTCGACCCCGACAGCACCGAGGACGTGGACTTCAAGGATCGCATGCGCCACCCCGCGGCGGCCGATTCGGCGGGCGGCATGTGGCTGTCGGACACCGAGCCGTCCTTCATCGATGCCGACGCCCTGCGCAAAGGCCGGCTGGCCAAGCTGCGTGGCTGGATGCGCGACGCCGGTTATGGCGGCGTCGTGCTGTTCGACCCTTACAACCAGCGTTACGCCACCGGCTCGCGCAACATGTTCGGCTATTTCCTGCGCAACTCGACCCGCTATTTCTTCATTCCGACCGAAGGGCCGATCGTGCTGTTCGAGTATCCGCAGAGCTACCATGTCTCGATGGTGCTCGACACGATCGACGAGGCGCGTCCTTCCAAGCTCGTCTGGTCGTCGGTCTCCGGCCGCGACGACGAGACCGCCGGTCCGTTCGCCGACGAGATCGCCGAACTCCTGAAGCAGCACGGCGGCGGCTCGATGAAGCTCGGGCTCGACCGCTGCAGCCATCTGCAGGCGTTGGCGCTGGAAAAGCGCGGCTGCGAGGTCAAGGATTGCCAGGGCGAGATCCTTGCCGTGCGCGCGGTGAAGACGCCGGAGGAGGTGAAGTGCCTGCAGGTGTCGATGGCTGGCGCCGAGGCCGCCGTCTACGCGGTGCGCGAGGCGATCAAACCCGGCGTCTCCGAAAACGAGCTGTTCGCCATCATGTATGGCGAGGTGATCCGCCAGGGCGGCGAGTTCATCGAGACGCGGCTGCTGACCTCCGGCCAGCGCACCAACCCGTGGTTCAACGAGGCCAGCGGCCGCAAGATCCGGCCCGGCGAACTTTTGGCGCTCGATACCGACACGATCGGCTGCTATGGCTATTATTCCGATTTCTCGCGCACCTTCCGCTGCGGGCCGGGCAAGCCGACCGACTACCAGAAGTCGCTCTACCGCATGGCGCATGACCAGGTTCAACACAACATTTCGATCGTCAAACCCGGCATGGCGTTCCGCGAGATCGCCGAGAAGGCGTGGAAGATCCCGGACCGCTTCGTCGACCAGCGCTACACCTCGGTCATGCACGGCGTCGGCATGCATGGCGAGACACCGTTCATTGCCCATGCCATGGATTACGAGACCTATGGCCGCGACGGCCATATCGTGCCAGGCATGGTGGTGAGCGTGGAAAGCTATATAGGCGAGAAGGGCGGCCGCGAGGGCGTCAAGCTGGAGGACGAGATCCTGATCACCGAGACTGGTACGGAGCTTCTGTCGCGCTTCCCCTATGAGGACGAGTTTCTGGAGAAGCAGGTTTGACGGTTGGCAACCAATGAGCGCCTCGTTCCTGTCCTGCCGGCATACGGAAGGGTCTTTGACTGCCTTGCCCATGCAACACCCAGGCGCATCCGCATGAAAAGCCCCATCTCCATCAAACGCGGCACCGTGGCCGCCGTCTTCATCGACCTGCAGGAGGAACACCGGCAGGATCCGCGCTATCTGGTCGAGGGCTTTGCCGGCATTCTCGCCAACGTCCAGCGCCTGCAGGCGGCGGCGCGGCAGAACCATGTGCCGCTCTATCACTGGGCCTATATCGTCGATCTCGACAAACAGGACCGGCCGTTTCACCCGGTCGGGGGGGACGGCAAGTCGGCCTTCTCCGACAAGAGCGATCCGCTGACCGAAATCTGCCAAGAGGTGGCGCCGGCCGAGGGCGAGGCGCTGCTGATCAAGGCCGAGGCTAGCGCCTTCCGTTCGGGGCCGGGTGCCGATCAGATCAAGGCAAGCGGCATCGAATGGCTTGTCGTCGCCGGCGTCTGGACGGAGGCCTGCATCGACGCATCCGTGAAGGACGCCGTGGCCAGGGGATTTCGCGTGCTGCTGGTCAAGGATGCCTGCGGCAGCGGCAGCGCGGCCATGCACCAGACCGGCATCCTCAACCTCGCCAACCGGCTCTATGGCGGCGCGGTCATCGATACCGACGGCGCCTGCCGGCTGCTGGCGGGCGAAAGCGTGACGGCCTGGCAGGTCGAGGGCTCGGTGCCGCTGCGCTTCAGCTTCGACAATGCGGCCGCGCTCTATGCCGAGCTTTGAATTGCCGGCATGACTGACAAGACCAGCCGCGGCGAATATGAGACACGGCTCGATCCGGCGCTGTGGGCCTATATCGACGCCATCAATGCCTGGTATCCGCCCGAAACCGTCGACCTGCCGATCGCCAAACAGCGCGCGATCTACGACCGCATGTGCCGGGCGCTGCGCCAGCCCTATCCGCCCGGCGTCATCGCCAAGGACGGGCTGATCGCTGCCGCCGGCCGCGACATTCCGGTTCGGCGTTACCAGCTCGCCGGCAGCGCGCCGCGCGCGACGGTGCTCTACTACCATGGCGGCGGCTTCATCCTTGGCGGGCTCAACAGCCATGACGACATCTGCGCGGAAATCTGTGCCGGCACCGGCTATGCCGTGCTGTCCGTCGACTACCGTCTGGCGCCCGAACATATCCACCCCGCCGCCTTCGACGATGCGCTGGCCGCCTTCGAATGGGCGGCCAAGACTGGCGAACCGATCGTGCTGTGCGGCGAGAGCGCCGGCGGCAATCTGGCGGCGGCGGTGGCGCAGGCGACGCGCGGTCATCCCCGCGCTGCGATCGGCCAGGTGCTGATCTATCCCGGCCTCGGCGGCGACGAGAGGTCCGGCTCCTATGTCGAACACGCCAACGCGCCGCTGCTGTCCGTCGGCGACATTGCTTTTTACCGCGACGTGCGGTCGGCCAAGCGGCAATCGCCCGACGACCCGACATTCTCGCCGCTGCGCGACAGAGATTTCTCCGGCCTGCCACCGACGGCGATCGTCATGGCTGAATGCGATCCGCTGTCATCCGATGGCGAGACCTATCGCGACCACATCCTGGCGGCCGGCGGCAAGGCATGGTGGCATGAAGAAAAACGCCTGGTGCACAGTTTTCTGCGCGCCCGCACCACGGTGCCGGCGGCGGCGCAAGCCTTTGGGCGCATCATTTCGGCTATCGCGGCTCTGGGTCGCGGCGAGTGGCCGTACTGACTCTTACGACGCCGCGGCCTTTGCCTCGGATGAAGTGGCCTTCAGCCAGAGCGCCTTTTCGCCGAGCGTGGCGACCATGGCGGCATGAGCAGCGCGCTCCGCCTCGGTCAGGCGCGGCAGCAACGGACCCGGGCGCACGGCGGCAATGATTTCGATGTGGCGGACATTTTCGCCGCGCTGCGCCGGCGCGGTCGCGCTGTCGAGGATGAGGGCGGCCTGCTTGCCACCGATCAGCTCGATATAGACCTCGGCCAGCAGTTCGGAATCGAGCAAGGCGCCGTGCTTGGTGCGCTTGGCGTTGTCGATGCCGTAGCGCCGGCAGAGCGCGTCGAGCGAGTTGGGGCCCATCGGATGCTTGCGGCGCGCCAGCGCCAGCGTGTCGACGACAAGGCCGGGATCGACGACGGGATGGCCGAGCCGGCCGAATTCGACGTTGAGGAAGCCGATATCGAAGGTCGCATTGTGCGCGACCAGCTTGGCGCCGTCGGTGAAGGCCAGCCATTCCTCGACGATCTCGGCAAAGGTCGGCTTGCCCGCGAGGTCGGCAGCGCTGATGCCGTGCACGGCTTGCGCCTCCGCATGGATCGCGCGCCCTTGAGGATTGATGTAGTGGTGGAAGGTGCGGCCGGTCGGGAACCGGTTGACCAGCTCGACGCCGCCCAGCTCGATCACGCGGTCGTCGCGCGAATCCAGGCCGGTGGTTTCTGTATCGAAGATGATCTCGCGCATCGAATCAGGTGCTCCTGGGGGCAGAATCGCCAGACCGGAACAAAATGGCAATGGCCAATGCCTGTTTTCCCTTCTCCCCTTGCGGGAGAAGGTGTCGCCGAAGACGACGGATGAGGGGTGTTCCAGCGAAAGCAGATGCCTCACTCCGCTGGAACACCCCTCATCCGT
>NZ_JAIUIU010000041.1:0-38714 GCF_020165775.1 Mesorhizobium sp. B263B2A
CCCCCCCCCCCCCCCCCCCCCCCCCCCCCCCCCCCCCCCCCCCCCCCCCCCCCCCCCCCCCCCCCCCCCCCCCGGGCAGGCATCAGCCTTCCTTGCCGAGGAATGACGGCCCTTCGCCGATGATCTTCTTGTCTTCCTTGCCGACGACATCGAGATCGCGCCCCTCATAGGGCAGCGACAACAGGATGCGCCGCATCACCGCCAGCCGCGCACGGCGCTTGTCATTGGCCCGCACGATGATCCACGGTGCGAATTCCTTGTGGGTGCGCTCGAACATGGTGTCGCGCGCCTTGGTGTAATCGTCCCATTTGGTAATGCCGGCAATGTCGATCGGCGAGAACTTCCAGCTCTTCAGCGGGCTGTAGCGGCGATCGTGAAAGCGCTCGAGCTGCGTTTCCCGGCCGATATTCAGCCAGAATTTGAAGAAGTGGATGTCGTCATTGACGATCATCCGCTCGAAATGCGGCGTCTCGTCGAGAAACTTCTGGTGCTGTTGCGGCGTGCAGAACCCCATCACCGGCTCGACGCCGGCGCGATTGTACCAGGAACGGTCGAAGGTGACGAATTCGCCCGCCGTCGGGAAATGGTCGACATAACGCTGGTAGTACCATTGTCCGAGCTCGGTGGGCGTGGGCTTGGTCAACGCCACGTTGCGCGCCGTGCGTGGGTTGAGGTACTGGCGCACCACGAAGATCGTGCCGCCCTTGCCGGCGGCGTCGCGGCCCTCGAACAGCGCCATCACCCGCTTGCCCGTTGCCTGCAGCCACGCCTGCGCCTTGACCAGCTCGATCTGCAATTTCTCGAGCGTCTCGTCATACTCATCGCTTTTCATTTTCTTGTCGTAGGGATAGCCGCCCGCGGTCAGCTTGTTGTCCTCGACCCAATCTGGAAGCTCGGGATTTTCGATATCGAACTCCCGCTCCTTGCCGCCGATCCTGATTTTCAGCGGACCCGAAGTCGGCGCGGCGGAGTCTTCGTTGGCTTTTTTCATCGAGACGAACCCTTTTAAGCATCCGGACTCATGCTATTGGGAGCCTCCGGAGCGGTCCAGCGGAAGTTTCCGTCGCCGCACGACCGGTGGGGACGGCATAGGCGCGGGCACGCGGGCGGATGACAGACCTGGACGCAGAGCAGAAAGGCATGGCGCGGACCCTGGCCGTCAGGCTGTGGAACAGCCGCTGGCTGCTTGCGGCCGGTGTCGTGGCGGTTCTGATCGCCTTCGCGGGTATTTCCGCTTACGTGCTGGTGCCGGCGCTGCTCCTGCTGCTCGCGGCCGCGATGTTGCCGACGGCTGGTGTCCGCCAATCCTTTGAGGGTGCGGCGTCGATCGAAGCGATCGGCCTGCAGCGGCTCTCCGGCGAATATCTGGCGGCGGCCGTCGCCGACCCGCTCATCATCTTCGACCATGCCGCCATCATCGTCCACGCCAACGCCGCTGCCTTCGCCGCCTTTGGCGGGATTGCACCGGGCATATCGCTATCGCTGAAATTCCGGGCGCCGGAAATGCAGGCCCTGCTGGACGGCGTGCTGTCGGGCAATGTCGCCTCGGATGTCGTCGACTATACCGAGAAACTGCCGGTCGAGCGCGCCTACCGGGTCAGCGCGTCCTCGGTCGGACACGGCACCGATCTTTATGTGCTCGTGTTCAAGGACCAGAGCGAAACGCGTCGCATCGACCGCATGCGCGCCGACTTCATCGCCAATGCCAGCCACGAATTGCGCACTCCGCTGGCCTCGATCTCCGGCTTCATCGAAACGCTGCGCGGACCGGCCCGCAACGATCCGGCGGCGCGCGAGCAATTCCTGCAGATCATGCAAAACCAGACTGGCCGCATGGCGCGCCTGATCGATGATCTCCTGTCGCTGTCGCGACTGGAGATGAAGCCTTATCTGAAGCCGGGAACCGAGGTCGATCTGCGCCAGACCGTCGACAGCGTCATCGATTCCTTGGCCCCTCTGGCCCGCGAAAACAACGTCGTCATCGAGCGCGATTTCGCCGACGGGCCGCTCGATGTGCCGGGCGACCGCGACGAGCTGTTCCAGGTTTTCGAGAACCTTCTGGAGAACGCCTGCAAATACGGCCAGTCGGGCGGCCGCGTCGTGGTGTCGATCGCGCCCGGTGACGACGGTTCCGAACCCGGTATCGACGTGACGATCAGGGATTTCGGCCCCGGCATCCCCGAGGAGCACATTCCGCGCATCACCGAGCGCTTCTACCGTATCGATGTCGAGACCAGCCGGACTCAGAAAGGCACAGGCCTCGGCCTGTCGATCGTCAAGCATATCCTGACGCGTCACAACGCCAGGCTGACGATCAGGTCGGAGGTCGGCAAGGGCGCCGCCTTCTCTGTTCATTTGCCGGCGCACTGATGCTGCCCTAGTTTTCCCAGAGGCCGTTTCTTTTTTCTGTCATCCGGTTAGCGTATCAGCGGGGATTCGAGGAAACGACTCAAGACATCCGTGGGAAGGCATTCGTCCATGCAGTCCGTGCACATAGTGAGCGCCTACGACGAGGAACTGAAATATCTGTCGAAGCGCATCGCGGCGATGGGCGGCCATGCCGAACGCATGGTCGAGCAGGCGGTCGCCGCCCTGGTCAACGCCGATCCGGGACTGGCCCAGAAGGTCATCCGTGACGACGCGGTGCTGGACGAGGGACAGCGCGAGATCGACGACAA
Organism: Mesorhizobium sp. B263B2A; assembly: GCF_020165775.1. NCBI lineage: Bacteria > Pseudomonadati > Pseudomonadota > Alphaproteobacteria > Hyphomicrobiales > Phyllobacteriaceae > Mesorhizobium > Mesorhizobium sp. B263B2A. The sequence continues at coordinate 2,679 of NZ_JAIUIU010000041.1, forward strand.
GGCGATCATCATCATCGCCAGGCGCCAGCCGATGGCGACGGACCTGCGCGAGATTGTCGGCGCCATCCGCATTTCCGCCGACCTCGAACGGGTCGGCGACCTCGGCAAGAACGTCGCCAAGCGCGTGGTCGCCGTCACCGACGGGCGCCAGCCGACCAGCCTGTTCCGAGGCCTGGAGGCCCTGGCCAATTTGGCGCTGACCCAGCTCAAGGAAGTTCTCGACGTCTACGCGTCGCGCTCGGTCGAGAAGATCGGTTTCGTGCGCGACCGCGACAACCAGATCGATGCCATGTACACGTCGCTGTTTCGCGAATTGCTGACCTACATGATGGAAGATCCGCGCAACATCACGCCCTGCACGCATCTCCTGTTCTGCGCCAAGAACATCGAGCGCATCGGCGACCATGCCACCAACATCGCCGAGACCATCTACTACATCGTCACCGGCGACCAGATGCCCGCGGACCGGCCGAAGAGCGACAAGACGGACAAGATCGGCTTTTCACCGCCACTGTCGGCGAAGTGAGTGCACTTTTTCTCGAACGCTTGATCATATTGCGCTAAACTATCCCGATGCCAGACTGGTTGGTTCCCCAGGGAAGGCAATGCTTTCGGGAGGCAGCGATGGAATATGTCCGGGAGTTCAAGCCCGCGCCGCCGCAGTCAGGCATCATCGCCTCCGGCGTCTACACCGCCGGGCGTCGCATTGCCGACATCCCGATCGAGGAAGCCGGCGAGTGGGCCAAGAAGTCGGGACACGTCGTCTGGATTGGGCTGCTTGAACCCGACCGGGAGCTTCTGTCGCGTGTCCAGGCGCAATTTCATCTGCACGAACTGGCGATCGAGGATGCCGAACATCCGCATCAGCGGCCGAAGATCGAACAATATGGCGATGCGCTGTTCATCGTCGCCCGCACCGCGCAGCTGATCGAAGGACGTGTCACCTTCGGAGAGACGCATCTGTTCGTCGGCTCGGGCTACATCGTCAGCGTCAGACACGGGCCTTCGACATCCTATGCCGCCGTGCGCCAGCATTGGGAAAGCTGCCCGCATTCGCTGGCCAAGGGCGAGGATTTCGTCCTCTATGCCATTCTCGATTTCATCGTCGACAATTACATGCCGGTGCTCGAGCAGATCGAGGACGAGGTCGAGGCGATCGAGGACAAGGTCCTTTTGAAGCCGATGACCGGCCCCGACATCGAGCGGCTCTATATGCTGCGCCGCGATCTCTTGCGCCTGCGCAATGCAGCGCTGCCGCTGGTGGAAGTCTGCCGCCGGCTGACCAGCGCCGACCTGCCGCAGATCCATTCCGCCATGCACCCGTTGTTCCGCGACGTGACCGACCACATCCGTACCGTCCAGGAAAAGATCGACAGCCTGCGCGAGGTGCTGGCCTTCGCCTTCGAGGCGAGCCTGCTGGTCGGTCAGAGCCAGGAAACGGCGATCTCGAAGAAACTCGCCTCATGGGCGGCCATCCTGGCCGTGCCGACAGCCTTCGCCGGCATCTACGGCATGAATTTCACCGACATGCCGGAACTGAGGATGGAATATGGCTACCCGATGGTGCTGGCCACCATCGCGCTGATCTGCGCGGTCCTGTACTGGCGGTTTCGCAAGAACGGGTGGCTGTGAGGGCAGGCAGTAGGCAGTAGGCAGTAGGCAGTAGGCAGTAGGCAGTAGGCAGTAGGCAGTAGGCAGTAGGCAGTAGGCAGTAGGCTAGGAAGCACCTCGCAAGCCGCAGATCATACTACCCCACTACCCTACTGCCTAATCCCTACTGCCCAATTCCTATCTATCTGTTCCGCCTCCGCTCCGCCGCCGGCTGGAACGCGACGCGGGCGTGGTATTTGCAGTAAGGGCCGGTTTCGGCGGCTTCGTTGCCGCAGAAGTTGAAGTCCTCCGAAAGCGGATCGCCGTTCGGCCATTTGCAGGTGCGCTCGGTCAGCTCGACGAGCTGCAGGTGCCGTGAGATCGGTACCACGACATTCTCGACCGGCCGGATGTAGTGCCGCGCCACCGGTTCGGCGTCGAACTGGGTCTGCAAGGCCGTTGCGCCGATCGATGTCGTGACGTGACGTGATGCGCTTGCGGCCCGCGCCACCGATTTCTGAACGGTCGATCCCTGCGCCGTCTTCTTCTGGCGTGCCGGCGCCGCAGTTGCGCGCCCGCGGCCCGACAGTTTCAGCCGGTGCACCTTGCCGATGACCGCATTGCGGCTGACCCCTCCGAGCTGCGCAGCAATCTGGCTTGCGCTCAGACCCTCCGACCACAGTTTTCTGAGAAGTTCGACCCGCTCGTCAGTCCAGTTCATGAGACCGCGCTCCTGCTAAGCGTGCGGCAATCAGAATCCACTCCCGACCCAGCACCACTGCTGGGGCAGACACCACATATATCTGGTGATTAGGTCCGCCGCACGAAATCTAGTTATTTCTCATCTACAACTACTCTATGCGCTGACTCGGTGACAAGAGTCCCAAGTGCAACACGATTCGGTTTTTTCGGTTTTCCCCAACTTGCCGCTCTCTTATGAGCCGGCGTCCTGTCAGGGGGCTTGCCGCGTGCCACTACGCGACGTTTTCGTTGACTTCATGGCCGAAAAACACGATAAGCCGCAAAGGCCGCCGCTTTGGCGGCTTTTTTGATTTTCCGGCACCGGAGAAGCATATAATGAGCGGTTCGGCGCTTTTCGAGACCTTTTCTCGCGCACCCCTGGCTTTCGACCATGGGGAAGGCTCCTGGCTGGTTACCGACAAGGGCGAGCGATATCTCGATTTCGCCGGCGGCATCGCGGTCAATTCGCTTGGCCACGGCCATCCGCACTTGGTCGCGGCCCTCACCGAGCAGGCAGCCAAGCTCTGGCACGTTTCCAATCTTTACGAGATTCCCGGGCAGAGCCGGCTTGGCGAACGGCTGGCCGATGCCACCTTCGCCGACAAGGTGTTCTTCACCAACTCCGGCGCCGAGGCGCTGGAATGCGCGATCAAGACGGCGCGGCGCTACCACTTTGTCAAGGGCCATCCCGAGCGCTTCCGCACCATCACCTTCGAGGGTGCTTTCCACGGCCGCACGCTGGCGACCATCGCGGCCGGTGGCCAGTACAAATACCTCGAGGGATTCGGACCCAAGGTCGAAGGCTTCGACCAGGTCGGCTTCGACGACATCGATGCCGCCGAAAAGGCGATCACCCCGGAGACCGCCGCGATCCTGATCGAGCCGGTGCAGGGCGAGGGCGGCATCCGCCCGGTGCCTGCGCAATCGCTGAAGCGGCTGCGCCAGCTTTGCGACCAGCACGACCTGCTGCTGATCTATGACGAGGTCCAGTGCGGCATCGGCCGCACCGGCAAGCTGTTCGCGCATGAATGGTCAGGCGTCACGCCCGACATCATGGCCATTGCCAAGGGCATTGGCGGCGGCTTCCCGATGGGCGCCTGCCTTGCCACCGACGAAGCGGCCGTCGGCATGACCGCCGGCGTGCATGGCACCACCTTCGGCGGCAACCCGCTGGCCATGGCGGTCGGCAACGCCGTACTCGACGTGGTGCTCGAAGAGGGCTTCCTCGAGGACGTCCAGCGCAAGGCGCTGCTGATAAAGCAGGGACTTGCCGCCGTTGCCGACGAATTCCCCGAGGTCATCGAGGACATCAGGGGCACCGGGCTGATGCTCGGCCTCAAATGCGCCATGCCCAATGCCAAGGTGAACATGGCATTGCGCGACCAGCACCTGCTGGCGGTTCCGGCCGGCGACAACGTCATCCGCTTGCTGCCGCCGCTCACCGTCACCGATAGCGAGATCCACGACGCGCTCGATCGCATCCGCGCCGGCGCCAAGGGCCTGGTGGAGGCGATCGCCTCCGCCGCCGCGAAGTAAATCCCGGAACCGTTGCCGATGTCACTTCGCCACTTCACCGATCTTTCCGCCGTTTCCGAAGGCGATTTGCGCTGCATGCTGACCGACGCGGTGGCGCGCAAGGAGCGCCTCAAGGCCGGCGAGCGCTCGAAGCCGCTCGAAGGCAAGGTGCTTGCCATGATCTTCGACAAGCCGTCGACGCGCACGCGGGTGTCCTTCGACGTCGGCATGCGCCAGCTTGGCGGCGAGACCATCATGCTGACCGGCACCGAGATGCAGCTCGGCCGTTCCGAGACCATCGCCGACACCGCCAAGGTGCTGTCGCGCTATGTCGACGCCATCATGATCCGCACCACCTCGCACGAACGGCTGCTGGAACTGACCGAGAACGCCACCATCCCGGTTATCAACGGGCTGACCGACGATACCCATCCCTGCCAGCTGATGGCCGACATCATGACCTTCGAGGAGCATCGCGGTCCGGTTGCCGGCAAGACCATTGCCTGGACCGGCGACGGCAACAATGTGCTGCATTCGCTGCTCGAGGCGTCGGCGCGGTTCCGCTTCAACCTCAACGTCGCCGTGCCCGAAGGCAGCGAGCCGGCGCAGAAGCATATCGACTGGTCGCAGGCGAATGGCGGCAAGCTGCACTTCACCCGCTCGCCCGAGGAGGCCGTCGACCAGGCCGACTGCATCGTCACCGATTGCTGGGTGTCGATGGGGCAGGAGCATCGCGCCCGTGGCCACAACGTGTTCTCGCCCTATCAGGTCAATGCCAAGCTGATGGCCAGGGCGAAGCCCGACGCATTGTTCATGCACTGCCTGCCTGCTCATCGCGGCGAGGAAGTGACCGACGAAGTCATCGACGGCCCGCACTCGGTGGTCTTCGACGAGGCCGAGAACAGGCTCCACGCCCAGAAGGCCGTGCTTGCCTGGTGTCTTGGTGCTTGAAGTGTCTGGGTGCTTGAAGTGTCTCGGTGCTTGAAGTGTCTGGGCGCTTGATCTGCGGAGGCGCGATGCCTATCTGCGCCGCATCACGCAAATCAAGCGCGTTTGGACGCATGCTCCCGAGAGGACGGCATGGCCGCGCCCCGGAGCTTTGTCATGTTGGAAACGTATCAAGTGACTGAACATCACCCCAAACTCGGCGAGTTCGGCTACGCCGGCGACGATCACGTCGTGCCCTTCGAGGTCGGCCCGCTCGACGTGCGTGGCCGCACGGTCCAGCTCGGGCCGATGCTCGACGCCATCCTGAGCCGCCACGATTATCCCGAGCCGGTCGCGCGCCTGCTGGCGGAAGCCTGTGTGCTGACGGTGCTGCTCGGCACTTCGCTCAAGTTCGAGGGCAAGTTCATCCTGCAGACCCGCACCGACGGGCCGGTAGACATGCTGGTGGCGGACTTCTCCACGCCCTCGGCGCTGCGCGCCTATGCGCGCTTCGATGCCGACAGGCTTGAGGCTTTGGTCGCGGCCGGCGAGACATCGCAGCAGACGCTGCTCGGCAGCGGCGTTCTGGCGCTGACCATCGACCAGGGCGCCCACACGCAGCGCTACCAGGGCATCGTTCAGCTCGACGGCGAAACGCTGGAAGACGCCGCGCGCACCTATTTCCGCCAGTCGGAACAGATCCCGACCGATATCAGGCTGTCGGTGGCCAAGCTGTTGACGCCCGGCCCTGGCGGGGCGCGCGAGCAGTGGCGTGCCGGCGGCATCCTGGCGCAATTCCTGCCGCAATCGCCCGAGCGCATGCGCGTTCCGGATCTGCCCGGCGGCGATGGCGATCCGCGCGAGGAGATCCACGATCCGGCCGACAATTCCTGGCAGGAATTGCTGGCGCTGCTCGGCACCATCGAGCCGACCGAACTGATCGATCCGACGATCGGCGCCGAACGGCTGCTCTATCGCCTGTTCCATGAGCACGGCGTGCGCGTCTTCGGCGGCGTTCCCGTCGCCGACCAGTGCTCATGCTCGCGCGACAAGATCCGCGGCATCCTCGAGGGTTTTTCCGCGCAGGAGATCAAGGACAGCACCGAGGACGGCGGCATCCACGTCGCCTGCGAGTTCTGCTCGAAGCAATATGACTTCGACCCGGCGGAATTCGCGGCGCAATGAAGGAACCGGCTTTCTCTCCGTGGAACGGAGAGAAAGCCGCTAATTCACCGTCCGCCGCGTCCCTGGCAGGTCGAGTGAAAATGCCGGAATGGCGATGTCGAAGGTCTCGCCGCGCTTGTTGCGCATCGTGTAGCGGCCGACCATGATCCCTGACGGGGTCGAGAGCGGGCAGCCGGACGTATACTGATAGCTGTCGCCGGGATTGAGTTCAGGCTGGTCGCCGACGACGCCCGGCCCACTCACTTCCTCGACCCGGCCGGTGCCGTCGGTGATGTGCCAATAACGCGACAGAAGCTGCACGAACTCGTCCGACTGATTGTCGATCGTTACCTGATAGCCCCAGACATAGCGGTTCTCCGAAGGATCCGAGCGGTCCTCGAGATAGAACGGCCTGACCTGCACTTCGATGTTGCGCGTGACGGCGCTATACATAAACGGCTCCAAAAGATCCGGTAATTTCGGCGCTCCCGGCGAGCAGGTCAACATGCGCGTCTTGTCGCGCCTGGTTTTGAAACGCAGGTGCCGGCAAAGAATGTCATTTAAGTGACACAGGACAATGGTGGTGTGCGCCAAGCGGGCGACTCGACGCTCTGTCGAACTGTTGAAAACGGCCATAAAGCCGGCCGTCTTTTCTGGAGTGACCAGATCTCGATGGAACTCGCTCTCATAGCCGCCTCGCTTTCGACTGCTCTCATCCTCTCAAATGCCGCCAGCATTTCGCTTGCCGCTTCACAGCTGAAGCGGCGAACCACGGTCGCCCCGCCGGGCGGCAAATCACAGCCAGTGTCGATTGTCGTGCCATCGCGTGGTGTCGAGCCGTTCACGCACGAGACACTGGAACGCGCCTTCTCGCTCGACTGGCCGCGCTACGAGCTGATCTTCTGCGTCGCCCATGCCGACGATCCGGTCGTCAAACTGATAAACAGGGCGATTGCCCGGTTTCCCAAAGTGCCGGCCCGGCTTTTGATCGGCGACGACCGCGTCAGCGCCAATCCCAAACTCAACAACTGCGTCAAAGGCTGGGAAGCGGCGCGCCACAACTGGGTCGTTCTTGCAGACTCCAACGTGCTGATGCCCAGGGACTACATCCAGCATTTGATGGCGGCGTGGCGAGCCGATACCGGCCTTGTCTGCTCGACGCCAATCGGCTCGCGTCCCGACGGTTTTTGGGCCGAGGTCGAATGCGCCTTTCTCAACACGCTGCAGGCCCGCTGGCAATATGCCGGCGAGGCGCTCGGCCTTGGCTTTGCCCAGGGCAAGAGCATGCTGTGGAACAAGCCGATGCTGGATGCCAGCGGCGGCATTCGCGCGCTGGCGGCCGAGATCGCCGAGGACGCCGCCGCGACCAAGCTGGTGAACGGCCTCGGCCTGCGCGTCAATCTCGTCGCTTCGCCCTTCGAGCAGCCGCTCGGCCGGCGCAGGCTTGGCGAGATCTGGTCGCGCCAGGCCCGCTGGGCGCGCTTGCGCCGCGTCACCTTTCCGCTGTTCTTCACGCCCGAAATCCTCACTGGTGCTGTGGTGCCGCTGGCGCTTGCGCTGGTCGCGGCGGCGAGCGCCGGCTTCAGCCTCTGGGCAACCGCGCTTGCCGTGTTGGCGGCCTTCTATCTTCCGGAGTGCGCGCTGGCCTGGTCCAAGGGCTGGTACCTGTCGCCGCGCATGGTCGCGGCGATCATGGTGCGCGACCTGATCTTGCCGGCGATGTGGACGCGTGGCTGGCTCGGCGGCGCTGTCGACTGGCGCGGCAACGCGATGACCATCCGCACCAAGGCGGCCGAACTGGAGGAGACGCCGTCAAGCGCCTGATCGCGCCTGCTCGACGGACCTACCGGACTGTCTTCCCTATTTGGCTGCCCTCAACGCCTGCGCGAGGTCTTCCAGAAGGTCGTCGGTATCCTCCAGGCCGACCGACAGCCTGAGCGTACCTAGCCCGATGCCGAGTTCGGTCCGGGCCTCGTCGCTCAAATTCTTGTGCGTCGTCGTCGCCGGATGGGTGATCAGGCTCTTGGCATCGCCGAGATTGTTCGAGATCAGAACGATGTCCAGCGCGTTCTGCAAGGCGAAGGCCGCCTGCTTGCCGCCCTTGACGTCGAGGCAGATCAGCGTCGAGCCGCCCGACATCTGCTTCCTGACGATATCAGCCTGCGGGTGGTCGGCGCGGCCGGGATAGATGACGCGGGCGATCTGCGGCTGCCCGGCGAGGAAATCGGCGATCTTGCCGGCGCTTTCCGTCTGCTGGCGCACGCGCACCGGCAGCGTCTCCAGTCCCTTCAGCAGCGTCCAGGCATTGAACGGCGACAGGCTGGGGCCGGTGTGGCGGAAATAGTCGTGCAGGTTCTCGTCGATCCACTTCTTGTCCGACAGGATAACGCCGCCCAGGCAGCGCCCCTGGCCGTCGATGTGCTTCGTGGCCGAATAGACGACAATGTGGGCGCCGAGCTGCAGCGGCTTCTGCTGCAACGGCGTGGCGAAGACATTGTCGACGACGAGCCGCGCACCGATTGAATTGGCAAGTGTTGCGACGGCTGATATGTCGACCACTTCCAGCGTTGGGTTGGTCGGGCTTTCCAGGAAGAACAGCTTGGTATTGGGCCTGACCGCCTTCTCCCAGTTGGCGATATCGGTGCCATCGACCAGCGTCGCTTCGATGCCGTATCGCGGCGCCAGCGTCTCGACCACCCAGCGGCAGGAGCCGAACAGCGCGCGCGCCGCAACGATATGGTCGCCGGCCTTGACGCTGCACAAGAGCGCCGCCGTCACCGCCGCCATGCCCGACGCCGTGGCGCGCGCATCCTCGGCGCCTTCCAGCGCGCACATGCGCTTTTCGAACATGTCGACGGTCGGATTGGCGTAGCGCGAATAGATGAAGCCTGGTTCCTCGCCCTTGAAACGGGCCTCCGCCGCCTGCGCCGTCTCGTAGACATAGCCTTGGGTGAGGTACATTGCTTCCGACGTCTCGCCGAATTGGGAACGCAGGGTTCCGCCATGAACGAGGGCTGTCTGTGGCTTCCAGTCGCGCTTCTTGTTGCTCATTGCTTTGTTCCAGACACAAAAAAACCGGCCGCGAAAGTCGCAACCGGTCCATACGGCCTTGCGGCCAACGGTCCTTTAGCGACTTGTTTAACGTGGCTGCAAGCCGACCGGCCAAATCACCACGGGATAACGACCCTTTAGACCCGTCCCACGCTTGCGTCAATTGCCGGCTTCATTAAGAGGTTTGTGCGACAAGAAAATCGTCGGCCAGGAGCGCAGCCTTGCGGCAGACAGGCATTCTTCCCGATCAGGACATTGCGGCGCTGTTCCAGTCCGGCGCGCTGAAGTCGCCGCGCGCGCTCGATGCCGACCAGATCCAGCCGGCGAGCCTCGATCTCAGGCTCGGCGACAAGGCCTGGCGGGTGCGGGCTTCCTTCCTGCCCGGCCCCAACCACACGGTTTCGGAAAAGCTCGATCGCCTGAAGCTGCACGAGATCAATCTTGCCGAAGGCGCTGTGCTGGAAACCGGCTGCGTCTACATTGTGCCGCTGCTCGAAAGCCTGGCGCTGCCGGCGGACATTTCGGCCTCGGCCAACCCGAAGAGCTCGACCGGCCGGCTCGATATCTTCACCCGTGTGATGACCGACCGCGGCCACGAGTTCGACAAGATCGCCGCCGGCTACAACGGCCCGCTCTATCTGGAAGTCAGCCCGCGCACCTTCCCGATCGTCGCGCGCACCGGTTCGCGCCTGTCGCAGATCCGCTTCCGCACCGGCAATGCACTGCTCTCGGAAGCCGAATTGCATGAACTGCACCGTGCCGAGATGCTGGTCGCCACCGAACCACCGAACATTTCCGGCGGCGGCATCGCACTGTCGATCGACCTCAACGGCGACAAGGATGGCCTGGTCGGTTATCGCGGCAAGCATCACACCGGTCTGGTCGACGTCGACAAGCGCGCCGCGCAGGATGTCGTCGATTTCTGGGAGCCGATCCACAAGAGCGGCGCCGGCGAACTGGTGCTCGATCCCGACGAATTCTACATCCTCGTCAGCCAGGAAGCGGTGCATGTGCCGCCGCTCTATGCAGCCGAGATGACGCCCTTCGATCCGCTCGTCGGCGAATTCCGTGTTCACTATGCTGGCTTCTTCGATCCGGGCTTCGGCCATTCGGCGTCCGGCGGCACCGGCAGCAGGGCGGTGCTCGAAGTGCGCAGCCACGAAGTGCCGTTCATCCTCGATCATGGCCAGATCGTCGGCCGGCTGGTCTACGAGCACATGCTGAAGCGGCCGCAGGCGCTTTACGGCACCGACCTCGGCTCCAACTACCAGGCGCAGGGCCTGAAGCTGTCCAAGCATTTCCGCGCCGCACGCTGAGCTCCGATTACCGCCAGGCAAAATACTTGCCTGCGCTGGCACATCATGCTTGGCTGGCTTGTCGGTCGCCGGGATGCGGCGCTCAAGGGGAACGAGAAAATGCAGATTTCAAAATGGATCCTATCGGCGGCAGGCGCTGCCATGTTGGCGATGGCGGCGGGCTCTCTGTCGGCGCAGGCTGCCGAAAAATTGAAAATCGGCACCGAGGGCGCCTATCCGCCATTCAACACCATCACCTCCGACGGCAAGGTTGTCGGCTTCGACATCGACATCGCCAATGCGCTGTGCGCGCAGATGAAGGTCGAGTGCGAAATCGTCACCCAGGACTGGGATGGCATCATCCCCGCCCTGCAGGCCAAGAAGTTCGACGCCATCATCGCCTCGATGAGCATCACCGAAGAGCGCAAGAAGCAGGTCGCCTTCACCAACAAATATTATACGACGCCGCTCGCCCTGGTCGCCTTGAAGGACAGCGACATCGCCTCCACCGAACCGGCGGCACTTGCCGGCAAGACGGTCGGCGCCCAGGCTGCGACCACGCAGGCCACCTATGACCAGGACGTCTATGGCAAGGCAGGCGCGGAGGCAAAACTCTACCCGACCCAGGAGGAAGCGATCACCGACCTGCAGAACGGCCGGCTTGACGCTGTGATCTCGGACAAGTTTGTGCTGATGGACTGGATGAAGAAGGCGAGCGACGGCTGCTGCAAGATGATTGGAGACGTCAAGGGCACGGAGACGCAAGCCGGCATCGCCGTGCGCCTCGACGACACCGCACTGCGCGACAAGCTCAACGCGGCCATCGACGCCATCGTCGCCGACGGCACCTACAAGAAGATCCAGGCCAAATATTTCGACTTCGATATTTATTGAGGTTCCTGCCTCTTCCTTCTCCCCCTGTGGGAGAAGGTGGCCGAGCGAAGCTCGGTCGGATGAGGGGTGTTCCAGCTTGGCAAGGGCGGCGATCCTTCACGCACCCCTCAACCGTCTCGGCGCTGCGCGCCGATCCACCTTCTCCCACAGGGGGAGAAGGAAAGCTGGTGCTACAGCGCCTTGACCGCCACCTTCACCGGCTGCTCAATCTCGAGCGGATTGCGCAGCGGCAGGCCGAAATCCCCGGCCTCGATCTCGAACACGTCGCCGGCCTCGGTCTTGATGCCGTCGGCGAAGGACAGCGTCGCCGTGCCGAACATGTGCACATGCACGTCGCCCGGCTGACGGAAGGCCGAGTATTTGAAGTGGTGATGTTCGAGATTGCCGATGGTATGCGACATGTTCGCTTCGCCCGACAGGAACGGCTTTTCCCACAGCGTCTTGCCGTCGCGCACGATACGTGACGTGCCGCGGATGTCCGATGGCAGGTCTCCGATCAGGATCTCGGGTCCGAAGGAGGCGTTGCGCAGCTTGGAATGGGCGAGGAAGAGATAGTTGACGCGCTCGGTCACGTGGTCGGAAAACTCGTTCGACAGCGTGAAGCCGACGCGGAATGGGGCGCCATCGTCGCCGATGACATAGATGCCTGCCACCTCGGGTTCCTCGCCGGCGTCCTTGGCGAAGGCCGGTGACAGGAGCGCGGCACCCGGCGCCACGGCCATCGTGCCGTTGCCCTTGTAGAACCATTCCGGCTGCACGCCGGTCTGGCCTTTCGCGGGCTTGCCGCCTTCCAGGCCCATGCGGAACATCTTCATGGAATCGGTGAGCTGCTCCTCGCCGTCGGTGCTGAGCTTCTTGTGCATGGAATCGCGCGTCGCGGCCGAACCGAGATGGGTCAGCCCGGTGCCGGTCAGATGCAGGTGCGCCGGATCGGGGTGATTGATCGGCGACAGGAGCCGCCCCTTCTTGTAGGCGGCGTCGATATCGACCGTCTCGCCAAGTCCCTTGCGCTCGATCAGCGCGACGAGGCCGACGCCGGTGCGGGCAGCCTCCATCGCCAGCGAATAGACGCTGCGCGCCCCGTTGATGATCCGGGTCTTGCCGCCGCTGCGGGCAACGACACGAATGGTCTCGGCGTCGTCGAGAATCTGCGAGATCAGCATGATCAATCCTCTCTCATGTGCCTTGGCATGGCTGCCGGTGCGGCAAACCTTCCCAAGCGCGGCCGGAACGTCGTCCGTGCCACGGGTGAAATTCTCCGTTCGGATTGCGCTCGCGGGGCCTGGTTCCTGGAGGGAACTTCTTCATGCCGGCGGGTTGCCGGCAGCGCCGCGATGTGACCCGTATGCCTTCCTCGTTGCCCTTGCTGGAGCGGTTCGACCCGCTCCCGGTATTTTTGCTCCTACGCAATTCCTGTGGGAAAACCGCGACGCGCCTTTCCTGGAATTGCTCGTGTCAGGCCTTGTTCTTGTTGTAGACGTCGAAGATCACGGCGCCGAGCAGCACCAGGCCTTTGACCACCTGCTGCCAGTCAACATTGACGCCCATGATCGACATGCCGTTGTTCATCACGCCCATGATGAAGCCGCCGACCACGGCGCCGATGACCTGGCCGACGCCGCCCATCGCCGAGGCGCCGCCGATGAAGACGGCGGCGATGACGTCGAGCTCGCTGCCCAGGCCTGCCGCCGGCACGGCCTGGCCGAGGCGTGCCGCGATGATCAAGCCGCCGAGCGCCGACAGCACGCCCATATTGATGAACACCAGCAAAGTCAGCCGCTCGGTGTTGATGCCCGACAGCTGCGCCGCCTTGGGATTGCCGCCCATCGCGTAGATGCGGCGGCCGATGGTCATGCGCTTGGTGACGAAGACGAACAGCGTGATCAGCACGCCCATGACGAGCAGCACCACCGGCAGGCCCCGGTAGCTGGCGAACTCATAGACCAGGAACAGTGCCAGCGCGCTGGCGACCAGCGTCTTGATGACGAACAGCGGGAAGGGCTCGGCCTCGTAGCCGTGGCGTTCGCGCTTGCGCCGCGTCCTCACCCCGAAATAGGCATAGGCCAGCACGGCGATCAGGCCGAGCACGACCGTCGTCATGTGCAGGGTCACGCCGCTGCCCAGGATGGTCTTGCCGGCCGCGTTCACTACCGGCGGGACAAGCGTCAGCGGACCGATCACGTCCGGGATGAAGCCGGAGCTGAGCATTTTGAAGTCGCCCGGCAGTGGTCCCACCGAGGAGCCGCCACCCAGCAGCGCCTGGCAGATGCCGCGGAAGATCAGCATGCCGGCCAGCGTGACGATGAAGCTCGGTATCCGGTGATAGGCGATCCAATAGCCTTGCGCCGCGCCGATCAGGCCGCCCACGATCAGGCAGATGATCGAAACCACCAGCGGATTGCTGAGCGGTCCGAGCTGCCAGATAACCATCATGTTTGCCGCCAGCGCGCCGATAAAACCGGCGACCGACCCGACGCTGAGGTCGATATAGCCCGATACGATGACCAGCAGCATGCCCAGCGCCATCACGATGATGAACGAGTTCTGCTGCACCAGGTTGCTGAGGTTGACCGGCTTGAACAGCGTTCCCGAGGTGGTGAACTGGAAGAACAGCATGATGACGATCAGCGCGATAATCAGGCCGTATTCGCGTAAGTTCGTCGCCAGCGCCGACACGGCGATGCGTGGACGCTGTTCTTCGGCGATGTTGCCCTGTGGGGCGGGGGCGCTATCGGTGCTCATGCTGCTTTTCCTTCTCCCCGGACGATGGCGCGCATTATTTTTTCCTGGCTCGCGTCCGCCGCGGGCATTTCGCCCACGATGCGTCCTTCGTTCATGACGTAGATGCGGTCGGTAATCCCGAGCAATTCCGGCATTTCCGACGAGATGACCACGATCGCCTTACCTTCCGAGGCAAGCCGCGCGATGATCGTGTAGATTTCGTATTTGGCACCGACGTCGATGCCGCGCGTCGGTTCGTCGAGGATCAGCACGTCAGGGTCGGCGAACAGCCATTTCGACAGCACCACCTTCTGCTGGTTGCCACCGGAAAGGTTGCCGGTCAACTGATAGACACTGGACGCACGGATATTGGTCTTCTTGCGATAGTCGTTGGCAACGGCGAGCTCGCGCATGTCGTCGATGACGCTGTGGCGCGACACGCCGCCGAGATTGGCAAGCGTTATGTTGTGCTTGATATGGTCGATGAGGTTGAGACCGTAGGTCTTGCGGTCCTCGGTGACGTAGGCAATGCCGTGTTGGACCGCCTTGCTTACCGAGGAGACATCGACCGGCTTGCCCTTGAGCAGCACCTCGCCGGTGATGCGCCGGCCATAGGAGCGGCCGAAAAGGCTCATGGCGAATTCGGTGCGCCCGGCGCCCATCAGCCCGGCAATGCCGACCACCTCGCCCTTGCGCACATTGATGTCGATGCCCTTGATCACCTGCCTTTCGGCGTGGAGCGGGTGATAGACCGACCAGTTCTTCACCTCGAACACGACTTCGCCGATCTTAGGCTCGCGCGGCGGATAGCGGTCATCGAGCGAACGGCCGACCATCGAGGTGATGATACGATCTTCGCTGATATCTTTCTTGGCCAGCGTCTCGATGGTGCGTCCGTCACGGATGACCGTCACCTTGTCCGCGACCCGGTTGATCTCGTTGAGCTTGTGCGAGATCAGGATCGAGGTCATGCCTTGCCGCTTGAATTCGAGCAGAAGGTCGAGCAGCGCCTGGCTGTCTTTTTCGCTGAGCGACGCGGTCGGCTCGTCGAGGATCAAAAGCTTGACGTCCTTGCTCAGCGCCTTGGCGATTTCGACCAACTGCTGCTTGCCGACGCCGATATTGGTGATCAGTGTCTTGGGGTCCTCCTTGAGGCCCACCTTCTTCAACAGGGCGGCGGTGCGCGCCTCGTTGGCATCCCAGTCGATGACGCCGTGGCGGGCGTGTTCGTTGCCGAGGAAGATATTTTCGGTGATCGACAGCATCGGTACCAGCGCAAGCTCCTGGTGGATGATGACGATGCCCTTGTGTTCGCTGTCATGGATGCCTTTGAACTGGCATTCCTGGCCCTGAAAGATGATCTGGCCGTCATAGGTGCCTGCCGGATAGACGCCCGACAGGACTTTCATCAGCGTCGACTTGCCGGCGCCGTTCTCTCCGACCACGGCGTGGATCTCGCCTTCCTCGACGCTGAGGTTGACGTTCGACAGCGCCTTCACGCCGGGGAACGTCTTGGTGATGTCGCGCATCTCCAAAATCGTCGAGGTCATGGGCAATAATTCTCCTGCGAGGTCCGCAACAATACCGGGGTCGCTGGTGAACGAAAAGGGGCCCTGCGTTGCGCAGGACCCCTGGCTTTGCAACCGAAATTACTTCAGGTCTTCGGCCTTGATGTAGCCGGAGTCGACGACCAGCTTCTGGTAGTTCGACTTGTCGACTTCGTGCGGCGTCAACAGGATCGAGGGAACGACCTTGACGTCGTTGTTGTAGGTCTTGGTGTCGAGGCCGTCAGGCTTGCCGCCCGAGAGCACCTTGTCGACCAGACCGACAGTGGCCTTGGCCAGATCGCGGGTGTCCTTGAACACGGTCGAGTACTGCTCGCCCGTGATGATCAGCTTGACCGAAGCGGTCTCGGCGTCCTGACCGGTCACGATCGGCCAAGGCTGTGCGTCCGTGCCGTAACCAACGGCGCGCAGCGAGGCGGTGATGCCGCGCGACAGGCCGTCATAGGGCGACAGAACGCCATCGACGCGGCTGCCGTCCGAATAGTTGGCCGACAGCAGGTTGTCCATGCGCGCCTGGGCGGTGGCGGCGAGCCAACGCAGCGTGCCGACCTTGTCCATGCCCATCTGGCCGGACTTGATCTTGATTGAGCCGTCGTCGATCAGCGGCTGCAGGACGGAGATCGCGCCATTGTAGAAGAAGAAGGCGTTGTTGTCGTCGGGCGAGCCGCCGAACAGTTCGACGTTCCACGGCTTGGTGTTCGGGAAGCGCTCCTTGAGGCCCTTGACCAGCGAATTCGCCTGGATCACGCCGACGCCGAAATTGTCGAAGGTGGTGTAATAGTCGACATTGGCGGTCTTCTTGATCAGGCGGTCATAGGCGACGACGACGACGCCCGCGTCAGCGGCCTTCTGCAAGGCATCCGAGAGCGTGGTGCCGTCGATCGAGGCGATGATCAGCGCCTTCGGACCCTTGGTGATTTCGTTTTCCAGCTGGCTGAGCTGGTTGGGGATGTCGTCCTGCGCGTACTGCAGGTCAACGGTGTAGCCAAGAGCCTCGAGCTGGGACTTGACGGCGTCGCCGTCATTGATCCAGCGCTGCGAAGTCTTGGTCGGCATCAGCACGCCGACAAGACCCTTGTCGGCTGCGTGTGCCGAGTAGGTCATGGCAGCGATGCCAAGCGCCGCGACTGCGGCCAGTGTCTTGATGATTTTCACATAACTCTCCCTGTTTGATGGACGCGGCACCCCGGGGGTCGCGGGCCGCGCAATCGTGCAGAAGCGCCAAGGCACTGCTGCCGTCATATCGATCTCCGGTATCCTCCCATGGTCCCGAACCGCTGATTTCAATCGATACGATTTCATCGTCGGCGACTGTCACGTCTCGGAACGCGCGAAGGGTGTGGCTCTTTGCCATAACTGTCAAATGCGATCTTTGATGGTTGCTATACCGGGACTGATATATGTTGGATCCAGGAACACGATATTGGCGAGTTAGGGACATTCATGGCGACATTGCGCAATCCCGGTGGAATTTCAGAGGGTTACAACGAGCTGCCCGGTGACGGCGAGACCCTGCTGCGCAGCGGTCTCAGCCTGCGTCACATGCGCATGATCGTGGCCCTGGATGATCACGGTCGGGTGAGCGCGGCTGCCCAGGTCATGAACATCTCGCAACCGGCGGCTTCGCGCATGATCGCCGAGATGGAGGCGGTGCTGGAGGTCAAGCTGTGCGAAAGGCTGCCGCGCGGCGTCACGCTGACGCCTTACGGCAAGGCGCTGGCGAGGCGTGCGCGCTCGATCCTGCTGGAGATGCGCGAGGTCGATCGCGAGATCTCCGAGCTCAAGGCGGGCAAGGGCGGCTCGGTGTTCCTGGGTGCCGTGACGGCGCCGGCGATCGAATTGGCGGTGCCGGCGATTCGCGAAATTCGCCGCATCTATCCGCGCATCGAGATCACCATGCAGGTCGAGACCTCGAATGTACTGGCGCGCGAACTTATTGCCACGCGCCATGATTTCATCATTGCGCGCATTCCTGACGACCTGAACCCACGGCTGTTCGAATCCCGTGTCATCGGCGTCGAGAAAGCCTGCCTGATCGTGCGCCGCGGCCATCCGCTCACCAGGGCCAGCGTGGTGCGGCTGGAAGATACCGCCGCCTATGACTGGGTCTTCCAATCGGGCGGTTCGCCCTTGCGCCAGGCGATGGAGAGCAATTTCCTCAACCGCAACATCGCGCTTCCGGACCGCATCCTCAACACCAGCTCGCTGCTCTTGACGCTGGTCATGGTCGCGCAGTCCGACGCCATCGCCCCAGTCTCGATACAGGTCGCGAAATTCATCCAGAATCCCGACGGACTCGCCGGCGCCATCGACGTCGTCCAGACCGAGTTCGACATCGAGGTCAGGCCCTACAGCCTGATCACGGTCAAGAATCGCGTGCTGTCGCCGGCCGCCAAGATGCTGCACGATTTTATCCTGCGCGAAGTGGGATGATGGAACGCGAATCGAGCTCGCGCGTTCAATCCAGTCGGCATGCTTGCTGGAGCCCGTTTTGGGCGAGGGAACGAAGCACCGGCGGTCAACAATTCTGGAGGCTTTGATGGAACGTCGGTTATTTCTCACTGGAATGCTTGGCGTTGCGGGGGCAGTTGCGTTTGCGAGCGTAGCCGGACCCGGCCGCGCGGTTGCCGGTATTCCCCAAGGCAACGGTAACGGAATTCTCGATGAATTGGACAAGCCGGATCCGGCTGTCTTGGAAGGCGACGACCAGGTCGAGGTGGAGCAGGTCTCCCATCGCCGTTGGCATCGTCGCTACTATCGCCACCACCGCCGTGGGGGACGGCGTCGCGTCTGGAGAAGGGTGTGCCGTCGTTATTGGCGCCATGGCCGTCGCCGTGTCCGCTGCTGGCGTGAGCGCGTCTGGGTCGGCATCTGGCTATAACGGACCGCGAGTTGAAGGCCGGCCACCGCTGCGGTGGCCGGGCTCCTTCTTGATTGGGGACGTATGCAGGGGCCAGACCTGTGTGTCGCACGCAGCGACGGAATTGGCCGGCCTGCTTAGCCGAAGATCGAATTGACGGAATCATATTAGAGATTACTAATTGACCTGTTGTTAGACGGAGGTGACCATGCCGAGGAGCCATCGAGGCGCAGAACCGTATCCCGCAATGCCGGCCATACGCTTACAGGCAGGGGGCAACCGGCACGCATGAAAGGTGTGGCGATACTGACCGAGGCCCGTAGCGGCTCCGAATGGCTTGGCAGCCTCGCAAACAGCACCGGATTGTTAGGCAACTCGGCCGAATGGCTCGACACGGCCAATCTGGGTTTCAAACCGAAATCCTTCGATGAACTCCTGTCTGCCGTCATCGATCGCGGCGGGACAGCGAATGGCAGGTTCGCCGTAAAACTGTTTCCACGCCACCTTCACTGGTCGCAGGCGAAACATGGAGCCGACTTCCTTGCCGAATGTGTCCGGCGCCATACCATGGGTTTGATCCTGCTGGAGCGGCGGGACCGCCTTCGTCAGGCGATTTCCTACTGCCGGGCAAAGGCGTCTGGCGGTTGGAGAAGCACGATGGACCGCGCGGATCTGGTTCCGCAATACGACTTCGCCGGTATCTGCCGGGCCTATTTCCTGATCGAGCAGAGCTATGCCTTCTGGGAGGCCTACTTGCGCCTCGCCGATTTGCCACACGACCATTTCTTCTACGAAGATCTGCTGGATGATCCCCGTCCCTACGTCGCATCGGTTGCCCGGCAATTATCGGTTGAGATGCCCGACTGCGAGTTCAAGACGAATTTGCGGTTGCAGCGGGACACGCATACCGAAGAGTGGGTGGAGCGTTTCCAGGACGACGCCCGATCCGGAGACGTGCTGGCCCACCTCCCCGAACAGGTGGCGCCGCGCAACTTCGAGAACTTCACCCGGTTCCTTCTCAAGAAGCAGATGCGAATAGGCCAGGCTTAGACTTGCCTGCGGCACCCGCTGGTTTTCGGATCCAAATCAGGCGCAAAACCCTTGGGACATATGCTGGAGCGGGTAGCGGGAATCGAACCCGCGCGTTCAGCTTGGGAAGCTGACAGGCTGCCATTACATCATACCCGCGCAGCAGCCTCGTTACCATGAGGATTAGCCTCCGGGCAATCGCAAACCGGCTCCCGTCGCAAGTTGCGGCGGTTCCGCGGGTCCATGGCCCGCGGATTGCCCTTTTGCCTTCGCGACTTCGTTGCTCGCGGCAAAGCTCGGCCAGTATTTCGAGATGGCGAGCGCCGCTCCGGCGGTCGAGAAATGGCCGTAGTCGAAGTAGAGAAATTGCCTGGTGCCTGCATCGGCATAGGAACAGCCGGCCGCGTCGCATAGATAGGCCAGCGGGTCGATGAAATCAGCGCCTTTGACGAATGGCAGCACTCGCTTGTTGATGTCCGGATCCATGGCCATCGGCCAGGACGTGTTCGTGGCATGCTCCCGCGTTGCGAAGAAGGCGATTTTCTGGACGTCGGCAACGAATTCCGGAGACTGGCCGATGACATAGACCTTGACGCCCATTTCGCGAAGCCGATCGATCGTCTTCTGCAGGCCATCGAAGCCCCGGATCTGGTAGTCGCTCCAACGGCCGCTCAGGATCACCGCCTGGATATTGGCGTCCCGGATGATCGACAGGGCCCGTTCGTTGAAGCGGGTGCAGGCCGGCCGGGCATAGGAAAAATAGCTGAGGTCCGGTGGACAGCCGGCATAGGTGTATTGGATGACGTTGGCCTGGACTTTCTGGGCGTTGGCCTCAAGCCCCGAAACATAATGGGCTGCAAAGGAATCGCCCCAAAGCAGCACATTGGTGGCAAAGCCCTCCGTGCGGGTGCAGTCGGCGAGGTTCCAGGTCTCGATCCGGGTCCCGCCTTCATTGAAACAGACGCCGTTGCGCCAGTCGCCGACGCGAATCCGTTCGGTCGAAAAATCCGGGAACCGTTGCGGAAAACCGTTGCCCAGCACACCAGTCAGGCCAACGACGCACAGCAGCGCGATCGCCGTCGCCGAAAAGGCGAAGATGGGCAAAGGGGCGGTGAACGCCCGTTTCTGGCGAAAGGGTTGCTCGACATATTTCCAGGAGAACGTCGCCAGGGCGAAGCTGCCCACCGTCATCGCGACGATCGTCGGCACGCCGATGGCCCTCAGGGAGAGATAGTGGACGAACGAGTTGATCGGCCAGTGAACCAGGTAGAGCGAGTAGGAAATGAGGCCGACCCAGACCAGCGGGGCGAACCGAAGCACGCGGGTGGCGATGGGTGCCGGCCCTTTCGCGCCCGCGCGGTCCGTACCGGCATAGATGAGCAGCGCCGTTCCCACACAGGGCAACAGGGCATTGTAGCCCGGAAACGGGTCGCTTTCCGAAATCGTCAGGAACCCGGCCGCGACAAGGACAAAGCCGGCCAGGCCGATCAGTTCCATCGCCAGCCGGCTGGCAAGTGCCGGAGGCCTTTTCAGCATCAGCATGGCGCCCAGCGCCAGTTCCCAGACCCGTGTCGGCAAGAGATAGAAGCCGGCGGTCGGCGCCAGCGTGGTTGCCATGACCGCGACGGCAAAGCTGCCGATGGCGATCGGCAGCAGTATCGTCAGCCAGCGTTTCGAGGCATAGCGGTAGATCAGATACACAAGGATCGGCGCGAAGATGTAGTACTGCTCCTCGACCGAAAGCGACCATGTGTGCAGCAGCGGCCGCAGGGCGGCATCGATGGAGAAATAGTTGGTCGTCTTCCAGAAATAGATGTTCGACCAGAAGGTCGAGGCCGCGATCACGCTGAGGCTGAATTCGTGGAGGTCCGTCGGCAGAAGGATGAACCAGGCAGCAATGCTCGCCAGCACGATGACGAAGGTCAGCGCCGGCAGGATGCGGCGCGCACGGCGCCAGTAGAAGCGGCCGATCGAGAACTGGCCGCGCTCGAGATCGTCGAGGAGGCTGCCGCTGATCAGATAGCCCGATATGACGAAGAAGATGTCGACGCCGGTGAAGCCGCCGGGAATGGCGGACACGCCGAAATGGAAGAGCACGACGGGCAGCACCGCGATCGCCCGCAGACCGTCGATGTCGCGCCTGTAGTTCATTTGACCGGTCCGGATGATGGGGTCGGCGGTGTTGGCTTGCCGCAGCTTGCTGCATCGCTCATGCGGCGACGTCCTGATATTGCGAAAAATGCCGGTTTGCTGGTCGCACAGATCTACCCTCTGTCGCGCAACTTTGCTGCACTGCAACATCGGTGTCAAGGCAAACCGGTGTTCGATTGATGAAGCCGATTGGCGCAGGCGTTGAAAGATCGGCGTTGAAAAATCGCTGCAAAAATCAGGCGCCGGGCAGGTAGATCACGGCATAGTCGTCCGCATAGGCCCGCTTCCAGCCCAATTCCGCGAAGAACGGGATGCGGGTATCGTCGGCTGTAAGCAGCGCCCAGCCAACAGCGTATTTTTTCAGCTGGGCCTCGAGCAGCGGCCTTCCGTCGCTCTTGCCCGTCGCTTCATCGGTTTTCGTGAACCCGCCCAGGAACAGCTGGTCCGTCCTGCCGTCGATATAGGTCTTGATGTCATGGAAAATCAGCGTGCCGCCGAAATTGTAGGAGTTCAGCACATTGCCTGTGAGGTGGTGATCCCCGGCGAATGCCAGGGCGCCGCTGGCCGATGTCTTCGGACTCGGTGCGACCTGATAGACGCTGCCGAGGATCAAGACCGCGCCGACCAGCAAGACAGCCATGGTCCCGCAGAGCACATGGAATCGGCTGGCGAAGAGCTTTTCCAGCCCGTCACGTTTTTCCGCCAACCAGGTCGTGGTTGAGAGCGATGGATACTGCCGCGCGACCTCGACCGCAATCACCAGGGGAATCAACAGGAAGGGCAGATACACAAATCGCATATGGCTGAGATAGACATGCAAGGCGAAGACGATGAACAACGCCTTGGCCCAGCCGATCCGGAGCCTCGATACCAAAAGCCCGAAAAGCGCCAGCAGCATCACCGCTTCCTGGAAGATGTGCTCCTGGGCATTGAATGGGCGCCACTCCAGGATGAGCGGCACCGCCTCGTTGCCATAGGCGACGGTGAACGTGGCCAGGATGGCCTTCACCCCATAGGGATGCATCAGGCTGACCAGTGGGCAGAGCAGTCCGAACGCAACCCATTTTGCCAGAAGCGCCGGCTTCGACAGGCCGATCCGTGACAGCAGCTCCAGTCCGGCGAATCCAGCGATGACGAAGCTCAGGGTGAAGGTGGCGTGCAGGTTCGCCCACAAGACGACAAGCACGAGCAGCCACAGGGGCGGGGCTTTCTCTTCATGCGCGGCGCGAAACAGCATTGCCGTCCAGACGACGATGATCGGCAAGGTGAAGACATGCGGGCGCGCCGTATAGATCGGAGCGACCAGGAAAGCGGCCGCGAAGGCCAGCGCTATCGCCAGGATCGGCTTCAGCCAGGCGCTGAGGAACCATCCCATCAGGAAGACCGTCAGGCCGACGGTGGCGATGATCAGCGTGACGACGCCATTCCAGCCGCCCGCACCGTAGGCAAGGGCCAGAAGCACCTGCCCCAGCCATTCCTTGGCGATCCAGGGCTGGCTGGCGAACGTATAGGAATAGGGGTCGACGGTTGGAAACGTCCGGTTTGCCAGGAAGTCCAGCCCGACCTTCACTTGCCACCAATTGTCGGGATCCTGCAGGATCGCGCCGGCGAAGGCGGTGAGCACATAGGCCACGACGCAAGCGCAGAGAAGGCAGAATATCAGCCTGATGCGTTGCGCGTCCCCAAGTGACGGCGTCGCCGTCACGATCGCAGTGGCCTGTGTCATGTCGCAACTCCAGGCCATTTCGCGTTCGTTGCGGCCACGGCATCATCCGCGCCGCCGACGAAGACGAAACGGGACGAGCCGAGATAGAAGATGACGGTGTAGAGGCAGTTTCCAGCCAGATGGACGAACGGGTTTTCGATGATGCCGGCGGACATTGCGGCGATCACTATGCCCAGATTGGCGCTATAGGCGACAATGAAGGTGATCGCGTATCGAACGGCTGTGCCGGGGCGAAAGCCGCCGGCGGCTGTGAATGTCCATCGGCGATTGAGGAAAAAGCCGAGGGTGAGGCCTGCTGCGTAGCCTGCCGCGTTGGAGACGATGTCGCCCAGCCCCAGCCACAGCCCGGCCAGGATGAGCGTGTATCCAAGCGCCGTGTTGAGCAGCCCGACGGCGCCAAAGCGCAGCATCCGCGAGAAATCAGACGGAAGAGCCGACCGCATCCTGTCCATGCCGTTCCCGTTGCATCCGGTCGACCTTCTCAACCACGCGCGGCCCTTTTCGCCATCTCCTGCAGGCGGTGGACGGGCAGGTCGCTGTCCTTGGCTGGCTGGTCGCGCGAAACGATTTCGTTGACGAAGTAGAGCGGCCGCCGCTTGGTCTCCATATACATGCGGCCGAGATACTCGCCGAATATGCCGAGCACCAGAAGCTGCACACTGCCCATGATCAGCATGATCGCGGCAAGGCTCGTCCAGCCGGGCACCACGTTGCCCCTGGACCATTCGAACAGCGTATAGCCGAGCACGACCAGCCCGAGCACGCCGAACATCATGCCCAGCAGCGAGGCGAACCGCAAAGGCACGATCGAAAAGCTGGTCATCGCGTCGACCGCCAGAAGAACCATCTTCTTCAGCGGATAGTGGGTGGTGCCGGCAAAGCGCCGGTGCCTTTCATAGGGGAAGGCGACCTGCCTCAGCCCGATCCAGCTCACCATGCCGCGAATGAACCTGTAGCGCTCGGGCATCGCGTTCAAATGGTCCACCGCGCGGCGGCTCATCAGCCGGAAGTCTCCGGAATCCTGCGCGATCTCGACATCGACCATCCGGCCCAGCAAGCGATAGAACATCGAGGCGGAAGCCAGCTTGAACCAGCTCTCGCCGTCGCGCTTCACCCTCTGGCCGTAGACGACGTCGAAGCCTTCATCCATCTTCGCCATCATGGCGCCGAGCAGTTCGGGCGGATCCTGGAGGTCGGCGTCCAGAATGAGGATGCGCTCGCCGCGGCAGAATTCCAGCCCGGCGCTGAGCGCGATCTGATGGCCGTAATTGCGGGCAAGGTCGATGGCGACCACATGGTCGTCCTTTTCGGCCAGTTCGAAAATGGCCTCGCGGGTGCCGTCGGTCGCCCCGTCGATGATAAGCACGATCTCGTAGGAATGGCTTTGCCCGAGGCATGCGGCACTGACGCGTCGATGAAGCTCCGCCACGCCGTCGCGCTCATTGTAGCATGGCACCACGACCGACAGCATGACTGTGCGGTGCGCGCCGATTTTTCCTGTTCCCGCCAAAGCCTGGCTCCCGCTCTTGGAACGGCAATAGCGGCAATTGGTTAGAAAACAGATAAGTCACAGGCCAATGGATGGGTTGTCGGCCGGTCACCGGGTTCGGCGCCGCCAACGGTCACGGTTCAACGCGGCAGGTTCTGCCGTGCAGACCGCGCCGGCTTGATGGATGACCGCCAAGCACGTATCTCTGGACAGTGCCTGTGAGTCTGGGCATCTCAATCGGGAGACGGCCTTGTCCGCACTGACGCGTTTTCTCGGCGACTCGCCGTTCAGGGTGATCCTGAAGCTGCTGGTGGTCTCGTTCCTCGTCGGCCTTGTCATGAATGCCTTCGGCTGGTCGCCGATGGATGTCTTCTATGGCATCCAGAAGTTCTTCATGGATATCTGGAACCTGGGCTTCCGCGCCATCGACCGCTTCCTTGGCTATATCCTGCTCGGCGCCGCGATCGTCGTTCCGGCCTTCATCCTGCTCAGGATCGCCAACTACCGGAAGTAGGCCGTGCTCGAAAAAGTTCGTCAGGCATAACCCGAGGCGGCCTCGAACAGGATGGCGTGGCGCGCGGCAAGTGCCGGCACATCCGTGGAATAACCGCCGCCGATGACACCGCAGACGGGGATGCCGTTTGCGCGAAAATGGCCGATCACCATCTCGTCGCGGCTGCGCAGGCCGTTGTCGGAAAGCGCCAGCCTGCCAAGCCGGTCCTGCGCATGGACGTCGACGCCGGCATTGTAGAAAACGATGTCCCAATGCCGCTTGGCCGACAATTCCGGCAAGATCGCGGCGAGCCTTTCGAGATAGGCTGCATCGCCGGTGCCGTCGGGCAGCGCGACATCGAGGTCGGAGGCGATCTTGCGAACCGGGTAGTTGCGGTCGCCATGCATTGAAAATGTGAACGCGCGTGGTTCATCGCCCAGAATGTCCGCCGTCCCGTCGCCCTGATGCACGTCGAGATCGATGACAAGGATGTTGTGCGCGGCGCCCTCCGCGAGCAGCATCAGCGCGGCAACGGCGACATCGTTGAAGGTGCAGAAGCCGGCACCTTGCGCGCGCCGCGCATGATGGCTGCCGCCGGCGGTGTTGCAGGCGATGCCGTGGCGCAAGGCGAGCCGAGCCGCCAGTATAGTGCCGCCCGTTGCAAGCTGCGCGCGACGTGAAACTCGCGGGCCGATCGGAAAGCCGATCTCACGCTCGATTTTTTCCGGCACAAAACAGCCGATGACTTGATCGACATAATCGGCCGCATGGGCAAGCTTCAGCCATGATGCCGACGCGGGCTCCGCCGTGTTGAGCGCGCCGGCCAGGCCGCGTGCGCGCAAGGCTTCCATCAGCAGCGGATACTTGCTCATCGGAAAGCGGTGGTTGACGGCGAAACCGGCGTCGTAGTCGGGATGGTGGACGATCTGCAGGGGCATGGACTGGGTCCGGCGGGCTCGCGCCAGACCGGGATTTCGGTTGGCCGTCGCGGCAAGGGTGATTGCGCGGTGGCAGGAAAATGGGGCACATCGGACGCTCGATCAAGCCGCAATCAGCAAGGCAGCAATCCTTGGACAAGGGCGCGACCACAGCCGACGCGAGACCTTTCGTCGTCACCAACCGTTCCGTGCTCGCCATCGCGGTGCCGATGACGCTTGCCTATCTGACGACCCCGATGCTCGGCCTGGTCGATACGGCCGTGATCGGCCAGTTCGGCGATGCCGCCTTGCTCGGCGGCCTGGCGGCGGGCGCGCTGGTCTTCGACGTCGTCTTCACCAGCTTCAATTTCCTGCGCTCCGGCACCACCGGCCTCGTCGCCCAGGCTTTCGGGCGTGGCGACGCGCTCGAGGAACAGGCGGTGTTCTGGCGCGCGGTGCTGATCGCGGTCGTCGCCGGCATCGTACTGGCGGCACTTTCGCCGTTGATCGCCGTCGGCGGCCAGTGGTTCATGGATGCCGGACCGCGCGTCAGCGAGGCGATGGGCGTCTATATCAGGATCAGGCTGCTCGCCGCGCCCTTCTCGTTGATCAACTATGCCATCCTTGGCTATGTGCTGGGACGCGGCGAGGGCGGGCTTGGGCTGGTGCTGCAACTGGTGCTTAACGGCATCAACATCGCGCTCTGCTTCCTGCTCGGACTGAAACTTGGCTGGGGCGTCGCCGGCGTCGCCTGGGCGACCGTCAGTGGCGAATTCCTGGCCATGCTGCTCGGTCTGGCCATCGTTATCAGGCGGTTCCGGACGGCGCCGCCCTTGCCGCGCCATCGCCTGCTCGACATATCCGCCTTCCTGCGCATGATGTCGCTCAACCGCGATATCATGATCCGCTCGTTCTCGCTGCTTGCCGCCTTCGCGCTGTTCACGCGCCAGGGCGCGCAGTTCGGCACCGTGACGCTGGCCGCCAATGCGGTCTTGATGAATTTCTTCCTCGTCGCCGGCTATTTCCTCGACGGTTTCGCCACCGCCGCCGAACAGCTCGCCGGCCGCGCCGTCGGTGCACGCGCGGAGCAGCCTTTCCGTCAGGCCGTGCGGCTGACGCTGTTCTGGGGTTTCGGGCTGGCCGGGGCCGCGACGCTGGTGCTTCTGTTGGCCGGCGCCGATCTGGTCGCCGTCGTCACGACATCGCAGGAGGTCCGCTCCGTGGCCGATATCTACCTGCCCTGGGCGGCCTTCACCGCGCTGAGCGGCGTGCTGGCGTTCCAGATGGACGGCGTCTTCATCGGCGCCACCTGGTCGCGCGACATGCGCAACATGATGCTCTTGTCGTTCCTGGCTTTCGCCGCCGCGCTGCTGACCTTGGCGCCGGCCTTCGGCAATCACGGCCTATGGGCGGCGCTGCACGTGTTCCTTTTGGCACGCGGCTTCAGCCTGCTGATGATTCTGCAACTGCGAATGCGCACGGCGTTCAGCTGAGTGGCTTCGACGCCCACCGATCGAGATTGCTGTCGCGCAATTCACGGATCGACTTGAGCCGCCCTTTTTCCATGAAGCTTGCCATCCCTGCAATAATGCGGGCCGGCAGCGCAGGACCGGCATAGATCATGCTGGTGTAGAGCTGGACGAGATCGGCACCCGCGCGGATTTTCTCCAGTGCGGCGTCCGTAGTATCGACGCCGCCAACGCCTATGATGGTCCTCTCGGGGCCGAGCAGCCGGCGCATTTTCGCCAGCACGATGGTCGAGCGTTCGAACAGCGGCTTGCCCGACAGCCCACCCGTCTCGCGCGCAACGTCGCCGCTGCGCAAGGCCGGTCGCGAAATGGTTGTGTTGGAGACGATGACGCCGTCGATCCGCTTCTCGGTCACCTCCGCGGCGATGTCCTCCAGTTCGGCCTCGACCAGGTCCGGCGCGATCTTCAGGAAGACCGGCGGCTGTGCGGACGCCGCGGCGCGTGCGGCCATGACCCGCGACAGCAGTTCGCCGAGCTGTTCGCGCGCCTGCATGTTGCGCAGACCCGGCGTGTTGGGCGAGGAGATGTTGACGGTGAGATAGCTGGCATAGGGCGCAAAGCGGGCGACGCCGCGCTCATAATCGCCGATGCGGTCGGCGGTGTCCTTATTGGCGCCGATGTTGACCCCGACGATGCCGCCACGTCCCTTGCGGGCGGCGAGGCGTTTTTCGGCAGCCGCATGACCTTCATTGTTGAAGCCCAGACGGTTGATCACCGCTTCGTCACCCGTCAGCCGGAAGATGCGCGGCTTCGGGTTGCCGGCCTGCGGCAGCGGCGTGACCGTGCCGACCTCGGCAAAGCCGAAACCGAGGCCAAGCAGCGCATCGGGCACCTCGGCGTTCTTGTCATAGCCGGCCGCCATGCCGAGCGGGTTCGGGAAATCGAGACCGCAGAGGCTGACCTTCAAGCGGACGTCGCGTACGGTTCGCGCGCCAACTGGCAGGCCGCAGCGCAACGCCGCGATCGACAGGCCATGCGCTGTTTCCGGATCGAAGGTGAACAGCAGCTTCTGGCCGAGCCGGTCGAGCACGCTCATTGCCCCTCCAGCGGCGGGAATTGGTGGGTGCCGTCGGCGCCGAGCGGCAATGGCTCGACCCACTTGACCGCTTTCAGGTCCAGCACGCCGTAAAGATGCGGGAACAGCGCGCCGCCGCGCGAGACTTCGTATTTCAGGGCATCGCCCAGGCTGGCGTCGTCGATGGCGACCAGCAGAAGATCCGTCTGGCCGGAAAAATGTTTTGCCGCTGTTTCCCTGACCTGCGACGCCGTGGAGAAGTGGATGAAGCCGTCGGCGACATCGATCGCGGCACCAGTGAAGCGGCCATTGGTTTCGGCCTCGCGCCACGCCGCTTCCGGGGTTATCTTGTAGATAAACTGAGACATGGTTGCGCTATAGAGCAATTCCAGGACAAGTGTGAAACGGTTTTCCGTCCGGAATTGCGTCAAAACGAGTCCGAACCAGCCGTGCGGGAAAGGCCACGCCAAGGGTCTTCCCCATTTCCGGCGCAAAGATACGATATTTCAGGCTTTGGCCATGGAGGACAACATGCGTCTGCAGCACATCTTGATCCCCGCCGCGCTCGTTTCGCTGGTCGCGGCTTCGGCATATTCGGAAGAAACCGACCGCTACCGGCTGGAAAAGTCGGCCACCGGCTATATCCGCATGGACACCCAGACCGGCGCGATGTCGATCTGCGAGGAACGCTCCGGGCAGCTCGTCTGCAAGATGGCGGCCGACGAGCGCGCCGCGTTCCAGGACGAGGTCGACCGCTTGCAGACCTCGATGAAGGCGATGGACGAGCGCGTCACCAAGCTGGAAAATTCGCTCTCCGCCCGGCTCGAATCGAAGCTGCCGAGCGAGGAGGAATTCAACAAGACGATGAGCTACATGGAGCGCTTCCTGCGCGGCTTCATGGGCATCGTCAAGGATATGGATAAGGACAAGGGTGACGGCGCCCAGCTCAACTCGCAGAAGACCTGAGCGCTATAGACAAGGGAAAACGCGGCGCGCTGGCTTTGCCGCTTGAAAACAGCGCGCCGCCCCTCATAATCGTCCAACTTGCCCCGGAAAAAGCTTAAAAAATCATCGGGGATTCGGGGAGGGACATTTGCCGTCAGGCTATTCTTTCGTCATCGCCGACGATCATCCGCTGTTTCGCGGCGCGCTGCGCGAGGCGCTCGCCGGCATCGGCAATGTCGCCGCCATCCACGAGGCCGGCGACTTCGAAAGCGCCAAGGCGCTGGTCGTGGCCAATGAGGACGTCGATCTGGTGCTGCTGGACCTGTCGATGCCGGGCGCCAGCGGTCTCTCCGGCCTGGTTTCGCTGCGCGGCGTCCATCCGTCGGTGCCGCTGGTCGTGGTCTCGGCGCATGATGACCCGGCGACGATCAGGCGCGCGCTCGATCTCGGTGCTTCCGGCTTCATCTCCAAATCGGCCAGCATGGAGGAGATCCGCAATGCGGTGCAGTCGGTGCTTGCCGGCGACATCGCGGCACCCGTCGGCATCGATCTCGGCGTCGAGCGCGATCCCGAAATCTCGGACCTGATCAAGCGGCTGCAGGCGCTGACGCCGCAGCAGACCCGGGTGCTCGGCATGCTGGCGGAAGGCCTGCTCAACAAGCAGATCGCCTATGAACTCGGCGTCTCCGAGGCGACCATCAAGGCGCATGTCTCGGCCATCCTGCAGAAGCTCGGCGTCGACAGCCGCACCCAGGCGGTGATTCTGCTATCCAAGATCGGCGGCGACCCGCTGCAGCCGACGAACTGACCTATTCCGCCGCCGAGGCCAGCGGCCTGACCCTGGCCATCATCGAACGCAGCACGGCGGGCTTCAGCGGCTTGTTGATCACCGGGATCTCGAGCTCGCTCGCGGCCGCCCGCACCTCGTTGGAGCGGTCGGCCGTGACCAATACGGCTGGCAGGTCGCTGCCATGAGTTGCCCGCAGCCTGGCGATGATGTCGAGGCCGGTTTCACCGTCGAGATGGTAGTCGGCAAGCACGATGTCCGGGCGGCGGATCGCGGCGGTCTCCAGATCGCGTGAGCCGGATACCGTCTCGACATGGCACCCCCAGCCTTCGAGCAGCAGCCGCATGCCTTCGAGGATGCGGGCATCATTGTCGATGCAAAGCACATGCAATCCCGCCAGCGAAGCCGCCGCCCGGGCAGGGCCTCTGGTCTTTTCGATCTCGCGTCGCGGCTCCTGCATGGCAGCGACCGGCAAGACAACGGAAAAGCGCGTGCCTTTGCCCGGATGGGAGAAGATGCGGATTTCGAGCCTGAGCACCCGGGCGATGCGGTCGACGATGGAGAGGCCGAGGCCGAGGCCCTCGGCCTCTCGCGCACCCTCGTCCAGTCGCGTGAATTCGCGAAAGACCGTGTTCAGCTTGTCACCGGCAATGCCGATGCCGGTGTCGATCACCTGGATCTCCGCCAGTTCGCCGCGCCGCCGCACGCCGACCAGGATGCGGCCGTGGCGGGTATATTTGATGGCGTTCGAGACGAGATTCTGGATCAGGCGGCGCAACAGATTGCGGTCCGTCACCACCGTCAGCGACGATGGCATGATCGTCAGACCGAGCTTCTTTTCCGCGGCAAGCGGCCGGAAGTCGTTGCCGATCTGGCTCAGCAGTCCGTCGAGGGTGAAGGCGCTGTCATCCGGCTTCATCGCGCCGGCATCGAGGCGCGAGATGTCGAGCACGGCGCCCAGGATCGTCTCGACCGATTCCAGCGAGGATTCGATGTTGACCGCCGCCTTTCCGGCCGGCCCCTTGCCGGCCTTCTCGATCAGCGAGGAGCAATAGAGCCGGGCGGCGTTCAGCGGCTGCAGGATGTCGTGGCCGGCGGCGGCGAGGAAGCGCGTCTTGCCGAGATTGGCCTCCTCGGCCAGCATTTGCGCCTGCGCCAGCTCCTCATTGACCCTGGTCAGTTCGATGGTGCGGGTCTTGACGCGCTGCTCCAGCGATTCATTGGCGCGTTTCAGCGCCAGATCCTGTTCGACGCGCCCGGAAATGTCGGCATAGGTGGCGACGATGCCGCCATCCGGCATCGGGTTGGACCGCAGTTCCAGGATGCGGCCGCTGGTCTTCAATTCCATCTGCCACGGGCTGACGAAACTGGTCAGCCGGTTGAGCATCGTCACCCGCTGGTCGGCAGGAATGTCGCCGCGTTCGGCGAGATGGCGCAGGATCTGGTCGAGCGAGACGCCGACCTGGCCCATGTCGTCGGGCAGGTCGAAGAGCGCCCTGTACTGGCGGTTCCAGCAGATCAGCCTGAAATCGCGGTCGAAGACGGTGATGCCTTGCTCCATCTGGTCGAGCGCGATCTGCAACAGGTCGCGGTTGTGCTGCAGCGCCTCGGTGGCGTCGTCGAGCAGGCGGAAGGCATCGCTGGATTCGCGGTCGTGGCGCCGGAACAGTAGCGACAGGATCAGCCGCGCCGAGGAGGAACCGACAGCACTTGCCAGCAGTTGCTCGGAGAAGCGGATGACGTCCATACTCGCCTGCTCCTTGCCGAGCAGCGTGGTGCCGTTGGTCTTCTCGAATGATTGGAAGGAGCGTTCGGTGCGCTCGACGCCGAGGTAACGCCCGATCGTATCCTTGAGGTCGTTGACGGTGATGGCGGTGCGGAAGCGGCGCAGGCTCGGCATCGGGCCGGCATCCCTCGGCACGAAGATCGATGCCTGGATGCGCTCCAGCGGCACCGAGGCGCGCGACAGCGAGCCAAGCACGAAGAACAGCGTGTTGATCGACAGGCTCCACAACACGCCGTGGTTCAGTGGTTCGGCCACCGTGCCGAACAGAGCCTGTGGCCGCAGCGCCTCGAAGCCGAACAGCCCGTGCACGACCATGTCGGTATCGGGCGCGACAAGCGAGGGCAAAAGCAGCGTGTAGCCCCACACGAGGATGCCCGCGACCATGCCGAGCGCGGCACCCCTGCCGTTGGCGCCGCGCCAGATCAGGCCGCCGACCAGCGCCGGCGCGAACTGCGCGATGGCCGCGAACGACATCAGGCCGATCGATGACAGTCGTGCACTGTTGGTGCTCTCGCGGTAGTAGAGGAAAGCGATGAACAACAGGATGAAGATCGCCCCGCGCCGCACATTGAGGATCAGCGTCGACCAGTCCTCGTTCTCCGAGGTCGAGGTCTTGAGCAGGCGCCGCACGAACAGCGGGATGACGAGATCGTTGGAGATCATGATCGACAGCGCCACGCTTTCGACGATCACCATGGCCGTTGCCGCCGAGAGGCCGCCGATGAAGGCTGTCATAGCGAGCACGTCATGGCCGCTGAACAGGGGCAGCGACAAGACGTAGAGATCGCTGCTGGTGCCGGTGCCGACCAGCGACAGGCCGGCAAAGGCGATCGGCAGCACGAACAGGTTGATCGCCACGAGGTAGAGCGGGAACACCCAGGTCGCGGTGCGCAGTTCGGCCTCGCCGCGGTTCTCGACGATCGTGACGTAGAACTGCCGTGGCAACAGGATGATGGCAAAGCCGCTCAAGCCCGTCAGCACCAGCCAGGTGGCGAGCGAAGTGTTGTAGCCCATCGCCTGATGCACCTGCCCATTCTCAGCCAGCTTGGCGAACATGTCGCCCGGTCCGCTGAAGATCAGGAAGGTGACCATCAGGCCGATCGCCAGGAAGGCGGCAAGCTTGACCACGGTCTCGACCGCCACCGCCAGCACCAGCCCGTCCTGGTGCTCGGTGGCGTCGGCGTGTCGGGTGCCGAACAGCACCGCGAACAGCGCCAAGAGCATGGCGACGACCAGCGAGATGTCGCTGACGAACGGATCGAAGGAGGGCGGCGATCCCGTATAGTGCTCGACCATCAGGCTGACAGAGCCGGAGATCGCCTTCAGCTGCAGCGCGATGTAGGGCACCGCGCCAATTGTCGCGATCAGCGTGGCGATCGCGGCGACGGTGAAGCTTTTGCCGTAGCGGGCGCCAAGGAAGTCGGCGATCGAGGTGATCTTCTCGGTCTTGGCCAGCCGCACGATGCGGTTGAGCAGCGGGAAGCCGAACACGAACACCAGCACCGGGCCGGTATAGATGCCGAGGAATTCGAGGCCGCGCTCGGATGAGAGCCCGACCGAGCCGAAGAAGGTCCAGGAGGTGCAGTAAATGGCAAGGCTGAGCGCATAGATGAAGGGCCGCGCGCGTCCGGGTCCGGAGACGGCCGAGCGGCGGTCGCCCAGGCTGGCGATGGCGAACAGCAGCGTCACATAGGCGATCGCGATGATGACGATGAACAAGCCCTGCACGCCTGGAATTTCCTCCCTTGCCGCCTTTTTATCCGGCTTGTGCGAACGCAATCACAGCTTGGCGCCGGAGTCCATTGCGGCTTTGGCAGCATGATCGCGGCTACGAACCGAGCCCGGGCGCTACCCAAGGAGAAAGCGGTTGCTTTCCCCTTTTTGCCCATGTTGCAACTCCAGGTTTTTGTTATGTTGCCTTCAGGTCGATGCCGCAAGGACGGAGCGGCAACGCGGCCGGTCATGACAAGGAGGGTCGAATGCTGAAAGAATTCCAGGAATTCATTTCCAAGGGTAACGTGATGGACTTGGCCGTCGGCGTCATCATCGGCGCTGCGTTTGGCAAGATCGTCGATTCCCTTGTCAACGACATCATCATGCCGATCGTCGGTGCGATTTTCGGCGGCCTGGACTTCAACAACTATTTCTTTGGATTGTCCTCTGCCGTGAACGCCACCTCGCTGGCCGACGCCAAGAAACAGGGTGCGGTCTTTGCCTATGGCAGCTTCATCACGGTGGTGCTGAACTTCCTTATCCTCGCCTTCATCATCTTCCTCATGGTCAAGGCGGTGAACAATCTGCGCAGGCGGCTCGAGGCCGAGAAGCCTGCGGCCCCCGCCGCGCCGCCACCCGCCGATGTTGTGTTGCTGACCGAAATCCGCGATCTGCTCGCCAAGCGATAGCGTAGCCAACCGTTGCTGGACCAAAACCCCGGCCGTTCGCGGCCGGGGTTTTCTGTTCGAGCATCTGGTAAAGAGCGGCAACTCTAATCGAAAACGGATTTGTCCATGAGCCTGATCGACAGCTTTCGCGCCGAAGCCCGTGCCGCACCTGAGAGCGGCATTGTCGCCGTCGTCAATTACGGCCGCCTGCGTGAGGGGCTGATCCCGCTCTGGGCCGGCGAGGGCGACCTGCCGACACCGGCCTTCATCACCGATGCCGCGTCGAAGGCGCTGGCCGGCGGCGAGACGTTCTACACCTGGCAGAGGGGCATTCCCGACCTCAGGCAGGCGCTGGCCCGCTACTACGCCAGGCATTTCGCCAAGACCTTCCCGG
The DNA here is from genome assembly GCF_020165775.1 of Mesorhizobium sp. B263B2A. Classification (NCBI taxonomy): domain Bacteria; kingdom Pseudomonadati; phylum Pseudomonadota; class Alphaproteobacteria; order Hyphomicrobiales; family Phyllobacteriaceae; genus Mesorhizobium; species Mesorhizobium sp. B263B2A. The sequence continues at coordinate 37,644 of NZ_JAIUIU010000041.1, forward strand.
AGGAACAGTTCATCGTCACCGGATCCGGCATGCATGCCATCCAGATGTCCCTTACCGCTCTTGCCGGCGCCGGCGATGAGGTGATCTATCTGTCGCCGGCCTGGCCGAATTTCGACGCCGCCGCCGCCCTGTCGGGCGCCGTTCCGGTGGCGGTCACGCTCGATCATTCCGGCAATGGCTGGTCCTGCGACGTCGAGAAGATCGCCGCGGCGATCACCCCGCGCACCAAGGCGCTGTTCATCAACACGCCGTCGAACCCGACCGGCTGGACCGCCGATCACGAAACCTTGCGGGCGATCCTCGATCTCGCCCGCGCCAAGAACGTGTGGATCATCGCCGACGAGATCTATTCGCTGTTCCACTATGGCCATGGCCGCGCGCCGTCCTTCCTCGACATCGCCACGGCGGAAGACCGCATCCTGTTCGTCAACTCTTTTTCCAAGAACTGGGCGATGACCGGCTGGCGCGTCGGCTGGATCAAGACGCATCCGAGCCTGCAGCAGGTGTTCGAGAACCTGATCCAGTATTCGAATTCCGGCGTCGCCCAGTTCATGCAGCGCGGCGCGGTCGCAGCTCTCGACGAGGGAGATGGTTTCGTCGCCGAACAGGTGGAGCGGGCGAGGAAGGCGCGCGACTTGGTCTGCGGCATTCTCGGCGCCACCGGCCGCGCCCGGTTTACCGTGCCGCAAGGCGCCTTCTACCTGTTCTTCACCGTCGACGGCATCACCGATTCCCGCACCGCTGCCTTCGATATCGTCGACAAGGCCAATGTCGGCCTGGCTCCGGGAACCGCCTTCGGTCCCGGCGGCGAAGCCTTCCTCAGGCTGTGCTTCCACCGCCGCCTCGACCAGATCGAGGAGGCCGCGCACCGGCTGGCGAAGTGGATGGGAACTGTCTGACCAAGCGGTGAAGCCCGAACTGAAGTCGCTCTGGTGCCTCAGATCCCGCCGGAGTTGAGTTTCAAACGGGCTTTCAGCCGCCTGACTTGGGCACCAGCAGCGGAACGATCCGGTCGCTCTTGGCGACAGAAGGCCGGCCGGCGGAACCATAGGGAATGCCCAGCGCATCCCA
>NZ_JAIUIU010000042.1:0-37829 GCF_020165775.1 Mesorhizobium sp. B263B2A
CGTCGACGACGGCTCCACCGACAACACGGCCGAGGTCGCCGTTTCCGCCGACGACGGCAGCGGCCGGCTCATGGTGATGCGCCTCGACGTCAATCGGGGGCCCTCCTTTGCCCGCAACGCTGCGATCGCCGGCTCGAAAGCGCCATTCATCAGCATTCTGGACGCCGACGACTTCTTCCTGGAGGGTCGGTTCCGCAACCTGTTTGCCGGCGCCGACTGGGATTTCGCGGCCGACAACATCATGCTGATCAGGGATGACGCGACGAAGGATGCGACGACAATTGTCGCGCCGGATTTCGCGGCGGAGCCGGAATTCCTCGATTTCGAGCGCTTCGTCGAGGGCAACATCTCCAGGCGCCGCGTCCAAAGAGGTGAACTGGGCTTCCTCAAGCCGGTGATCAGCCGTGCCTTCCTCGACCGCCACGGTTTGCGCTATGACGAAACCCTGCGCCTGGGCGAGGACTATGAACTCTACGCGCGCGCGGTCGCCCACGGCGCACGGTTCAAGGTCATCCGCTCCTGCGGCTACGGCGCCATCGTGCGCGCCGATTCGCTCAGCGGCCGCCACAAGACGCAGGATCTGAAGCGGCTGGCCGACGCCGATCTGGCGTTGCTGGCTATCGACAGTCTACCGGAAGGCTCCAAAGCGGTGCTGCGGCGGCATGAGCGGCACGTGCGCGACAAATACCGGCTGCGCAATTTCCTCGACGTGAAGGCCGAGCGTGGGCTGGCTTCGGCCGCGGCCTATGCCTTCGCAAGTCAATCCAACCTCGTTCCCATCGTCCAGGGCGTGGCGTCCGACAAGCTCGAGGCGCTGTTTCGCCGCGTCGGCCTCATGTCCGGCCAAAGGCATATGCCGCCGCTGCGTTTCCTGATGGCCGGAACCAGCACCGGCAAGGCGCGGTAAGGCCCGGGAAATGTCCGGATTATCCATGAACAGCGGTCTCGTCACGCGAACCATTTCCTTCGGATTTATGAGTTTACGAATTGGGTGGTTGCCTCGCGGCTCCGGGGATGGCAGTCTATGTTGCGCTGCAGCAAATTGAATGACCAGCCGAACTGGCCCCCGATCGGATTGGTCTGAAGTCTCTCCCCTCAGAGGAGCAGGACGATACGGTACGAGTTTTTTCAGCCCGGCGCGGGGATCGGCCAGGAACCCGACCCGAAAGCCGGCGATGACAGGAATTTAGTTCATGGCCTCGATATTCGGCTTCAGATCAAGGGATCCGGCCCGAGACCGGCAGACCGACATCGCGCGCTTCGACCGTCTGGCGAAACTGTTCGAGCAGATCGCCGCCGAGATCGAGGCCGAGAGGACCGGCCTGGAGAGCCGCTATCGCAAGACGTCGACCAATGCGGCCTTCCTTGTCGAAGCCATGGAAAACGATCCCGCTTCCGATCGTCGCTCCTCCGAAGTCAGCGCGCTGACGACGTCGATCCTGAATTGCGAGCGCCGCATCGCGGCGCTGTCGCGCCAGGACGGCATGATGAAGGATCTCCGCCATGCGCTGGATATGGTCTTCGACGAAAATGGCGCGCCCGATCCGGCCGCCACGGTCGAATTCACCAAGCCGGCGGGCGCCGGCCGAGGGTGAAAGTGAAGGTGTGGGACTGTTGCGGAAGATGTGATTCGAGACGGCAAAAGGAGTTGGAGAGGGTCAGGAAGGCCGAGGTTGGCCCGTTTGGAAGTGGTTCGAACGTCGACTTTGGGTTGGGGACGCACAGCACAAAGGTGAGTTTGGTATGAATTCGGATCCGAAGACTACGTCCAAGGCGGCAGTCGGCGCGCATCAAGCCGGGCAAGCCGGCTGGCGGCGATTGGCTTGGCTCGGTGCTTCTTTGCTGCTGGTCGCTCTTGGCAGCCTGTCGACAATCCCTTCCCACGCGCAGGACATCCAGTCCTCGCCGTCATTCGTCGACGATTTCAAGAGCTTAGATCGGTCGCGCTGGTACGTGTCCGACGGCTGGACGAACGGCAGCCACCAGAATTGTACCTGGTCGAAGGGGCAAGTCAGCCTGTCGGAGGGAACGCTGTCGCTGGGCTTCGAGAAGCAGAAGACCAAGGATCGCGAATTCGCCTGCGGCGAGATCCAGACCAAGCAGCGCTTCGGCTATGGCACCTATGAGGCGCGCATGAAGACCGATGCCGGTCCCGGCCTAAACGCTGCTTTCTTTTCCTATATCGGCCCGTCCGACAAGCAGCCCTGGGACGAGATCGATTTCGAGATCCTGACCAAGGACACCTCCAAGGTGCAGGTCAACGCCTATATCGCAGGCAAGGGCAAGAACGAGAAGCTGGTCGAGGTGCCCGGCGGCACCGACAAGGCTTTCAACGATTACGCCTTCGTCTGGGAGAAGGACAGTTTGCGCTGGTACGTCAACGGCCAGCTGGTGAACACCATCACCGATCCGGCGAAACTGCCCTCCCACGCGCAGAAGATCTTCTTCAGCCTTTGGGGCAGCGACACCATGAAGGGATGGATGGGCGCGTTCGCGGATCCTGGCCGCAAACTTTCGCTGCAGATCGAGCGGGTTGCCTTCACCGCGCTCGGCGAACCCTGCCAGTTTCCGGAATCGCTCGTATGCAGCGTAAAAGAGTTGGGAAAGACGAATTGAACCGGCCGGATCGAAAACAGCCCGCCGCCATGGACAGGAATGAAACCGAATGAATTTGACGGTGTTTGGAATTGGCTATGTCGGCCTGGTGCAGGCGGCGGTGCTTGCCGAGGTCGGGCACCAGGTGGTTTGCGTCGACGTCGACGCAAACAAGGTCGAGCGGCTCAATCAGGGCCTGGTCCCGATCTTCGAGCCGGGCCTCGAAAGCATCGTCAAGGAAAACCACGCCGCCGGCCGCATCAAATTCACCACCGATGCCGCCGCCGCCGTCAGGCATGGTGAAATCCAGATGATCGCGGTCGGCACGCCGCCCGGCGAGGATGGCTCGGCCGACCTCAAATATGTGCTGGCAGTCGCCGAGACCATCGGTCGTGAAATGGAGACGCCCAAGATCGTCGTCGGCAAATCGACGGTGCCGGTCGGCACCTGCGAAAAGGTCAAGGCCAGGATCGCCGAGACGCTGAAGAAAAGGGGCCGCGAGGACCTGGCGTTCGACGTCGCTTCCAACCCGGAATTCCTCAAGGAAGGTTCCGCCGTCGCCGACTGCATGAAGCCCGACCGCATCATCGTCGGCACCAATAGCGAGGCTACCGAGGCGGTGATGCGCGAGCTCTATGCACCGTTCAACCGCAACCACGAGAAGATGATCGTGATGGACGTGCGCAGCGCCGAATTCACGAAATACGCCGCCAACTGCATGCTGGCGACCAAGATCAGCTTCATGAACGAGATGGCCAATCTGGCCGAGCAGCTGGGCGCAGACATCGAGGAGGTGCGCAAGGGCATCGGCAGCGATCCGCGCATCGGCTACCACTTCATCTATCCGGGCCTCGGCTATGGCGGCTCGTGTTTCCCCAAGGACGTCCGCGCCCTGATCAAGACCGCCGAAGGCGTCAAGTTCGATGCCAAGCTGCTGCGCGCCGTCGAGGAGCGCAACAACGAGCAGAAGTCCGTCCTGTTCGACAAGGTGAACCGCTACTTCAAGGGCAATCTCAAGGGCAAGACCTTCGCGTTGTGGGGCCTGGCCTTCAAGCCCAACACCGACGACATGCGCGAGGCACCGGCCCGCACGCTGATGGAAGCGCTGTGGCAGGCCGGCGCCAGAGTGCAGGCCTACGACCCGGAAGCGATGCAGGAATGCCAGGCCATCTACGGGCTGCGCGATGATTTGCTTTTGTGCGGTACCAAGGAGGCGGCATTGCGCGGCGCCGATGCGCTGTTGATCGCGACCGAATGGAAGAGCTTTCGCGCGCCGTCCTTCGACGCTGTCAAGGACGCACTGACCACGCCGGTCATCTTCGACGGCCGCAACCTCTATGACCCCAAGGTCATCGCGCGCCACGGCATCGAATATCACTCGATCGGCAGAATGGCGGCGTGAGAGCGGGCACCGGCAAGCCCGAAACGAATGGGATGGCCATGACGAACGCGCCGGGCGCGGAAAGGATGAACAGCTGATGGTGCTGGACGTAAAGCCGGAGCAAATCACCAGGGACCATTTCGATCTTGTCGCGATCGGTTCCGGCTTCGGTTCGGCCTTCTTCCTGCATGAGTTCGCCAAGCGCCGCAAGGCACGCATCCTAGTGCTGGAATGGGGCCGCCACAACACCCATGAGTGGCAGCTCAACCAGAATGCCAACACCGACATCGAAGACGAGACGACCTACAAGACCAACTCGGACAAGCCGTGGAACTACACTATCGGGCTGGGTGGCGGCACCAATTGCTGGTTCGCGCAGACGCCAAGGTTCCATCCCAACGACTTCAGGTTGAAAAGCACCTACGGCATCGGCAACGACTGGCCGATCAGCTATGACGACGTCGAGCCGTTCTATTGCGACGCCGAAGACATCATGTCGATCTCGGGCGATCCCGACATGGCGACGATGCTGCCGCGTTCGAAGCCGTTTCCGCAGCCGCCGCATCGCATGTCGACGCCGGACAAGATGATGAAGGCGGCCCAGCCCGGCCAGCACTTCGTCATGCCGACCGCCCGCGCCCGGGTGCCGACGTCGCAACGCACCTCGTGCTGCGCCAATCTGCGCTGCTGGCTGTGCCCGGTCGACGCCAAGTTCACCGCCAACAATGGCCTGATGCATGTCTTCGAGCATCCCGACATTTCGGTCTGCCTCGGCTCCGAAGTGCGGCGGCTCGACCAGGTCGGCGGCACGGTCCGTTCGGTGACCTTCGTTCATGATGGCAAGGAATACCAGGTTAGCGGCGATCTTTTCATTCTCGGCGCCAATGCCATCCAGAGTGCGGCGATCATGCTGCGGTCGGGCCTCGGAGACGAATTCGTCGGCCGCGGCCTGCACGAATCCTATGGCTGGAACTTCGAGGTCTATCTCGACGGTGTCGACAATTTCGACGGCAGCACCATCACCACCGGCCTGAATTTCGGCCTCTATGATGGACCGCACCGATCCGAGCACGCGGCGGCGCTGGTCTATTTCGAGAACCGCTGGCAGCACGGGATGCGCGCCGAAAAGGGGCGGCTGCGGCAGGCGCTGCCGCTTGTCGTGGTCACCGAAAACCTGCTCGATCACGAGAATTTCGTCACCCTCGACGAGGACGATAATGCCTTCGTAAGCTTCAAGGCACCATCGGATTATGCGGTCAAGGGCATGGCGCGGGCGCTGGAGAAATTGCCGGGGCTGCTTGCCCCGCTGCCCGTCGAAGGACTCTTCGACCGCGGCATCCGGCCAACCGAATCGCATGTCCAGGGCACGTTGAGGATGGGCACCGGCCCGGCCGATTCGGTTGTCGATAGCGGCATGATCCATCACCGGCTGCGGAACCTGGTCGTCGTCGGCACCAGCACCTATCCGAGCTGTTCCTGCGCCAACCCGAGCCTGACCGCGGCGGCGCTGTCCTTGCGGGCGGCGGGCCGGATCGCGTGAGAGGAGCGACCAGATGATTGAAGTATCACGACGTTCGGCGCTGGCAATCGTGGCCGGGGGCGTGGTGTCGACAGGTGTCGCCTATGCCGCCGTCTCCTCGTTCTCCGACGAGGACCTGGTTCGTGTCACGCTCGAGAAATACCTCGGCCGGCTGAACATGCGCATCGAGCATCTGCAGCAGTTCGCGCTGGAGTTCCGCAACCGCAACCCGTGGATATTCCCGAGTGCGAAGCTCAGCGACGCGGTCACCCTGGTCGAGGAGCTCAAATTGGGCGCCGTCCGCCGCCTGCTGCCCCAGGAGAAGCGGGAAGATCTGACACATTTCGACCGCTGGGTCATCGCCGAATTCCATATGCTGACGGACTACGCATGGCGCAGTTCGCCTGACGATCCGATCCGGTTTACCGGCTGGCAATCCTGCACCAATCCGTTCGCGAACCTGGAGCCGCCGAAGCTTGCCTGACGTCGAATGCGAGGCGCCCTCGGTTGCCTCGGAACGAAACACGAAATGCGACAAGGAGCCGATCCCATGAAAGTCCTTTTTGCAGGCGGCAATGGCTACACCCCCGAATTCAGCGGTGGCGTCCAGTCGAGCACGCATCATCTGGCTGAACAGCTGATCGAAAACGGGCACGAGGCTTCGGTGCTTGCCGCCCTGTTCGGCGACGGCGTCTTCGGCTTCAAGGCGCGCGCCAAGATGAAGCTCTTGCGCCAGCCCGCCGTCGTCGACAGTTTTCCCGGCTACCCGGTGGTCCGGGCCTGGTTCCCCTGGGAGGCGGCAAGCTTTGCCGTCGATCGGGTGAAGCCGGATGTGGCGGTGGTCCAGTGTCACAAGTCGGTGCCGATCGGCAAGGCGCTGCAGGCCAAGGGCGTGCCGCTGGTCGTCTATCTCCGCAATGTCGAGTTCCACGAGCTGGGAGGCGACCTGCGCGAATTGCGCTCCGCACTCTACATCGCCAATTCCGAGTTCACCGCGCGCACCTACCGCAGGGAGTTCGGCATCGAGACGACGGTGATTCCACCGACCATCAATCCGACACAGTACAGCACGCCGACGACGGGCCAGTTCGTCACCCTGATCAATCCCTATGAGGAAAAGGGCTTCGAGCTTGCGGTGCGTCTTGCCGGCGCCTGCCCCGAAATCCCGTTCCTGTTCGTCGAAAGCTGGAAGCTGGACGATGACCATCGGGCGAGCATCGAAGAGACGATCGCGCCGCTCGGCAACGTCACGCTGGAGAGCCGCACCAGCGACATGAAGACGGTCTATGGCCGCACCCGGATCCTGCTGGCGCCCAGCAAATGGGAAGAGGCCTGGGGTCGCGTCGCCTCGGAGGCTCATTGCAGCGGCATCCCGGTCGTCGGCTCGCGGCGCGGCGGCCTGCCTGAGGCGATCGGACCTGGTGGCGTGGTGCTCGACTACGACTCTCCGCTCGTCGACTGGGTCGCGGCCGTCAGACGGTTGTGGAACGATAACCAGGAATATGACCGGGTCTCCAGTCTCGCGCGCAGTTTCGCGGCGCGTCCGGAACTCGATCCCGATCGCCAGTTCGTCACCTTCTTTTCGATATTAGACAAGGCGATCCAGCAGCGCGCGCTCCAGGCCGCCTGAAAAGGCCTCCGTCGCGCACCAGATGGCGATGCTGGTCAGGCCGGACGCTTGACCCGGCTCTTCAGCGTCTCGTAGCCGCGGGCGCCAAGCAGGGCGCGGGCGAGGGTCTTGGCGACGCCCTTGCGGCCTTCCTGCGAGTTGACCTGCCGCAGCCTGGCCGGCAGGTTGCGCGCCGCCTGGCCGAGCGCCGGCAGCGACAGCGCATCGGGAAAGCTCACGATGTGCGTTTCGACGCACAATACCGGCTTGCCTGACAGCTCGGTGATCTTCAGCGCCTGCGCATGCTCGCTTTCGATGAACAGCATGGCATCGGATTTGCGATAGAAATCGGCCTTGAAACTGCCATGCGCGCCAAGCCGCTGCCGCTCCGCCTTGCTCGGCAGGTCGAGCATGACCAACTGGTCATACTGGATGCCGTTCTTGGCCAGCCATGCCTCGGTCAGCGCGCGGTATTTCTCCAGCCGGCTTGTGACCAGCCAGCCGATCCTGTGGGTCGGGGCATGAAGCGGCCGCGCCTCGCTGAGGAATTTCTCGTAGGCCGGCCCGTCGTCGTTTTCCGCCTCGGTCGGATCGAGGCACAGCACCCCGTCTATGTCGACGCAGCATTGCGCCAGGAATTTGTGGTGCATGAAGTTCCACTGGAACATGCGCGGGTGCGGCACCACCTCGAAGACGATATCCGTCTCCTGATGTTGTGGTTGCAAGCCGAACACGGCGGCAAAGGTGTAGTCGGCCTCGATGCCGGCGGCCTGAATGCGGGCGCGGGCGTCGCGCATGGCATTGCCGCCGGAAACGCTGTCGTCGATCACCAGCACCTTGCGCATGTCCGAGACCTTGCGGTCGAGCGCGGCGCGGCGCTTGGTGATGCCTGACGTGTAGACGCGGCCGTCCAGGAAGGAATCCAGATCGGTCATCGGAATGTTCGCCGCAAGGCTGACCAGCGTCGCCGCCAGCACGCCGCTTCTTGGAACGCCGACCACCAGGTCGATGTCGCGCGGCAGCCGGTGAAGGTTGCTGACGATGGCGTCGTTCATGTCGGAGATCGAGCGGTAGTGCATGGATCGGACCTGATGCTTGGGTGGATACGGAGATAGCGGTCGAAAGCGCCGAAATTATTGCGCCTGGCGCGGCGCCGCCGTTGGCGGCCTTGCCGGCAACATTTTCACGGCTTCGCGCAGGGCCTCGCGGCCGGCTGCGAACGCCAGCGCGACGACGATGGTGATGGCGTAGGCGAGGATGGCGCCGCCAGCCAGGGCAACGACATGCTGCTGCGGCAGCAGCGGCTTGGCCAGCCAGACCGCCGCCAGCGCCAGATGCGCGCCAAGCACGAACGGCGTTGCCGCGCGCAGCACATGGCTGGCCCGCAGCGGCCCGCTCCTGCCGACATAGAGCCACAGGAACGGCGTGCGCAGATACTCGCTGACCGCATAGGCGACGGCCACGCCGAGCGCGCCGTAGGGCAGGCCGAGCGCGAAGGCGAGCACCGACGTCACCGCCGTGATGATGCCCCAGCGCATGAAGTCGCCGGAGCGGCCTTGGCTGACGAAGAGCCATCCCGCCGGATTGTTGAGCGGCTGCAGCAGGCCGGCAAAGCCGAGCGCCAGGAAGATCGAGGCGCTCGCCCGCCACTGCTCGCCGAGCACGAAGGGGATCAGCTCGTCCGACATCGCGGTGGCGAAGGCGACGCCGGGCAGCGCCACCAAAAGGATCAGCGGCATGACGCGCAGATAGGCGCTGCGGTAGCGGTCGGGCTCGTCCTTCAGCCTGGAGAGCGCCGGCACCATGACCTTGGAAAGCGGATTGGTGATCTGGCTGAGCGGGAACAAAAGCAGCTTATACGCGCGGTCGTAAAGGCCGAGCTGGGCCTCGCCCCAATATTTGCCGATCAGCACGTTGTCGAGGTTGCGGGCGAAGAAATTGGCGAAGTTGAAGCCGGTGATGCCGGCGCCGAAATTGATCAGTTCGCCGATGCCCGCGACCTTGCGCGGCAGGCCGGGCCGCCAGCGTGAGCTTGCCCAATAGCACAGCGTCGGCAGCACGGCGCCGGTCAGCGTGCCGGCAAACAGCGCCCAGTAGGAGCGGTCGATGAAGGTCCAGGCGATCGATACCGCCAGACCCGCGACGGCGCTGGCGACATCGATGATCGCCAGGCGTCCGAACTGCATGCGCCGCGTCAGAAGCGCCAGATGCTGCGCGCCGAGCCCATAGGCCATGATCTGCAGGCCGAAGGCGGCCACCAGGCCGGCCACGCGCGGCTCGCTGTAGAAGGCTGCGACCAGCGGTGCGGCGCCCGCGAGCACGCAGGCCAGGATGGCGCTGACCGCGACGTTGATCCAGAAGAGGTAGTTCACCTCCTCATGCCGGATGCACGACTTCTGGATCGTCGCCTGGGTCAGGCCGAAATCCTGGAACAGCGCGATGAAGGCTAGCACCGGCGCGCACATCGCCACGACGCCGAAATCCTGCGGCGACAGGAGCCGCGACAGCACGATGACGGATATGATCTGTGTCGCGACCCGCACCGATTGCGACATGGCGGTCACCACCGCGCCACGGCCGACCGATTTGCGCAACGAGCCTTCTGGCGGGTCGAATGGATTGGCTTCCAAATTCAGGATTCCTGATCTTTGCGCGGATTTCGGAGCCCGAAATCCACAACCGCCGCCAACCCCAAACTACGGCAATAATTTTGCAGTGCAACAGAAAATGTCCATCTCCGCGCCAAAAATGTTGCGATGCAGCAAGAGCTGTACTAGCATTCCCCTGGGTGGGTCAAACAGCGGTCGAGTTTTCATGCTGCATGTCTTGTACCTGGTGCACGATGTTTCCGATCCGGCGGTCCGCCGACGGATCACGATGCTCCGGACAGGCGGCGCCCGGGTCACTTTGGCGGGTTTCCGCCGCACCACAACCCCGATTGCCGACATCGAAGGATTGCGGCCGATCGACCTTGGCGCGACGCGCGACGGTCGATTCGCCCAGCGCCTGGCAGCGGTGGCGAAAGCGGCGGTTTCTCTTCGGGCGAAGTTGAGCGGCACGCCGAGACCCGATCTGATCATCGCGCGCAACCTGGAAATGCTGGCGCTTGCCGGCCGTGCCAGATCGGCCTTCGGTGCCACGGTCCCGATCGTCTATGAATGCCTCGACATCCATCGCCTGGTGCTTCGCAACGATGTCCTCGGCAAGGCGTTGCGCGCCACGGAGCGCCATCTGGCGCGGGACGTGAAGCTGCTGGTGACCAGTTCGCCGGCCTTCATCGCCAATTACTTCAAGCCCTTCCGCCAGGTCGCCGCGCCCATCGAACTGGTCGAAAACAAGTATTTCGAGACGGCGGCGATTTTGCCCGGCGCACGTCAGGTGGCGGAAACGCCTGCCGCGCCGCCATGGCGAATCGGCTGGTTCGGAGCGCTGCGCTGCCGCCGCTCGCTCGAACTGCTGGCCGATTTCACGCGCCGTATGGACGGACGCTTCGAGGTCGTGCTGCGCGGCCGCCCGGCTCTGTCCGAATTCCCGGATTTCCATGCCTTCGTCGAAGCCGAACCGCATCTGTCGTTTCGCGGCCCCTACCGCAATCCGGAGGACATGGCGTCGATCTACCAGGACGTCCATTTCTCCTGGGCGATCGATTTCTTCGAAGAGGGGCAGAATTCGGAATGGCTGCTGCCCAACCGCCTCTATGAAGGCTGCCGCTTCGGCGCGGTGCCGATCTCGATGGGCCATACCGAAACGGGACGATTCCTCAGCCAGCAGGACATCGGTATCCTTTTGCCGCAAGCCACGCCCGATGCGCTCGAAAGCGCCCTCGGCCAGATGGAGGAGCACCGCTTCGACAGGCTGAAAGCCCGCGTGCTCGCCCAAAATCCGAGGATGTGGAGCTACGATCGCAGCGACTGCAGGGTACTGGTCGAAAAACTGCGCCGTCTGACCATCGTGCGCGAACCCCTCGCGGCCGAAGCCCTGGCATAGGATAGACCTCGCCCGATGACGCAAGCGCTTCCTTCCAGCCTGATCGTGATCCCCTGCCTGAACGAGGCGGCCCATATCGGTGCGCTGCTCGACCAGCTGCGGCCCTCGGCCGAAAGGCTGGGAGCCAGGATTGTCGTTGCCGATGGCGGCAGCACCGATGGCACCCTGGCCATCGTCGAGGATGTCGCCGCCAGGGATGCGCGCGTCATCCTGCTGCACAACCAGCGGCGCATACAGAGCGCGGCGATCAATCTCGCCGTCGGCACTTACGGCGAGGGTGCCCAGTATCTGATCCGGATCGACGCTCATGGCGGCTATCCAGATGATTACTGCGACCGGCTGGTCGAGGAGGCACTGGCCACGGGCGCTGATTCGGTGGTCGTTTCCATGCTGACCAGCGGCAGCGGCCCCGTGCAGAAGGCGGCGGCGGCGGCGCAAAATTCAAAACTCGGCACCGGCGGTTCCAAGCACCGCCACCTCTCCGCCGGGGAGTGGATCGACCATGGCCACCATGCGCTGATGCGGATTTCGGCCTTCGGCGCTGTCGGCGGCTATGACGAGACGTTCAGCCACAATGAGGACGCCGAACTCGACTACCGGCTGCGGCAAGCCGGCTACAGGATCTGGATGAGCGGCAAGACGCAGATGGTCTACTACCCGCGCACCTCGCTCAAGGGTCTCTATTTCCAGTATCTCGGCTATGGCCGCGGCCGCGCCAAGAACGTGCTGAAGCACCGCGTCATCCCGAAGGTCCGGCAGATGGTGCCGCTGGCGGTCTTCCCGGTGGTTCTTCTCGCGGCCTTCTCCTTCGTGCACTGGATCGCGGCGGTGCCGCTGCTGGTCTGGGCGTCGGTGTGCCTGGGCTATGGCCTGGTGGCGGCCATTCGCCAACGCAAGGCCGATGTTGCGCTGGCCGGGGTCTCGGCGATGGTCATGCATCTCGGCTGGTCCGTCGGTTTCTGGCTGCAGCTTCTCGGCCTCGGCTCGCGGCGCGGGGTGGCTTGATGGCTGTTCAGGCCAAGAACCGCAGCATCGACATTGGCGTGTGCACGTTCCGGCGGCCGGAACTGGCCGACACGCTGCGCTCGCTTGCCGCCATGGATATGCCCAGGGGTTTCGATGTCGGCATCATCGTCGCCGACAATGACGACACGCCGAGCGCCAGGGAATTGGTGACGGCGCTGTCGCGGGAACTGTCGGTGCCGGTCCGCTATCGTCATTGCCCGGCGCGCAACATCTCGATCGCCCGCAACGCTTGCCTCGACGCCAGCGAGGCGGATTTTCTCGCCTTCATCGACGATGACGAGACGGCGACTGCCCGCTGGCTCGCGGAACTGGTCGCGACGGCTGAAACGAGCGGTGCCGCCGCCATACTCGGCCCGGTGCGGGCGCTTTACCGCCCGGATGCGCCGGACTGGATGCGGCGCGGCGATTTTCACTCCACCTTGCCCGTGTGGGTGCAGGGCGAGATCCGCACCGGCTACACCTGCAACGTGCTGCTGCGCGTGGGAGCGGATAGCCTGCGCGGCCGTCGCTTCAGCCTGGCGCGCGGCCAGACCGGCGGCGAGGACACCGAGTACTTCGACCAGATGCACAAGGCGGGCGGCCGGATCGCTTTTTCCCCAGACGCCTGGGTGAACGAGGTGGTGCCGCGTACCAGGGCCGCGTTCGACTGGCTCGGCCGCCGGCGCTTCCGGGTCGGCCAGACGCATGGCCATCTCCTGGGCCACAACGCCGGTGGCATCGGCCTGGTCAAACAGGTCGGTCTGGCTTCGGTAAAGGCGCTCTATTGCTTCGCCGCAGCGCTTCCCGTCGTCGCCAGCCCGGTGCGCCGGAACCGAAGCGTGCTGCGCGGCATTATGCATGTCGGGGTCGTCAGCGGTCTCGTCGGCATTCGAGAGATCCGCCTCTACGGCCAGCCCTCGCCACGGGAAGGAGGCAAGCGTGCAGCCTGACGTTTCCCCCATCCCGAATGTCTCTTTCGTCCCCGATGTCTCCTTCATCATTGCCGCTTACAATGCCGAGGCAACGCTTGACCGGGCGATCGCCAGCGCCCTCGCCCAGAGGGATGTCAGCGTCGAAATCATCGTCGTCGACGACAAGTCGCGCGACGCGACGCTCGATGTGGCAAGGGCCTATCCGCAGGACATCGTGCGCGTCGTTGCGCTCGCGCAAAACAGGGGCCCCGGCGGGGCCAGGAATGCCGGGCTCGACGTCGCCCGCGGCAGGTGGGTCGCGGTGCTGGATTCCGACGACGCGGTCTTTCCCGGCCGCATGGCGGCCATGATCGGCCGCGCCGAGAAGGCGAATGCCCAGATCGCCGTCGACAATCTCCAGGTCGTCCGCGAGGACGGTGTCGTCGAGGACGCGATGTTCCCGCGGCAGTATCTGGAGCGCCTGGGCGAGATTTCGCTGGCCACCTATATCGCCGGCAACGTCGTTTTCGAATCGAAGTTCAACCTCGGCTACCTCAAGCCGATCTTCCAGCGCCGGTTCCTGGATGAGAACCGGCTTCGCTATGACGAGAAACTGAGGATCGGCGAGGATTACATCCTGTTTGCCGACGCCCTGGCCAAGGGCGGCAGATGCGTGGTCGAGCCTGATATCGGCTATGCCTACCACATTCTCAGCGGCTCCATCTCGCGTGTGCTCGAGCTTCACCATGTCGAGGCGATGCGCGAGGCGGATGCCAAATTCGCTCAAACCCATCGGATGGATGAGGCGGCCCTGGCCGCCTTCGCCCGGCGCGGCCGCAGCTTGCGCAAGGCGGCCTCCTTCCTGGCGATGGTCCAGCACATCAAGGCGCGGTCTCCGTTCAAGGCGATCCGGATGGCGCTCAGCGACCCGGCGGCGGTCAGGCATATGGGCATGCCTATCGCCGTGCGGTTGCGAAGAGTAGCGGCACAGTTTGCCGTAGGGGTGGGGAGGTGAAGATGCAGGCACATGAAGGGATTTCTCGTGGCCTGTGAATGGACTGAAGTCGATCTCCTCAGAAGGAATTTGCGATGAAGAAAATCAGGAAGGCCGTGATACCGGTGGCGGGGCTTGGAACACGGTTCCTGCCGGCGACCAAGTCGATGCCGAAGGAAATGCTGCCGGTGGTCGACAGGCCGGTCGTGCAATATGCGGTGGACGAGGCCTTCGAGGCCGGCATCGAGCACATCGTGTTCGTGACCGGCCGCAACAAGGCGGTCATCGAGGACTATTTCGACCTGCATCCGGAATTGATCGGAACCCTGGAGCAGACCGGCAAGAAGACCCAGCTGGAGGCGCTCGAAAGCATGCTTCCCGTGGCCGGCGCCACCTCCTTCATCCGCCAGCAGTCGCCGCAAGGCCTCGGCCATGCCGTCTGGTGCGCACGCGAGGTCATCGGCAACGAGCCCTTCGCCCTGCTTTTGCCCGACATGGTTTCCTTCGGTCGCCGCGGATGTCTCGCCGAAACGGTCGACCTTTATGAACGCACCGGCGGCAACGTCATCGCCGTCGAGCGCTGCGATCCGAGCGAGACCAACAAATATGGCATCGTCGGCCGCGGTGCCGACATCGGCGGCGGTTTCGAGGTCTCGGCCATGGTTGAAAAGCCTGCACCGGCCAATGCACCGTCGAACTTCTACATCAACGGCCGCTACATCCTGCAGCCCGAGATCTTCGCGCTTCTGGGCAATCAGCAGCGCGGCGCCGGCAACGAGATCCAGCTGACGGACGCCATGGTCCGGCTGTCGAAGGATCAGCCGTTCTTCGCCCAGCCTTTCCTCGGCCGCATGTTCGATTGCGGTTCCAAGGAAGGCTTCATCCAGGCCAACATCGCCTTCGCGCTGGCGCGCGACGACATGAAGGGTCCGGTCTTCGAGATGCTTCAGGAGTTCGTCCAGTCGCATGAACGTCAGGAAGAAGCCGCATAATGCCCATCTTTCGGGAGTATTGCCGGATGTCCGGCGGCGAGGCCGACAGGCCCCGCCGTCTGGCATGAAGCTTGCGTTGCCTGTGGGCGATGCTTCCGATCTTCGAGGCGCCTGACAGCCAAGGCATGATCCCGGAAAGCGGTTCCGATTTTCGGAAAAGATCATGCTCAAACAGAGAGATAGAGCCCAGCCCAATGATCGGGATGGAACAGGCTCTGGAATTGGACCGACGATGAATTATGCCAACTTTCCTCTCGACAAGAGGATGCCATTGCCGAATTCGGATGCAGGAGACGGCGAAGACTTCATCGACATCGAGCGGCTGCTTGGCATGGCCGCACGGCAGGCCAAGGTGGTCGCCGTGTGTGCGGTCATCGGCCTTTTTCTGGGCTTGCTTTATATCCAGACCACGCCGCCCAAATATGTGTCGGTCGCCAGCGTGCTGATCGACGAGGGTCTGAACAAGATCGTCGATGACATTTCGGCGGCGTCCACAACCATGCAGACCGATAGCGCCATTCTGAGCCAGATCGAGATACTGACCTCGACACGGCTTGCCGCGGTGGTCGTCGACAAGCTCAAGCTGGACCAGAACGATGCGTTCATGAACCCGCCCCAGTCGGCGCTTGCCCAGGGCGTCGGCCTCATCCGCGGGCTGATCCAGTATGTCCGCCCCAGCCCGGTCATGCCGGGCGTCGGCGACGTCAGCCAGCTCTCCCCCGCCGCTCGCGATGCACTGATTGCCACGTCGCGTCGCGACTATGCGATCCTGAAGCTGCAGAATGAGATCCAGGCGGACCGTGTCGGGCGAAGCTACGTCATCGCGCTTGGCTACCAGGCGACGGATCCGGGGCTGGCGACCGCGATCACCAAGGCCTATGCCGACGCCTATCTTGCCGATCAGCTCGATGCCAGCTTCGATGCCACCGAGCGCGCCGCGGTCTGGTTGCAGGGCCGGCTGACGGAACTGCGCGAAAGTTCGCAACAGGCATCGCTCGCGGTCGAAAAATTCAGGGCCGAGCACGGCCTGTCGGCCAACAGCGATGGCCAGTTGATGAGCGACAAGCAGCTCGCCGACCTCAACGCCCAGCTCATCGTGGCCCAGGCCGACACGGCGCGCGCCAGCGCCCGCTACCAGCAGTACAAGTCGATCGTCGATAGCGGCTCCGAAAACGCCTTCAAGGATGCCGCCATATCGTCCGACCAGCCAAGCGGTGCGCTCATCTCTGCACTCAAGACCCGCTATCTCGCGGTCTCCAAGCGGCAGCAGGATGTCGAGGCGAATTTCGGCGCCCAGCACCCGCAAGCGGTGGCGCTCGCCAAGGAAAAGGCCGACATCTCGGCGCAGATTTTCGGCGAGCTGAAGCAGCTGACCCAAAACTATCGCAACGAGTATGAGGTGGCGCAGGCGCGTGAGACCGCGCTCAGGGCCAACGTCGCGGCAGCACAGGGCAAGAGTTCCATCGACAACCAGTCGCAGGTCAAACTACGCGACCTCGACCAGAAGGCGACGGCGCTCTCGACGCTCTATCAGACCTTTCTTGGCCGCTACGAGGAAGCCGCGCAGCAGCAATCCTTCCCGGTCGGCAAGATCCGCATCATCTCGGACGCGTCGACGCCGCTCTCCGCCTCGAGCCCGCGCACCATCATCGTGCTTGGACTTTCGCTCGTGCTCGGCATGCTGATGGGCGCCGGTTTCGGCGGTCTCAACGAATTCAACGAGCGGTTCTTCCGGACCGGCGAGGAAGTGCGCGACCGCGTGGGCCTCAAGTTCCTCGGCTACCTGCCGACCATCGGCAGCAAGGCCGTCACCAAGGAGGACAAAGCGGTCGACGGTCAATTGGATGCCAAGGTCGCCAGATCGCCGGCCGCCATCGAAAGGCGCGCGCGCATGCGGGTGAGCATCGACGCTCCGGCATCGATGTTCTCCGAAACGCTGCGCAGCGCCAAGATCGCCTTCGATGTCGTGATGGAAGGGCAAGGCAGCCGCGTCATCGGCGTCATCTCGGTGCTTCCCGGCGAAGGCAAGTCGACGGTCGCGGCCAATCTCGCCGGGCTGCTTGCCGCCAATGGCGCCAAGACATTGCTGATCGACGGCGACCTGCGCAATCCGGGCCTCAGCCGCAGCCTCGGCATGGAGGCCGAGCAAGGTTTGATGGAAGCGGTGGTGAATGGCCAGACCTGGCAGTCCGTCGGCAAGATCGACCGGCAGACCAAGCTGGCGATCATCCCGGCCGTATCACGCGGGCATTTCTCGCACACCAGCGAGCTGCTCTCCTCGGCCGGAATGCGGCGCTTCATCGAGAACGCCAAGGAGACCTTCGAATATATCGTCGTCGACCTGCCCCCGCTCGGGCCGGTGGTCGACGCCAAGGCCTTCGCGCCGCTTGTCGATGGCTTCGTGCTGGTCACCGAATGGGGCCGCACGCCGCGCGCCATGGTGCGGTCGATGCTGGAATCAGAACCCTATGTCGCCAACAAGATCGTCGGAGCGGTGCTCAACAAGGTCGACCTGAAGAGGCTGGCCAAATACGGATCGTTCGGGGCGTCGGAGAAATTCTTCGACAAGTACTCGAACTACTATCTCGACAAGTCCGAAGTGCGCACCAAGGCAACGGTCTGAGATAGGCCGTTGCTTGAAGCCAGCATGTTCGCCGGGCATCGAGTATGCCAGGAATGCTTCGGTGGACAAGCGAAGGCACTCGTCGGCGGCAAGTTGATGGAGAGTGCGAGAGGCGCGACGGTAGCTCGTCGCGTTCCATCAATCGAAGATCGTTTCCATCTCGACCTCAAAACCCTGATCGTATCGATCATGATAGGGCGAGATCGACGGGTACCTGTTGTCGTATCGTCCTTCGCGGGCGGATTGTTGGCCCTTTTCAAAGGCTTTCTGGAGAGCCGCGCGCTTATTCTCAGTCATTGATTGCATCTCCATTTTAGGTTGATGATTGACTTATAGCGTTCTGCAGTTGGCGGGCGCGTCGGTCTGGAGATTTTTTCCATGACCGGCTATGGAAGCGGGTTGGGTGCTGGCGAGCGTGAGCGCAAAGCTGCGTTTGGATTCGAAGCCTTTGCCAGTGACGCTACCCGACGCCATCATTGATTTCTTGAGCAGTGACGGCAGGGCCAAGCATTATGCTTAGCCGTCGTACCGGTCCTCGCCTACGCGGCCTTCAACCGGTAGCGGAAAACGGTGTAGTCGAGCAGCTGCCGGACACGCGGTTCCGCCTCGGTCGCCACCAGCCAGCTTGCCGCGATCATGGTCGCGGCGACCGTCACCATCGACAGGAGATAGGGCAATCCGGCGCGCACCATGGAGCCAAGCATCGCCGCGCCGATGACGTCGTGGATCAGATAGAGCGGGTAGGTCATCAGGCCGATGCGGCGCCAGCCAGTCCAGGAGAGCTGAAGCCGCAGCGACAACGCCATCAGGGCGATGGCGACGAGGAAGATCAGGATCGGTGGCGCATAGGGCATCACGGCCCCGACCTTGATGCTGTGAACGTCGACCGAACTGGCGATCTGCAGCACGCCGCCGCCAAGGAACAGCAGGCAGAAGCCAAGGCGCGACGGCGTCAGTGCCTTGAACCGCATCAGCCAGAGCAGCACGCCCACCGCGAAGAAGCAGCCATGATGCACCAGGACGAGCTGCAGCCAGCGCGTTTCGGCGAAGTCGGACCAGCCGAGCGGGTAGTAGAGGCACCAGAACAGCGTGCTGACCAGGCCGATGGCGATGGCGACCGCCTCCATAAGGTGGAAGCGGCCGAGCCGCAGCAGCACCCAGACGATGGCGTAGAAGGCGATCTCGATGCCGAGCGTCCAGTAGACGCTGTCCACCCACGGGCCATAAGGCGCGAACAGGCCGGTGCGGACCAGCCTGACCACCGCATCGGTTGGCCAGCTCAGGCCGATGGCGAGCAGCAGCACGGCGGCGACCGGCGCGCAGATCCAGACCGCCGGCGCCAGCCTTTTGACCCTCGCCTCGAAGAACCGCAGCGGCGTCGAATTCTCCGCGCTGAAGGCGATGACGAAGCCACTGATGACGAAGAATATCTCGACGCCGACCCAGCCGGACTCGACCCAGGCGCCTATCGCCGGCTGCTGGGGAACGCCGCCCGTGGCCTGCGCCGAGATGCCGTCGGGATAGGCCCACACCCAGAAGCCATAATGGTAGACCATGACCAGCACGGCGGCGAGAAACCGCAGGATGTCGACGCCGCCAAATGTAATTTTCTGCTGAGCCATACCGAACCGCCGGATGGCCCCCCGCCTGCCACTGTAGGGAGGGTTGCTGCATTGCACAATAAAAGTATTGCTTGCCGATTGGCATAGGCCTGTCGGCAGGCAATAGCTGTCGCTCCCGGGCGGGCCTCAGACCCCGATCCCCCGCTCCTTCATGGCGGCGGCGATCTCGTCGAGGATGACCGGGTCGTCGATGGTCGCCGGCATGGTCCACTCCTCCTTGTCGGCGATCTTCTGCATTGTGCCGCGCAGGATCTTGCCTGACCGCGTCTTGGGCAAGCGCTTGATCGTCACCACGGTCTTGAAGGCGGCGACCGGGCCGATGCGCTCGCGTACCAGCGCGACGACCTCCTTCTCGATGGTGCCGCCGTCACGCGCGACGCCGGCATTGAGCACCACGAAGCCGAGCGGAATTTGGCCCTTCATGGCGTCGGCGATGCCGACGACAGCGCATTCGGCGACATCGGGATGGGCGGCCAGCACCTCTTCCATGGCGCCGGTCGACAGCCGGTGGCCGGCGACATTGATGATGTCGTCGGTGCGGGCCATGACATAGAGATAACCGTCCTCGTCGATCATGCCGGCATCGGCAGTCTTGTAGAAGCCGGGGAACTCGTCGAGATAGGCTTGGCGGAACCGCTGGTCGGCGTGCCACAGCGTTGGCAGGCAGCCCGCCGGCAGCGGCAGCTTGACCACCACATTGCCCAGCGTGCCGCGCGCCACCTCGTGGCCGGCATCGTCGAGCACGCGTATGTCATAGCCGGGCATCGGCACGCCGGGCGAGCCGTATTTCACCGGCAGCAGGCCGAGGCCTGCCGGGTTGATCGTCATCGGCGAGCCGGTCTCGGTCTGCCACCAATGGTCGACCACGGGCACGTTGAGCTTCTGCTCCGCCCATTTGATGGTTTCGGGGTCGGCGCGCTCGCCGGCGAGGAACAGCGTGCGGAATTTGGAGAGGTCGTATTTGGCAACGAACTCGCCCTTGGGGTCCTGGCCCTTGATCGCCCGAAAAGCGGTCGGCGCGGTGAACAGCGCCACCACGCCGTGTTCCGCGATCACCCGCCAATAGGTGCCGGCATCGGGCGTGCCGATCGGCTTGCCTTCGAACAGGATGCTGGTGCAGCCATGCAGCAGCGGTCCGTAGACGATGTAGGAATGGCCGACCACCCAGCCGACATCGGATGCCGCCCAGAACACTTCGCCCGGCTTGACGCCGAACTCGTTTTCCATCGTCCATTTCAGCGCGACCATGTGGCCGCCATTGTCGCGCACGATGCCCTTGGGCTGGCCGGTCGTGCCTGACGTGTAGATGATGTAGAGCGGGTCGGTGGCGAGCACCGGCACGCAGTCGACATTGGCGCCGGCCGCCCGCTCGCGAGCAACGGCATCGGCATAGTCGATATCGAAATGGTCCCTCAGCTCGCAGCGCAGCTGGTCGCGCTGCAGGATCAGGCAGGCCTCCGGCTTGTGGCGGGACATCTCGATCGCCTTGTCGAGCAGCGGCTTGTAGGCAACGATGCGGCCCGGCTCGAGTCCGCAAGAGGCCGATATGATCAGCTTGGGCCTGGCGTCGTCGATGCGGGTGGCCAATTCATGCGAGGCAAAGCCGCCGAACACGACCGAATGCACGGCACCGACCCGGGCGCAGGCGAGCATGGCGATGGCCGCCTCCGCCACCATCGGCATATAGATGATGACGCGGTCGCCCTTGCCGACGCCACGGTTCTTCAGCACCGAGGTCAACGCCACCACTTCGCGCTTGAGTTCGGCATAGGTGAACTTTTTCACCGTTCCGGTGATGGCGCTGTCGTGGATCAGCGCGATCTGGTCGGCGCGCCCGCCGGCGACATGCCGGTCTATGGCGTTGTAGCAGGTGTTGCAGGTCGCGCCGGTGAACCAGCGGCCGTAGACGCCGGCGGTGGCATCGAACACCTTGTCCCAGGGCGAATACCAGTCGATGGCGCTGGCCGCGTCCGCCCAGAATTTTTCCGGGTCGCGTCTCCAGCCGTCATAGACCTCGTGATAGCGTGAAGCCATCCGTACCTCCCCAGGAACGATTTGCCGTCTTTGCAAACAGCCTATGCTGTTTTTTCCGGCGCTGTCTTCCCTGATTTTCGTCGGAGACGTTCCTTGGCTTGACCGAGGAGGCACGGTGTCGTGAACTGCCGTATCGGCGGGGAGGATGCGAACGAATGCGCCATAGGTGGTCGATCGCGGCGTGGCCGCTGATTACGCTGGCGATCGGTACGGCGATCATGGTCTCGGCCGGCGTCGCCCGCGCCGGGGATGCCGCGGCACGGCGCATCATCGGCTTCTCGGCCGATGGCGCCTATTTCGCCTTCGAGCAGTATGGAACGCTCGACGCCGGCGCGTCGGACTCAGGCTACTCGGAAATCGACATCATCGACACCCGCACCGATCAGTTCGTTGGTGGCAAGCCCATTCTCGTCGTCGACGAAACCGAAGAGTCGACACTGACCCTGGAACAGGCCAGGGCGCAAGCGGCTGCCAAGGCGGCACCTATCCTGGCGAAGTACGCTATTGCATCGCGCGGCACGCAAACAGCGTCCGACCAGTTCACCTTTCCCGGCGAGATCGTCGGCTACAACGACATTTCGCGTCTTGAGCAGGTGTCGCAGAAATGGCTTTCGCCGCTCTATGACGAGACCGAAGTTTCAACTATCCGGCTCGATGAGATCCTGGCCGACAGTGCGATCGATTGCTCAGCGAGTTTCAATGACACGCAGCACGGCGACCAAGCTCTTCAAGGTGACAAAACAGGCAAGGCGCTCGGTTTCCGGCTGGCCTTGCAAGGGCAAGACGGCAAGCCGTTCAAGACCCTGCACGAAGACAAGGCCGTGCCCGGGTCGAGGAATTGCCCGACCTCCTACAGCCTGTCGGAATCCTATGAATTCACCCCTGTCGGCAAACCGGCGGTGATCGTTGTGCTCGTGCAACGCTTCAGCCAGGGTTTTGAAGGGCGTGACCGCCGTTTCATCGCCGTGACCGGGCAGCCCCGCTGAAGGTCGGTGGGTGGCCGTCTGACAAACGGTGTTCGGACAAAATGCCGATCACTCTAGATCGGCAATGTCACAAGCATGAGGCCTACACCGCCGAAGATCAAAATGGCTGCCGCCAGGGCTCTTCGATGACGTTCGAAAGTCGTCGGAGCCCGCTCCCAATTGTAACGCATACGCTATCTCCCCAAAACCCCGGGAGTCCTTACCTTACTCAGGGGAAGAAAAGCAACGGCCCCGCCGGCCAACTCCCTTGTCTGCGGCGTCGCGCCGGCGACTATTTCTGGGATGATTTCGGCTGGGAACAGTGGTGGATGCATTTTGCAGCCGGCAGGGGATCTGTCGCGGACGCAAGGCGCATGAGCCCATCCCCCGCCGGCCGATAGACAGCGCCCCACCGCCGCGCTATCTCATTTCGGGGTTCTTGTGGCTTGGTGGGGGTTGGTGATGGAAATTGCCTCTGGAACGGTTCTGCGGCTGGCCGAGGACGCTTCGGTCCAGCATGTCGGCGACGGTGCTGTCGTGCTTCTGGCGCGCAGCGGCCAGCTCTATACATGCAACGGCACGACCGAAGCCTTTCTCGACAAGGTCGACGGCGCGCGCAGTCTCGATCAGATCGTCGGCCTGCTTTGCGAGGAGTTCGAGGTCGACAAGGGCACGTTGGACGAAGACATGGCGGCGCTGGCCACCGAACTGGTCTCGGAAGGCATCCTCGCGGCCCCAGCTGCGTGATGGAGGTAGGTGCGTGATGGAGCTAGGTGCGTGATGGCCGCCGGTCCGCTCCTGCGTGCCCTGTTTCGATGCCATCTCTGGGCAAGCGCGCGGCTGATGCCGATCCTCATTGCAAACCGCAGCTTCGAGCAGGTGCTGAAATGGGCGCCGTTGGCCTCGTCGACACCCTATCGCGGTCTGCCGGTCGCCTACATCGTCGCCAGGGTCAGCCGCACCGTCCGCCATCCCTGGCTGATGCGCGACCGCAGATGCCTGCGCGAGGGGCTGCTCGGCCATCGCTTCCTGCGTCTCGCCGGCTTCGATCCAGAACTGCGCTTCGGCGTCGATCCGAAGTCGCTGCAGGCGCCGCATCTGTCGGCGCATTGCTGGGTTTGTCTTGATGGCAGGCCGGTCGTCAGCGATCGCCTTCCTGGCATGGTGGAGATCTATCGTCACAATGCCGACCCCACAAAGGTGCGCGTCGCTTGACCATGCGCTCTGCCTGCTATGGCCTCAATGGCCAGATCCTCGGCATATCGGCCGAACGCCCCGACCTATGGGAGGATTTCGACAGGATGCTGGGCGTCCTGCGCATCACGGATCCCGTCGAGCCGGGCTTTCGTCTTGATATCACCGAGGCGGACGTTCTGGACGAGACCCCCGGCGGTTCGCTCGTCTTCGACGGCGAGATACCGGAGGATGGCCACTGCCGGATGATCGCCGATGGTGCCACGATCCACCTCGTCTTTCCCGGACGTCAGACCGTGGCCATCAATGACGAGGAGGCTTGGGCCAAACTCCGGATTCGGCCCGGCACGAAAGCCGCATGGACGCCATCGATGCTGGTTCTGGACGCCGCCCTCGACGCCGGCGGCCAGCATATGCTGCACACGGCCGGCCTGACATTGCCGGGCCGCGATGCCGTCGTGCTGATCCATGCGCCGAGCGGCACCGGCAAGACCACCACGTCGCTGGCGCTGGCAACGCAAGGCTTTGGCCTCTGCTCCGACGACGCCATGATCCTGGATCTGACTTCAGGCAAGCCGGTGGCCTGGGGTCTGCCGCGGCACGTCAAGATCCACCAGATAACCGCCGAAATGATCCCGCAGGTGGCGCCATGCCTTGGCCCCTCCTGGGACCGCAACGGCGAACAGGCCGTCTCGCTGGAGCGGTTGAGCGAGATCGTGCGGATCGAAAGCCCGGTGGCCCGACCCGTGGCCGCCCTCCTGCACCTGGCGCGCTCCGCCGACAGGCAGACGCGGCTCGTCGCCATGGCCCGCACCGACGCGATGGTGGCGCTGGCGATGGACAATGTCCGCACCGGCATGACCGGCCTGCTGCCGCTGCAGAAACGCCGGCTGGCGACGATCGGCAAGCTGGTCTCGTCGGTGCCGACCTTCACGCTGGAAGTGGGTGCTCGCCCGGCCGACGCCGCGGCGCTGATAAATGCCATATTGGCCAGGCAGGACTGAGCCGGAGCTTCAGGCTGGGTATGGCCTGGCCTTGGCCAGCCGCTGGATCCAGCGGAAGGCATCACGGCGCAGGCGTGAGCCGATCTTTTCCCTGGAATTGACCCTGAGCAGCGTGTTCGTGGTGATCAGCCGTTTGGCCAGCCTTATCGAAAGGTCGGGCTTGATGCGGCCGGCGAGTTCAAGCGCACGGCGCTCGCCGAACAGCTCGCCGGTCACATTGAGCACGATCGCCAGTTCGAGTTCGATGCCGGTCATGCGGGCGGCGTCGAGCAGGCGGGCTTCCGCATCGGGTGACTGCAGTGCCCGTACGCCCTGCAGCACATCGACACAGAGCTGCAACCGGTGGAATTTGTGGCCGCCGGCGGCATGCACGATGGCGATCGTCAACAGCGCGGCAGGGGTGTCTATCGCCTCTCCATCGATGACCTGCAATTCCCGGAAACCCAACGACAGGCGTCGCCGCATGCCGGTGTCGTGCACGAGGTCGCCATGCAGTTCGACCAGCAGGCTCGAATTCCCCTTTTCCAGCCATTTGAATTCCTGCAGCTGGTAGGATTCGGCCTCGTTGCTGCCGAGCTCGAAGCCGCATGAAGCGATCACCCGGTTTGCCCGCGCAAGGTTGGCGGGCTCGACGAGGATGTCGATGTCGGTGAACGGCCTGTCGGTGACGTGGCGATAGAGCTTTCCCGCAAAGACCGGTCCCTTGACGATCCGCGCCGGAATGCCCTCGGCGGCGAGCACCTTCATGATGCGGCCGCCATGGTAATTCAGCAGCATCGATTGGCCGGTGGCGATCGGCGCTTTCTGGCGCAACTCGTGAAGTTTGCTCTGCACGTTCGCATCCGATGTCAGATGCGTGTTGCCACGTTCATGGAGCTTGCGCAGCATGATCGGCAGAACGCCATGAAACTCCGCGTTGTCGAGCAGTGCCGACAAAGCCTCTGCCGACAAATCGTCCTCGACTGCCGCGGCCTCCGGATCGGCGAAGCGCAGCAGCAGTTTTTCTTCGGCGGAGTTGAGGAATGGCAGCATCAGCCCCGGGCGCCAAGTGGATGGCCCAAGATGTTGCAGAAAAGCGCTGCGGAAGCCAGCCCTACATGCCCCAGCGCAATGCCGCCGTATGGACAGGCGCGTCCCACCAGCCGGTCATCTCGTCATCGAGCATGGTCAGCGTGACAGAGCAGCCGGCCATGTCGAGCGAGGTGACATAGGTGCCGACCAGCGAGCGGGTAATCGTCACGCCGTGCTTCTCGAAGATACGACGCGCGCTGTTGTACATCAGATAGAGTTCCATCAGCGGCGTGCCGCCGAAGCCGTTGACGAACAGCAACGCCGGGCCTTTTGCCTTGTCGCCGAGATCCCCGAGGATCGCGGCGCAGATTTCCTCGGCGATGGCGTCAGCGCTCTTCAACGTATCGCGCCGGCGGCCGGGTTCGCCATGGATGCCGACGCCAAACTCCATCTCGCCGTCGCCGATGTCGAAGGTCGGCTTGCCGGCCGCTGGCACCGTGCCGCTGGTCAGCGCCACGCCCATCGAGCGGGTCGCGGCGTTGACGCGCTCGCCAAGCACCTTCAACGCCGGCAACGCCATGTCATGCTCGGCCGCCGCGCCGACGATCTTTTCGACCACCAGCGTGCCGGCGACGCCGCGCCGGCCGGTGGTGTAGGATGAATTCTCGACGGCGACGTCGTCATTGGTCACCACCTGCAGGATGCCATCGGACATTTCCGCCGCCATGTCGAAGTTCATCACGTCGCCCTCATAGTTCTTGACGATGAACAGGCAACCGGCGCCGGTGTCGACGGCTTGCGCTGCCGCCAGCATCTGGTCAGGCGTCGGCGAGGTGAACACCTGGCCGGGGCAGGCGGCGTCCAGCATGCCATGGCCGACAAAGCCGCCATGCAGCGGCTCGTGGCCGGACCCGCCGCCGGAGATCAGCGCCACCTTGCCTGGCCGCAGGGTTCTGCGACGGATGAATTTGTGCTCCTCGCCAAGCGTCAGGATATCGGCATGGGCGGCGACGAAACCGTCGAGGCTCTCGGTCAGCACCGTGTCCACCGAATTCATAAATTTCTTCATGGCGTCCTCCCAAACAGTCCGGCAAGAATGGTCAGCCGCCACCCTTGCCGGTGATGCTGGTGATCTTCTGGATGAAGTCGTTGACCGCCCTGTCGAGCGCGGCATTCTGTTTGTCGTCGCCGAAATCCGGCACGACAAGCGAAACATGCCGCGTCTTGCGCATGCCAGCCGCGACCGACATTTTCCCCGGATGCGCCTGATGGTAGGCGGCGAGGAACTGATCGCGCTCGGCCGGGC
Organism: Mesorhizobium sp. B263B2A; assembly: GCF_020165775.1. Classification (NCBI taxonomy): domain Bacteria; kingdom Pseudomonadati; phylum Pseudomonadota; class Alphaproteobacteria; order Hyphomicrobiales; family Phyllobacteriaceae; genus Mesorhizobium; species Mesorhizobium sp. B263B2A. The sequence goes on from NZ_JAIUIU010000042.1 coordinate 26,753, forward strand.
TGAAATGGCAGACGGAGAAAATTGCCGGCAAATGTTTTGACGGAATCGGGATCGAATAGGTCGGGCTGGAGATTTGCGTGACGAAGCTGCGGTGCTTGCCGAGCGCGTCGGCGAGACGCTGGCGCATGCCGGACGGCCGCTGGTCGATGACATGCGACAGGATCGTCTTGTAGGCTCGGATCGCTTCTTCGGAACCGGGTTCGGGCGTCTTGTCGACCATGCCTGCCACGCCTACACCGAAATGTCCGCGATGGCCGCCTTGGCCATGGCGAGTTGCGCCGGTGCGACGGATAGATCGCGCAGGCCGGCCTCGAGCAGCGCCGGGATCAAGGTGGGATCGCCGCCGGCATCGCCGCATAGGCTGACGGGAATACCATTGTCCCGTCCGAAGGCGGTGACCGAGCCGATCAGCCGCAGCACCGCGGGATGGCGGACCGAATTGAGATGCGCGACCGCGGCATTGTCGCGCGCCGCCGCCATCACATATTGCGTCAAATCGTTGGAGCCGATCGAGAAGAAGGCCGCGTTGGCGAAGGCCTCCGGCGCGATGGCCACCGACGGCACTTCGACCATGATGCCGAGCGGCGGCATCCGCTGCGCTGTGCCGCGCGCGGTGAGGGCTGCCTGTTCCTCAGTGAACAAGGCGGCTGCGCGCTCATACTCTTCGGCCGTGGCGATCATCGGAAACATGACCCTGAGATTGCCGTGTGGCGCGGCGCGCAGCAATGCCCTGATCTGAACACGGAAGATATCGAGCCGCGCCAGCGACAGCCTGATCCCGCGCAGGCCGAGGAATGGGTTGCCTTCCTCGACGGTGAAGCCCGGCACCGGCTTGTCGCCGCCGGCATCGACGGTGCGGATCGTCACTGGCTTGTCGCCGGCCCATTCCAGCACCTTGCGATAGGCGCGGTACTGCGTCTCCTCGTCCGGCAACGTCTTGCCGAACAGGAATTCCGTGCGCATCAGCCCGACGCCGTCACAGGTCGCGATGTCGATTGCGTCGACATCCGACGGATCGGCGATGTTGACCTGGACGCGTACCGCCGTGCCGGCTTTGGTCAGCGCCGGCCTTGCCAGAAAGGTTTGCGCCTTGCCCTGTCGCGCCGCGAAGGAAGACGACGACTGCCGGAATGAGCCGATCTCCGCCGGTGAGGGCGCCAGCACGATATTGCCGTGCTCGGCGTCGAGCAGCGCCATGCCGGCGAGACCGGCGGGTGGTTCGCGTAGGCTCACGACCATCGGCACGCCGCGTGAGCGTGCCAGCATGGCGACATGGCTGGCGGTGCTGCCCGCCCTCAGCGCGATGCCGCCGCCGCTGCTCCAATCGGTTTCGAGAAAACGCGTCGGCGCGATGTCCTCGCCATAGAGAATGGCGCCGGCCGGGGCTGCGCTGCCACCGTCGTCGGTCAGGGCATGCAGGACCTGGTCCCTGATGTCTCGCAGGTCTCCGGCGCGGGCGCGGAAATAATCCTGGTCGGAGGCTTCATAGCCGGCGATCTCGCCGTCGAGTGCCTGCCGCCAGGCCGCATCGGCGGTACGTCCGGAATCGATCGACGCGAAAGCTGGTCCGCTCAGCGCATCGTCTTCCAGCATGGCGATGTGGAATTCGAGTACGCCGGCGGCGTCGCTGTCGGCGGTTTCGACCATGGCCATGAGCCGGCTCACCGCCTTGCCGATCGCCTCCCTCAGTGACGTTTTCTCTTCCTCGGGAGTGGCTTTGCTGGCGTAGACAGCCGGCGGCCGGTCGAGCTCGAACAGCGGCCCCTCGGCATAGCCGGCCGAGGCCGGTACACCCTCAATCCGCATGGCCCGCATCCCCGCGGGTCGACGCATACGTGGGCCGGCCTCACGCCGACCGGACATGACCGGCACCCTCGTCGAAATCGCGCCGCACCAGCTCGACCAGCGCGTCGACGGCATCATTGGCGCCGTCACCGCGGGCCCTGATGTGCAGCACCGTGCCCTTCGGCGCCTTGGCCGCCATCACCTTGACGATGCTCTTGGCGTCGAACCACGGCCCGTTGGCGGCGAGCGCTATTTCCACGTCGGCAGCAAACGTCTTGGCGAGCTTGGTGAATTTCACCGAAGGACGCGCATGCAAGCCCACATCGTGGGTGATCAGGACGGTCGCTTCGGCGGCTGCGGACATGTCTTTCAAAATTCCCGTTCACTCACGACGGCGACAATTCATGCGCCGTCGCCACCACTTCCCGAAGCGAGGCGCCGCCGGACGCCTCGGTCGCGGCCATCACCGCGCCTTCGACGATCGGCGCATTGCAGACGATGATCTTCTGCGCGCGAGGTTCGCCGATCATTTCCACCGCCATTTCCGAGTTGGTCTCGGCGCCGCCGAGATCGACCAATATGGCGACGCCGGCTTCCGACCAGGCCTTGTCGATGGCGCCCATGATCGCCTCGACATTGGTGCCGAGCCCGCCATGGCCGTTTCCGCCGCACCATGCAAGCGGCACTTCGTCGCCCACCATCTGGCGCACCATGTCGGCGGTGCCTTCCGCGACCAGCGGCGAATGCGACACGATCACGATCCCGACATTGCTCATGCGTTTTCCCCGATCGCTCGTCCTACCGTGCGCACCAGCAGCGCCGTCGAGCGCGCGCCGGGATCCATATGGCCGATCGAGCGGTCGCCGAGGAAAGAGGCGCGGCCACGCTGAGCCTTCATCGGCACGGTCGCCTCGGCCGCAGCGTCGGCGATGTCGGTTATCTCGGCCGCCGTCTTTCCCCCGGCCAATGCATCATGCACCGGCTGCAGCACATCGAGCATGGTTTTTTGGCCAACTTGCGACTTGCCCCGCGCCGCCACCGCTTCGATCGCCCTGCCGAAGGCAGCCGTCAGATTGGCGCGATCGGGCTCCGCCGAAATCTCCTTGCCCAGCGCCATGAACAATGTTCCGAACAGCGGGCCGGACGCGCCGCCCACCGTCATCACCAGCTTGGTGCCGATCGCCTTGAGGGCGTCGGGCAGCGGCTTGGCGGCGAACGCATCGGCCTCGGCCCGCACGGCCTCGAAGCCGCGCTTCATGTTCAGCCCGTGGTCGCCGTCGCCGATCGCCTGGTCGAGCGCCGTCAATTCCTCGGCGTGGGCGGCAATCGTATCGGCAGCAGCCGCGATCAGCCTGGCAAGGTTCAACGCCGCCATGTCGCCCAGACTCCCGGTTTCCAGCTTGACGGCAGTAGCGAAAGAACCGTCATTCGACAACTGGTGCATGCGTCAGGCCGTGACGAACAGCGTCGCGGCGGCCGCGAACACCTCGGCCACGGCATGGGCGCCGGGATCGGCCACGCCCTGCAACTGGCTGCCGACATAGGCGGACCGTCCGGCCTTCGCCTTTTCCATGGCGGCAGTCGCCTCCGCACCGCGCCGGGCGGCCATCGCCGCTTCTTCCAGCCCGTTGGCGTCGAGCGCCTTCAGGGCGGGCTCCAGGGCATCGACCATCGTGCGGTCGCCAAGCTGTGCGCCGCCATAAAAGGTCATCCGCTCGAGGCCGGCGAGCAGCGCCTTGGCCACATCAGCGCCGCCGTCAAGGGCCTGCGCCGCCGCGGTGAAGAAGATAGACAGCAGCACTCCGCTGGAGCCGCCCATCGATGCGCTCAATATCTCACCTATCGCCCGAAGGGTCGCCGCGGGGTCCGCAAGCGGCAGCGTGTCGAGACGTTCGAGGATGCTGCGCGCGCCGGTCGCGACCGTCGAGCCGGTGTCGCCGTCGCCCGCCTTGGCGTCGAGCCCGTTCAATGTGGCTTCAAGCGAAATCAGCCTTTCGCAGACCGTGACGATCACGCGCCGGGTACCGGCATCCTGGCTGGCCTTGTATGCGGCACCTTGTCCGGCTGCTTTCGCCATCGGCACGACAGCAGGCGCTGCGACCGGCTTGGTCGGCATCCAGGCATACGGGCCGACCGGCGCCAGCAAGGCTGTCTCACGCGCGGCATCGAGCCGGATCAGCGACAGCGAGAAGCCGTTCATGTTGAGTGCCGTCATCAGCGGGCCGGGACCGACGGTCAGTTTGACGGCTTTGCCGAGTGGCGAGGCAAGCACCGCATTGGCGATGACAGACATTTCGAGCGGCGGCACGGAGCCGAGATTGTTGATCAGCAAGGCATAGGCGGCCTTCGGATCGAGCCGCGCCGCCAGGCGCTCCGCCATGATCGCCACCAGCCTGTCGGCGCTTTGCACCGCGATGCGCTCGACGCCTGGCTCGCCGTGGATGCCGAGGCCGAGCTCGCCATCGTTTTCGCCGAACCTGTCCTCGTGCGGCTGGCCGGGAATGGAGCAGGACGACAGCGACATGCCGAGAGAAATGATGTCCTTCGCAGCCGCCCGAGCGGCTGCCGCAATCGACGCCAGATCGTGGCCGGCCTCCGACAGATGGCCTGATATCTTGTGCACGAACAAGGTCCCGGCAACGCCGCGCGGCTGGGCAATGTCGGGCAGCGCGATGTCGTCGGCAACGATCACCATCTCGACGCGAAAGCCTTCGGCGCGCGCCTTCTCGGCGGCCAGGCCGAAATTGAGACGGTCGCCGGTGTAGTTCTTGACGATCAGCAGGCAGCCGACCGGCCCGGTGACGGCGCGGATGGCCGCCAGCACCGCCTCGACGCTCGGCGAGGCGAAGATCTCGCCCGACACCGCCGCTGTCAGCATGCCCTTGCCGACGAAGCCGGCATGCGAAGGCTCGTGCCCGGCGCCACCGCCGGAAACGACGCTGACCTTCGACTTGTCCCAGTCGGCGCGCAGCACGACCTTGAGCTCGGGATAGCCGTCGAGGCGCGCCAGTTCGCCTGAGCCGATGGTCCGCAACAGGCCATCCAGCGCCTCGGTGACGATCGTTTCCCTGCGGTTGAAAAAGTGCTTCATCGAATTCGTCCCGTATTCGCAATCGTCAATCACAAGCCGGCGTTTGAACCCTTGGCGTGAACGCCGAAAACCGTTCACATCAATCTTTGTCCATCGACGCCGAAATACAGAGGCGAGCGGTAGCGGATCACCACTCTGTCGCCTTGCGACAGGTCCGTGTCCGGGTCGGTCAGCGTCACCAGTTTCTTCGGGCCGACCGTCACATGCAGGTGGTTCTGGTCGCCGAGATGCTCGACCCAGTCGACGACGCCGTCGGCATGGCCATTCATGGCTTTTTCGATCGTCAAATGTTCGGTGCGCGCGCCGATCGTCCTGGTGCCGGCCGGCGCGCCGCCATCGGGCAGCAGCCCCGTCGGCAGAAGATTGATCGCCGGCTGGCCGAGCCTTGCCGCGACATGCAGGTTCGCCGGCTCGGAATAGATCGTTCTCGGCGACCCGATCTGCACCAGCACGCCGTCCGCAAGGATGCCGATGCGGTCGGCCATCGTCATCGCCTCGATCTGGTCATGCGTGACGTAGAGCATGGTGGCGCCAAGTTCGGACTGGATGCGCTTCAGTTCGAGCCGCAGATCCGCCCGCAGCTTGGCGTCGAGCGACGACAGCGGCTCGTCCATCAGATAGATCGCGGGCTTGCGCACCAGCGCGCGGCCGATGGCGACGCGCTGCATTTCGCCACCCGACAGCTTGGTCGAGCGGTTGGCGAGCTTGTGGTGGATGCGCACCATCTTCGCCACCTCCTCGACCCGGCGGCGGATCTGGTCCTCCGGTATTTTCCGGGCCGGCGAGCGCAGCGGAAAGGCGAGATTGTCGAACACCGACAGATGCGGATAGAGCGAGTATTGCTGGAACACGAAGGCGGTGTCGCGCTCGGCCGGCGACAGCGTCGTCGCATTGTGGCCGCCGATCTCGATCGTGCCCGCATCAGGCCGTTCTAGTCCGGCGATCAGGCGCAGCGTCGTCGTCTTGCCGGCCCCCGTCGGCCCGAGCAGCACGACGAATTCGCCGTCTTCTATGTGCAGGTCCAGACCGTCGACGGCGACATGCTCGCCAAAGCTCTTGGTCACGTTCTTGATATGGACGTCAGCCATGCTGCACTCTCCGCTCCGAGGCGGTATCGTGAACCGCAGTTCTCACAGCGCGGCCCGATCCCTTGTCGAACAGCGACAGCCGCGCGCTGTTCAATGTCAGGCCGACACGGTCGCCGGCATTGAGCCGGATCTCGGCCGGCACCCGCGCCTTGATGATGCCGTCTGCCGTTTCCACCGCGACGATCTGCGTCGTGCCGAGATATTCGGTGCCGTAGATGGCGCCGCGCAGCTTCGAGGCGTCGTCGAAGCGGATATGTTCAGGCCGGATGCCAAGCGCCATGTCGGCCGGCGCAATGTCCTCGCGCACCTCCGGCACCGCGATTTTCGCGCCCTGGACGACAATCTCCTTCGCGCCCTTGGTGAGCCCGCCACCGAAGCCGAGGAAATTCATCGGCGGCGAACCTATGAAGTCGGCGACGAACATGGTCGCTGGGCGATCATAGATTTCACGGGGTGTTCCGAACTGTTCGATGACGCCGTGGTTCATCACAGCGATCTTGTCGGCCATCGACATCGCTTCCATCTGGTCGTGCGTGACATAGACCGTGGTGGCATGGATTCGGTTGTGCAGCTCGCGCAGCTCATGGACCATCAAATCGCGGAATTCGGTATCGAGCGTGCCGAGCGGTTCATCCATCAGGAAGCATTTCGGCCGCCGCACGATGGCGCGGCCGAGCGCCACGCGCTGGCGGTCGCCGCCGGCAAGGCCCGAGACGGATTTGTTGAGCAGATGGTCGATGCGCAGGAGTTTTGCCGTCTCCTCGACCCGCGTGCGGATTTCGGCCGCCGGCATGCCTTGCGCCAGGAGCGGAAAGCCGATGTTCTTGCGCACATTCATATGCGGATAGAGCGCGAACAGCTGGAACACGAAGGCGATGTCGCGTTCGCGGGCCCGCAGCATGGTGACGTCGTCGCCGCCGAGCAGGATCTCGCCGCCGGTCGGCAGTTCGAGCCCGGCGATCATGCGCAAGGTCGTTGTCTTGCCGCAGCCCGACGGCCCGAGCATGACGAAGAACTCGCCATCCTCGACAACGAAATTGGAATCCTGCACGGCGACGAAATCGCCGAAGGCCTTTCTCAAATGTTGGACGCGGATCTCGGCCATGATTATTCCGGGAACTTCGAGACGATGATGAACATCACGGTGCCGGCGAGCATGGTGATGAAGGAATAGGTGTAGAGCGACAGCGCGAAGGGCTGGAACAGCATCAGGAAGCCGATGGCGATCAGCGCCGTGGCGATGTTTTCCATCAGCCCGCGCCTGGCCCACCGGGGCCAGGATGATTTCCTGGAGATGGCGAGGCGGGTCATGCGTAGCTCCCTTCCTTCTCGCCGTTCAAGGGGAGAGATGGTTGCGGGGTGGTTCCCCCACTCCGTCGCTGCTTCGCAGCGCCACCTCTCCCCCCTCCGGAGGGAGAGGAAAAGAGCCTGGCTGAATGAAGTTCGCGCCCTTCCTCTACCCCGTCGATCGGGGGAGAGGTGTCGAGCGAAGCTCGACGGAGTGGGGGTCGACCTCGCACATCACTCATTTGCGCACCGCCCCAAAAGTGATGCCGCGCAGCAATTGCTTGCGAAGCAGAATGGTGAAAACCAGGATCGGCACCAGGAAGATCGTCGTTCCGGCCGCCACCGCCGGCCAGTCCTGGCCGCCCTCGCCGATGATGGTCGGGATGAAAGGCGGCGCGGTCTGTGCCGTACCGGAGGTCAGGAGCGCGGCGAACGCATATTCGTTCCAGGCGAAGATCAGGCAGAAGATGGCGGTCGCGGCAATGCCGGTCGTCGCCTGCGGCAGCACGGTGCGCCAGAAGGCCTGCAGCCGCGTATAGCCGTCGATCATCGCCGCCTCCTCGTATTCGCGCGGGATCTCGTCGATGAAGCCTTTCAGGAGCCACACCGCCAGCGAGACATTGACTGCCGTGTAGAGCAGGATCATGCCGAGCGCCGTGTCCGACAGGCCAAGCTCGCGGTACATCAGGTAGATCGGGATGGCGACGGCGATCGGCGGCATGAAGCGCGTCGACAGGATGAAGAACAGAAGGTCGTCGGCCAGCGGCACCTTGAAGCGCGAGAAGCCATAGGCCGACAGCGTGCCGAGGAAGACGGCACAGAAGGTCGAGCCGAAGGCGATGATCAGCGAGTTGGCGAAGCGCGGCAGGAAGTTGGACGGGCCGGCGATCACCATGTTGCGCTTGCGCACCGTCTCGTCGCAGAAGCCGGTCGCCGGTCCCAGCGAGTTGATGTACTCCGGCGTCTGCCGTGTGCGCGTCGTAAACAGGTTGCAGTAGCCCTCGATGCTCGGCTGGAACAGCACCTTGGGCGGATAGGCGATCGAGTCCGGCGGCGTCTTGAAGCTGGTGGCGAAGATCCACAGCAGCGGCACGATCGAGATCAGCGCGTAGGCGATGATGATCGCGCCGGCGATGCGCTTCGAGTTGGCCGAGGGGGCGACGACCGAATGGGCAGTGGTCAGGCTCATCTCTGCTTCACCTTGTTGAGCGCCTTGACGTAGATGTTGGCGAGGCCAAACACCGCGACGAACAGGATGATGGCGAAGGCCGAGGAATAGCCGGTGCGCCAGCTCTCGAAAGCCTGCCGCTTCAGCGTGATCGAGGCGACTTCGGTGGTCGATCCAGGCCCGCCGCCGGTCAACAGATTGACCATGTCGAACATCTTGAAGTTCTCGATGCCGCGAAACAGCACCGCCAGCATGATGAAGGGCAGCGCCATAGGCAGCGTGATCGACCAGAATTGCCGCCAGTTGGAGGCGCGGTCGACCTCGGCCGCCTCATAGATGTATTCGGGGATCGAGCGCAGGCCCGCGAGGCAGATCAGCATCACGTAGGGTGTCCACATCCAGGTATCGACGATGATGATCGACCACGGCGCCAGCGACACGTTGGAGAGCATCTGGATGCTTGTCGGTGGAATGCCGGAGACGAACGAGATGACATAAGAGAACAGGCCGATCTGCGGTTCGTAGAGGAAGCGCCAGAAATTGCCGACCACCGCCGGCGACAGCATCATCGGTACCAGGATCAGCGTCGTCCAGAAGGCGTGGCCGCGGAACTTCCTGTCGATCAGCCAGGCCAGCGTGAAGCCGATCAGCGTCTGCAAAAGGATCGTCCAGAACACGAAATGCGCCGTCGTCTGCATGGCGATCCAGATATCCTTGTCGCCGAGGATGCGCTGGTAGTTGGCAAAGCCGAGATTCTTCACCATTTCGTTGGGCCGGTTGGCCCGGTAATTGGTGAAGGAGAGATAGATCGCCCAGAACAGCGGGAAGATGTTGATGGCCAGCAGCAACAGGATCGTCGGCGAAATGAACAGCCAGGCGAGGCCCTTGTCGCTGATGCCCCGGACCTTGCGGGCCAACGGCTCCGGGGTCGCCCGGGCAACGTTCTCCGCGGTCCGATTGAGCATGGTGAGTCCTGCTTCGGTCACTTTAAAAACGTCTCTGTCATGGAATTTATCTGAACCGCGTCCCGTGCCAAGGTGGCACGGGACGCTCGGCTTAGCTCGGGAGGAGCCGGTTACATCTTGCCATCGTCCTGGAACACCTGGGTCCAGTCCTTGACCAGGCCATCAAGCGCATCCTTGGCCGAACCCTGGCCGGCGACGACATAGTCGTGGAAGCGCTTCTGCGAGGCCTGCAGCAGCGGGGCGTAGCTCGGCTCGGCCCAGAAGTCCTTCACGATGGCCATCGAGTCGAGGAAGGTCTGCGCGTAGGGCTGGCTGGCCGGGAATTTCGGATCCTTCACCACGGCGTTCAGGCAGGAATAGCCGCCGAGCGACCACCACTTGGCCTGCACGTCCTTGTTGGCGAACCACTTGATGTATTTCAGCGCCGATTCCTGCTTGTCGGAATAGGACACCACCGAAATGCCCTGGCCGCCGAGCTGGGCGAACTGTTCGCCGTCGGGGCCCTTGGGATTGACGAAATAGCCGATCTTGTCGCCGCCGACATTCTCGTCCTTCTGCAGGCCTGGCCAGGTGAAGGCGAAGTTCATGTGCATCGCCACCTGGCCGGATTTGAAGGCATCGACGCCTTCGCCCATGTAGCTGTTCGAGGCGCCCGGCGGGGTGCAGCAATCATAGAGTGCCTTGTAGAACTCCAGCCCCTTCACCGACTTGTCGGAATTGACGAAGCCTTCCATCTCGTAGGGCTTCTTCGGGTTCTCGTACTGGAAGCCGTAGCTGTAGAGCACGTCCATGGCGCCCATGGTGATGCCTTCCGAGCCGCGCTCGGTATAGATCGAGGCGCCATAGACGGTCTTGCCGTCGATCTGCCGCTTCTGGAAGAATTCGGCGATCTGCTTCAACTGGTCGAAGGTGGCCGGCGGGCCGAGATCCCAGCCATACTTCTCCTTGAATTCCTTCTGCAGTTCCGGCTTGGAGAACCAGTCCTTGCGATAGGTCCAGCCGACGACGTCGCCCATGGCCGGCAGCGCCCAGTAGTTCGGCGTGTTCTTCGGCCATTCCGAATAGCCGACCACGGTTGCCGGCACGAAGTCGTCCATGCTGATCTTCTCCTTGTCGAAGAAGTCGTTCAGCTTGACGTAGTGGCCGTTCTCGGCGGCGCCGCCGATCCACTGGCTGTCACCGATGATCAGGTCGCAGAGCTTGCCGTGCGAATTCAGCTCGTTGAGGAAACGGTCGGCGTAATTGGTCCACGGCACGAATTCGAATTTCATACCGATGCCGGTTTCCTTGGTAAAATCCTTGGACAGTTCGACAAGCGCGTTTGCCGGGTCCCAGGCGGCCCAGCACAGCGTCAGGTCTTCAGCGTGCGCGGCGTTCGAGACGGCTGTCGACGCTGATATCGCCGAGGTCAGTCCCAACGCCAGTTTAAAGCTCGATTTCATGCCTTCCTCCCATTTGCGAAACGCGCCCGGATGACGGTTTCAAGAGCCCTCAACCCCTCTCCTCAGGGGCCTAAACATGGCAGCGCCAGAGCGCCGCGAATGTTTAGTAATTTGTTTAGTGATGCAATTTTTACTAAACAAGGCAAGCGAATTCGTCGCTGCGCCGCAGCATGACGGCGCCGCCTCCCTCCATCGTGGCGCTGGTCGACCCCCCCACCCGCCCGTCGGGCCCCCCCCCCCCCCCCCCCCCC
>NZ_JAIUIU010000043.1:0-37266 GCF_020165775.1 Mesorhizobium sp. B263B2A
CAAGAAGTCGGAACCGGCTGACCAGAAGCCTGTCTTCGGCGCCGACCACAACCTCTTCGGCAACAACTAACAGCCGACCCGGCAACGGCGGGTTTGCCCGCCGCTGCCGCGGAATTCGAGACTTCAGGAGACGTGAAATGAAGAAGATCATCCTTGCTGCCGCCGCCGTCCTGGCCGTTTCCGGCAGCGCTTTCGCCGGCAGCGACAATTATGGCTCCAACGGCGCCAACCAGCCTGCCGTGACTTCGACCGGTGTGGACGCTTCGCATACCGGTTCGATCCGCGACAGCGGCTCGCCTGTCTACAAGCTGCTCAATTCGTCGGGCAACGTGCAGAAGCCGACCCCCCAGAGCAATGACCGGGACCACTTCGGCAATCACTGACAAATCGAGATCGGTCTAACAAAGAGGGGGGGGCCATGCCCGCCCCTCTTTTTTGTCGTTACAGTTGGCTTTTAGCTCAAGCCGCCTTTGCTTCCGCCTCGTGCAGCGCGAAGGACCGGCCATCCGCGTCGAAGATATGCAGGTCCTCGGCATTGGCGCTCAGCCGCAATGTCGAGCCGCGCTTGACCTCGACATTGCCGGGCAGCTTGGTCACCAGCGGCAGGTCGGCGCGACCGATGTCGACATAGACCAGCTGGACCTCGCCGAGCTGTTCGACATAATCCACCGTGCCCTCGAACAGATAGTCCGTGCCGCTGGCGATGATCAGATCCTCTGGCCGCACACCGAAGCTTACCGCCGCGCCCTTCGCCGAAGCCGGTGTCGCGATCGGCACCGTCGCCTTGCGGCCGCCGACATGGCTGACGATTGTCGGGTTTCCGGTCTTGTCGATGGTCGCCGGCAGGATGTTCATGGCCGGCGAGCCGATGAACTGGGCGACGAACAGATTTCCGGGCTTCTTGTAGAGCTCCATCGGCGTGCCGACCTGTTCGATATGGCCTTCCTTGAGCACGACGATGCGATCGGCCAGCGTCATTGCCTCGACCTGGTCGTGGGTGACGTAGATCATGGTCGTGTTGGGCATCGATTCCTTGAGCTTGGCGATCTCGATGCGGGTGGCGACGCGGAGCGCCGCGTCGAGGTTCGACAGCGGCTCGTCGAACAGGAACACTTTCGGATTGCGCACGATGGCGCGACCGATGGCGACGCGCTGCCGCTGACCGCCCGACATCGCCTTGGGCAGCCGGTCGAGATATTTGGTCAACTGCAGGATCTCCGCCGCCTGGCGCACGCGCCGGTCGATCTCGGCCTTGTTCTCCTTGCCGATCTTCATCGAGAACGCCATGTTGTCGTAGACGGTCATGTGCGGATAGAGCGCGTAGGACTGGAACACCATGGCGATGCCCCGCTTCGACGGCGGCACGTCGTTGACCACCTCGCCATCGATCTTGAGCTCACCTGAGGTGATTTCCTCGAGCCCGGCTATGGAGCGCAGCAAGGTCGACTTGCCGCAGCCCGACGGACCCACGAAGACGATGAACTCGCCCGATTTGATATCGAGGTCGATGCCGTGGAGAATGTTGAGATTGCCGTAGGACTTCTTCACTTGCCTCAAATTGACATCGGCCATTGGTTCCTCCAGTGATTCCTAAAATTCAGTCGATGCGTCCGAACCAGGCGCCGTAACCGCCGAGTTCGATCGAACCGGTGCTCGCCTGCCCGGAAAACCCGTGTCCCGGCAAAGGGTGCAGTGATCGGCGGCCAAGGTCAACCTTGGCCGGCTTGGCGCCAAGGTTGAAGGCACAGACGATCTGCTCGTTGCCGGCCCGGCGGGTGAAGGCGACGGTGTCGCCCTGGCTTTCGATGAAGGTGATATCGCCCTTGGCCAGCGCGGGGTGGGCGCGGCGGAAGGTGAGAAAGCGCCGGTAGTGCTCGAGCAGGGAAGTCTCGTCGCCCTGCTGCACATTGACGGCCTGCGACAGGTGCTTGGCCGGCACCGGCAACCAGGGTTTTGCCTGGGAAAAGCCGCCGTTCTTGGCGCTGCCATCCCACACCATGGGCGTGCGGCAACCGTCGCGGCCCTTGAATTCCGGCCAGAAGCGGATGCCGTAGGGATCCTGCAGATCCTCGAAGCGCAGTTCGGCCTCGCCCAGGCCTAGCTCTTCGCCCTGGTAGATGCAGACCGAGCCGCGCAGCGACATCAGCAATGCCGAGATCACCTTGAGATAGGCGGTCGGGTCGGCTTCGCCAGCCGCCCAGCGCGAGGCCGGGCGCATCACGTCATGGTTGGAGAACGCCCAGCATGACCAGCCATCGGTGGCGACCTTGCCGAAGGTTTCCAGCACCGAGCGGACCTTGGCGGCGCTGATCTTTTCCGGCGCCAGGAAGTCGAAGGAATAGCACATGTGCACGCGTTTGCCGCCGGCCGTATAGGCTGCCACCACGTCCAGCCCACGCTGCGAATCGCCGACTTCGCCGACAGCGGCGGTTGCCGGATACTCGTCGAGCAGGGCGCGGAAACGCTCGAGGAAACCGAGGTTCTCCGGCCGGCTCTTGTCGTAGATATGGTCCTGGTAGTTGTAGGGGTTGACCGCCGGCGCCGTCTGGTCGTTGCGCTCCTCGGGCGCCAGCGGCGGATTGTTTTCCAGGCCCTGGCTGTGGAAGTAGAAATTGATGGTGTCGAGCCTGAAGCCGTCGACGCCGCGCTCCAGCCAGAAACGGGTGACGTCGAGCAGGGCGTCCTGGACCTCGCGGCTGTGGAAGTTGAGATCGGGCTGCTCGGCCAGGAAATTATGCAGGTAATATTGCTGGCGGCTGGTGTCCCATTGCCAGGCCGATCCGCCGAAGATTGACAGCCAGTTGTTGGGCGGGGTGCCGTCGGGCCTGGCGTCCGCCCAGACATACCAGTCCGCCTTGGGATTGGTGCGGCTCGACCGGCTTTCCTTGAACCAGGGATGGATGTCTGCGGTGTGCGACAGCACCTCGTCGATCATCACCTTGAGACCCAGCCGGTGCGCTTCCGCCGTCAGCGCATCGAAATCGGCCAGCGTGCCGAACATCGGGTCGACATCGCAATAATCCGAGACGTCGTAGCCGAAATCCTTCATCGGCGACGTGAAGAAAGGCGAAATCCAGATGGCGTCCGCGCCGAGTGCGGCAATATAAGGCAGCCGCTGGATGATGCCCTTGAGGTCGCCGATGCCGTCGCCGTTCGAATCCTGATAGCTGCGCGGATAGATCTGGTAGATCACCGCACCGCGCCACCAGTCGCGATCGATGGCGAGGTCAGGTTTCGAACTGGCTTTCAAAGCGGACTGCATGGTCTCAGCCTCCTTTCACCGAGCCGGCAAGCAGCCCGCGGACGAAATAGCGCTGCAGCGAGAAGAACACGATCAGCGGCACGATGATGGTCACGAACGCCGATGTCGTCAGGATCTCCCAATCGCCGCCGCGTGAACCAAGCAGCGCATTGAGCTTGGCCGTCAGCACGATCTGGTCTGCTTCCGTACCGAGGAAAACCATCGCCACCAGAAGATCGTTCCATACCCACAGGAACTGGAAGATGGCAAACGAGGCCAGCACCGGGAACGACAGCGGCAACACGATCTTGACGAAGATCTCGAAATCGCTGGCGCCATCGATGCGCGCCGATTCCATGATTTCGCGCGGCAGGCCGGCTATGTAGCTGCGTAGGAGATAGATGGCGAAGGGCAGGCCGAAGCCGGTATGCGCCAGCCAGATGCCGAGATAGGTTTTCGATGGCACGCCGAAGAACGAGCCGACCCCGTTGTAGAGTTTCAGCAGCGGGATCAGCGACATCTGCAGCGGCACCACCAGGAGGCCGATGATCACCGCGATCAGCAGCGCCCGGCCGGGAAAGCGCATCCAGGCCAGCGCATAGGCCGCGAAAGCCGCGATCAGGATCGGGATCACGGTCGCCGGGATGGTGACGGTGAGCGAGTTCATGAACGAGCGGCCGATGCCTTCCGAAAACAGCACGGACCGGTAGTTGTCGGTGGTGAATTTCGGCGGCGCCGACGAGGCGTAATAGAGGCGCTGGCCGCGGTCGCCCTCGAAAGCCTTGGGCGAGGTCATGACGAAGCTGCCGTCGGCATTGACCTGCAGGGTCACGCCGTCGCCGAGATCGGCCGATGTGCCGGCCGCATATTGCGTCGGTGCCGCCGACTTGACGCCGAAGGCGCTGATGTCGCGCTTGGCGCCGTCGCCAAAGATGTTGCCTTCCAGAACGAACTTGCCGTCCTTCTGAACCTGTGCCGAGGCGGGCGGCAGGCGACCGGCCTCGGTCTGGGTGGAACTGGCGAACGAATTCCACCAGCCCGAGGCGATGATCTGGTCCTTGTCGCGCAGCGAGGAGACCAGGATGCCGAGCGTTGGAATGGTCCAGATTGTCACGAAGACCAGCACCGCGATGTGAACGCCGAAGCGGCTGGCGAAGGAATTTCCGGTCGCGACGGCCATCTCAGTGCCCTCCCGTCTCTTTGTTGGCCTGGCGGATATTCCAGACCATGATCGGGATGACCGCGATCATGATGATGATGGCTATTGTCGCGCCACGGCCGAAATCGCCGCCGCCGCGGAACATCCAGTCGAACATTAGATTGGCCAGCACCTGGCTGTTCCACTGGCCGTTGGTCATGGTCAGCACGATGTCGAACACCTTGAGCACGAGAATGGTGATCGTGGTCCAGACGACGGCGATGGTGCCCCAGATCTGCGGCACCATGATCTTCCAGAAGATCTGGAACGGGTTGGCGCCGTCGATGACGGCGGCTTCCAGCGTTTCCTCGGGAATGCCGCGCAGCGCCGACGACAGGATGACCATGGCAAAGCCGGTCTGGATCCAGATCAGGATGACCATCAGAAAGAAATTGTTCCAGAACGGCAGCGATATCCAGACCTGCGGCTGGCCGCCGAAATGTTGGATGATGGCATTGAGGATGCCGATCTGTACCTGGCCCTCGCCGCGATACTCGTAGATGAATTTCCAGATCACGCTGGCGCCGACGAAGGAGATCGCCAGCGGCAGGAAGATCAGGCTCTTGGCAATCGTGCCCCACCAGATCTTGTCGGTGAGCACGGCAATGATCAGGCCGAGGAAAGTGCAGGCGGCGGGCACCACGGCCAGCCACAACACGTTGTTGAGGATCGAGTTGCGGAAGTCGCGGTCGCCGAACGCCCACTGATAGTTGGCCAGCCCGACAAAATTGACGCCGCCGCGATCGAGGAACGAAAGCCGTAGCGTCTCGATGACGGGATAGATCAGATAGATGGTCAGGATGATCATCGCCGGACCGACGAACAGCCACGGCCGCACCAGTCCCTGCCGGCGCAGATTGTCGATGGCCGCCGCGCCAGAGACGCCGCGCGACGGGAATATCAGGTCGACCAGTCTGTTGGCGCCCCAAAAATAGGCGACGCAGCCGCCGACGCCGATGATGATGACGAAAATAGCCGAGAAAATCTGAGCCGCCATGGGTCCCTCTCCCTGCGCATGATCGACCAGGCAATGCTGGCGATCGGATGCACCGACTTTCAGTCATTCGGAACAATTGAAACGCGAAGGTTTCCGGCGGAAGCCGCCGGTCGGACCGGGCCGAAGCCCGGATTCAGCATTGGGAGGACGACATGCATGAAACGAAGACCTAAAGCGCGTCGCGTGAATCCGTTTCGACGCGACGCGTTTTTAGGCTGCGGTCACCGCCGGTTGCCTATTTGATCCCGTCCCAGCTCTTCTGGATGTCGGTGGCGACATCCTGGGCGGACTTGCCGCCGACCAGGTCGATCATGCCGGTCCAGAATGAGCCGGCGCCGATCTTGCCGGGCATCAGGTCGGACCCGTCGAAGCGCACTGTCGTCGCGCCGACCAGGATCTCGCCCTGCTTCTTCAGCGCGTCGCTGCCATAGGCGTCCTTGTTGGCTCCCTTGAACGGGGTCACGAAGCTCTTTTGCGCCATCCACAATTCATGCGCGAGCGGCATCTCCAGGAACTTGATGAACTCGTGGGATGCCTTGGAATCCTTGGTGATCATCACCAATGTTCCGGCCACTTCCAGCGGCGTGCCCAGTTCCGGCTTGGAAGCGTAAGGCGGATAGTTGAAGAAGTCCGCATCCTGGCCGAGCTTTACGCCCTCCGGGAAGAAGGAGGGGATGAACGATGCCTGGTGGTGCATGTAGCATTTCGGTGGCACGCTGAAGAGGCCCTTCGGGCTATCGCGGAAGTCCGTCGCGGCGACCGCCTTGGCGCCGCCGTCGACCATCTTGTCGTCGGTGGCGATCTTGCCGAAAATGTCGATGGCGTTGACCACCGCCGGATCGGTGAACGGAATCTCGTTCTTCACCCACTTGTCGTAGACTTCCGGCGGCTGCGTCCTCAGCATGATGTCCTCGACCCAGTCGGTCGCCGGCCAGCCAGTGGCACCGCCGGAACCAAGCCCGATGCACCAGGGCTTGCCGCCGTCGGCGATGATCTTCTTTTCGAGTTCGGCCAGTTCCTCCTGCGTCTTCGGCACCTTGTAGCCGGCTTCCTCGAAATTATCGGGCGAGTACCAGACCAGACCCTTCACGTCGATCTTGTAGGGGAAGGCATAAAAGCCCGGCTTGCCGTCCTTGCCGTTATAAGTGCCAAGCTTGGCCCAGGAGTCGCCGGCGGCGTAGTTTTCCTTGATCCAGGCGGCGACATCGTCGCCCAGCGGGGTCAGCACTCCCTTGGAGGCAAGATCCTGGATCAGACCCGGTTGCGGCAGGATAGCGATATTCGGCGGGCTGCCCGCCTGCGTGTCGATGACGATCTGCTGCTCGTAGTTTTCGGACGAGGAGTATTTGATCTCGGCGCCGGTGGCTTCCGCGAAATAGTCGAGTACCGAACGGGCAAGCGCCTCGTCCTCACCGCGCCACGGACCAAAGATCGTCAGCGTCTCGCCCTTGAGGTCAACCTTCTTGAGTTCGTCGAAGTTGGCCCAGTGGAACCGCGCGTCCTCGCCTGGCTTGAACTTCAGTTCGGCATGCGCGGGCGCGTTCAGGGCGAGCGTGGCGAACGCGGCACCCAGCAAAAGCATTTTCTTCATCGGTATTCCCTCCCAGTGGGTCAAACACACCGGACGGAACCTCCATTCCGTCCGCCGACGCCGCAGGACTGTGACTCAGTCGCAAGGGAACCGCAACCTTTCGAAGAGTCTTCCAAAGCGCTTTGGCTTTGGTGATCTCGCCATTGAATCGATCAGGAGTCAAGAGGGTGACGCACTAATCGATTTAATTAGAGGCGTTCAGGACCAAAAAAGTGCGCTGCAGCATAGTTTTTTGGCGGTGCAGCAGCAATTTTTGTTTCAAACTCACCCCGGGCACGCTTATGGTCACAGTACCATGGCCGCATCTTTATGGTGCTTGGGTCGATTCAATCTAAAGCGCTTTGGGGATGGAGCCCTTTCGTGAACCTCAAGCAGCTCGCGCATATGCTGGCGCTTTCGCAGACCACGGTAAGCCGGGCGCTGAACGGTTATCCGGAGGTCAACGAGGAAACGCGAAGGCGCGTCATGGACGCCGCCAAGCGCCACGGCTACCGCCCCAATCCAAGCGCGCGGCGGCTGGCGACCGGCAAGTCCGGCATGATCGGCTATGTCCTGCCGACAGGTGCCGCCGTCGATATCGACCCACATTTCGTCGAATTCCTATCCGGCCTTGGCGACTATGCGCGTTCGCACGAACTCGACCTCGTGCTGTCGCCGGCCGACGCCGACGACCAGGAGACGACCTACCGGCGCATCGTCGCCAACCGCCAGGTCGATGCCGTCTATATCTCCTCTCCCAAGCCGCAGGACAATCGGGTGGCGCTGGTCAACACGCTCGGCATTCCCTTCATCGTCCATGGCCGCAGCGAAGGCTTCGATTTCGACTATCCTTATCTCGACATCGACAATGAGGGCGCCTTCCACGAGGCGGCGCGGCTGCTGGTCCAGCTCGGCCACCGGCGGCTGGCGCTGATCAACGGCGACGACGGCGAGACCTTCGCTATCCATCGCGAGCGCGGCGTGCGTCGTGCGCTCGCCGCGAGCGGGCTGGCCCTGGGCGAACGCCATGTCTGCTCCGTGGTCATGACCGAGGAGAACGGCTATCGCGCCACCAGGCGCCTGCTGGAGGCGAGCGACGCGCCGACGGCAATCGTCTGCTCCAGCCTGATCATGGCGCTGGGCGTCGTGCGCGCGGTGCGCGACCTCAGCCTAAGCATTCCGGGCGACGTCTCGCTGATCGCCCATGACGATGTCTTTCCCTGGCTGCGGCCGGAGAATTTTTCGGTGCCGCTGTCTACGACGCGCTCGTCCATCCGTCTCGCCGGCGCCCGGGTCGCCGAGCGTCTGGCGGCGCGGATATCGGGACTGGAAGAGGGGGCGCGTGGCGAGATCTGGCCGGTCGACCTGGTGATCAGGGGATCGGTCGCCGGAGCGCCGGCTTAGGTCGTGCCGGCGATTGGCGAAGGCGGCGAAGCGAGTAATCTCCCCCCTTGCGGGGGAGATGTCCGGCAGGACAGAGGGGGGTGCTGTCCTGCCAACGTCACAGGTCTGAGGGAACCTATTCCTTCCCCGCCCCAGCCGCTTTGATATCCAGCAGCCCGTAACCAAAATCGTTGTCGCGCCCCTTGGGGCCGAGATCCCTGGCCGTAGCGGCCAGCGCTTTCTCGATGTCGTCGGCCGAGCGGTCGGGCGCTGCGTGGATCAGATTGGCGATGGCGCCGCTGACGATCGCCGCGGCGAACGAGGTGCCGGTGACGACATCCGTACCGGCGCCGCTCGGTGCCACCATCTCGACGCCGGGCGCCGAGATGAAGACATAGGCGCCGCGATTGGCCTGCGGCATCAGCCCGTCCTTGGCGTCGGTTGCGGTCACCGCGATGACGCCGTCGAAGGCGGCCGGGTAGCCATAGGGCGCCTTCGGCCCGTTGTTGCCGGCGGCGGCGATCAGCACGATGCCCAGCGCGCGGGCATTTCTGCAGGCGACGCCGAGCAGGTCGTTCTTGGGCCCGACGAAGCTCATGTTGATGATGCGCACGTCCTGTTCGGCTGCCCAGTCGAGTGCGGAGAGAATGACGTCCATGGTCGACTTGCCGCCTTCGAAGGCGCGCGCGTGGTAGATCCTGGCGCCCGGCGCCATGCCTTCCAGCGCACCGACACCGGCGATCAGCCCATCGACCGAGGTGCCGTGATCGCGCTTTTCGATCGGCACGTCGGGCATGGCGTCGAACTGCCCGGCGATCACCCCGGCCAGCGCCGGATTGGTGTCGTCGATGCCGGTGTCGATCACCGCGACGCGGACATTCTCGCCGCTGGCCTGTTTGGCGTCGAGCGCGATGCGCTCGAAGGCATAGTTGACGATGCCGGCCGCCTGCTGCAGCGAATAGATGTGGTTGGGCTCGCGCCGCTGCGTGCGGCCGTCGGCGGCCAGCTGCGCCAGCACGATGCCGACCGGACGGCCGTCGGGAATGCCGAAGCGCACCAAAGTGGTGCCGAGCAGCCTGGACTGACGCTGCGAGCGCACCTCGAGGCCGAACGAGGCGGCGATCTGCTGCACGGCGCCGGCATCGCCGTCGACGGTCACCAGCACCTCGTCGGGCACGAAATCGCCGGCCACGGCGCGCGGCGGCTGAACGGCGATGAGATCGGTCGGCGAGACGATCGGCCCGCCAGCCGCGGCTCCAGCCTGTGTATCGGCGGGAACGGCCGGTGAGGTGCCCGGGTCCTGGCGTGGAGCGGGTGTCGGCACGGGGACCGGACTTTCGGCCGGATTGGGGAAGAGGTCGACGATCAAAGCAGGCAGAAAGACCGCGCCGGGTTGCCCGGCACCCGAACCGCCCTTTTCACCGCCATTGTCCTTGGCACAGTCGGCTGCCGTGGCATTGGCCGCGTTGTTGCAATCGATTTTCGTCCGGCCGGGACTGGTGGCGTTGGTCTGCGCCGACGCGGGCACGGCGGCGATTGTCATCGCCGCCGCAAGGATCGCCGCAAATCGAATGACCGCCTCAGCCGCCATCTGCCGGTTTCCTTCCCTCGATCACAGTGTCGGTGAAGGGCTGGGCGGCAATAAGGCCGATTTGCCTGGTGTAGTCGGTCGCATTGGCGGCCGGAATGCCGAGCCGGAACACGCCGTCGGCGGTCGGTCCGCCGATCACCTTCAGCCCGTTGCCACCGAGGAAGCCCGAAATATCGGACATCCTGGCGTCGGGCTTGAACTTGACCAGCGCGAACGGCATCTTGGCCAGGTCGTCTTCCGTGCCGGCAACCTCGAAATTGCCGCCCTTGCCGCCAGGTTGCACGAACGACTGCACCATGATCAGCGCCAACAGGACCGCGGCCGCCGCCCAGGCGACGCCGGCCGGCAGCGCCATGAAGCGGCCCCAGGCCTGCGCCAGCCAGGACGAGCCTGCCGGCACCCGCGCCGGTCCTGCCTCGGCGTCGAACGCCCTGGCGAAGCGGCTGAGTGCATCGGCCGGTGGGCGGATCGCCTCGTTGGCCGCCGATGCGCCGGAGAATTCGGCCTCGGCCTCGCCAAGGGCGGCCAGCGCCGAGGGATCGCTGGCCAGCCATTCCTCTACGGCTTCCAGGTCCGAGCCTTCCAGCGAGCCGTTCAGGTAGAACGGCAGCAGTGTTTCCATCTCGTCGCGGCGCGACATCTTTTCAGCGGCGCTCATGGCCACCCCCTGTCGTAACCGGCGGCCTTGAGGGCCTCGCCGAGTTTCTTGCGGGCGTAGAACATCCGGGTCTTGACGGTCGCGACCGGGATGCCGAGCACCTCGCCGATCTCGGTCACCGACTGTCCATGGTAATAGGCGAGATCGATCACCGTGCGGTGCTCTTCGGGCAAGGCGTCGATGAGGCGGCGCAAGGCGGCGGCCTTGTCCTCCTTCATGGTGACGACCTCGGGCGTGTCGGCGCCGTCGGGCACCGCGGCAGCGGCCTCGTCGTCGATCCAGTCTTCCTTTTTCTTGCGCAGCAGCGACAGCGCCTTGAACCGGGCGATGCCGAGCAGCCATGTCGAAACTTCGGAGCGACCCTCGAAGCCCGGCGCCTGGCGCCACAGTTCGAGAAACACCTCGTTCGCGATATCGTCCGCCATCATTTCCGATCCCGTCTGGCGCACCACGAAGCGGTAGACCCGCGCGTGATGACGCATGAACAGCAGCCGCACGGCGGCACGGTCGCCCTTCGCGACCCGGTCGACAAGCGCGCGATCGGTCTCCGTCGCTGCCGTCATGGCCGGTCGAGCCGCCTGGCTCCTGTCTGCTCTGTCGCTGATCGGTCCAAAAAGGTTCATCCTCCGCCAAGGAATTTGCGGAGGCTAACCGAAGAAAGGGGAGGTTGCCAGAGCATCCCTTCTCCCCGTCACTATACGGGGAGAAGGTGCCGGCAGGCGGATGAGGGGCAGCGCTGGCCTTGCGGGATCATATTCGATGTTGGCGCTGCCCCTCACCGTTACCCTCTCCCCGCAAAGAACGGGGAGAGGGGAGAAGTCAACGTCGCGGCCACCCGCTCACCCCAAAAACGCCTTCGCCTTCATCGTCGCCGGCACCGGCACGCCCAGCCGGCTCAGCACCGTCGGCGCCAGCTGCAGTTGGTCGAGCAGCGTGTTCGCATCCGGCCCTTTCTCCGACCCGAAATAATACAGCGCGAAATCCTGCATCTCGTCGTCGTGGCCGCCGTGATGGCCGCGATCGGTCTGGCCGTGGTCGGCGGTGACCATCACCTCATAGCCGGCCGCGATCCAGCCCGGCAGGAACCCCGCCAGCATGGCGTCCATGGCATAGACGGCATGGTCCATCTCATGGCAGTCGTGGCCGAAGCGATGGCCCATCGAGTCCAGCGTGCAGGTGTGCAGGATGCCGTAGTCGATGCCGTGGCGCTTGGTCAGCATGGTCAGCGTCGCGAATAGGTCGACATCGCTCGGCGTCATCTGGTTGCGCAGATTGTAGCCGGTCATGGTGTGGAAGCGGCCATGCGTGATCGGCCCGCCTGGCTCGTCGAACTCCATGTCCTCGACCAGATCAAACGGATAGGACCGGAAGAACTCCGACCAGTAGGAATGGGTCACCGCACCGGTTTTGCCGCCGGCCTTGCTGACCTCGGAGAAGATATCGGGCTGGCCGACGCGGAACCGGTTCTCGTTGGAGAGGATGCCATGCACCTGCGGCGACACCCCGGTGTGGATCGAGGCATAGCAGCAGGCCGAGGTCGACGGCAGCACGGAACGCATCTTCCAGACGCGTGCCTCGCCCGACTGCACCCAGCCCTCGAGGTTGCCCATCAGCCGGCGCCAGTTCCGGTAGGGCACGCCATCGAGGACGATCAGCAGAAGCTTGGATTTGAGCGCCATGGCTATTCCCCCTGCGATTGTCCGTTGAAAACGAGTGCGGCGCGTGTCGCACGGACACGCGGCGCCTGTCAGTGTCAGCGCAGTGCTAGGCGTTCAGCCAGCATTCATTCAGTGCGTAGCCGTCCATCATCTCGCCATTCGGGTTCTTGACCCAGCCGCTGATCTTGTTGGTGGCCGCGGCGTCGATGAACTGGTTGAAGAACGGCACGATCAGCCCGCCTTCGTCGCGCATCAGCACCGCCATGTCGTGATAGATCGCCTTGCGCTTGGCCTGGTCGAGTTCGGCGCGGGCTGTGAACAGCATCTTGTCGAACTCCGGCCGTTTGAAGCGCGTGTCGTTCCAGTCGGCGGTCGAGACATAGCCGGTGGAATACATCTGGTCCTGCGTGGCGCGCCCACCCCAGTAGGAGAGCGAGAAGGGCTGCTTGTTCCAGACTTCCGACCAGTAGCCGTCGCCCGGTTCGCGCTTGATCTCGATCTTGATGCCGGCCTTGGCGGCGCTCTGCTGGTAGAGCTGCGCAGCATCGACAGCGCCCGGGAAGGCGACGTCGGAGGTGCGCAGCACGATCGAGCCACTGTGGCCAGACTTCTTGTATGCCGCTGCCGCCTTTTCCGGATCGAACTTGCGCTGTTCGATGTCGGCTGAAAACAGCGGGTAGGCTTCGTTGATCGGGAAGTCATTGCCCACCGAGCCATAGCCGCGCAGGATTTTTTCGAGCAGTTCCTCGCGGTCCATGGCGAGCTTCAGCGCCATGCGCAGATCGTTGCTGTCGAAGGGTGCGGTGTCGCAGAACATGTTGAACGGATAGTAGCCGCGGCCGGAGACGTTTTCGATGGTGACGCCGGGAATGCGCTTGACCAGCTCGACGACCTTCGGCTCAACACGGTTGATCAGCTGCACCTGGCCACCTTGCAAGGCAGCCAGCCGCGCCGTCGCGTCATTGATGACGACGATCTCGATCTGGTCGGCATGGCCGGCCTTGTCGCCACGCCAGTAGTTGGCGAAACGCTCGCCGCCATGGCGCACGCCCGGCTGGTTGACGGTGACCTTGTAGGGACCGGCGCTGACGCCGGCATTTGGATTGTCCTTGCCGCCATTCGGCTGGATGACGAGGTGATAGTCGGCCATCAGATAGGGGAAATCGGCGTCGGCGTTGCCGAGCGTGACGATGACTTCCTTGCCGCTTGCCTTGACGCCCTTGATGTTCTTGAGGATGCCGAGCGCGCCGGACTTGGACTTTTCGTCGGCATGGCGCTCGATGGTGGCGGCGACGTCTTCCGCCGCGACCGTCTTGCCATTGTGGAACTCGATGCCGTCGCGGACCTTGATCGTCCAGGTCTTGGCGTCGGCTGAGGCGCCAATCTCTTCGGCAATGAGGTTCTCAACGCCGCCGTCGGGCTTGAGGCGGACCAGGAATTCGCCCCACTGCTTGCAGAAGCTGAAAGTGACCTGGCTGAGGTTCAGCGCCGGATCGAGGCTGTTGGTCGATTCACCGCCCTGCAGGCCGGCCTTTAGGATGCCGCCCTTGGCCGGCGTCTGCGCGAAGGCTTTGCCGGCCAATGTCGTTGCCAGCGCCGCCGACACGCCCAGTGCCGCCGTGCGGCCGAGGAAGTGGCGACGCGATATCCGGCCCTGGCCGGCGAGTTCAGCGAGATGGTCGAGTTCAGTCTTCATGTCCTACCCCTTTTGAAAACAACGTCACACCAGCGGCGCCCGTCCAACGGACGTGTGGCGCCCTAGTGTTGCATCTGGATGACGACAGTCGCCCGTGACCGGCGGCTAGTTCCCCGCGCTGGCCATGCGGCGGCCCTTGATCGCCTTTTCCAGCCAGCCGATCTCCATCTCGGGAACCGACGACAGCAAAAGGTCGGTATAGGCATCGAAGGGCGGCGTCAGCACCGTGCTCTTCGAGCCGTAGCGCACCACTTCGCCGCGATACATCACCGCGATCGAATCGGCGATCGACTTCACCGTGGCTAGGTCGTGGGTGATGAACAGGTAGGCGACGTTCTCCTCCTTCTGCAGTTCGAGCAAAAGCTTGAGGATGCCGTTGGCCACCAGCGGGTCGAGCGCCGAGGTCACCTCGTCGCAGATGATCAGCTTGGGCTTGGCGGCGAGCGAGCGAGCGATGCAGACGCGTTGCTTCTGGCCGCCGGAAAGCTCGGCCGGGTAACGGTCGGCAAAACCCTTGCCCATCTCGATCTTGTCGAGCAGTTCGGTCACGCGGGCGTCGCGCTGCCTGCCGCGCATGCCGAAATAGAACTCCAGCGGCCGGCCGATGATGGTGCCGACGGTCTGGCGCGGGTTCATCGCCACGTCGGCCATCTGGTAGATCATCTGCAACTGGCGCAGATCCTCCTTCGGCCGGTCGGCAAGCCGGTTGGCCAGCGGCCGCCCGTCGAAGGTCACCGTTCCCTGTTCCGGCGGCAAGAGGCCGGTGATGGCCCGCGCCAGGGTGGACTTGCCGGAGCCGGACTCGCCGACGACGGCCAGCGTCTGACCCGGGTAGATATCGACCGAGACGTTCTTCAGCACCTTCACATGGCCGCCAGCATAAGCGGCGGTGACGTTCTTGACCGACAGGAACGGTGTCGTGCCGGGCTTCTGCTCGGCGTGCTCGATCTCATGCACCGAGACCAGCGCGTTGGTGTATTCCTGGCGCGGCTCCTTGATGATCTGGCGCGTGCCGCCCCATTCGACCAGCCTTCCATGGCGCAGCACCATGATCTCGTCGGAAACCTGGGCGACGACGGCAAGGTCGTGGGTGATGTAGAGCGCCGCCACATGGGTGTCGCGGATGGCGTCCTTGATTGCCGCCAGAACGTCGATCTGCGTCGTCACGTCGAGCGCCGTCGTCGGCTCGTCGAAGACGATCAGGTCCGGCTCGGAACACAGCGCCATCGCCGTCATCACACGCTGCAGCTGGCCGCCCGAGACCTGGTGCGGGAAGCGCTCGCCGATCGTTTCGGGGTTGGGCAGGCTGAGCTTCTTGAAGAGTGCTATGGCCCGTTTCTCGGCCTCGGCCCGCGTCGCGGTGCCGTGCAGCAAGGTGGCTTCCACCACCTGGTCCATCAGCCGGTGCGCGGGGTTGAAGGCGGCCGCCGCCGACTGCGCGACATAGCAGACCTCGCGGCCGCGCAATTTGCGGAACCCTTCCTTGCCGCCCTTCAGGATATCGCGGCCGTTGAGCAAAACCTCGCCGCCGGTGATGCGCACGCCGCCACGGCCATAACCCATGGACGACAGGCCGATGGTCGACTTGCCGGCGCCGGATTCGCCGATGAGGCCGAGCACCTTGCCCTTTTCCAGGGTCAGCGAGACATCGTGCACCAGCACGATATTTTTTGGCGCTTCGCCCGGCGGGTACACCGTCGCCTCGATGCGCAAATTGCGGATATCGAGCAGCACGCCTGGTTTTCCCTGTCCGGGCTTCGCTTTGATATCGGCCATCACCCGCGTCCTCCCTTCAGGCTTGTCGTGCGGTTGAGGATCCAGTCGGCAACAAGGTTGACCGAGATGGCAAGCGCCGCGATCGCGCCTGCAGGGATGAGCGCCGCGGCGATGCCGAAGACGATGCCGTCCTTGTTCTCCTTGACCATGCCGCCCCAGTCGGCGTCCGGCGGCTGCACGCCAAGGCCGAGGAAGGACAAGGTCGACAGGAACAGCACCGCATAGATGAAGCGCAGGCCGAGTTCCGAGACCAGCGGCGACAACGCGTTGGGCAGGATCTCGCGGAAGATGATCCAGGCGCTGCCTTCGCCGCGCAGCTTGGCGGCTTCAACATAGTCCATGACGTTGATGTCGACGGCGACCGCGCGCGACAGGCGGTAAACGCGGGTCGAATCGAGAATGCCCATCACCAGGATCAGCGTCACCAGGTTCGTCGGCAGCACCGAAAGCACGACCAGGCCCATGATAAGCGTCGGGATCGACATCAGGAGATCGACGAGGCGCGACAGGATGGTGTCGAACCAGCCGCCGAACACCGCCGCCGAGAAACCGAGAATGGCGCCGAGCGAGAAGGACAGCGCGGTGGCAAGCACGGCGATGAACAGCGTGATGCGCGCGCCGTAGATCATGCGTGACAACAGATCGCGGCCGAGATTGTCGGTACCCAGAAAATGCGCCGCCGACATCGGTTCCCATACGTCGCCGACGATCTCGGCATTGTCGTGCGGCGAGATCCACGGTGCGAAGATCGCCGCCAGTACGAACAGCGCGGTCAGCACCAGGCCGATCAGAGCGGGAATGGGGATGCGTCTTATGTCAAGCATGCCCGCCCCTCACTTTGGATGTCTGAGACGCGGATTGGCGACGATCGCCGCTATGTCCGCGATGATGTTGAGGCTGATGTAGACGGCCGCGAAGATCAGGCCGACCGCCTGCACGACAGGCACGTCGCGCTTGGTGACATGGTCGACCAGATACTGCCCCATGCCGGGATAGACGAAGATCACCTCGACCACGACGACGCCGACGATAAGATAGGCGAGGTTGAGCATGACGACGTTGATGATCGGCGCGATGGCGTTCGGAAAGGCGTGTCTGCGGATGACCGCGAAGGCTGAAAGCCCCTTGAGCTCCGCGGTCTCGACATAGGCCGACTGCATGACGTTGAGGATCGCCGCGCGCGTCATGCGCATCATATGGGCAAGCACGACCAGCGTCAGTGCAGTCGCCGGCAAGGCGATGGCCTGCATGCGTTCGCCAAAGGGCATGCCGTCATAGACGGTCGAGATGGCGGGGAAGATCTGCCATTTCACGGCGAAGAAATAGACCAGGAGATAGCCGATGAAGAACTCCGGGAAGGAGGTCGAGGCCAGGGCCAGCCCGGAGATCAGCTTGTCGACCCAGCCATTGCGGTAGCGCACCGCGATCAGGCCGAGGATGATCGCCAGCGGCACGGCGACGATCGCCGCCCAGAAGGCGAGGAACAGCGTGTTCCACAGCCGGCCCTTGATCGATGTCGCGATATCCTGGCCGCTCGACATGGCGGTGCCCAGATCGCCGGTCAGCACCCCGCCGAGCCAGTGGAAATACCTGACATAGGCCGGGTCGTTGAGCCCGAGCTGCTCGCGCAGATTGGCGAGCGACTCCGGCGTCGCCGATTGTCCGAGAATGGCTTGCGCGACGTCGCCGGGCAGAATCTGGGTGCCGGCGAAGATCAGGACCGAAATGGCCAACAGAAGGAGGATGCCCAGCGCAATGCGCTGGGCAATCAGTTTCAGGATGGGTGAAGACATATCCGCAAAGCCGGACTCAGGCCTGCAGCCAGCACTTCGCCAAGGCGTAGCCGTTCATCAGCTCCTGATGCGGATCGTCAACCCAGCCATCGACCTTGGCACCGGTCGCGTCGATGAACTGGTTGAACATCGGTAGGATCAGGCCGCCCTCGTCGCGCACCAGGACAGCCATGTCGTGGTACATCTGCTTGCGCTTGGCCTCGTCGAGCTCGGCGCGCGCCGCCAGCACCATCTTGTCGAAATCCGGGCGCTTGAAACGCGTATCGTTCCAGTCGGCGGTCGACAGATAGGCGGTCGAATACATCTGGTCCTGCGTCGAGCGCCCGCCCCAATAGGAAGCGC
Organism: Mesorhizobium sp. B263B2A; assembly: GCF_020165775.1. Classification (NCBI taxonomy): domain Bacteria; kingdom Pseudomonadati; phylum Pseudomonadota; class Alphaproteobacteria; order Hyphomicrobiales; family Phyllobacteriaceae; genus Mesorhizobium; species Mesorhizobium sp. B263B2A. The sequence continues at coordinate 17,904 of NZ_JAIUIU010000043.1, forward strand.
AGAAGGGCTGCTTGTTCCAGACCTCGTTCCAATAGCCGTCGCCGGGCTCGCGCTTGAGCTCGATCTTGATGCCGGCCTTGGCGGCGCTCTGCTGGAAGAGCTGCGAGGCATCGACCGCGCCCGGGAAGGCGACGTCGGAGGTCCTCAAAAGCACGGTGCCATCATGGCCCGACTTCTTGTAATGGAACTTCGCCTTGTCCGGATCGTACTTGCGCTGTTCGATTTCCGTGAACAGCGGGTAGGCGGAGTTGATCGGGAAGTCATTGCCGAGCGATCCGTAGCCGCGCAGCACCTTGGTCAGCATCTCTTCGCGGTCGATCGCCAGCTTCAGCGCCATGCGCAGGTCGTTGTTGTCGAACGGCGCCGTGTTGCAATGCATGATGAAGACGTAGTGGCCCGGGCCGGCGTGGTTGCGGATGGTCACGCCCGGCACGCGCTTGATCAGGTCGACGATCTTCGGCTCGACGCGGTTGATCATGTTGACCTGGCCGCCCTGCAGAGCCGCCGTGCGCGCCGTCGCATCGTTGATGACGATGATCTCGATCTGGTCGGCATGGCCCATCTTGTCGCTCTGCCAGTAATTGGCGAAGCGCTCGCCGGCATGGCGCACGCCGGGTTCGTTGGTGGTGACCTTATAGGGTCCGGCCGAGATGCCGGCGTCGGCCTTGTCCTTGCCGCCATTGGGCTGGACGATCAGGTGATAGTCGCTGAGCAGGTAGGGAAGGTCGGCATTGGCTTCCTTCAGCGTCAGCACCACTTCCTTGCCATTGGCCTTGATGGTCTCGATGCCCTTCATGTAGCCGAGCGCACCGGATTTCGATTTCTCGTCGGAATGACGCTCGAGCGTCGCGGCCACGTCCTCGGCGGTTACCTTCTTGCCGTTGTGGAATTCGACGCCGTCGCGAATCTTCAGCGTCCATGTCTTGGCGTCCTTGGACGAGCCGATCTCCTCTGCGATGCGGTTCTCGAGTTTGCCGTCGGGCGACAGCTCGACGATCATTTCGCCCCAGCACTTGCCGAAGGCGAACGGCACCTGGGTCATGAACAGGGCGGGATCGAGACTGTTGGTGGATTCACCGCCGACCAGGCCGGCCTTCAATGTGCCACCCTTGACCGGACCGGCCGCCCGCGCCGCGCTTGAAAGCAGCGAGTTGGCGAAGGGTGCGGCGATGCCGAGCGCTGCCGCCCGGCCGAGAAAATCACGACGGCTCAGCTTGCCTGCTGCAACGCGCCGGCTAAGGAATTCGAGTTCATTCGACATTTTGAGTTCCTCACTCTGTTGGTTCGACTCTCTGGTCGATTTTCTTGCTTCTTGTGAGGGGAATAATGACCGTAAGGGAAAGCGGTAAGCAAGACCGAATGCGACATGCCGTGGCGTAAATCGTACGTCGCATTTGGACCAACCGTTTCAGTCCTCAAACCAGCGCGCGCGGAATTTTCTCCTCGAAATTCCGCTCGAAGACGAGGATTTCGCCCTCATAAGCTTCGATTCTGGCGCTGACGATGAAGTTTTGCGCGTCCGATCGCATCTCCGCCCATGTCTCGGTGCGCACCGACCATCCGTTTCGCGACAGCGTCTGCGTCCAGTGCGTCTTGCCCGACGCTGATAAGGGATTGTCAGGATGGATCGACCAGATCTCGCGGGCGATGCTGCCATTGGCCAGGCCATGGGCAAGATCGCACACCTCGCCGAAGTCGTCCGCTATGGAAAGCGTGACGATTCCCGTCTTTTCGTCGCGATCGACATGACGTTCGGAATTGGCGGGCCGAACCGTCTGGGTGGCCCAGGGCGCGGCGCCTTCCGGCTCGGCGAATGTCACCTCGCTGCCCTTGGCCAGCGGGCGCAAGGGAAGGGCCAGTGTCGCTGCCGACAAGGTGAGTTGAACCGGCTCCGGCGAGGGCCAGATCATTGGCCAATAGGCGTTCGAAACGGCAACGCGCAGGCGGTGGCCGGCCGGAACGCGGTAGGCGCATTGATCGAGCACGACGCGCGCCGAAATGGCCTCGCCCGGCACCAGCGCTTGCGGGAATTCGTGCGAGTCGCGGTGTGTCAGGTTGAGCACGCCGTAGGAGATCAGTTCCGAGGCTCCGTCGGGATGCACGTCGCACAGTCGGATCGCAATGTTGGCTTGCGGGCGATCGGACGAGAGCGTGACTTGGACTTCCGGTGCGCCGACAATGTCGAGCGCCTCAGCGAGTTCCGGCTGGTCGAAACACACCGACAGCGTATCGTCGGGACGCTGGTCACCTGGCAGTTCCGGGCCGAAGGTGAACGGGAAGTACTCGCCGCCAGCGAGACCGCAGCTTTGCGGCGAGGCGACGATGGCGGGTTTTGTGCCCTTGGAGATCAGCTCGATCGCTTGCGTCTTGATGGCGGGCGACGGCCACTGCTGTTCCGCCACCCAGCGGCCCGGCCGCTCGGGATGCCAGCGCGCCGGGCGCACGCTGTCCATCACATAGGCGCGATAGGCCGGATCGGCCTCAACGCCGGTGTCGATGCTCTTCAGCCAGCGGTCCCACCAGCGCAACGCTTCCTGCAGGAAGCCGATGGCCGGCTGAGGTCCGGCATAATGTGGATATTTGTGGATCCATGGGCCGACGATGCCCTTGACCGGTGCCTCGATGTTGCTGACGAGATTGGAGATCGTGTTGCGGTAACCGTCATGCCAGCCGCCGATCGACAGCACCGCTGCCTTGACCGCCGAAAAATCCTCGCAGATCGAGCCGCGTTTCCAGTAGGCGTCGCGGTGCTGGTGGCTGAGCCACAGCGGCAGAAGGAAGGACTGGTTCTCCAGCCGGGTCAGCCACAGATCGCGCCACCGGTTGTCGCCGGCGATCAGCGGATCCGGCGGCCGCGACGAATAGGAGAGCATCGTCGAAGCCCAGCCGAAATTCTCGATCAGCAGGCAGCCGCCCTTGTAGTGGATGTCGTCTGCGTAGCGGTCGACGGTCGAGCACAGGCTGATCACAGCCTTCAGCGCCGGCGGCTGTTTGGCCGCCACCTGCAGGCAGTTGAAGCCGCCCCAGGAAATGCCCATCATGCCGACATTACCGTTGCACCAAGGTTGAGCTGCCGCCCAGGCGATGACGTCGCAGGCGTCCTGCAATTCCTGCTCGGAATATTCGTCGTCCATCAGCCCTTCGGAATCGCCATTGCCTCGCATGTCGACGCGGATCGAGGCGTAGCCGTGGCCGGCAAAATAGGGATGCGTCAACTGATCGCGAAAGATGGTGCCGTCGCGCTTGCGGTAGGGCAGGTGCTCGAGAATGGCAGGCACCGGATCGTCGCCGGCGTCCTCCGGCATCCACACCCGCGCCGACAGCCGGCAGCCATCCGGCATGACGATGCCCATGTCCGGGAATTCGACGACCTTGCGGGGAAATTCGGTGACGGTTTTCATGGCTGCTCTCCAGGATATCAGTGACGCATGAAGCGCGCACATTACGAAGTCGAACGGACGACGGCCTGTGTCGCCGGGACGACGGTTGGCGCGAACATTTAACTTCTAACTTGCGTTATCCCGAGAATTTATGTATTACTTTTATTCACTCCAGTTCGACATACTGAGGATAATTACGCCTGAAAATCGTTTGGGATGAGCCGAAGCGCGTAACGAACCTCAAAAACCGGGGTCTCGATTTTGCCAAACTCGATATCGAGTTTTTTGCGACTTCAACCGTCCTGCCGGCCACGGCCGGCCGGCTCAAGGCGATTGGCGAATTCGGAGAGATCATTCTCGCCGTTATTTTTAAGCCGCTTGGTTCCGAAGCGATTTCGGTGATCTCGATGCGTCGTGCTAGCCGAAAGGAAAGGTCAGTATATGAACAACCCTAAGTCACGTATTCGGCCGCTTACCGATGAGGAGGAAGCGGAAATCCAAAGGCAAATCGCTGCTGATTCCGACGACGCGGAGGCGACTGACGAGCAATTGGCGCGAGCCAAGCCTTTCGCGGAAGCGTTTCCGGAACTTTTCGAAAGCATAAGGCGCGCTCGTGGCCGGCCTCCTGTGGAAAAGCCCAAGCAAGTTGTGTCCATCCGTCTGGATCAGGACGTCGTCAGAAAATTCAAGGCGACTGGCAAGGGCTGGCAGGCCAAGATAAATGAGGTATTGAAAAACGCGAAGGTAAGCTAGGCGATCCCTCTCAATTCAGCGGAATGTCGTTCTCGTCCTTGTTCGCCTGGTAGGCGCCGGAGAGTTCATCGTAACGCGCCGAAATCTTGCCGATGCGCGTTTCCAGCCTCTGGCGCTCGGCCTCCGGCAGCGCCCGCACCAGCCTGCGTATGGAGAAACTCTTCCAATAGGCGTTCTCGGCATTGTAGCCGCCGGGATCGAGGGTGAAGACCTCTTTCAGGATTTTCAGATCGTGCGGGATGGCGAAGCTGTCGCGCGAATCCTCATGGCTGAACAGATAGTAGAAATTGTCGAAGCCGGTCCAGGTGATTGCCGACAGGCAGAGCGAGCATGGTTCGTGCGTGGCGAGGAAGATGGCGTCCTTGGTATCGACGCGCTCCGCCCTGGGCATCTCGTAAAAACGCTTGAGGCAATGCACCTCGCCATGCCAGAGCGGGTTTTCGATCTCGTTGTTGGTCTCGGCCAGCACCAGCGAGCGGTCGTGCTTGCGCAGGATCGCCGCACCGAACAGCTTGTTGCCGTGGGCAACGCCTTCCTCCGTCTTCGGCACGATGTCGTGCTCGATGACGTCGAGCAGGCGGTCGATCAGCGAAACGTCGGTCATGACGGGTCTCCTGCTGCATGTCGCCCAAAAGTGCCTCGGTTTTGGGGTGACGACATGCACAAAAAATTATGGGAGATGGATCTCGTAGGCGTGCGAGAAATGGAATTCCTCGAGATTGGAGCCGTCGCCGCCACGATCGACGATCAGGAAGTCCTGAGCTTCGCCCAGTGGCGTCAGCACGCCATGCCAGAGATTGCGGGAATAGTTGATGCCTTGTCCGGGCGCGGTGATGAAGGCGTACGGTTCGCCCGGCCCCTCCTTGCCGTCATGGCAGACGACGACCAGGAATGGGCGCGGCGACAGCGGAATGAAGGCCTGGCTGCCGAACGGATGCCGCTCGACCATGGTCAGCTTCAGCGGCAGTTCGTAGGGCATGCCGCGCACCATCGAGATCAGCAGGCGGGCGTTCGGTCCCGTCGCCTCAGCGGTGGCGAGATCGTGGTAACGCTCGGCCTTGCCGCCATTGATCGGATAATGGTTGTCGCCCCCCATGTCGATGACGTCACCGAATTCGGCAAAGGCCTCACGGGTCAGCGGCCGAGCGACGATGTGAGCCAAGATGGGGCGGGTCACCGCGTGCGACCACCGATATCGGCACCGCCGAGCTTGGCGTGCCGGTTGACGTCCTTGTAGAGCAAATAGCGGAATTTCCCCGGGCCGCCGGCGTAGCAGGCCTGCGGGCAGAAGGCGCGCAGCCACATATAGTCGCCGGCCTCGACCTCGACCCAGTCCTGGTTCAGCCGATAGACCGCCTTGCCTTCAAGCACATAAAGCCCATGCTCCATCACATGTGTCTCGGCGAACGGAATGACGGCGCCGGGCTCGAGCGTGACGATGGTCATGTGCATGTCGTGGCGCAAATCGGCCGGATCGACGAACCGCGTCGTTGCCCAGCGGCCGTCGGTGCCAGGCATCGGCGTCGGCGCGATCTCCTGCTCGTTGGTGAAGAGGGCTTCAGGCACATCGAGACCGTCGACCGCTTCGTAAGCTTTTCGGATCCAGTGGAAACGGACAGCCGCCTTGCTCTCGTTGCGAACCGTCCAGCCGCTGGCCGGCGGCAGGAAGGCAAAGCCGCCGGGCCGCAACATATGCTTCTTGCCGGCAAGCAGAACCGTCAACTCGCCCTCGACCACGAACAGGGCGCCCTCGGCGCCGGCATCGGGTTCCGGCCGCTCGCTGCCGCCGCCGGGCGCGATCTCGACAATGTACTGCGAAAACGTCTCGGCGAAGCCGGACAGCGGACGCGACAGGATCCAGACGCGGGTCTCGTTCCAGAACGGCAAGGCGCTGGTGACGATGTCCTGCATCACCCCCTTGGGAATGACGGCATAGGCCTCGGTGAAGACGGCGCGGCCGGTCAAAAGCTCGTTCTGGCCGGAATGGCCGCCATGTGGAGCATAATAGGTTCGCTCGGGCATCCTGATCGTATCCATGGGTTCAAACCTATTGCGGTAGCATGTCCCTGAGGCGGAGCAGCGCGATGCGCTCGACCTGTTTGCAGGCGGTCTCGAATTCGACGCCGCGGCCGTTGCCGATGCGGGCTTCGAATTCCGCCAGGATTTCCTCCTTGGTCTTTCCCTTCACCGCGATGATGAAGGGGAAGCCGAAAGTGGTGACGTAGGCGGCGTTGAGCTTGGAGAACAATTCGCGCTCCTTGTCGGTCAGCGCGTCGAGCCCAGCGGAGGCCTGTTCCCGGGTCGATTCCGCCGTCAGCCGCCTGGCCTTGGCCAATTTGCCGGCCAGGTCGGGATGGGCGTTGAGCACGCCGAGCCGCTCGGTCTCGCTGGCCGAGCGGAAGACGCGGCAGAGCGCATTGTGCAGGCCGCCGGCCGTGTCGTGCGCCGGGCCTAGTTCCAGTTCGTAGGCCCGCTCCGCGATCCAGGGCGAATGCTCGAACACGCCGCCGAAGCTGTGAACGAAGGTTTCGAATTCCATTTTCGATGGGCGCAGCGCCGCCTGCCTGTAGGGATGATTTTCCTGCCAGTGCCTGGCGATGTCGATGCGCCGCGCCAGCCAGACCTTGTCGTGCGACTTCACATAGTCGACGAAGCGTTTCAGCGCCGCCACCCGCCCCGGCCGCCCGACGAGCCGGCAATGCAGGCCGATGTTCATCATGCGCGGCCGGCCCGCCTTGCCCTCGGCATAGAGCGTGTCGAAACTGTCCTTGAGGTAGGCGAAGAACTGGTCACCCGAGTTGAAGCCTTGCGGCGTGGCGAAGCGCATATCGTTGGCGTCGAGCGTATAGGGGATGATGAGCTGCGTGCCGCCCGCATGCTCGTACCAGTAGGGCAGTTCGTCGTCATAGGTATCCGACACGTAGTCGAAGCCGCCCTCTTCGGCGACCAGCCGCACCGTGTTGACCGAGGTGCGGCCCGTATACCAGCCGGTCGGGCGCTGGCCTGTGACCTCGTAATGCAGCTTGATCGCGGCTTCGAGGTCGCGGCGTTCGTCCTCGGCGCTGTGGTCGCGGTAGTCGATCCATCTCAGCCCATGCGAGGCGATTTCCCAGCCAGCCTCCTGCATGGCCGTCACCTGGTCGGGCGAGCGTGCCAACGCGGTGGCGACGCCGTAGCAGGTCACCGGCACCTGGCTCTCGCTGAACAGGCGCAGCAGCCGCCAGAAACCGGCCCGCGCCCCGTATTCGTAGATCGATTCCATGTTCCAGTGGCGCTGGCCCACCCAGGCCGCGGCGCCGACGATCTCCGACAGGAAGGCTTCCGAAGCCTTGTCGCCGTGCAGCACGCAGTTCTCGCCACCCTCTTCGTAGTTGACGACGAACTGCACCGCGACATGCGCTCCGCCAGGCCATTTCGGATCCGGTGGATTGGCTCCATAGCCGCGCATGTCTCTTTCGTAACGCATCGTCCCTCCCGCGGGGCATCGCCCGAAGTATGATCAGGATATCGAAAGGGTGCTTCTCGCATTCCCCCGAAAATTTTTGAAAGTGTTTTTGTCGCACTCCGCTCGACCGGGACTTATGCATCGCCTTTAATTGGCGCACAATTCATCACTTGTGTTCGATTGTACCAGCCAGTTCGTTCAACTGGGAAAGGGAGGCGGCCAATGGCAGAGACGTCGAAAGCCGATGGCGGGCGCCTGACGACCCATGTTCTCGACACGGCGACCGGCAAGCCGGCGGCGGGCCTGTCGATCGCTCTTTACCGTCTCGACGGTGCCGCCCGCACGCTTCTGAAGACGGTCGCGACCAACGCCGATGGCCGCTGCGATGCGCCATTGCTTGTCGGCGGTGACTTCCGCATCGGCGAGTACGAGCTGATCTTCGCGGCGGGCGACTATCTGCGTGGCCAGGGAACAAAGCTGCCCGAGCCGGCTTTCCTCGACAGGGTGCCGATCCGCTTCGGCATGGCGGAGGCGGTGCACTATCACGTGCCCCTTCTGATCTCGCCCTACGGCTATTCGACCTACAGGGGGAGTTGAGGCATGGCCAAGGTCAATATCCGCAACGAAATCCGTTTCATCCTCAATGGCAGGGATGTCGCGCTGTCTTCGGTGGCACCCGACACGACCTTGCTCGACTGGCTGCGGCTCGACCGCTCGCTGCGCGGCACCAAGGAAGGCTGCGCCGAGGGCGATTGCGGCGCCTGCACCGTGCTCGTCGGCAAGCTCTCGGCCGGCGGACTGGTCTATGAAAGTGTCAACGCCTGCATCCGCTTCCTCGGCTCGCTGGACGGCACCCATGTCGTGACCGTGGAGCATTTGCGCGGCCTGCCCGGCCAACTGCACCCTGTGCAGCAGGCAATGGTCGATTTCCACGGCTCGCAATGCGGCTTCTGCACGCCGGGCTTCATCATGTCGCTCTACGGCCTGTGGATGAGATCATCGGCCCCATCGAACACGACGATCGAAAAAGCCCTGCAAGGCAACCTTTGCCGCTGCACCGGCTACGAGGCGATCATGCGCGCCGCCCACGCCATCTCCAGCTACGGCAAGGCGGCGAAAGACCCGCTGGCGGCGGAGCGCGAGGCAATCACGGCAAGGCTCGATGCCATGCATGACGGCGCGCGGGTCGAGATCGGCGCCGGCAAGGCACGGCTGGTGGTGCCGGCCAATGTCGATGATCTCGCCGCCATACTGGACAAGGAACCCACGGCCACCATCGTTGCCGGGGCGACCGATGTCGGCCTGTGGGTGACCAAGCACATGCGCGATATCTCGCCGGTGATCTTCATCGGCAATCTCGACGGGCTTTGCACGATCTCCGAAGACAAGGGCGTCATATCGATCGGCGCCGGCGTCACCTACACCGAAGCCTTCTCGACGCTGTCGAAGCGCATCCCCGCGCTCGGACCATTGTTCGACCGCATCGGTGGCGAACAGGTGCGCAATATGGGCACCATCGGCGGCAACATCGCCAACGGCTCGCCGATCGGCGACACGCCGCCGCCATTGATCGCGCTCGGCGCGCGGCTGACGCTGCGCAGGGGCAAGAAGCGGCGCACGATCCCGTTGCAGGATTTCTTCATTGCCTACGGCAAGCAGGATCGACAGCCGGGCGAGTTCGTCGAAGCCGTGCACGTTCCTGTCCCCGCCAAGGGGGCGAAATTCGCCGTCTACAAGATCACCAAGCGCCGCGACGAGGACATCACGGCCGCCCTTGGCGCCTTTTTCCTGACGCTGGCCGGGGATGGCACGGTCGCCGATGTGCGCATCGCCTATGGCGGCATGGCGGCGACGCCGAAGCGCGCAACCGCTGTCGAGAAGGCACTGCTCGGCAAGCCCTGGACCGAAGCGACGGTCGAGGCGGCGATGACTGAGTACGCCAGGGATTTCACGCCGCTCACCGACATGCGCGCGTCAGCCGAATACCGGGCGCTGGCAGCGAAGAACCTGTTGTTGCGCTTCTTTGTCGAAACCACCGGCACCAGGGCACCATTCCAGGTGTCACGCAACGAGGCGGCATGATGAACAAGCACGCCACCGCTAGTCTCAAGGCTGAGAAAATCGTCGGCGGCGTCGCCACCGACCAGCGGCATGATTCCGCCCACAAGCATGTCAGCGGCACGGCGGTCTATATCGACGACATGCCGGAACCGGCCGGCACGCTGCATGGCTGCCTCGGCCTTTCGGCTGCGACCCATGCCACGATCGTCGAGATGGACCTCTCGGCGGTGCGCACCGCGCCGGGCGTCGTCGATGTGCTGACGGCAAAGGATGTGCCGGGCGAGAACGACATCTCGCCGACTGGCCGCCATGACGAGCCGGTGCTCGCCGACGGCAAGGTCGAGTTCCACGGTCAGCCGATCTTCTGCGTTATTGCCGAGACTCGCGAACAAGCACGCCGCGCCACCAGGCTGGCCAAGGTCGAATACAAGGAATTGCCCTTCGTCACCGATATCGGCGACCTCGACCCAAGGAAGGACAAGTTGGTCACGCCGCCTCTCACGCTGAGACGCGGCGACGCGGCGGCCGCGATCCGTCAGGCGCCGCGCCGGCTGAAGGGAAAGATGCGCGTCGGCGGCCAGGAGCATTTCTATCTCGAGGGTCACATCGCCATGGCCGTTCCCGGCGAGGACCAGGACGTCACCATCTATTCCTCGACCCAGCATCCGAGCGAAGTCCAGCATATGGTGAGCCATGCGCTCGGGGTGCCGAGCAATGCCATCACGGTGGAGATCCGCCGCATGGGCGGCGGCTTCGGCGGCAAGGAAACACAAGGCAACCAGTTTGCGGCATTGGCCGCGATCGCCGCCAAGAAGCACCATCGCGCGGTAAAAATCCGGCCCGACCGCGACGACGACATGATTGCCACCGGCAAGCGCCACGACTTCCTCGTCGACTACGAAGTCGGCTTCGATGACGAAGGCAACATCCTCGGCGTCGACTTCATGTTCGCGGCGCGCTGCGGCTTTTCGTCGGACCTGTCAGGCCCGGTCACCGACCGCGCACTGTTCCACTGCGACAACACCTATTTCTGGCCGACGGTGCATGCGCAATCGGCACCGCTCTATACCAACACCGTATCCAACACCGCCTTTCGTGGCTTTGGCGGCCCGCAAGGCATGGTCGGTGCCGAACGCGTCATCGACGAGGTCGCCTTCGCGGTCGGCCAGGATCCGCTGGAAATCCGTAAGAGGAATTTCTACGGCACCAGTGGTGATAGCGAGGGGGGCCGCAACCTCACGCCCTATCACCAGACGGTCGAGGACAACATCATCCAGCGCATCGTCGGCGAACTGGAGGAAAGCGCCTCCTATGCGCGGCGGCGGCGGGAGATTTCGGCCTTCAACGCCAACAGCCGTTTCATCAAGCGCGGCCTGGCGCTGACGCCGGTCAAGTTCGGCATTTCCTTCACCGCCACGCACTACAACCAGGCCGGTGCGCTGGTGCATGTCTACACCGACGGTTCGGTACATCTGAACCATGGCGGCACCGAGATGGGGCAGGGCCTCTACCTCAAGGTCGCGCAGGTGGTGGCCGAAGAATTCCAGATCGACCTCGACCAGGTGAAGATCACGGCGACCACAACCGGCAAGGTGCCCAACACCTCGGCCACTGCGGCGTCTTCCGGCTCCGATCTCAACGGCATGGCCGCGCAGAACGGTGCGCGTCAGATCAAGGACCGGCTCATCGATTTCGCCGCCGAAAAGTACCAGGTGCCGCACGACCAGGTGGTTTTCCTGCCCAACCGGGTGCGCGTCGGCAACCAGGAGATCGCCTTCGCCGACCTCGTCAAGCAAGCCTACATGGCGCGCATTCAGCTTTCGGCGGCGGGATTCTACAAGACGCCGAAAATCCACTGGAACCGCGACAAGGGACAGGGTCGCCCCTTCTACTATTTCGCCTACGGGGCTTCCTGCTCGGAAGTCTCGGTCGACACGCTGACCGGCGAATATGTGGTCGAGCGCACCGACATCCTGCACGAAACCGGCCGCTCGCTGAACCGGGCCATCGATCTCGGCCAGATCGAGGGTGGCTTCATCCAGGGCATGGGCTGGCTGACGACGGAAGAACTGTGGTGGGACGACAAGGGACGGCTGCGCACCCATGCGCCGTCGACCTACAAGATCCCGCTGGCGTCAGACCGGCCGAAGATCTTCAACGTAACCCTGGCCGACTGGCCCGAGGCGAGCGAGCCGACGATCCACCGCTCCAAGGCGGTTGGCGAGCCGCCCTTCCCGCTCGGCATGTCCGTGCTGCATGCATTGTCGGATGCGGTGGCCAGTGTCGCCGACCACAAGATCTGCCCGCGTCTCGATGCTCCTGCAACGCCGGAACGCGTGCTGATGACGATCGAGCGGCTGAAGAGAGAGGCCAGGGCTGGCGCCTAAGTCGCCAAAACGTGCAAAATCAGCGTGAAAAGCCTATATTTCCCAATTGGGAATGCAAATGATGAACTCGAAAGTGCAAAGCCTGAAAGCCTTTCTCGCCAGCGCCCACCGGGTCGCCCTGGTCGAAGTGGCTGACACCAAGGGCTCGACGCCGCGCGAGAAGGGCGCCTTCATGCTCGTCTCGGCATCGGCCATCTTTGGCACGATCGGCGGCGGCCAGCTCGAATACATGGCCATCGACAAGGCCAGGCAGATGCTTTTCTCCCCCCTCGAGGGGGGAGAGGAGCGATCGGCCGTAGGCCGAGAAAAAGCCAACGATTTGGCTTTTTCAGCGACGAGCGCCCGGAGCCATAGCGAAGGGCAGGCCGCGAAGCGGCCAGAGGGGGTCCTCTCAAAAGGCACCGCAAGGACGTCGAGACCGGTCGATCCGACCCCACCCGGCGGCTTTGCCGCCACCCTCCCCTCAAGGGGGAGGGGAACCCGCATCGAGGTCGACGAAGTCTGCGCCACGCTCGATGTGCCGCTGGGTCCCGAGATCGGCCAATGCTGCGGCGGGCGCGTCGAAGTCTTGATTCGGCTCGTCGATGCAGCACTTGCCGCCGACCTGGTTGCGGCCACGGAAGCCGAACAGGCGCACCTGCCGCATGTCTATATCTTCGGCGGCGGCCATGTCGGCCAGGCGCTGGCGTCGACGGTGGCACTTCTTCCCGTGCACGGCGTCGTTATCGAAACGCGGGCCGAGGCGCTGGAAGGCATGCCGGAAACCGTTGAGACGCGGCTGACGCCCATGCCGGAGGCCGAGGTGCGCAAGGCGCCTGCCGGAACCGCCTTCGCCATCCTCACCCATGACCACGCGCTGGACTTCCTGATCGTCGCCGAAGCGCTGAGGCGCGGCGACACAGCCTATGTCGGCATGATCGGCTCGAAGACCAAGAAAGCGACCTTCAGGAGCTGGTTCCTGAAATCGGCTGATGGCACGGAAGCGGAGTTTGCCCGCCTCGTCTCGCCGATCGGCGGTGATGCCGTCAAGGACAAGCGGCCGCAAGTTATTGCGGCGCTGGCGGCGGCTGAGATCATGACGGCGCTGGTTATTCACAACACGGCCTTAAATGCCGGCCATCCGGCCCCGCGCGGCAAGGTGATGGCCGGCTAAGCTGTGCCGGCTCAAGCCGGCCGTTTCAAGCCCAGATGGTCGCGCAGCGTTCGGCCTTCATAATCCCTGCGGAACAGTCCGCGCCGTTGCAGCTCCGGCACCACGAGTTCGCAAAAGGTATCGAGTTCGCCGGGGAAGTAAGACGGCATGACGTTGAAGCCATCGGCCGCGCCGCCTTCGAACCGCGCCTGCAGTTCGTCGGCGACCTGGGCCGCCGTGCCGACGATGCGCCAATGGCCGCGCGCGCCGGCGAAATGACGGGCAAGCTGCCTGATAGAAAGGCCGTCGCGGCGCGATTGCTCGATGACAAGCGCCTGCCGGCTTTTCATCCCTTCGCTCTCCGGCAATTCGGGCAGCGGCCCGTCGATCGGATAACACCCCAGATCGGAGATGCTGAGATAGCTGGACAGCAGCGCCACGCCGACATCGTCGGGGATCAGCTCCTGCAACGCCTCGAATTTTTCCCGGGCCTCGGCTTCCGTTTCCGCCACCACGGGCGCGACGCCGGGCATGATCTTGATGTCGTCCGGCTCGCGTCCATAGCTTGCCATGCGCCCCTTGAGGTCGTCGTAGAAGGCCTTCGCCTCCTCGAAGGTCTGCGCCGCCGTGAACACCACATCGGCGGTGCCTGCGGCCAGATCGCGGCCGACATCCGAGGCGCCGGCCTGGACCATGACCGGCGCGCCCTGCGGCGAACGCGGCAGGTCGAGCGGGTCGCGAACCGAAAAGCTCTGGCCGTCATGGCCGGAGGCGCCGAGCTTTCCGTGCCACAGCCTAGTGACCACCTCGGCGAATTCGCGCGCCCGCTCATAGCGGTCGGCATGGGGCTTGAGGCCGGTCGAGCCGAAATTGGCAGCCTCGATCGGGCTGGCCGATGTCACAAGGTTCCAGCCGGCCCGGCCATCGCTCAGATGGTCGAGCGAAAGAAACATCCGCGCCAACCCGTAGGGCTCGTTATAGCTTGTCGAGGCGGTGGAGACGAGGCCGATGCGGCTGGTCTGCACGGCGAGCGCCGAAAGCAGGCTGATCGGCTCGAAGCCGATCGAGCGCGACGTCTGGCTGGCGATGCCGACGTTGGCCTCGCGCAGGCCGGCGGCGTCTTCGCAGAAGATCATGTCGAACTTCGCCGCCTCCGCCGTGCGCGCCAGCTGGATGTAGTGATCGATGTCGATGCCGGCGGTTACATGCGCCTTGGGGTGGCGCCAGGCGGCGATGTGGTGGCCCGTCGCCCACAGGAAGGCGCCGAGCTTCATCTGCGCGGTCATTGGTCCCCTCCGCCGGCAAGACCAAGATGCGAGCGCAACGTCGTGCCGCGATAGCTCTCCCGCAAAAGGCCGCGCCGCCGCAGCTCCGGCAACACGCGGCCGACGAAACCGTCCAGTGCCGGGGGCGGCATCGCGATGTTGAACCCATCGCAGTCTTGCGAGCGGAACGATGTATCGAGACGATCGATATCGACGCCGACATTCAGCAGCACCTTGACCGAGCCTGGTTCGCGTCCGCAGACGGCCACGCGCCGCTTCAGATCGTCATGGCGCGCCTTGGCGTCCTCGGCGGATCCATCCAGGAGGATGACGTCGGCGGTCCTGGCGGCGATATCCATGTCGGCTTCGGACAGAATGGACAGCACCAGCACCGGCTTATCCTGCGGCGAGCGCGCGACGTTGAGCGGGCCGCGCACGGAGAAAAATTCGCCCTTGTGGTCGAGCAGGTGCATCTTTGCCGGGTCATGGAAGCGGCCGCCGCTCTTGTCGAACAGCAGCGCATCCGCATCCCAGCCCTGCCACAAGCCGTGGACGATGCCGATATATTCCTCGGTGCGGCGGCGGAAATCATCGCTGGAAAATCCATCCGGCCGGCTGAAATTGGCCGCCTCGCGCGGCGCCTGCGCCATCACCGCGTGCCAGCCGGCGCGGCCATGGCTGATGATGTCGAGCGAGGCGAAACGGCGCGCCAGATTGTACGGTTGGTGAGCGACGGTCGAGGCCGCGGCGACGAGGCCAATCCTGGTTGTCACGGTCGCCAATGCGGCCAGCAAGGTGGTCGCTTCGAAAGGGCTGCTGGACGCTGGGGCATCTGGCGCGGAGTCTTCAAGGATAATCATGTCCAGCCCGACCGCTTCCGCCTGCCGGACAAAGCCGGCCACATCCCTGAAAGTGAGCGCGCTGGTCTGGCCGGCCATGGAAGCAATGTTGAGCGAAACGGTGAGATGCATTGTGGTTTGCTCGTCGCGCAGCCATCGACCATGAGGCCGTGCACGCGAACCTAAGTTCGCCTCTGCGTAAGGCAACCCCTTCGACTGGGCCAGGAGCCGTTCACTTGCCAGCCAGCCCCTTGTCACCTCTACTTGCCGGCCAGAAGATCCTTGATCAGCCGCTGGCAGCGCTCCGCCATGAAGTCGAGCAGCAGCCGCACCTTGGGGTCCTGCAGCTTCTTGTGCGGATAGACGGCCGCGAACTGCACTGGCGTCGGCGGCGTGTTGCTCAGGATCACCTTCAGCCGCCGGTCGCGGATGAACGGTTCGACCTCGAAGCGCGGCTTGTTGATGATGCCGCGTCCCGATAGCGCCCAGCCGGTCAGCACGTCGCCATCGTCCGTGTCGTAGGGGCCATGCACCTCGAATTTCTGCGGGCCGGTGGGAGTTTGCAGTGTCCATACATATTCGCGCGCGCCGGAGTAGCGTAGCATCAGGCAGTCGTGCTTCTTGCCGATCAGCTCCTGCGGCTCCACTGGCTCGCCGCGCGCCTCCAGATATTTCGGCGCCGCCACCAGCACGCGTTCGCATTCCATGATGCCGCGCATCCTGAGGCTGGAATCCTCGATGATGCCGAGCCGAAAAGCGACGTCGATGCCTTCCTTCATGATATCGACATTATGGTCCGAGAGCCTCAGCCGCACCTCGATGTCAGGGTATTTATCGTGGAAATCGGGAATGCCCGAGGCCACCAGCCGGCGGCCGAGGCCGAGCGGTGCGGTCACGCGGATGGTACCGCGCGGCTGGCCGGACAGCGCCGAGACGGCGGCCTCCGCTTCGGTGATCGCTTCCAGCACCTGCTTGGCGCCCGCATAAAAAACCGTGCCGTGCTCGGTCGGCATCAACTGCCGCGTGGTGCGGTTGAACAGCCGCACGCCAAGATGCTTTTCCAACTCCTTGATGCGGTTGGAGGCGACCGCCGGCGAAATGCGCATGTCGCGGCCCGCCGCCGACAGATTGCCGAGTTCGACGACGCGGACGAAAACGGCGATGTTGTCGAGATAGGCCATGCGGAGCACCTTCGCCGGTTTGCAGCGATTAGCCTAGCGCATGACCCCGAAAATCGGAATCGATTTTCGGAAAGGATCATGCGCCAGATCAAAGTGCTACAGCGTCCTTTGCGCGTCCAAGAGGACGCGCGGCGCTGTAGTATTTTCCATTTTTTTTTGAAAGTCATCGTACACCTCGCCTCTTTTCGTTTGCGCGGGACACCGTAAAGTCGCGTCATCGGCAGGGACTACGTCAATGATGGATTTCGCGATTTTCTGGGACTGGCTGAGCTTCGCCGTGCGCTGGCTGCATGTCATCACCGGCATCGCCTGGATCGGCTCGTCTTTCTATTTCGTCGCGCTCGATCTCGGCCTGCGCCAGCGACCGGGCATGCCTGTCGGCGCCTTCGGCGAGGAATGGCAGGTGCATGGCGGCGGCTTCTACCACATCCAGAAATATCTGGTGGCGCCGGCCGAGATGCCCGAACACCTGACCTGGTTCAAATGGGAATCCTACGCCACCTGGCTGTCAGGCTTCGCCATGCTGTGCGTGGTCTATTATGCCGGGGCCGATCTGTTCCTGATCGATCCCAACGTGCTGCCGATGTCGGTACCCGTGGGCATCTTGCTGTCTATGGCCACGATCGGCGTCGGTTGGGTGGTCTATGATCTCCTGTGCCGCTCGCCGCTGGGCAAAAGCGATACCGGCCTGATGCTGGTGCTCTACTGCGTGCTGGTGTTCATCGCCTGGGGGCTGACCCACCTGTTCACCGGCCGCGCCGCCTTCCTGCATCTGGGCGCCATCACCGCCACGATCATGTCGGCCAATGTCTTCATGGTCATCATCCCCAACCAGAAGATCGTCGTCGCCGACCTCATCGCCGGCCGCAAGCCCGATCCGAAATACGGCAAGATCGCCAAGCAGCGCTCGCTCCACAACAACTATCTGACGCTGCCGGTGCTGTTCCTGATGCTGTCGAACCATTATCCGCTGGCGTTCGGGACCGAGTTCAACTGGGTCATCGCCTCGCTGGTGTTCATCATCGGCGTGCTGATCCGGCACTATTTCAACAGCGTCCATGCGCGCAAGGGCAACCCGCATTGGACCTGGCTGGGCGCCCTTGTCCTGTTCATCATCATCATCTGGCTGTCGACCGTGCCGAGGGTGCTGACCGGCGAACCCAAGCCATCCGCAGCGGCGGAACTCTATATCGCCTCCGCGCATTTCCCCGCCGTGCGCGACACCGTGCTCGGCCGCTGTTCGATGTGCCATGCGGCGGAGCCGGTCTATGAGGGCATCTACCATGCACCCAAGGGCGTGATGCTCGACACCGACGCGGGCATCGCCGAGCATGCCCGCGAGATCTATCTGCAGGCCGGACGCAGCCACGCCATGCCGCCTGCCAATGTCTCGCAGATATCAGACAAGGAGCGGGCGCTGCTGGTGACCTGGTTCGAAGGCGCAGGGAAATAGGCATGATTTCGATACTTCTGCGCGGCCGCACGCTGTCTTTCGAGCGCTGGCCGCAAACCATCGACGACCATTCGGCCTGGCGCTACGAGGAAGACGGCGGCCTGCTGATCGGCGATGGCAGGATCGTCGCCGCAGGCGCCTATGCCGATGTCGAAAAGCAGGCTGGCGAGGCGGTGAAAAAAATCGACCACCGGCCGCATCTGTTGCTGCCCGGCTTCATCGACGCGCATGCGCATTTTCCGCAGATGCAGGTCATTGCTTCCTATGGCGCCGAACTGCTCGACTGGCTGAACACCTACACCTTCCCGGAAGAGACGAAGTTCGCCAACGCGCAGCATGGACGCCGCATAGCGCGGCTGTTCCTCGACGAGATGGTGCGTCACGGCACCACGACGGTCGTAGCCTACTGCTCGGTGCACAAGGCCTCCACCGAAGCCTTCTTCGCTGAGTCGCACGACCGCAACATGCTCAACATCGCCGGCAAGGTGATGATGGACCGCAATGCGCCCGACGGCGTGCTCGATACGCCGCAATCCGGCTATGACGACACCAAGGCGCTGATCAAGGAATGGCACGGCAAGGGTCGCCAGCTTTATGCCATCACCCCGCGCTTCGCCATCACCTCGACGCCGCAGCAGATGGAGATGGCTGGAGCGCTCTGCCGCGAGCATCCCGACCTGCACATGCAGACGCATCTGTCGGAAAACCACGCCGAGATCGCCTTCACGCAGGAACTCTACCCGTGGTCGCGCGACTACACCGACGTCTACGAACATTACGGGCTGCTGGGCAAAAAGAGCCTGTTCGGCCACTGCGTCCATCTCTCCGAGCGTGAGGCGGACGCGCTGTCGGACAGCGGCTCGGTGGCGGTGTTCTGCCCGACCTCGAACCTCTTCCTCGGCTCCGGCCTGTTCGACTATCAGCGCTACCGCAAGCGTGACAAAGCGCTGCGCATCGCGGCCGCCACCGATGTCGGCGGCGGCACCAACTATTCGATGCTGCGCACCATGGACGAGGGCTACAAGGTGATCGCGCTGAATGGCGAGAAGCTGAACCCGTTCCAGTCCTTCTGGCAGATCACGCGCGGCAATGCCGAGGCGCTGTCGGCGGTGGAAAGGATCGGCACGCTGACCGAAGGCACCGATGCCGACATCGTCGTGCTGGATGCGAACGCCACGCCGGCGATGCGGCTCAGGATGGAAACGGTCGAGACCCTGGCGCAGGAATTGTTTCTCCTGCAGACGCTGGGCGACGACCGCGCGGTGCGCGAGGTCTATGTGGCCGGGCGGGCAGCGAAGACAGACATGGTCGCGGGTTAAGACCGACCGCCGAGGGGAGAGGACCGCAACTCGATGGAGTGGGGGGTCGATCTTCGCGGGGGACAAGATGATGATTGCGCCTGATTGTTAAGTGGTTCCCCCACTCCGTGGCCGCTGCGCGGCGCCACCTCTCCCCCCTCCGGAGGGG
>NZ_JAIUIU010000044.1:0-29863 GCF_020165775.1 Mesorhizobium sp. B263B2A
CGGACCGCCCGAGCAACCCTCGGACGCGCAGTGTAGGGTGAGCCACCTCACCGGCAGAAGCGGACATACGGTCTTACTGAACACATGAAACATGAAGCAATCCTCAAATGCAGTGTCAGTGTCATCTAGAGCTAGCGAAGGGGAGGATGGCGTTCTGCAGATTGCTCCGGTTCGCCAGTGGTCAGGAATGGTGTGATCGACCAATCGATTAAGTCGACTGCACGCTGAAGTATGGCTTCCGTCCGAGCAAGGCTGGGTGAAGCGGCGGTAACAAATCCGATGCGGTCCAGGTAATCGCCTTTCCTGATGATCAGCGCCTTGGGTTCGACATGCAACTTGACCTCGGCGACACCTGGTACCGCAGCCGCCCGATTGCCGCCTTTGATCCAATTGAGGATACCATCGCGGTCGGGAATCATGATCCGCGCGGCCGCAATGTGGGAACGCTTTCTGCGTAAATCCCATTCTTCGCCAATGACAAGTTTGATGTGCTCGGAGATAAGATCGACACCGTAAGCCAGCTGAACCAGTTGAGGTGCGGGAGCGCCACCGAGGCGTGGATTAACTTCAATCACGACTGGGCCAAGCTTCGTCCATCGGAGATCAATGTTCGCTGGCCCCCAGCCGAGGTTGAGAGCCCGCAGACAGCTCAGCGAGACTTCGACGATACGCTTATCTTCGTCATCAGTCAGCACGGCCGGATAGGTGTACTTATGACAGACAAAATGAGGCGGGAGGCCGAAGTCAGCGATGGCAATGGCAACGACCTCATTCCCCATTGTGTCGACGCTATAATGGGGGCCTTGTGCGAATTCCTCGACCAGTATCCTCGGGGAGGATCGCCATATGTGCTTGCCGCTCAACAAATAGCTTGTTTGTTCGGCCACTTCATCAGCATTGCGGCACAATCGGACTCCGATGCTGCCGCTGCCTACCGCTGGCTTAACAATCACCGGAAGGCCGATCTCCGCGGCAGAGCTTTCTACCCCCGCCGCATCCGTTGCCAAGCGATAAGCCGGCATTGGAACGCCGGCCTCCGCGAGGAGCTGA
Source organism: Mesorhizobium sp. B263B2A (assembly GCF_020165775.1). NCBI lineage: Bacteria > Pseudomonadati > Pseudomonadota > Alphaproteobacteria > Hyphomicrobiales > Phyllobacteriaceae > Mesorhizobium > Mesorhizobium sp. B263B2A. Next base: position 1,051 of record NZ_JAIUIU010000044.1, read on the forward strand.
TGTTGAACGAATTTGTCGCAGCAACGTTCGATTGATGCGGGGTTCGGCCCCGGTAGATCGAACTGTCGACAGAGCTTGCCGACTGTCACAGAGGCAGATTCATCGCCGCCCGCAAAGCCAGTAATGCCAGCAATGTCATATATAGCACTCAGCCGGTGACATTCGCGGACCAGCGCATCGAGATTGCCTGTATCGATCCGAATAGCTTCAATGCTTTCTGCGGCAAGATAGTCGTACTGGGTTGGATCTGCCGCTAGGGCAATTGGATCAAGCCCGAGACGCTGGGCCTCCTGGATGTATTGCAGACCATTGCCCCTATGGCCTTCAACTAGGATGAGCGCTCTTCTTGCCATCTCCGTCGACCTCCGTTGCATACTGTGCGGTAGTCCGAGCGTAAGTTGGGATCAGCTGTTTCAGTTTTGCATGATCACAGACGCTGCGGAGAACGTACTATATTCGGCGATTGACGACTGCAAAGTTTCTGTAAATTCGTTTGAAGAATCGGTTGCGAGGTTTTGCTCGGGACGGGGGGTATGGAGCCGTTAGCTCCTAGCGTATCCGGCTGAAGTTCCACCACACGAGCCGATCGATGCGGGCGATTGTCCAGCCCCTTGGCGATGCGCTGAAGGGTTTGCTGGAGCTAGACGATTGGATGAATACCGTTCACTTTTTTTGCCGTCTGCGACGTGGTTGCTATGGTCCCCACACACGTCCACTGCCTTCGGAGCCAACGAAGAGACCTTTCTGATTTTTTGTTTGCGGCCTGATGGTGGCGCGCGACGATAGTGGAATCGAGTTCGCCCGTCCGTCGTTGAGGAAGTGTTCGAGTGCGGCACGTCGTGACGTTGCATATCGGATCACCTCGGAGTTTTGACTTCCTTGAAATGCGCGGCAAATTCCCATAGCCTGAACAGGTCGGAAGCGATCGCCGAGGACCGATCCTGGCGTGCAGCCATGCGAACCTTTGATTATGGCCCCGGATTGCATTCTCTACCTTCCGGCGATCGCCGCGACTCCTGTGACGCCACCATTTCTACCGAAGCCACATTACGCATCAAATGTGTTTGAGCACATTGATGCGGGAAATCCGCCCGCCAGGACCTGTGAGGGCGAAAGCCGAATGGCTGCCCTACTCGACCACGATCGTTTTTCTTCAAACTATTTTGCAGTATCTTCACACTGAGGAGCTCCTGACAACGCTATAAATATAGAGGTCAGGTGCGCATAAAAGACCTGACGATCGGACCTGCAGCCCAAGCATGCAAGATCGGAACCAACAACCCATGGCAAGGAGAGCATTCATCCTGGTTGAGGGCACAAGAGGTAATGGTCTGCCATACGTACAAGAGGCCACGGGCATCGAAAAGAGAGAAACAATGAGCAATCTGGGGGTACCGCGCAAACTCAGGAGAAGGATCGGAACGCCGTGATGAGCTTCGGCCCACTTCTAAAAATTGAACTTCAGAAAATCACCCACAATGCAGCAATTATTCGGGAAGCTTTGCGACACAACGGCCATTCCTTAATGGTCGTTGTCAAAAGCTGCTGCGGTGACCCCAACATAGTTCGGGCGATTGCGGCCGCCGGCATCTCGCAGTTTGGGGATTCCCGGATGAGCAACCTCGAGCGCCTGAGAGAGGCAAACATAGAAGGGGAATTCTGGCTTCTTCGGTCGCCAGCGCCGGACCAGCGTGAGCGAATGGTGGAATTGTGCAATGGCAGTTTGCAATCCGATCTGGATACGATCCGGAAGGTCGAACAATTACGGCCGCCTGCTCCGCATCGTGTAATCCTCATGCTTGACCTCGGTACCGGCCGGGAAGGCTTTCAGCCCAATGAGCTTCTGCGCGCCTGCGATGAAGTCGAGAGGATGGCGCATGTTGAGCTTTACGGATTGGGTATTTATTTTATGCATGCAAGCGACCCGGCCTTCGTGGAGACCACCCTGGGGCGCTTTGGAGAGATATGCAACGAGGTAGAAAGTGCGCTTGGACGTGTTTTGAAGGCTAAGTCGTTCGCCACCTCGCTTGTGTATGATCACATTCTCAAGTCCGGATTTGTTCCGTCAGGTCTCAATCATCTTCGATTGGGAACAATGCCAATCATCGGGCGTCTAACTAGCGTCGACGACACGCCGGCTCTGCCCGGACTCGCGACGGATACCGCCGTGCTTGAAATCAAGGTGATCCAAACCAAGGTTCTATGTGATCGACCAATCGCGCTGCTTGAGATAGGGAATCTTGATACGGATATTCGCGCACTGCGCCCGATTCAAAGCGACCTGCGGGTGATAGATAGCAGTAGCGATCACACCATTGTTGAACAAACGCCCGGTGCAACTTTACTTAAAGTCGGCGACGCGGTTGAGTTTACTGTGTATTATAGCAGTTTTGTACGCCTTATGAGTTCACCGTATGTAACTAGAAGTTATAGTGTCTGATTAGGATGAGTCCGGCACTTCCTCGCAGCGGGTGGCTGCGACAAAAGGGTTGGCTGCGCAAACACAGTGTGTGGAATTTTGATACATTCGAGCCTTCCAGTCACTTTGGCTGGCCTACCCTCGCCTGCGTCTGGCGGATTTGACAGAAGAAGTCAAATTGCACCGATTAATGGAGTTCTGCATATGGCAACTGTTGGCGAGCATATCGTCGATACATTTATTCCACATAAGATAGATCGCGTGTTCTGCGTGCCTGGCGAGAGCTAACTTGGCCTCCTTGACGCACTGTATGGGCGGAGCGATGTCGAAACTGTCTTTTGAAAGTGGTGCAGATTTCATGGCGCTTACCGACGCAAGGCTTCGGGTCGGCCCGGCGTCGCCTGTGTCAGCCGCGGTCTTGGCGCTCCTAACGCCTCATTGCGGTACATGCGGCCCAACTGGACGGCGTCGCCTTTATCCTCATTGTGGGGCAAGTCGCGGCGCAAGACCTGCGCCGGGAGTCCTTTCCAGAATCGAGTGCGATATGTTCGGCTCGATCGGCAAATGGACAGCCGAAATCACAGTTCCAGAACGCCGCAGAGACAATGCTGCGTTCGCTGCAGGCAGCTACGACGGACGTTCCCGGTCCTGTCGTCATCGCTTTGCCAGAAGACGTGCTGACTGCGGAATGCACCGCTAAGGCCGTCAAACGGCAGGCGGAAATCACCTCGATGTCACCACGCAAGGGTACGCATTTCCACTGCTTGTTCATCCCTCCCAACAGTTAGGCCACATTCACAATGACCTATCAGCCATGGGCACACGTTTTGCGAGCGATCTTCCATTGCCCGTTTGCCGATCTCATTCATCGACACCGTGGGCCATCTGGAGAGCTTGCTCCCTGACCGAGAAAACAGTTCGAAGACTTCCCGTCTCTTGCGAAGGTGAATTCTGGTAAGCCAAAAAACCTACAGAAATGTCAACGGTTTACAATGTACACTTGATCGAAATTAAATTGGAGATTTGAACGTATGACCGGCAGATCAAATAAATTGTGCTCGACGGAGCGCTCGGATGAACATGATGTATATTTCAATGAGGATTACTCGTACTTTGGAGACGTCGTACATTCGCCAGAAGCGAGTGACAGGCAAGCAGACGCAATTTGGAAGCTTCTTTGTCTCGCACAAGGCAGCCCAGTTCTTGAACTCGGATGTGGTTATGGGCGGATTACCAACCGGTTGGCGGAGAAAGGAGCGCGGGTAACCGGATTGGATATCTCGCCGATCCTGCTGAAAAAAGCCAAAGCAGATGCGGCAGAAAGCGGGATGGATGTCGAATATGTTCTTGGCGACATGCGTTCTCTTCCCTGGCGGGATGGATTTGACGCAGCCTTTCTGTGGCATTTGACGTTTGGTTATTTCAGCGACGCGGACAATGAGAGAGTTCTTCGTGAAGCCGCCTCCTCACTTCGAAAAGGCGGGCGTCTGCTCATCGATCACTTAAATATTTTCGCTGTGCCAAGCCACGGGGCGCCTACCTGTTACGTTGCACAGCGTAATGACGATCTAAGAATCGATATGATGAGCACCGAGGTGCTAACCGGTCGTCGGCATTGCGATAGGCTTATCGTTCGCAATGGGTGCGTTAGACGAACCCATCTTTATTTTAGACTCTATGGGTTTGCGGAATGCGCTCGCATGTTGCGGAGCGCGGGATTCGAAAGTGTTGACGCTTATGGGGAGGAAGGCGCAGCGTTTACATCCGATGGTCCTCGCCTCGTCATTGTCGCCCGCAAATAATACCGATAGTTACTGTCTGTTGTGGCGGCAAGGACATCGAGGTAGCTGCAGGGCAACGAGTCCAAATCCTATGAGGTGGATAGCGACCTGCGCTGTGGCAAAGTGAGGTCGCTAAACTCTCACACTGGAGGCAAGCATGCCCGCTGAAGCTACCCAATCCGAAGCGCCGGCCACTCCGCGCCACGGCATTAATAATGCCTCCTCCACCGCTGTCGCTTCTAAGAGTTTGTCGAGCCTGTTGTTCGGCAGGAAAGCGAGGTCGCCCATTGCGGCTTCGGCCGCCGACTCACTCTTAGGCAGCCGAGCCACGGTGGGGCGCGAGAATCTGAGTGTTGCACCTATCGACCACGACGCTGTAAAGGCGGGCATGCTCAAATATGGGCGATTGAACGCACCCTACCGCCTTGTCCTTTGTCAGAAGATTAACCAGCGGCAGGCGACATTCTCGCGCGCGGAAAGCGTCATCGCGGCCAATCTCGTCATGCTATTGTTCAAGTCTTGCGCGCTGGAATATAGCCGGCCGCAGCAGCGGCTGAGCCAAAACTCTCGCCCGCGCGAATACGCTCTTCCACCTGCGCATCAATAGCTACTATTCTCTCTGCTTTCGCCAGAATCTCTTCTACTCGGGCACGCGGTACAGCCATAATTCCCGTATCATCACCGATCACAAGATCTCCTTGTGATACTGAAATACCCCCCATCATGATGTCACAACCAATTGGAAGAAGCTTCACCCGGGTTTTGCCCGTTGTAGGTGCAACCCACCGGCTTGAAAGCCACAGTCCCGTTTCGCGAATTTCATCTAAGTCTCGGCAGGCGCCGTCTATCACGACAGCCGTAGCCTGCCGATTTTTTGCGGCTATGGCGGCAAGACCGCCCATTGTCGAAATGGGCTCACCGTTCATATCCACCATCAACACCTTGCCAGGGCCCGTCGCTTCAATCAGCTGGCCGACCGCGAAGTCGGCCTTCTCAAAATCGCCCAATACACCGGTTAATTCGCGCGCAGTGACCGCGAAGCCGATCATGCAGCCGCTGCCGCTCCGTCGCGCGATGCCCTGAATAGTCCCCTTGATTCCGAGTTCGTCCAATGCATCCGACCATGCGCTGACCCCGAGCGCCGCACCACGCTCCAGGATCTCGTTCTCGTTCATTGTCACTTGGACTGCTCCTGCTCCTATTGAATGTTCCGGTGTCGATGCGAGTCGAGCCCACAGATTGCCCGATGATCAGCATTACTCTCTAGCGTCCGGGGGCCTATTTCAAGGCAAAGCCAGATACCGCGAATTACTCGGGATCAACTTGTTCGACTTTAGTGCTTGGCGAGATCCTTCCCAATAATGCTGACAGGACCTCTACGCCCCTGCGCACGGTAACCTCATCCATCGAGGAGAATGGCAAGCGCGAGAACGTCGCTGACGGCTTGCTGACGAAAAACCCGTCGCCATCGGCGACGTCTAGCCCCGCATTGCTGGCCTCCTTGCGCAGCCGCTGAGCATCCACCGGGTGCGCGAGTGTCACTCCCACAAATACGCCGCCGTCGGGCCGCACATAGCGATGGCCGGCCATGAATTCGTCCAGTGCCGAGACCATCGCCTCCAGACGCGGCGCATAGAGATGCCCAAGGGCGGCAAGCTGATCGCCTAAAAACCCACGGCGGAGCCATTCGCCAGTCACCGAGAGCGCGAAGTTGCCAGGCGTTACGTAGGTGCTCTCAGCCACCTTGGCCGCCGCGCTGATGGTATGCGGCGGCGCAATGAGATAGGCTGCGCGAAGACCAGGCGCGATCACCTTGGAGAAAGAATTGAGCTGGACCGTTACATCGCGGCCAATATCGAGGATTGACGGCTCTTGGGCGCCCTTGTAGCGAAGAAAGCGATAGGGGCTGTCTTCGACAATCCGGAAATCATGGGTCCTCGCCAGATCGACAAGATGCTGACGCTTGGTGGATGACCACGTGGTGCCGGTTGGATTTTGGAAATCCGGAACTGTATACATGAAGACGGGCCCGCGCCGCGCCGCGGCGTTCAACGGCTCGAGCGCCGGTCCATCCGCTTCCATCGGTATGGCGATGACATTTGCGCCGTAGTGGCGCAGCAGGTGGACCACTCGGTCGTAGCAAGGCTCCTCGATGAGCACGGTTTTGCCGGGCTTCAGCCAAATGCGACACAAAATGTCGAACAGACCGACAGAGCCGTCAGCAGCCATCACGTTGGCATGTCCACACCATGATAGTCGGCGAGCCATTCCCGCAGCGGCAGGGGCCCGACCGCGGGCCCATACTGGTAGGCGACAACCTCGCGGGATGACGCCAACCCTTGGACGCAGAGCTCCAACTGCGCGCGTGGAAAGGCTTCTTCGGCAGGAACTCCGCGTGCGAAATTGATGCGTTTGGGCATAGTCTCACTCTCTCTGTCTGGCGGAAGAAATCGTAGCCAAGCACCGTTATAAATGCAGTCGCGCGTTACTATTATCAGCTATGCCGGGTTGAGATAGGCGGGGAGCGATCTGTGTCGCGGGAGTTGCGTAGTCCGCATTCGTTCGACAGCGCCTGGGTCAGGAAGCAAGAAGGCCAACGAGTGCCCTAGAGCGGGATGAGATTTATGGGAGTCGTGGGATTCCCAAATCAGCGTTGATCTGATTCAACCTTGATGCTGGGCGGAGGCCAGCATGGATGGTTGGATATTCGATGGACCTGCGCGAACGGGTTGTTGCGGCGGCTGCTCGATTTGGCGTATCGGGAGCGTGGCGCGACTGGCTTGTCGAGCGCTGCCGGGAGAAGGACTTCACCTTGCGCGGCCTTGTGGCCGAACTCGGCGAGCGCGGCCTGAAGGTCGACTGCCGCTCGGTGTGGGAGTTCGTGCACGCCGAGAAGCTGTCTCACAAAAAAAGACGCTGATCGCCTGCGAGCAAGATCGTCCCGATGTTGCGCGCCGACGGATGCAATGGGTTCTGTATCAGGACCGGATCGATCCCACCCGCCTGGTGTTCATCGACGAGACCTGGACCAAGACCAACATGGCCCCGCTCAGAGGCTGGGCGCCGGTCGGACAGCGGATCAAGGCCAAAGTGCCGCATGGCCACTGGAAGACCATGACCTTCCTGGCTGCGCTGCGCCATGATCGCGTCGAAGCGCCTTGGCTCATCGACGGACCAATCAACGGCGAGAGGTTCCTCCTCTATGTCGAGAAGGTTCTCGTACCCACCCTCCAGTCGGGCGACATCGTTGTGATGGACAATCTCGGCTCTCACAAAAGCAAGGCCGTTCGGCGCGCCATTCGCAAAGCCGGGGCGAAGCTCTTCTTCCTGCCCAAATACTCGCCCGATCTCTCCAATCGAACAGCTCTTCGCCAAGCTCAAGCACTGGCTGCGAAAAGCGGCAAAGCGAACCGTCGAAGCCGTCTGCGACGCAATCGGCCAAACCCTCAATCGTGTCACTCAACACGAATGCTCAAACTATTTCGCAAACTCAGGCTATGACCGGAGCTAATCTCATCTCGCTCTAGCAGTCTGGTGGGGAAGGCTGGTGATGTTAGAACGGGCATTAAGATCCTCCGCCTGCACGCGGATGCGAAGGCGCGAGTTAGCGAGCGGTGTGGCGATCTGCTCGGCCTGGTCGGTGGAGCTCAGAACAGGTTCGACCGCCACGCCTGCAAGCCGCAATGACGGCACAAGCTCTGCCCGCACGCCTCGCAGCTGTGACGTTGCTGAGGCTCATCCCCAGGCTGCCTCCGCGATCATCGCTACTGGACCATCTTGACGCGCGGTCCAAAGTTTCATTTTTCCGTCTTCCTCCGCCGCATGCAGGTTTATGGATTCATCATCAAAGAGCGATGAAGCCGCGCGGAAAACGAACTTCGACGGGGGCTTGCCCTTCAATTCGGCCGCATAGTTCAAAAGCAGTGTCGCCTGCAGCGGTGCATGAATGACAAGGCCGGAATAATGCTCGACCTCGACGGCGTAAGGGCGGTCATAGTGGATGCGATGGGCGTTGAACGTCAGCGCCGAATAGCGAAAGAGCAACGGAACGGAGACGCCGACCTGCCGGTTATGCGATCCCATCGCAGCTGCCTCGGTATCCGGCTGGTTTGAAGCGTCCTGCGCCGTGCTTGCCTCTCGGTACACGATCGTCTGCGTCTCCTCGATCATGACTGTCCCCAAGACACTAAGCTTGTGCTCCACTGTTACGAAGCAAAGCGTTCCAGTCCGGCCTTCCTTGACCGCCACGTCGGCCACCTGCGAGACCCGCTCGACCAGGTCGCCCACTCGCAACGCTCCGGAAAAGGCAAGGCTGCTGCCGGCCCACATGCGTCGCGGCAACGGGACCGGGGGCAGAAAACCGCCCTTCTCTGGATGACCGTCCTCAGCAAGCAAGCTCGTTGGCATAGCGGAGGGGGCAAGGCAGTAGTTGATAAGCAGCGGCGCAGCATCGCCCAGCGACGGAACGGCGCCCTTAATATCGATGGCCGCACTGAACCGTCGAACCAGATCGGGCGAAATGGTATCGGATGCGCTTTCCTCACGGCCGATCCATGAGCGAAGCCGCTCGACGTCCAAATTAGGCATCAGTATGCTCGGTTTGGGGTGCGCAGGCGGTGTGTCGTGAGTCCGTGCCGGGATCGGTCGACAGGGTCGCGGGTTGCCAAGGAAGATAGCCACGTCATTCTCGAGCCCTTCGTTGCTGACTAAGCGAGCCTGTGATGGGCGTTCTCGGGCCCGGGCGACAGACCCTGTTATGGGAAACTAGCTATGCCCCTTGGTTATAGGTCGCCGCAGCCATCATAGGGGATTGAGGCTTTGCTGAGACGTCCCATCATGCGACCGTCTTCGACGGCCTTGCGAAGTTCGACGCGCACCCGGCGGGCAAGCTCGCGCATGGCGAGTGTGGTTGGCCTCTGCAGCGAAAAGGCCAGCATGAAGCGTTGCGTGAGATTGGGCTCGACCAGCTTCCTGAAGCTGAATTCGGGATTGCTGGCCTCGAAATTGATCACGCCGTGCGGCAGCACTGTCAGGCCATGCCCGTCGCGGACCAGTTTCTTGAGCGGCGCCAGAGCATCGACTTCCGCCTTGATGTCAAGCTCAAGGCCAAGCCGTTGCATGGCGCCGTCCAATTCGCGGCGCAGGCCATGATTGCGGCCGACGAGCAGGAGCGGCAAGCCGACCAGCGCAGGGGTCGGGAAGGTTTCCGTGTCGGGGGCGATGGCGTCAATATCTCTTCTTCGACCGAACAAAAGCAGGTCGACCTCGAGCAGGGGGTCCATGCGCATATATGGCGCCTTGCGTGCATTGTTGATGATGGCCATGTCGACGCGGCCGCTGGCCAGCCATTCATTGATGAAGCCGGAAAGGCCGTCCACCAGATGAAGCTTTATCTGCGGATAATGCACGAAGAAATCGCTCACGATCTCCGCGCCGATCGCAGCACTCATGGATGGCGGCATGCCGAAGACGATGTCGCCTGCGGGAACCTTGGCGGCGGCGACCAAGTCCGATTTGACCTGATCAAGCTCCCGTAGCACCGGCACGATGGCGGCATAGAACTGAGCCCCTTCCTCTGTGGCCCGAACGCCGCGACCGTGGCGATACAAAAGCTGCACCCCCAGTTCTTCCTCCAACTGCCTGATCTGGCGACTCAAGGCTGGCTGGGCGACTCCAATGATGCTCGAGGCCTTCGAGAGCGCGCCTGATTCCGTGACAATCAGGAAATGTCTTAGCTGTCGCAGTTCCAAAAGGGCTGACTCCAATCAGGTCGCGAGTGTTGTCCCGAGATCATGCCTGTCTGTTATATCTTAGAAAGATGCCGTGCTTAAAGCGCGATTCGCTGGTCTAAGGTCGTCCCGCATGAGAGGCAGCTTGCGGATCTCTAAGGCATTGAGACAGGAGCGCGGTTGCGGGAGCTTTTTGCACTGGCGTTGGCCTCATGAATAATCGGATGAGAGCAGGCGGCCAATGCGGTTGGCCGCCGCCGTGAGCTTGGGCAGGATCTTGGCGAGCTGCCGCCGCCTGTCGCCAGCCATGCGCAGCATCAGGCTGCTGAGGGCGATATATTCACCGGCCACGGTCGGCACAGGGACCGCCACGGCCCAGATTCGTGACTGGTAGACCTCGTCAAGGTAAGCCTGTTCGGCAAAGGCGTAGCCATGGCAACGGACGTCCTCGAGCCTTTCCGGGAGCGCCGCTAGAAGCGTGGGATTGCTATCCCAGCGCGACGAACTCTGCCCTCGGGCCAGCGCCTGACGGCGTTCCTCGGGAGACATGCGCGAAAGGGTCACGAGGCCGACGCCGGTGGCGACGAGCGGAATGCGCGCACCAACCCTGCCTGGGATCGATAATCCCAGCGCGGCGCGGTTGGAATAGGCGATCACCATGGCGTCGCCGTCGAAGACCGCCAGATTCGACGGCCACCCGATCTCTATATGCAACTGCTCCACCACAGGCATTGCGAGCTCGATCAAGCGATAATGAGGGTCATATCCGCGGCTGAGGGCTAGGGTCCGCCCGGTCACCTTGTAGGTCGTCTTGCCAGCTTGGCGATAGACGTAACCGCCCTCGAGCAGCGTTTCGACGAGGCGGACCACAGTTGGCTGCGGCAATTTGCAGAGGTTTGCAATGTCCGACACATTGATTGGTCCATGCTCGCTGACGGCTCGCAACACCGCCAGCCCCCTCTGCACAGCTCTCACCGGTTCAAAAACGGACATTGGGCAGTTGATCCCGGTTGTATCCTCCCGATCGCCTAGCTTATGGTCCCGATCAGGTCGAGAGCCTATTCCGCGGCCTGAGCGCTAACGGCAGGTGACAGTGCCGAGGCGATAATATCGTTTTGCTCCACCTCATGCCGGTCGATCGATCCACCGGCGGCTGCAGCCATCGCTGGCCGTCCGACATAGGCGAGCGGCCGGTCGGGCGCCATTTCGCCCACGCGATCCCGCATGAAAGACCATGCCCCTTGATTGGAAGGCTCCTCCTGGCACCACACGATCGGAATGCCCTGGAACCGCTGGAGGACCGCGCCGATGGCTTCGCTCGGGAAGGGATAGAGCTGTTCGACGCGGACCAGCGCCACGTCGTTGATGCGCTCTTGCGCCATAGCCGCCCGAAGGGCGTAGGCGATCTTGCCCGAGCAGAGCACCAGCTTGCAGCACGTCGAGGCGCAGGGGGCCTCGACGATCACTGGCTGGAAAGACGTTCCCTCGGCGATATCATCAAGCCTCGATACGCAATCGCGTAAGCGCAGCAGTGACTTCGGGGCGATCAGAAACAGCGGCTTGCGCATCGAGCCCCGTACCTGTCGGCGATAGAGGTGGAACAGGTTTGCCGGCGTCGAGGGGTTTGCGACGACAAGATTGCCGCCGGCACAGGATTGAAGTATACGCTCGATACGAGCCGAGGAATGGTCCGGGCCCTGGCCTTCGAGCCCGTGCGGCAGGGCAATGATGAGCCCGGAGCTCATCCGCCACTTCGCCTCGGCAGTTACAATGAACTGGTCGACGACCACCTGGGCGCCATTCAGGAAGTCGCCGAACTGGGCCTCCCAAACCACCAGTCGCGTCGGGTCGGCTAGGCTCATTCCGTATTCAAAGCTCAGCACCCCATACTCTATCAAGGGCGAGTTCACCGCGTCAAAGCGCGCGCCGGCCTGGCCCAGGCCCGCGAGAGGCATCGCAGTCTGACCGGTGCGCCGGTCATGCAAGACCAGATGGCGCTGCGTGAACGTGCCTCTGGCGCTGTCTTGTCCGCTCAGTCGCACCGAGGTGCCTTCGTCCAGAAGGGAGGCGAAAGCCAGAGCCTCGGCGGTGGCAAAGTTGAAGCCGCTGTTTTTCTCGATCGTCTCCAACCGCGCCGTCAGGAAGTTGCGCACCTTCGGGTCGGCTTCGAAGCCGTCGCCGACGGCACTCATGCGCCGGGCCGAGTCCAGCAGCCGATCGCGCGCGACGCCGGTCACGATGCCGAAGGGGAAGGGGCCAGCGGGCTGCGGCGGGGCAAAAATGTCAGTTTGGCGCTCCGGTTCCCCGTTACTCATCTGGTCATATGTCGTATAGGCTCGGTCGAGCGCCAAATGGAACGCCCTGCGCTTCGCCTCTGCCATATCGAACGCTGTGGCCGAGGCGGCCTTGACACGATCCGAATGCAATTGCTTGAGCGTCGGCCGCTCGTCGACCTTGGACCAGGTAAGCGGCTGTGTGAAACGCGGTTCGTCGAGTTCGTTGTGGCCGTTGCGGCGGTAGCAGACCAGGTCAATGATGACGTCCTTCCCTGTCGCATTGCGCCACGCGACCGCAACGCGGGCGACCGCAGCGGCGGCAATTGGGTCTTCGCCGTTGACATGGAAGATCGGCACGCCGAAAGCCTTGCCGATATCGCTCGGATGCGGCGACGAACGTCCCTCTGACGGGAGGGTCGTGAACCCGATCTGGTTGTTGACGATAAGATGGATAGTGCCCCCGACACTGTAGCCAGCCAGCGCGGAAAGCTGGAGCAATTCCCAGACGAGACCCTGGCCGGCAAAGGCAGCATCAGTATGCATCAGGAACGGTAGGACCTGCGAGGCACCGGTCGTGCCAGCGTTCGCCCTCCCCTTCTGCTCCTGTCTGGCGCGCGCCGCCCCGACAGCTACGGGCGCGACAACGATCAGATGGGATGGGTGAGGCAGCAGACGCACAGCCACTTTACCTGCGCCGGTCTCGACCTCCGCAGCCAGGCCGTTGTGGTAAGGCACGTCGCCGGTGAAGGCCGCAGCGCCATCGGTGATGTCGCGCCCCTTGATCTCGGCAATTAGCGCCGGCAGCGGCTTGCCGAGCACGGTCGCAAGCGTCGCCAGGCGGCCCCGGTGCATGCCGCCGATAACCACCTCCCGGACTCCCACCTCGGCCGCGTAGCGAAAGATCTCGCGAGAGATGACGGCCGACGACTCCGCCCCCTCTATGCCGAAACGCTTTTTGGTCGGCCATTTTGTTTTGATGAAATGTTCGAATTCGTCGGCCAGCATCACCGCTTCAAGCGTGCGCGCATACACCTCGTCGTTAGCTTTGGCGAGGATCTCGCGTTCGAAGCGCTCATAGACCCATGCGCGTTCATCGGTATCGAGTAAATGGCTGGCCTCGATGGCTGCCGTGCCGCAATAGATCGAGCCGAGCGTGGCGATCGCCTGTGCTTTTGGCAGGCTCACTTCCCCGCCGGCTAGCGTCAAGGCAACGGAATCTTCGCCGCCTTCAATAGAGTTCAGTTCCGGGATGAGGCCGGGAGCGCTCATTTCAAGAGGGTCGAGGCGGGCCTGGCGGTGCCCATAAATCCGAAACAGTTCGGCTATGCGGTCGCCATTGTCGCCACTGGCGTGCGCCGGCGCTTCCATCAAGGCGAGCTTCACCCGCCAGTCGGCTGGTACCGACGCCGGATCTTTCACGAAGCGTGCATACAAATCCAGGAAAAAGGCGCTATCGCCACTGAGGGGCAGGGTCATAGATGCTCTCTTGAGGGCACGTTCGGTTGTCGCCGAACCAATAAAGGGTGCTAAGAAGAAGTCTCGACATTTTGGAGCGCGTATTCACGCAATGAATAAAATGAGCCGTATTCCTTGATGGGCGGGGCTATTTCCCCCATGAGGTGAGCTGAACTTGACGGGTTAAGCGATGTATGGACTTCTTCATGGTGTGCGGGTGATCGAGGGGGCATCCTTCATTGCCGCTCCCTTCTGCGCGCTCTCGCTTGCCCAGCTGGGCGCTGAGGTCATTCGCTTCGATGCAATCGGCGGCGGTCCTGATTTTCATCGTTGGCCACGCTCTCCCGGCGGCGGCAGCTTCTATTGGGAAAGTCTCAACAAGTCCAAGAAGTCCATTGCCATCAATCTCGCGGACCCTCGCGGACGTGAGCTTGCTGCGGCTCTGGTGACTGCCCCAGGCGAAGGCGGCGGCATCTTCGTCACCAACTATCCTGTGGCCGGATTCCTGTCGCATGATCGGATGGCAGCGCGCCGGCCGGACGTGATTACGGCGCGTATCATGGGCCATGCCGACGGCGGCAATGCTGTCGACTACACCGTCAATTGCGCTATGGGCGTCCCGATGATGACCGGCCCCGCCGAGAAGCCCAACGATCCTGTCAATCACGTTCTGCCGGCCTGGGACCTTTTGGCCGGGTCGACTGCGGCGACCAGCGTCCTTGCCGCGCTTATCAGCCGTCGTGCCACCGGACTGGGTCAGGAGATCCGCGTCCCGCTAAGCGACATCGCCGCCGCCACGCTCGGCACGCTAGGCCAGGTGGCCGAGGTGGTTGTAAACGGACGGGACCGCCCGAAGATAGGCAATGACCTCTTCGGAGCCTTCGGCCGCGATTTTCTCACAGCAGACGGCCAGCGGCTGATGATCGTGGCGATTACCAGCCGCCAATGGAGTGGGCTGGTGCAGGCCCTCGGCATTGAGGCCGGGGTCGCTACGCTCGAGGCTGAGCTGGGTGTCTCGTTCGCACAGGACGAGGGGCTGCGCTATGAGCACCGTGGTCGCCTAGGCGCGTTGGTCGAATATGCCGTTTCAACGAGCCCGGCCGCTCACCTAACAGCGCGCCTTGATGAAGCCGGCGCATGCTGGGGGCCGTATCGCACATTGTCGGAAGCGGTCGCCAAGGAGAAACCCTTCCAGCCGGAAGGCGAACTCTTCACAGACGTGGACCATGTCAGCGGACACACCTATCCAACGCCAGGCTATCCCGCGACCTTCCGGGGACTTCAGCGCCAGACGCCGGTACGGGCCCCGAAGCTCGGAGAACACACGGAAGAAGTGCTGGCCGGCGTTCTCGCCCTACCCAGCCACGAGATTGCCGCCTTGCATGATAGCGGCGTCGTCCAGAGTCCAGGAGCACATGCGTGACGGCCAATCCTCTCGAGTTCGCTTCAGGCGCCACCCTTGTCGCGTTGGCGAACAGTGCCGTGACCGCAGCTGAACGCTACGTCGCTGCCGTCCGCGAAAAGGTTCAAACCTTGGTTGCTCCCCAAGGAAAGGTGGATTCGCGCTTGCTTGACCGGTCTCAGCGCGTGGCCCACGGCTTCGCCTGGCTGGCAACGTCGGTGGCTACGCTCAATGCGGTTGCGGCCTGGGGCGCGCGCCATCTGCGCGAAGGGACTTTGCGGCGTGGCGACGAACTCGTGATCGCTATCGGGTTCGGCGAGTATCTTGGCCAGCTCGTAGGCGGGCTCCCGATGAGTCAAAATGAGATTCTCCGCCCGGCGGAACTTAGCGCTACCGCCGAGGCCCTCGCGCTCCTGCGCGAGCCCTCGGTCGCGTCCTTCATGGCTCATGGCAATTCTCCCGCGCACCGCGAGGAACTTGTCTCGCTGGCCGCCCAAGGAGACGCGGTGAGTGAAAAGCTGGGCGATGACGACCTCGACTTGATCCGGCTCGAGATTCGGCGCTTCGCCGACGAGCGCATCTTGCCGAATGCCCATGGTTGGCACCTGAGAGACGAGCTGGTTCCGGACGAGATCGTCACAGAGATGGCGCAGCTGGGCGTGTTCGGCATCTGCATCGATCCCGCGTTCGGCGGACTGGGCCTTGGCAAGCTCGCAATGTGTGTCGTGACCGAAGAGCTGAGCCGGGCCTGGATTGCGACCGGCTCGCTCGGCACGCGCTCGGAGATCGCTGGCGAGCTTATAGCAGCCGCCGGCACGCTCGAGCAAAAGCAGCGCTGGCTTTCCCGCATCGCCTCTGGAGAAATCTTGCCGACCGCGGTTTTCACCGAGCCGGACACCGGGTCTGATCTTGCGAGCCTGAAGACCCGGGCGGTCAAGACACCCGAAGGCGGCTGGCTCATCCAAGGCAACAAGACATGGATCACGCACGCTTCGCGTAGCGATTTGATGACGGTGCTGGCCCGCACCAATCCCGCCTCGACCAGTCATGATGGACTTTCCATGCTGGTTGTCGAAAAGCCACGCGGCACCCGGGACGAGCCTTTTCCGTCTTTCGGCATGAGTGGTGGCGAAATCGAAGTCCTCGGTTATCGGGGGATGCGCGAATATGACATCGCTTTTGACGGCTTCGCCGTCCCGCCCGGCGGACTGCTCGGTGGGGCCGAGGGTCAGGGCTTTCGCCAATTGATGCGAACGTTCGAGGGCGCGCGCATCCAGACTGCAGCCCGCGCGGTCGGCGTTGCGCGTCGCGCGTTTGAGCTGGGTTTGGGCTATGCGCTGGAGCGCAGGCAGTTCGGCCGATCGATCGTCGCCTTCCCACGGGTCCACGACAAACTTGCCATGATGCTCACCGAAACCGTGATGGCCCGCGAGATGACCTATTTAGCCGCCCGCCAAAAGGACTTGGGCACGCGCTGCGACATCGAGGCCGGTATGGCAAAGCTGCTCGCCGCACGCGTTGCTTGGTCGAACGCCGACACCGCGCTCCAAATCCACGGCGGTAATGGCTACGCCCTTGAGTATGAGATCTCGCGTGTCCTTTGCGACGCCCGCATCCTGAACATCTTTGAAGGCGCTGCCGAAATCCAAGCCCACGTCATCGCCCGGGGCATGCTGCAACAGCAGCCGGGGCAGCAAAACTAGATCGGGGCGTTGCCAAGTCGCCCCAGCATTTCGAAATTATCTGTCAAAAAACGCATCAAGAACCTGCCCATTCGTCCCTAAGGCGGCTTGTGATCCTAGTCGTCGACAACATGTTGGCTATGCCGAACCCGGTGAGATCGCCGAGGCAGCGATCGCCGCCTATGCGCAGGAAGAAGCGACCGCCGCTCTCCAGCGCCCGAGCATCTATTCGCGATGCGCCAAGGACGGTCAATGGGAGCATAAGCCACTCCGATCGCACGAACCGTCGCAGCGTTGCGCACGGCTGTCGAGGCTTGGCGTCAGAATGGCCTGAAGGCGCTGTGGTGCCGCTATGGTGCGATGCATTCAGAGCGCCCGAGTAGCGCGACAATCCGGGAGAAGGCACTCTCACTTTGATTGCCGAGCTGCAAGCCCGTTGGTCTCGGCAATAGGTTCAGCTTTCGCTGATCGCAAATGATGATCTCAAAATGCGATGGGATACCCCGTTGATTTATATTGGCCATGCCGCTGTGTGCCTTGATATCATCCCTCAGTTCCTAATTGCGTCTAACTGGATCATTTAGGCGTCGCGGGTGGGCTAAAATTGTCTGTCGTAATGAAACTCTTGAAACGGAACACTTTGAGTTATCAAGGGATGAGGGCGTCGTAGCAAGGCCTAGACAGACTACGGCGTATCAGTTGCTCATCGCACAACGGGAGTACCAAATGACTACAGCTGAATTGCGATTTGAGGTCTCAGAATATCAAGAGCGCCTCGCCAAAACCCAAAAGGCAATGGAGCGAGCAGGGGTCGACTTGCTCATCGTCACCGATCCTGCAAACATCGGTTGGCTGACGGGTTATGATGGCTGGTCGTTCTACGTGCACCAATGCGCGATTGTTCGACTTGATGGGCCGCCGATCTGGTTCGGTCGCAAGATGGATGCGAACGGTGCAAGAAAGACGACCTATCTCGGCGAAGAGTGCATCAAGTTCTATGAAGACTACTACGTTCAATCTGACGACTTCCATCCAATGACCGTGCTTGGGCAGTTGATCACCAGTAGCGGATGGGGCTCGTCGACGATCGGCATTGAAATGGACGTGCCGTACTTCACCCATGCGGCTTTTGACGCCCTTGAGACGAGCCTTCCGAACGCAAAGTTCAAAAACACCACGCGGCTGGTGAAATGGCAGCGGATTGTGAAGTCTGCCCGCGAGATGGAATACATGCGCGGTGCCGGCAAAATCATCACTGCGATATACGAGCGCATCGAAGAAGTTCTTCGTCCGGGGCTAAGACAGAACGATCTCGTCGCTGAAATTTGCGATGCCGGTATCCGCGGTGTCGATGGATTTTGGGGTGACTATCCCGCCGCCTTTCCGCTCATTGGCGCTGGGGCGAATGCAGCGGCTCCTCATCTGACCTGGACTGATCGTCCTATAAAGCCACACGAGAGCATCTTTTTCGAATTGGCTGGCGTTTACAAGCGTTATCATGTCCCGCTGTCTCGAACGTTTTATCTGGGAAAGCCGCCCCGGAAGATTCTCGATGCCGAGAAGGCGATCCTTGAAGGAATGGGAGCTGGGTTTGAGCAGCTTCTTCCCGGCAAGACCTGCGAAGATGTGGCGTTAGCATTCTTCAAAGAACTTGCGCGACACGGCCTAAAGAAGGAAGGGCGAACCGGCTACTCAATCGGAATGGCCTACCCCCCTGGCTGGGGCGAGGCGTCGGCAAGCTTCCGTAAGGGCGATCACACGGAACTTAAGCCAGGAATGTGCTTTCATTTCATGTCTGGCCTCTGGTACGGCGACTGGGGTATCGAGATTACTGAAAGCCTCATGATAACCGACGGAAAGCCGGAAGTTCTGTCGAACAGCCCCCGCAAATTAATCATAATCGAATAATTCAGCTATGCATCGGCGACGTCGCCCCCGGTCAAAAGTTGGCTGTTCAACGGAGGGGTAGCATGCAGTCGGCTTGCAAAAGCGGGGCGGCGTCGCATCAGTGGCGTTCGGTAGAACTAAAGTGGGGAGCGCCCGCGCGGCTGGTAGCGGTGTCTGTGCCGGCACGACTCTTGGGAAAAACTGTACCAGCGGCCATACCTGGATTGCCACGTGCTCGCGTAGCGATTTTCGATAGTCATTCCGGCATTTCGGTGAGCCGATCTTGACATAGAGACCACCCCATCGATCCGGTCATTGCCTGTGTTCGTGCTCATACTGCTCGCCACCCTGGCCTCAATCCGCCCAAGCGGCTCAAACAGCTTCCAGCCGAAATGGATGCTTCTATAGGACCTCTCAATGAGCGACGTAGCTGACATTGTAGTCGTTGGAGCAGGAATGGTCGGGGCGGCGACCGCGCTCCAACTCCAGAGGCTTGGCCGTAAGGTCATTTTGGTTGATCGGCGGGAACCTGGATCGGAAACTTCTTATGGCAATGCAGGCGTTATTTCTGGCTTGAATATTCAAATAACAATCCCCAGGGAACCTCTGCAACTAGCGCAGCTTCTTCTGAACCGAGTACCGTATTTCCGTCAGAATCTATTTGCCCTTCCAAGCAATCTACCCTGGCTGTGGGCATTTTGGCGGGCGTCATCGGACTCGAATTTGTGGCGTATTGCCTTACAGTCTCAACCACTCTTCTCGACCGCGATTGCTGAGCACTTGTGCCTCGCGAGTCTATCACGTGCGTCTCACTTGCTGCACGATGTGGGATACCTTTCAATCATTCGGGACAAAACAAAGCTCAGTACAATCTCACGCGATAAGCGTTTAGCGCTTGCTTGTGATTATCCGTTCAGAATTATCTCGACGGAGGAGATAGCCGAACTGGAACCCTTTGTGAAACCAGGTGCGGCAGGAGGCCTGTATTGGCCCGGCACATATCATACGCCGGCTCCCGACCAACTTGCCAAAGCCTATGCGGAAGCGCTTGTGCGTTTCGGCGGTGAGTTCCGGCAGATGTCCGTCACCAATCTCGGGCGGCACAAAAGCGGTGCCTGGGATGTAGAGTCATTGAATGACACAATTCAGTCACGCAATGTCGTCATATCGGCAGGTCCATGGTCAAAGGGACTCCTGGAGCCACTCGGCTATAACTTGCCACTCGGCTCCAAACGAGGATATCATCTTCATTTTCGACCAAAAGACGGCGCGCACTTGACTCGTCCGGTAAAGGACGATGAGTATGGCTTTGTGCTTTCACCTATGAACCAAGGCATCAGACTGTGTGTTGGTGTGGAGCTGGATCACTTTGACGCGCCGGCAAGGGATATGCTTGTGCAAGGAGCCATTGGTCCTGCAAGAGAGCTATTCCCGATCGGTGAATCCTTAGACTCTACGCCCTGGCTTGGACGTCGGCCCACTTTTCCTGATCAATTACCGATGATCGGTGCAGCTCCTAACCACAAGGGCCTATGGTTTAATTTTGGCCACGGTCACTACGGTCTCACCCTTGGGCCAACTTCTGGAAAGCTGCTCGCTGAAATGATGGACAACAGAGTGCTCTCCATGGATCCAGTTCCTTTCGCGCCTCTTCGCTCGTTCCGACCGAGCGCCGCTCTGAAGTCAACGGGATAAGAATGTGGCCCCGTCGCGTCGTCGGCAGAACCGGCGGCACGTCGATGCGTCCGCGGAAAGCCGAAACGCGCGGCGCTTGGCGGATTTGCCTCGCTTGGCCCCTTCCACCCACGGAGGCGCCTCCAGTCGAACTCGCCGCGCCCGGTGCATCAGGCTTGCCTCGGTCAGCACGTCCGGTTGCTCTGTTAAGTGGCTAGCGAATCCGCAAAGCCATGATCTGGGCCAACGGAGAGTGGCAAGCTGGTAGCCGACAGAAATTCTTTGATCAAGCCGAAAGGATCAATATCAGAGGTAGCGATTGGAGAACGACTGAAGAGCCGCGGGGTACCCGCGAAGCGAGAAGAAGAAGTTTAACGGAACGGCCACAATGCCGCTCAAAGTACAACAGAACGTAAGGAACTTCGCCAGCTTGGAAGCGAACCCTTGAGTTCATTCTTTGGTGCTTCAACCATGATGTTTCAAAACCGACGTGCACTTGGAATTCTTGAGCTTGATGAAGGCGTGCAAGCCGAGAGTTCTTCGCTAGATCCGCGGCCCGGCGGCTTACTGAGCCCAACGACCTTTGATCACCCAATCGTGACGGAGCTCGTGGAGGGAGCATGGCCGGATATGGTCATTCGTGGTTACCCGTCGCTCGAAGGCGCGTGCGTGGCAGCCGCCACACGCTTGGTCGAACGAGGGGCAGCCGTGATTTCCTCTGACTGTGGTTTTTTCATCCGACATCAAGAGGCGGTCGCCGCTGCCGTCAATGTTCCCGTTGTGATGTCTAGCCTGCTCTTGGTTCCAACCTTGCTGCGACAGCTGGCGCATCCTCACAAGCTTGCCGTGGTGACCGCTGATTCAAGACATTTCGGGGAAGACCTGCTTAGGCTCGATAATCCGAGAGATCGGGCGAGGGTGGTCATCGGCGGCGTCGAAGGCGGCGAATTTCTCCGCAACGCTTTGATGCGTCCTGCAATCCGAACCGAAGTCGATCAGATTGAGAAGGAAGTTACCGCCTGCGTCACGCATCTTCGTGCTGAGCATCCTGAAATCGCAATGCTGCTGATGGAATGCACGGGGTTCCCTTATGTCACGAACGCACTCCGCCGCCATACGGGGCTACCCACCTATGACATTACGAACCTATGCCGGCTATCGCTTGCGGCCGTTTGCTCAGACTAACCTGTCTTCGCAAAGCGTTGCCTGGACGATTCGGGCGAAAGAGTAAGTCCATCGTGCGGTTAGATCCCTACAATATAAAAACTGTATTTGACGCAGCGAGAGTGAACCCCTAGCGTTCGCTATTTGGGTGCATAAGGTCGGCTGACAATGAGCGAAACACCATACCTGACGTTTGATCTCGACGCGCCTGGCATGTCCACGGGACATCTTGTTGTCCCCAAAGGCAACGACTGCGAAGCTATTTCGCTTCCGGTCTTCTGCCTCAATAAAGGGGAGGGACCGCGCCTCCTTGTCACTGGCGGAAATCACGGCAACGAATTGCAAGGGCCAATCCTGGCACGACGGCTTGTTGACTGGCTGCCCAAAGCGCAAACCTGTGGAAGCGTCATCATCGTACCGATGCTTAATCTGCCGGCGGTGCAGGCATGGAGCCAAAACTCGCCAATCGATGGCTTGAATCTTAATCGAGTGTTTCCCGGCCGCGCCGTCGGATCGATAACTGAACGCATTGCCGATGCGGTTTCGCGCCTGTTGTTGCCAATGGCCGACACGGTATTCGATTTGCACAGTTTCGGGCCGACATGGGATTTTCCACCAGCAGTCGTCACGCATCCCATTGGTGATGTGGATCTCATGGCCAAGACGCTTCAATTGGCAGAGGCATTCAAATTACCCGTGACATTGCTCTGGGAACACCCCGACACAAATGGAATGTTCGACACTTGGGCGCATAGCAAAGGCAAGGTATTCATTTGTACTGAATTCGGCGGCGGCACGGTCAGCTCCGAAGCGCTGGGGATCTATGAAAGCGGGCTACGCAACGCCCTAATCGCGCTCGGACTCGTAGAGGGAAAGGCCGAGTGTCCGACTTTCCGTCAACGGAAAGCCAGCAGGACACTTGAAACGCTCTTGTCTGACGAGCTGAAATCGCCGGCCCGCGGCATCTTCGAACCTCGCTGCTCCGTGCTGGATGAAGTGAAGCAAGGAGATCTCTTAGGGGTCGTTTATCCCGTGGAGTCACTGTCGGCTGATGCGATCGATATTCGCGCTCCCACTACGTCTGTCGTCTGCGCTGTAAAGTCTGGAATCCATGTCGACGTCAATCAAATGATAGCGATCCTTGCGAGGCCGCTCAAACCCTGAGCCTCAGTGCTGCACATCGATGAAAAATCAGCCGAGAATACTTGCGAGGGAGCCTTGGAACCGGGCAACCTATAGGAGGGCTCGTTGGAGATGAGACCTCGTCCGGCAACCTCACGAGAATTTTAACCACTGCCGGCTGTAAGGTCGGAGGGGCCAGCCGACGTGCATCTACAGATCGATCGCTGATAACAGGCTCTGGACTACGCTGGATAGGCCGTTTTGCGAACGCTAAGGGCTCAAAAGATAAAGGGTTGGATCTATTGATGACGAAGAGCGCCATGGCGCCGCCAAGACGCAACTTGCCGGGCTCGGCGTCGATTCACGCTTCCGCAGTGCCTATAATGCCGCCGGAATCATTCCTGCCAAGCATATTGCAAAGGCCACCATGGGTCATCAAACGACGCGATATCGAAGATTCGCCTCTGATCGAGTGCGTCGGGCACTTAAGGCGCCCGTCATTACAAGTTCGAAGCAAAAGACCATTGACTATCAATACCGATGGTGGCGTCACGGGCCGAAACGGTCGCCTTCAGAAAGGCGATCCGGGCGAGGGAATTAGGAATCAGCGGTTGAGGGAGCTTGTTCCTACACCCAAATTGCATACCGGAAAGACCTCCGTGACGAAAGCAAAAATCTACATAAATCAATTAGAAACGAGGAAATCAGCCAGCCAATCGCGGCCGATAAGTCTTGCTCGGCCGGCGCCAGACGATCCGGCGGGCCTGCCGGTTCTGAAGTTCGACACGTCGACCTATCACTACAAGTCCCGCCGCCGCGATCAGACCGGCATCGAGGCTCGGCTCAAGGACATTTGCGCGACACGCGTTCGCTATGGCTACCGACGTGTCCACGTGAGCTCATGCGGGAAGGGTGGGACATCAACATGAAGCCGACCTACCGCATTTACAAGGATCTGGGCTTGCAGCTCAGGAACAAAACACCGAAGCGCGAAGCTCCGGGACGGCCGCCAAGAGGGGCCCGAACGAGGTCTGGCGATGGACTTCGTCCACGATCAGCTCGCTACGGGCAAGAAGATCCGCGTGCTGACGGTCGTCGATACGTTCTCCGCTACGTGCCTGTGCTCGATCCCCGGTTCAGCTGTCGGGCCGAGACGTGGTCAGCGCTTTAGCAGGCTGTTGAAGAAGTGCTGGCGCGGCGGCTTTTGTCGTCGGATCACTTCTCGGTGGACGGGACGCTGATCGAGGCCTGGGCTTCGATCAAGAGCTTCCGCCGCAAGGACGGGGACGACAACGGCCCGGATGGAGCGGGGCGCAACGCTGAGCGCGGCTTTCATAAGGAGAAGCGCTCCAACGACACACACCAGAGCACGAGCGACCCGCAGGCGCGGCTCTACAAGAAGGGCGACGGGCAGCCGGCGAGGCTCTGTTATATGGGGCATGCGCTGATGGAGAACCGTCATGGGCTTGCGGTCGATGGTGGCATTACCCAGGCCAGGGGCACAGGCGAGCGTGATGCCGCTCTCGCCATGTTGTATCGCAGACCGTTGCGGCGGCGCATCACACTGGGCGCCGACAAGGCGCCTATGACGTGCGCCAGTTCATCAAGGGCCTGCGCGAGCGCAAGGTCACGCCGCATATCGCCGTCGGCCATCTGAGCAAAACCGGCAAGCCTCAAGTGACGGCGATCGATGACCGCACGAAGCGCCATCCGGGCTATGATGCCAGCCAGCGCTGCCGCAAGCGGATCGAGGAGGTGTTCGGCTGGATCAAAGCCTCGGCCGGCATGGGATGCGCCCGTGTGGGCGCGGCCTTCACCTTGAACTTGGCGGCCTACAATTTGGTCCGCTTGCCCAAGCTGCTGGCGGCTCCGATATGAGTGTCACCGGCCGCTGGCTGATCGTCGCGATGCCGACTATATCGGGCCGTCGCGGCATCATGCGCGGTGATCTTGCTCTCGATCTCACCGACACGGATGAGTGCCTGGTTCCAACGCGCTTCCAGTTCCGCCGCGACCAGCCGGTTCTCGGGATCGGCCGCGTCATATTGCCGGAAGGCCCGGTCGGCGGCGTAGCGGGCAGCTCAAGATCCCGACTGAGGGCGTCCCGGACCTGGTCACGACGATCGGCAGCTTGCGCCTCAGCTCCGGCAGCGGCAGCAATCGCTCCCGGCTCCACGACACGCAGGAGCGCTTCCTCAATCGCATCATCGACGCGCAGTCCCCCAAAGGCGATGCATTGCGGCTCACCATTGTCGAGCAGACCCCGCCAGCAGGAATAGCGCGGAATGTTGTGCTTGGTGCCCGTGTACCGCAGCGTGGGCTTGCGGCCGCAGCGCCGGCAGCGGACAAGCGCGGCAAGCAGAGCGTCGCCATGCTTGGGCGCCCCGTTGTCGCTCACCATCTTGCGGATCGCCTCTGCCCTTTCCCAACTGACATAGCCTTCATGGCTGTGTGGGATCAGCGCCAGCCATTCCTCGCGCGTCCTGCGTCGGATACCTGCTCGAACGGCGGATCGGCCAAATCCCGGCGCGACACGAGTTTTACCATAGGCGTAGGCGCCGCCGTAGATCGGGTTGTCGATCATGCGGTGGATGGTCGCATAGTTCGGCCTGCGCCAGACCACATCGCCGTTGTTGCGTTTGGCGGGCAAATCCAACCCATGCTCGAGGAACCACATCAAGGCCTGACGGGCGCTGCCGAGCTCAGCAACCTTGTCGAACACCAGGGTAATGGATTCCTGCACACGCCGATCAGGATCCTTCTCAAGACGATCGCCGACCTTCGCGAAGCCGACAGGAGCTGCCACGACGAGTTCACCGCGCCGGGCCTTCTCGTAGCGTGCGGAAAGGGAACGCTGGCGCAGAAGATCGAGCTCATACTCGTTGAGGCTCCCCTTCAGCCCCAATAGCAGCCGATCGTTGCCTTGCCGCGGCGCATAAACCGTCTCCTGGTCGACCAGCACGGTGTCGACGACGCGGCACATCTCGATGAGCTGCTGCCAGTCGCGGCTGTTACGGGCAAACCGAGACACTTCTCGCGCCGCAACCGCACCGACCTTGCCGAGGCAGGCCTCGGCGACCATCCGGTCGAAGCCGGCACGCGCGACGCCGCCGGCGGCAGAACGGCCGAGATCGTCGTCGATCGTCTCTACGCGAGACCAGCCAAGCGCCGTCAGGCGATCGCGCATCGCATACTGAAGCATGCTGCTCTCACGATTGTGCAGGACCTGATGGGCTGACGACTGCCGCACATACAGGATCGCTTTACGCTCCAGATGCTGCGGCCCAATCTTCTCATGCATCATGATCCGCGCACTCCCGTTGTACGGCACCCTCGCCGTCGACGTGCCCGAGGATCAGGCTGACCGTCAGCTTCGTCACTGATCGGCGCGTCGCGGCCGGCAGCGCCTGCCATTGCGGCGTCTGCCCCGTGTTGGCGTCGTTCGGCTTCAAGAACAGATCGAACTGGTATGTCGTGGGCTGGCGCGGCATGGACATCTCCCCGATTCGCGTGAGAGCCCAATGCTGCGCCCATCTCCGGCGATTGCGATGGGGCTCCGGTGTCGAGGAGCAGCTTCGCCAGGGTGCCCAGCGCGGCAAGGTCGACGTGCGGAGCAGTCGTGATGCGCCAACTCTTACTGAGGATCCGATCGAACATCCAAGCCGGGACCTCCAACCACCGATCCGAGGCTTGGCCGAAAACGCTACAGCAGAAGACTGCTGCGTCATTCCGATCGATCACTTCGTGAATATGGACTTGGCTACCCACCCAAGGATGCCATCGTAGAGAAGCTCGCGCTCCGGGCCGGTCCCGTGGGTGTTGCGTCGCTGAGTTGTTCAACGAGGTGCGCCCCCATGGCGCAATCGGGCACAAGGTTCCGATCTCGTTGCTCAATCCCGATGGCGCCGTCAGCCCGCCATCGTGAAACAGCCGGAAAACTCCACCTTCCGGCGGTCCAAAGAATGGTATCGGATCAAATCAGCCCGGAAGTTCCAGCCTGGGCGATCCAAAGACGGGGAGCAGCTCAACAAGGAGAAGAGTCCAGCTATGAACGAGGGCTCATCGGGGGCAACCTGACGTCGCCTGATTTCGTTCAAACGCGACGCGCTTTAGATCTCCGACCAGCGTCCGCGCACAGTCATCTCGCATCCAGATGATCGGCGGCGACAATCAATATTTGACCAATACGTGACGCACGTGAAGAATACGCCAGATTTAATGATCGGCCGCCATGCCTATCCTTCCCTTGTGTGACCACTCGGTAGCACCATCGAGTGTGTTGGCGCCAGACTAAACAATTAAGAGATACCGAAATAGGATTTCTGATGTCCCGGAAAGTCATTGTCACCTGTGCGGTCACCGGAGGGGGGGGCGCGGTTCTTGCGAAGCATCCAAATATCCCCAAAACGCCATCGCAAATCGCGGAAGCTGCACTGGAAGCTGCAAAGGCTGGGGCTGCGATTGTGCACATTCACGTCCGTGAGCCTGACACGGGAGCCCCATCAAACCGAATTGAGCTCTATGAACAGGTTGTTAAGAAGCTTAGGGACGCGGCGACGGACGTCATCATCAACTTAACCTGTGGAATGGATGGTGAACTTGAACTTGATTCTTTGAATCCTTTAAAAATAAGGAAAACTAGCACACTTAAGGACGCAATTGGACGCTGCTCCCATGCCGTCAAACTTCAGCCAGAGCTTAGCACCCTAGATTGCGGAACGATGGCTTTTGGTGAGCGGATTTTTGTTGCGCGTATGTCCGATCTGCGACAGATGGCGGCACTCATGCGCGAGGCTGGTGTCAAGCCCGAGCTCGAATGCTTCGATTTAGGCCACATCGAAGTCGCTAAGAAACTCATCTCCGAAAACATAATTGGCAGCCCGCCCCTTTTCCAATTTTGCCTCGGCACAGGTTATGGCGCTCCCGCTGTGCCGAGCGCTGTGCAGGCGATGCGTGAGATTCTCCCTTTTGGGGCAGTCTGGGGCGGATTTGGCTGCGGGGCAGATGAAATGCCGATGGTTGGACAGTTGGTGCCAATGGGTGGGCACGTTCGGGTGGGTTTGGAAGATAACATCTATCTCCGACGAGGGCTGCTGGCATCCAATGCCGAGCTCGTAGACAATGCGGTTGGGATCATTGAGCGCATGGGCGCCAGCGTCGCCACGCCTGCCGAAGCACGGTCAATTCTCGGCGTCAAAAAGCGCGGATGACCGCACTGGGGTATCCCATGCAGCGAACGATGATGGAGGCCAGAATGACGTCGCAAATCGAGAGCTGCCTTGGAATTCTGGGTTTGGAACCTGCCTTGCCACCCGGCGTGACGCCGCCGGCGCCGCCGTCCGGCTCGCTGTTTAGTTCAGCTACTTTCGACTTTCCCGTCATATCAGAAACCGTCGAAGGAGCTTGGGCGGATGTTGTCATGCTGGGCGAACCTGCGCTCCAGCCGGCTTTTGTGACAGCAGCTCGGAGGCTCGTAGAGCGGGGCGCGGTCGTAATCACCTCGGACTGCGGCTCTGCTGTCCGGCATCAGGCGGCGGTGGCTGCGGCTGTAAGCGTCCCGGTCGTAATGTCCAGTCTGCTCCTAGTGCCGACGCTGCTCCGCCAACTGCCCCCCAAAGCCAAACTCGCTGTCGTCACAGCTGATTCACGAGTGTTTCGAGATGATTTGCTTGGGCTCAGTGATCAGGCCGACCGGGATCGGATCGTCATCGGCGGCATTGAAGGCGGTAAGATTTTGGAAAACGCGTCCATGCGTCCGCCGCAACCGACCGATATCGCCGACATTGAGAATGATGTGGCAGCTTGCGTCGCCCGGCTCCGCGGCGCACATCCGGAGATCGCTGCGTTACTGTTCACGTGCACTGGATTCCCGCCGATAACGCCGGCAATCCGTCGTATGACAGGGCTGCCTATCTACGACATCACAACCATATGCCGGATGACGCTTGAGGCCCTTGGCGCCTAATGTTGTCATCGCTTCAGGTTCTTCGGGTTTTCTCGCAGCCCACCTGAGAAGTCACTCTCCAGATCCATTGATATGAGGTAAACTATGCGCGTCGCATGCATTGGCACAGGAACCATAGGCGCGAGCTGGGTGGCATTGTTCATTACTGGCACGCATGAGGTGACCGCATGGGACCCGGCACCGGGTTGGCAGGATCGTCTATTGGCCGCCCTCGACCGCTACGAGCCGCAATTGCGAGAGCTTCAAATGCCAACTGT
>NZ_JAIUIU010000045.1:0-23498 GCF_020165775.1 Mesorhizobium sp. B263B2A
GCCATGGAAGAGAAGCTGCGCTTCGCCATCCGTGAAGGCGGCCGCACCGTCGGTGCCGGCATCGTCGTCACCATCAAGGAATAATCGATCCGGCTACTGCCGGTCAGATAAGAAAAGGGCGGTCTTCGGGCCGCCCTTTTTGTTTCCATCATGGCCGCGTGAGAGGCGCATTTGCCGGCCGCTGAAAGCTGTTGCAAGCGCCATCGCCGCAACTAGTATAGGTTGCACCGAGGGAGCTTGGCCAAGAGTGGTTCCAGGGCGTCGTTTCGATGGACAGGCATGGTGGTTGCGGGCGCTGGCCCGCCTCGTGCTGTTGCTTGCCGTGGCGCTGCCTGTCTGTGCGGCTCAGGCCGAGGAGGAGCAGCCGGATATCCCGCCGATGCGGTTCGCCGTCGTGCGCAGCAGTGCGCCGGGCTGCGAGCCCAACTGTCCGGAATGGATATCGGCGGAAGGCACCATCGAGGCTGGCACGCCGGCCTTGTTCAAGCGCGCACTCAAGACGCTCGCCGGCCGGCAACTGCCGGTCGTCGTCAATTCCCCCGGCGGCAATGTCGACGCGGCGCTGACGCTTGGCCGGCTGATCCGCAAGAACAAGCTCGATGCCGCCGTCGGCACGACCGTCTTCACCGGCTGCGAGCCGCGGATGAAGAACTGCACGGACAAGGACGGCAAGAACAAGGACGGTAAGGCAGCCGGCTATTTCGGCATGGCCTATGACAGCGGCGCCATGTGCAATTCGGCCTGTCCGCTGATGTTTTCCGGCGGTGTCCGCCGCGTGGTCGGCGATTTCGCCTATCTCGGTGTCCACCAGATCACAACCACCTTCCAGCGGACGAGGCTGGTCTACCGGACCACCTACCGGATCGTGAACGGCAAGAAGAAGATCATCAGCACCAGGATCGTCAGCCGAAAGAACGCCGGCAGCTACAAGACCTACGAAATGAGCAAGGGGGTCGAGAAACGCCTTGCCGCCTATCTGAAGGAAATGGGCGTCGACCAGGACGTGCTCGAGACGATGAAGCAGACGCAGGCCAGCGACATCCGGCAGATTGCCCTCGATGCCATGCTGCGCATGAAACTCGTCACCAGCCTGGACAGCGTCGATGTCATGACCGGGGGGACCGTCTGCAGGCTGGAGCAGCCGCAGGCGAACTGCCGGCAGGTACCGGCAGGCAAGGACACCGCCGGCGCCCCGACCGCCGGGGCCAGGCCTGCCGTGCCTCAGCCGGCTGAAGGCATGCCGCCGAAGGAAGCGGATATGCGCTTCGTGCTTGTGCGCGGCAGCAATCCGCTGTGCAATCCCGACTGCCCGGAATGGATCTCCGCCGAAGGGTCGATCACCGCACAGACGCCGGAAAGGCTGCGCCAGGCGCTCGATGCCGCCGGTGGGCGGCGGCTGCCGATCGTGATCAGCTCGCGAGGCGGCGATGTCGACGGCGCTCTCGCCGTCGGCAGGACGATCCGGGAGCATAAGCTCGATGTCGTCGTCGCCCGCACGGATTTCGTCGACTGCGGTCCCTCCCTGGACTGCCTGGCCAGGGATGGCGCCCACACCGGGCTGACCATCGATACGGAAGGTGAATGCGCCTCGGTCTGTCCGATCGTGGTCGCCGGCGGCATCAGGCGCCTGATTGGGCCGGATGCGCGCCTCAGCGTGCAGGCGCTCGGACAGGAGGAGAAGGTCAAGGCGTATCTTGAGGAGATGGCGATCGGGCCTGGCCTGTTCGAGGCCATGCAGCGCTCATCGGGCCAAACGCAGCTCGATCGAGACACGGCGCTGAGGCTCGGGCTGGCGACCGGGCGTCAGTCCGCCGACGAACTGACAGGTGCCACCATATGCAGGGCGGCAGCGAAACCGGACAATTGCAGGGTTACGCCGTCAGCCAATGCCGAAGCCGAGACGCCGGCGAAACTGTAGTCGCGCAGGCTGGCTGGCCATCGGGGCAGGTTGAGCAGAGCGAGGGCTTTCCGCTATTGTTCTCGGGCAGCCAGGA
The DNA here is from genome assembly GCF_020165775.1 of Mesorhizobium sp. B263B2A. Classification (NCBI taxonomy): domain Bacteria; kingdom Pseudomonadati; phylum Pseudomonadota; class Alphaproteobacteria; order Hyphomicrobiales; family Phyllobacteriaceae; genus Mesorhizobium; species Mesorhizobium sp. B263B2A. The sequence goes on from NZ_JAIUIU010000045.1 coordinate 1,995, forward strand.
CAGGTGAACTCTGATGCGCAAGAACGTCCCGACACTCTACGAATGGGCCGGCGGCAGCGAGGCGCTGAACCGGCTGACGCAGACCTTCTATGACAAGGTGGCGCAGGATCCGATCGTCGGGCCGGTGTTCAAGACCATGTCGCCCGACCATCCCGCCCATGTCGCCGCTTTCATCGGCGAGGTTTTCGGCGGGCCGAAAACCTATAGCGAACAGCATGGCGGGCACCGCGAAATGGTCATGCATCACCTGGGCAAGCATCTGACTGAGGAACAGCGCCGCCGCTGGATCAACCTCCTGGCAGACGCCGCCGATGCCGTCGGCCTGCCCGACGATCCCGAATTCCGTTCAGCCTTCATGGGCTATGTGGAGTGGGGATCGCGGCTGGCCAAGATGAATTCCAATCTCGGCGAGACCTGCGACCCGGAAACCGAACCGATGCCGACCTGGGGCTGGGGTGTGCCTGGCGGACCCTACACGCCGCCTGATGCCAAATCATGACCGGCAAAGCCTGCCGAGAGCTGCTGGAGCAATGACTGCCGAGGCATTCAAGATCGTGCGCTGGCGCGAGTGGGAAGGCCCCGGCCTCGAACATCTTGTGCTGCGCGAGCGGGCCGGCGAGGTGTTGGCCGATTCCGTCGTCATTTGCTCCGGCCAAACGCCTTTCGCCGTCCGCTATCGCATAAGCTGCGACGCGAACTGGCGCGCCAGGAGCGTCACGGTCGACATGATCGGTAGCGAACGGACGCTGGTTCTTGCCTCTGACGGCGATGGCCACTGGGCCCGGGACGGCATGCCCGTGCCGGAGCTCGACGGTGTCTTCGACCCGGACCTCACCGTGACGCCGTTCACCAACACGCTGCCGATCCGGCGCTTGCGGCTTTCCACCGGGCAAAGTGCCGAGATCACCACCGCTTTCGTCGATTTCCCCGCGCTCACGGTGGTGAGCAACCCGCAGCGCTACTCATGTCTCGAAGAGGGCAAGCGGTACCTCTATGAATCGCGCGCCAGCGACTTCAAGCGGGAACTCGAGATCGACGATGACGGGCTGGTCGTCAGCTATCCCGATTTCTGGCAAAGGGGATGAAGGCGCGTTTGCCTGCAAACCGCTCTTTACAGACAGCGCGGAAGCTTTTAGGAAGCCCCTGCTGCTGCGCCGAGGCGCACACGATACGGGCATAGCTCAGTTGGTAGAGCGGCGGTCTCCAAAACCGCAGGTCGTAGGTTCGAGCCCTGCTGCCCGTGCCATTTTCCAAAATGGCCATCCGAACGATATTTGCTGCTGGCCTTGGAAAATCGGCGAACCGCTGGTGGCCGGACATGCTAAATCGTGAGAAGGTTTGGATATGGAAGCCCATAGCGCGCTCCGCCGTATTGTCCTGCTCGTCGCACTTCTGAACCTGAGCTATTTTGGCATCGAGTTCGCCGTGGCGCTCGCCATCGGATCGGTGTCGTTGTTCGCCGACAGCATCGACTTTCTGGAAGATGCCTCGGTCAACCTTCTCATTCTGCTCGCGCTGGGCTGGTCGATGCGCGCCCGCTCGCGGGTCGGCATGGCGCTGGCGCTTATCCTGCTTGTGCCGGGCGTGGCGACCCTCTGGACGGCGTGGGAAAAATTCAACGCGCCGGTGCCGCCTCAAGCCTTCGCCCTGTCGCTGACAGGTCTGGGTGCACTCGCGGTCAATCTCTCCTGTGCCTACATGCTCGCCGCCTACCGGCACCACGGCGGCAGCCTGACGCGGGCGGCATTCCTGTCGGCACGCAATGACGCATTCGCCAACATTGCCATTATTGCTGCCGGGCTGATGACGGCTTTCGTATGGCGATCGGCGTGGCCAGATTTGCTGGTGGGTTTGGGGATTGCGGCCTTGAATGCCGACGCCGCCCGCGAAGTGTGGGAAGCTGCGCGTCAAGAGCGCCGGGCAGCCGCTTGATTGCCGCCGTGACGACAATTTGGGCGATATCATGAGCGCCTTTTTACGGTTGGCAGATCAACCGGATACGATCCCGACATACTCACCCAGCGCGTCGAGCATGGCGAGATAGGGGGCGGGCAACCCATGGTGCCGGCCGCCATCGCGCATCAGTGCTAAATACTCGGCATTTGGGGGAGGGGGATTTTCCTGCCGCTCAGCGACATAGGTCTGCATTTCGGTGGGCTCGCCACCCATGGTCACCACTATCGTCATCCGGTTATAGCGGTTCTCGCCCGCGGGTCGGCTGGCTTCGTATCCCTCCTCCCGATCGAGACGGACCACGTCATCGGGCGTCAACCGGTAGACAACGCCCCATACCACCCCGTCGTGAACCGGCTCTATGGACGATACTCCGCACCCGCGATTCTTTGACAGCCGCGGAAAACAGAGCCGATGGCTCGGCAACATGCCGATGCCCACGACCTGGTGGCCAGGGCAGCGCTTTGCGATCTGCAGCGGGTCCATGTTCGATCCGTAGGCGAAATATAGCATTGGGACACCCTCGAAAGGCCTAGCAGGGCTGCTGATGAAATACTCATTTGGCTTTCAGAATGGCTTCGCCGCCGTTGGGATAGGCAATGTGATCTTGAGCGAGCCGTCGTCGAGCAAGTTCGGCGGAGCCATCGCCAATAACCTCGCCATCCGTCGAAGCCAGCTTATGTGAAGAACACCATCTTATCGGGCCATATCGGTGCTGTCCCTTCCGCATTGAATGGCATCCGCGAAATTCTCGCTTATCCTGCTTGTGCGCATGTGAGCATAAGGTGGCGCCTTGCCAACCGCGGCCGCGCCTCCATTCCCGCCGTCGGCCGTAGTTCGGCTGAAAAGGGCCAGTTTCCGTCACACGAATGCCCTGCGCGCATCGATATTTTGCGGGTCGGCCTTTGAAAATCGGCGACCCGCTTGCCATATTAGCCTGATTGGGGCATAAGGCAGCCATAGCCGGGACGGAACGACTGGATGGTTCCGAGGCGGTGTTTGGTCATAAAGCGGACACTTGCCACTTGCGTGGATCAAGAATCGGTTTTATGTAGACAGAACAGACACGCGACGCGTGGAGCTGGGAAGCCGGCTTTACGCGTCTGATTTGCATGGGCGAAATGGTTGCGCTGATTCGGCGCGACTCTGGGCTCAGGCGGCAAGTCCCGGTCAGCGGGATCATCCAGGGGGCCCGGCCAACGGGTCTTGAAGACAGGCGGCATATGGCTTCGAAAACCACAAATCCTTTCGTCTTTCTCCAGCAGGTCCGCTCGGAGACAGCCAAGGTGACTTGGCCGTCGCGTCGCGAGACCATGATCTCGACGGTGATGGTTCTGGCCTTCGCTGTGATTGCGATGGTCTTTTTCTTCACCGCCGATCAGCTCATGGGCTTTGCGGTCGAACAGATTCTGGGCATTGGACGTTAAGTCCGGCGATTACGGAGAAGTCTAAAAATGACTGCGCGCTGGTACATCGTCCACGCTTATTCGAACTTTGAAAAGAAGGTCGCCGAGGACATCGAGAACAAGGCCAAGCAGAAGGGCCTGTCCGCCGATATCGAGCAGATCGTGGTGCCGACCGAGAAGGTCGTCGAAGTTCGCCGTGGCCGCAAGGTCGATGCCGAGCGCAAGTTCTTTCCGGGCTATGTGCTCCTGAAGGCCAATTTGACCGATGCGGTGTTCTCGCTGGTCAAGAACACGCCGAAGGTCACCGGCTTTCTCGGCGACTCCAAGCCGGTGCCGATCACCGAGGCCGAGGCGCAGCGCATCCTGAACCAGGTCCAGGAAGGCGTCGAACGGCCGAAGCCGTCGGTCACCTTCGAGATCGGCGAGGCGATCCGCGTTTCGGATGGTCCGTTCGCGTCGTTCAACGGTTTCGTCCAGGAAGTGGACGAGGAGCGGGCTCGGCTCAAGGTGGAAGTTTCGATCTTCGGGCGCGCCGTGCCTGTCGATCTGGAATTCGGACAGGTCGAAAAGGGCTGATCCGAAATCCCCGATGTTGGACCGGCGACGCCGGTCGGCGATCGGGGGAGGCGGCGCACAAGCGCGCGGCCTCGAGAACGGTGGGAGGCGAATGCGGCTTTAGCCGGCCGCGCGAACCGCACCACCAGACTGCAACCGCCGGGTTTCCCAGATAGTGGATGCCGGCATAGACAAAGGCAGGAAAAGAGATGGCTAAGAAAATTGCAGGCCAGCTCAAGCTCCAGGTCTCCGCGGGTTCGGCTACGCCGTCGCCCCCGATCGGCCCGGCGCTTGGTCAGCGCGGCATCAACATCATGGAGTTCTGCAAGGCGTTCAACGCGCAGACCCAGGAAATGGAAAAGGGATCGCCGGTTCCGGTCGTCATCACCTACTATCAGGATAAGTCATTCACCTTCGTCATGAAGACGCCGCCGGTGAGCTATTTCCTGAAGAAGGCAGCGAACCTGAAGTCGGGCTCGAAGGAGCCGGGCAAGGTCAAGGCTGGCACCGTTTCGCGCGACAAGGTTCGCGAAATCGCGACTGCCAAGATGAAGGATCTGAACGCAAACGACGTCGAAGCGGCCATGCGCATGGTCGAGGGCTCCGCCCGCTCGATGGGTCTGGAAGTGGTGGGCTGAGATCATGGCAAAGATTGCAAAGCGTGTATCGAAGACCCGCGAAGGCATCGATCCCAACAAGGCTTACGCCCTGGGTGATGCGCTGAAGCTGCTCAAGGACCGTTCCACGGTCAAGTTCGACGAGACCATCGAAGTCGCCATGAACCTCGGCGTCGACCCGCGCCATGCCGACCAGATGGTCCGCGGCGTGGTCAACCTGCCGAACGGTACCGGCCGCTCGGTTCGCGTCGCCGTGTTTGCCCGTGGCGACAAGGCCGAGGAAGCTAAGGCCGCCGGCGCCGACATCGTCGGAGCCGAGGATCTGGTCGACATCGTCCAGAAGGGCACGATCGATTTCGATCGCTGCATCGCCACGCCGGACATGATGCCGCTCGTCGGCCGTCTCGGCAAGGTGCTCGGCCCGCGCGGCATGATGCCGAACCCGAAGGTCGGCACCGTCACCACCGACGTCGCCGCCGCCGTCAAGGCATCGAAGGGCGGCGCGGTCGAGTTCCGCGTCGAGAAGGCCGGCATCGTTCATGCCGGCGTCGGCAAGGTCTCGTTCGACGTCAAGGCGCTGGAAGAGAACATCCGCGCCTTCGCCGACGCGGTGACCAAGGCAAAGCCGGCTGGCGCCAAGGGCAATTACGTCAAGAAGGTGTCGGTCACCTCGACGATGGGCCCGGGCCTCAAGCTCGACGTCTCGACGCTCGCAGCGTCCTGATACGACCATTTGGATCGTCTTCCAAGAGACTGATCCGCAAGTGAATTCCGGGCCTCCGACGTGTCGGCGGCCCGGTGCCGGAAGCCGAAAGGCTTCCGGACATCCTGTCCGAGATTGCAGGCGGCCCAAAAGCCTTAATTCATGTGGGCCTGCATGAGACGGGTGAAGACCTGACAACGGAGCAAGTGCTCCAATGAAAGGTTCGAACCGTGTTTGCCTTTTGTCTGCGCATCGTCGGCTTGGCCGCCGGTGTGGCGAAAGGGGGCAGGATCCTCGAGCGTCGTTCGGGAGATCCGTTACTGGATGGCCCGGCCGGCAAAGGCAACCCGACGCCTGTCCTATTTTAGGGGCAGGGGTCAACTGGAGATAGGCAGTGGACAGAGCGGAAAAACGCGAACTCGTCACGGGCCTGAACGATGCGTTTGCAAGCGCAGGTTCAGTGGTCGTGGCCCACTATGCCGGTATCACCGTCGCGCAAATGAACGACCTTCGGTCGAAAATGCGCGCCGCCGGTGGCACCGTTAAAGTCGCGAAGAACCGTCTCGCCAAAATCGCTCTTCAGGGCACGGACTCCGCATCGATCATCGAGCTGTTCAAGGGACAGACGCTGATTGCTTATTCGGAGGATCCGATTGCGGCGCCGAAGGTCGCGTCCGATTTCGCCAAGGGAAATGACAAGCTCGTCATTCTCGGCGGCGCAATGGGCACCACCTCGCTCAATGCCGACGGTGTGAAGGCACTCGCCACACTTCCGTCGCTCGATGAGCTGCGCGCCAGGCTGGTTGGCATGATCGCCACGCCGGCAACCCGGATCGCCCAGATCGTCAATGCGCCAGCGGCCTCGGTCGCGCGCGTCATCGGCGCTTACGCCCGGAAGGACGAGGCGGCATGAGGCCGTTCCTCGCTATCACAAACACACGTTCGAACCTTATGAAGGAATACAACAATGGCTGATCTCGCAAAGATCGTAGACGACCTTTCGAAGCTGACCGTCCTCGAGGCGGCCGAGCTGTCGAAGCTTCTGGAAGAAAAGTGGGGCGTTTCGGCTGCTGCTCCGGTGGCGGTTGCCGCTGCTGGCGGCGCTGCTGCTGCCGCTGCTCCGGTCGAGGAAAAGACGGAATTCGACGTCGTCCTCACCGACGCTGGCGCTCAGAAGATCAACGTCATCAAGGAAGTCCGCGCCATCACCGGTCTTGGCCTCAAGGAAGCCAAGGATCTGGTCGAAGCGGCTCCGAAGCCGGTCAAGGAAGGCGTTTCCAAGGCCGACGCTGACAAGTTCAAGGCCCAGCTGGAAGCAGCCGGCGCCAAGGTCGACCTGAAGTAAGCGTAAAAGCGGCGGGCGGCCTCGCGCCGTCCGCCACTCCCCTCACCTGGAGGGGAGGACGCGTAACGCGAGATGTACGAGAACCTCTTTCCTGAGGGCCCGAACAGGCCTTCAGGAAACGGGTTTTCTCCCGTTTCGGCCGGCCGCCGCCAAGCAATTGGTTGTGGCTGCCGGAGAACAGACAGAGGGCCGCCGCCCAGGCGGCTCGGTATGCAAGGCGAGCCGCGGCGAGGCTCGTCCCGAGTTTAGAGCTAAGGAGCGACGATGGCCCAGACCCAGACTTTCAATGGCCGCAGACGCGTACGCAAGTTCTTCGGAAAGATCCCGGAAGTTGCGGAGATGCCGAACCTGATCGAGGTTCAAAAGGCATCCTATGACCAGTTCCTGATGGTGGACGAGCCCAAGGGCGGACGTCCGGACGAGGGACTGCAGGCCGTTTTCAAGTCGGTCTTCCCGATCTCCGATTTTTCTGGCTCCTCGATGCTGGAGTTCGTGAAGTACGAGTTCGAAGGACCGAAATTCGACGTTGACGAATGCCGTCAGCGCGACCTGACCTATGCCGCGCCGCTGAAGGTGACGCTGCGCCTCATCGTGTTCGATATCGACGAGGATACCGGCGCCAAGTCGATCAAGGACATCAAGGAGCAGGACGTCTACATGGGCGACATGCCGCTCATGACCTTGAACGGCACCTTCATCGTCAACGGCACCGAGCGCGTCATCGTCTCGCAGATGCACCGTTCGCCGGGCGTCTTCTTCGACCATGACAAGGGCAAGTCGCACTCGTCGGGCAAGCTTCTGTTTGCCGCGCGCGTCATTCCCTATCGCGGCTCGTGGCTCGACATCGAGTTCGATTCCAAGGACGTCGTGCACGCCCGTATCGACCGCCGCCGCAAGATTCCGGTGACGTCGCTGCTGATGGCACTCGGCATGGACGGCGAAGAGATCCTGTCGACCTTCTACAACAAGATCACCTACAAGCGCGCCGGCGACCACTGGCGCATTCCGTTCAACGTCGAGCGTTTCCGCGGCCTCAAGGCCGTCGGCGACCTGGTCGACGCTGATACGGGCGAGGTCGTTGTCGAAGCCGGCAAGAAGATCACCGCCCGTCAGGCCAGAGCGCTTGGCGAAAAGGGTCTCAAGGCGATCAAGGCGACCGACGAGGATCTGCTCGGCAACTACCTGGCCGAGGACATCGTCAACTACGCAACCGGCGAGATCTTCCTCGAAGCCGGTGACGAGATCGATGAAAAGACTCTCAAAGTGCTTCTCGGCACGGGCGAGAACGAGATCAAGGTCCTCGACATCGACCATGTCAATGTCGGCGCCTATATCCGCAACACGCTCAACGTCGACAAGAACGAAAGCCGCCAGGACGCGCTGTTCGACATCTATCGTGTCATGCGCCCCGGCGAGCCGCCGACGCTCGAGACCGCCGAAGCCATGTTCAACTCGCTGTTCTTCGACAGCGAGCGCTATGATCTGTCGGCCGTCGGCCGCGTCAAGATGAACATGCGCCTCGAACTCAAGGCCGAGGACACCGTGCGCGTCCTGCGCAAGGACGACATCCTGGCCGTGGTCAGGACGCTTGTCGAACTGCGCGACGGCAAGGGCGAGATCGACGACATCGACAATCTCGGCAATCGCCGCGTGCGCTCGGTCGGCGAGCTGATGGAGAACCAGTACCGCGTCGGCCTGCTGCGTATGGAGCGCGCGATCAAGGAGCGTATGTCCTCGATCGAGATCGACACGGTGATGCCGCAGGACCTGATCAACGCCAAGCCGGCGGCCGCCGCCGTGCGCGAGTTCTTCGGTTCCTCGCAGCTGTCGCAGTTCATGGACCAGACCAACCCGCTGTCGGAGATCACCCACAAGCGTCGCCTGTCGGCGCTTGGACCGGGCGGTCTGACCCGCGAGCGCGCCGGCTTCGAGGTGCGCGACGTGCACCCGACGCATTACGGCCGCATCTGCCCGATCGAGACGCCGGAAGGCCCGAATATCGGTCTGATCAACTCGCTGGCCACTTTCGCACGTGTCAACAAGTACGGCTTCATCGAGAGCCCGTACCGCAAGATCGTCGACGGCAAGCTGACCAATGACGTCGTCTATCTCTCGGCGATGGAAGAAGCCAAGCACCACGTCGCGCAGGCCAACGCCGAGCTCGACAAGAATGGCGGCTTCGTCGACGAGTTCGTCATTTGCCGCAGCGCCGGCGAAGTGATGATGGCGCCGCGCGAAAACGTCGACTTGATGGACGTGTCGCCGAAGCAGATGGTGTCGGTGGCCGCGGCCCTGATCCCGTTCCTGGAAAACGACGACGCCAACCGCGCTCTGATGGGCTCGAACATGCAGCGTCAGGCCGTGCCGCTGGTGCGCGCCGAAGCGCCGTTCGTCGGCACCGGCATGGAGCCGATCGTCGCCGGCCCCCCCGCCCCCCCCCGCGGCCCCCGCCGCGGCGGCATCGTCGACCAGGTGGACGCGACGCGTATCGTCATTCGCGCCACCGAGGATCTCGATCCGGGCAAGTCCGGCGTCGATATCTACCGGCTGATGAAGTTCCAGCGTTCGAACCAGAACACCTGTATCAACCAGCGTCCGCTGGTGCGCATGGGTGACCGGGTCAACAAGGGCGACATCATCGCCGACGGTCCGTCGACCGAGCTCGGCGATCTGGCGCTCGGCCGCAACGTGCTGGTCGCGTTCATGCCGTGGAACGGCTACAACTACGAGGACTCGATCCTGCTCTCCGAGCGCATCGTCGCCGACGACGTCTTCACCTCGATCCATATCGAGGAGTTCGAGGTCATGGCGCGCGATACCAAGCTCGGTCCGGAGGAAATCACGCGCGACATTCCGAACGTTTCGGAAGAAGCGCTGAAGAACCTCGACGAAGCCGGCATCGTCTACATCGGCGCGGAAGTGCAGCCTGGCGATATCCTGGTCGGCAAGATCACGCCGAAGGGCGAAAGCCCGATGACGCCGGAAGAGAAGCTTCTGCGCGCCATCTTCGGTGAAAAGGCCTCCGACGTGCGCGACACCTCGATGCGCATGCCTCCGGGCACCTTCGGCACCGTCGTCGAGGTGCGCGTGTTCAATCGCCACGGTGTGGAGAAGGACGAGCGCGCCATGGCGATCGAGCGCGAGGAGATCGAACGCCTCGCCAAGGACCGTGACGACGAGCAGGCCATCCTGGACCGCAACGTCTACGCGCGCCTTTCCGACGTCCTCGTCGGCAAGGAAGCGATTGCTGGACCGAAGGGCTTCAAGAAGGGCTCGACGCTGTCCAAGGATACGCTCGACGAGTATCCGCGTTCGCAGTGGTGGCAGTTTGCCGTGGAGAACGAAAAGCTCCAGAGCGAACTGGAAGCCCTGCGTGGCCAGTACGACGACTCCAAGAAGGCGCTCGAGCAGCGCTTCATGGACAAGGTCGAGAAGGTGCAGCGCGGCGACGAAATGCCTCCGGGCGTCATGAAGATGGTCAAGGTCTTCGTGGCCGTGAAGCGCAAGATGCAGCCGGGCGACAAGATGGCCGGCCGTCACGGCAACAAGGGTGTCGTGTCGCGCATCGTTCCGGTCGAGGACATGCCTTTCCTCGAGGACGGCACGCATGCCGATATCGTGCTCAACCCGCTGGGTGTGCCGAGCCGCATGAATGTCGGTCAGATCCTGGAAACGCATCTGGGCTGGGCTTGCGCGGGCATGGGCAAGAAGATCGGCGAGCTGATCGACACGTACAAGGCGGCCGGTGATATCAAGCCGCTGCGCAAGACGCTCGAGAGCTTCATGCCGGCCAACGACCGCAACGAGCCGGTCCGCGAGTATGACGACGAGAGCATTGTTCGCCTCAGCGAGCAGATGCGCCGCGGCGTCTCGATCGCGACCCCGGTGTTCGACGGCGCGCACGAGGCTGACATCAACATCATGCTGGAGCAGGCGGGCCTGCATACCAGCGGTCAGTCGCAGCTCTATGACGGACGCACCGGCGAGCCGTTCGATCGCAAGGTGACGATGGGCTATATCTACATGCTCAAGCTTCACCACCTGGTGGACGACAAGATCCACGCGCGTTCGATCGGTCCGTACTCGCTCGTCACCCAGCAGCCGCTGGGCGGCAAGGCGCAGTTCGGTGGCCAGCGCTTCGGCGAGATGGAGGTCTGGGCGCTGGAAGCCTATGGCGCCGCCTACACGCTGCAGGAAATGCTGACGGTGAAGTCGGACGACGTCGCCGGCCGCACCAAGGTCTACGAGGCGATCGTCCGCGGCGACGACACCTTCGAGGCCGGCATCCCGGAGAGCTTTAACGTGCTCGTCAAGGAAATGCGGTCTCTCGGCCTCAATGTCGAGTTGGAGAACACCAAGCTCGATGACAACCCGATCCGGCTGCCCGATGCTGCCGAATAGGGGCGCGGCCGAGTAAGACCAAGATATGGCGCGTCGCGGAAGCTTGCGACGCGCCTACCAAATTCGACGGCCAGTGGCCGACAAAGACGGCGGGCGTTTGGTCCGCGTTAGATGCAAGGGGTTTTCGAGGACCCCGAAAAGGAGAACGGCATGAACCAAGAGGTCATGAATCTCTTCAATCCGCAGGCGCCTGCGCAGGTGTTCGATTCCATCCGGATCTCGCTTGCCAGCCCTGAGAAGATTCTGTCCTGGTCGTTCGGCGAGATCAAGAAGCCGGAGACCATCAACTACCGCACCTTCAAGCCGGAGCGTGACGGTCTGTTCTGCGCGCGCATTTTTGGCCCGATCAAGGACTACGAGTGCCTGTGCGGCAAGTACAAGCGCATGAAGTACAAGGGCGTCATCTGCGAAAAGTGCGGCGTCGAAGTCACGCTGTCGCGCGTTCGCCGCGAGCGCATGGGCCATATCGAGCTCGCCGCTCCCGTCGCCCATATCTGGTTCCTGAAGTCGCTGCCCTCGCGCATCGGCACGCTGCTCGATATGACCCTGAAGGACATCGAGCGCGTCCTGTACTTCGAGAACTACATCGTCACCGAGCCTGGCCTCACCGCGCTGAAGGAGCACCAGCTGCTCAGCGAGGAAGAGTACATGATCGCCGTCGACGAGTATGGCGAGGATAGTTTCACCGCCATGATCGGCGCCGAGGCCATTCACGACCTCCTGGCCGGCATGGACTTGGAGAAGATCGCAGGCGACCTGCGTTCGGAACTGGCTTCGACCACGTCCGAGCTGAAGCAGAAGAAGTATCTGAAGCGGCTCAAGGTCGTCGAGAACTTCATGGAATCCGGCAACCGTCCGGAATGGATGATCATGAAGGTGGTTCCGGTGATTCCGCCGGACCTGCGTCCGCTCGTCCCGCTGGACGGTGGCCGTTTCGCCACGTCCGACCTGAACGACCTCTATCGCCGCGTCATCAACCGCAACAACCGTCTGAAGCGGCTGATCGAGTTGCGGGCGCCGGGCATCATCGTGCGCAATGAAAAGCGCATGCTGCAGGAAGCCGTCGATGCGCTGTTCGACAACGGCCGTCGCGGCCGCGTCATCACCGGCGCCAATAAGCGTCCGCTGAAGTCGCTGTCCGACATGCTCAAGGGCAAGCAGGGCCGGTTCCGCCAGAACCTGCTCGGCAAGCGCGTCGACTATTCCGGCCGTTCGGTCATCGTGACCGGTCCGGAGCTCAAGCTGCACCAGTGCGGCCTGCCGAAGAAGATGGCGCTCGAACTGTTCAAGCCCTTCATCTACGCCCGTCTCGACGCCAAGGGTTACTCCTCGACCGTCAAGCAGGCGAAGAAGCTGGTCGAGAAGGAGCGTCCGGAGGTCTGGGATATCCTCGACGAGGTCATCCGCGAGCATCCGGTGCTGCTGAACCGCGCGCCGACGCTGCACCGCCTCGGCATCCAGGCGTTCGAGCCGATCCTGATCGAAGGCAAGGCGATCCAGCTGCATCCGCTGGTCTGCACGGCCTTCAACGCCGACTTCGACGGCGACCAGATGGCGGTCCACGTGCCGCTGTCCCTGGAAGCGCAGCTTGAAGCCCGCGTGCTGATGATGTCGACCAACAACATCCTGCACCCGGCTTCCGGCGCGCCGATCATCGTGCCGTCGCAGGACATGGTTCTGGGTCTCTACTATCTCTCGATCGTCAACCAGAACGAGCCGGGCGAGGGCATGGTGTTTGCCGACATGGGCGAACTCCAGCACGCGCTCGAGACCAAGGCGGTGACGCTGCACGCCAAGATCAAGGGTCGCTTCCGCACGGTCGACGCCGAAGGCAAGGTCGTGTCGAAGATCCACGACACCACGCCTGGCCGCATGATCATCGGCGAACTTCTGCCGAAGAACGTCAATGTGCCGTACGAGACCGCAAACCAGGAGATGACCAAGAAGAACATCTCCAAGATGATCGACACCGTCTACCGCCACTGCGGTCAGAAGGAGACGGTCATTTTCTGCGATCGCATCATGGCGCTCGGTTTCGCTCACGCCTGCCGTGCCGGCATTTCGTTCGGCAAGGACGACATGCTGATCCCGGACTCCAAGATCAAGCTGGTGTCGGACACCGAGGCTTTGGCCAAGGAATACGAGCAGCAGTACAATGACGGCCTGATCACCCAGGGCGAGAAGTACAACAAGGTCGTCGACGCCTGGGCCAAGTGCTCGGAAAAGGTCGCCGACGAAATGATGGCCCGCATCAAGGCCGTGGAGTTCGAGGACAATGGCCGTCAGAAGCCGATGAACTCGATCTACATGATGTCGCACTCCGGTGCGCGTGGCTCGCCCACGCAGATGCGCCAGCTCGCCGGCATGCGCGGCCTGATGGCCAAGCCGTCGGGTGAAATCATCGAGACGCCGATCATCTCGAACTTCAAGGAAGGCCTGACCGTGCTCGAGTACTTCAACTCGACCCACGGCGCCCGCAAGGGTCTGGCCGACACCGCCTTGAAGACGGCGAACTCGGGTTACCTCACCCGTCGTCTCGTCGACGTGGCGCAGGACTGCATCGTCAACTCCGTGGATTGCGGCACCGACAAGGGCCTCACCATGCAGCCGATCGTCGATGCCGGTCAGGTTGTCGCTTCGGTCGGCCAGCGCGTGCTGGGCCGCACCTCGCTCGACGACATCAACCATCCGGTGACCGGCGACCTGCTGGTCAAGGCCGGAACGCTGATGGACGAGCGTGACGTGGAGCAGATCGAAAAGGCCGGCGTCCAGTCGGTCCGCATCCGCTCGGCACTGACCTGCGAGGTCAGGGTTGGCGTGTGCGCGGTCTGCTACGGACGCGATCTGGCCCGCGGTACCCCGGTCAACCAGGGTGAAGCAGTTGGCGTCATCGCGGCGCAGTCGATCGGTGAGCCGGGCACCCAGCTCACCATGCGTACCTTCCACATGGGCGGTACCGCGCAGGTGGTGGATAGCTCGTTCCTTGAAGCCTCCTACGAGGGCAAGGTCGAGATCCGCAACCGCAACGTGGTGCGCAACTCCGACGGCCAGCAGATGGTCATGGGCCGCAACATGGCGGTCCTGATCCTCGACGAAGCCGGCAAGGAGCGCGCCACGCACCGCGTCACCTATGGTTCGCGTATCTTCGTGGACGATGGCGACAAGGTGAAGCGCGGCCAGCGTATCGCCGAGTGGGATCCGTATACCCGCCCGGTCCTCACCGAAATCGAGGGCAAGGTGTCGTACGAGGATCTGGTCGACGGCATTTCCGTCCAGGAAACGGCCGACGAATCGACCGGCATCACCAAGCGTGAGGTCATCGACTGGCGTTCGACGCCACGCGGCAACGACCTCAAGCCGGCGATTGCGATCCTGGATGCCAAGGGCAAGGTCGGCAAGCTGTCGAAGGGCGGCGACGCCCGCTTCCTGCTCTCGGTCGAGGCCATTCTCTCGGTCGAGCCGGGTGCGCAGGTTCGTCCCGGCGACGTCCTGGCGCGTATCCCGATGGAAAGCGCCAAGACCAAGGACATCACCGGCGGTCTGCCGCGTGTTGCCGAACTGTTCGAGGCCCGTCGTCCGAAGGATCACGCCATCATCGCCGAGATCGATGGCACGATCCGCTTCGGCCGCGACTACAAGAACAAGCGCCGCATCATCATCGAGCCGCATGACTCGACGCTCGAGCCGGTCGAATACCTGATCCCGAAGGGCAAGCCGTTCCATCTCCAGGACGGCGACGTCATCGAGAAGGGCGACTATATCCTCGACGGCAATCCGGCGCCGCACGACATCCTGGCGATCAAGGGCGTGGAGGCACTTGCTTCCTACCTCGTCAACGAAATCCAGGAGGTCTACCGCCTGCAGGGCGTGTCGATCAACGACAAGCACATCGAGGTGATCGTTCGCCAGATGCTGCAGAAGGTCGAGATCACCACGCAGGGCGACTCGACCTACATTCCGGGCGACCACGTCGACGTGATCGAGCTGGAAGAGGTCAACGAGCGCCTGATCGAGGACGGCAAGAAGCCGGCCGAAGGTCAGCCGGTGCTGCTCGGCATCACCAAGGCCTCGCTGCAGACGCCGTCCTTCATCTCGGCCGCCTCCTTCCAGGAGACGACCAGGGTGCTGACGGAAGCCGCGGTTGCCGGCAAGACCGACATGCTGCAGGGCTTGAAGGAAAACGTCATCGTCGGCCGGCTGATCCCGGCCGGTACCGGCGGCACGATGAGCCAGATCCGGCGCATCGCCACCTCGCGCGACGAACTCATCATCGACGAGCGCCGCAAGGCCTCCGGTGTGGAAGTCGCCGAGCCGATGCTGGCCGACATGACAACCGCCGCGCAGTAAGCGCGGCGGCAGCAATTCCAGGAAAAGTGTAAAACGGTTTTCCGTCCGGAATTGCCAAAATAAGGATAGAGCGGTTCAACGTTTCCATGAAACGATGAACCGCTCTTGGAAATCTCAGGCAACAAGACCGCCGGGGCAACCCGGCGGCCTTTTTGTTTGTTCGGGGTTTGATGTTGGGTATTCATATTCATGGCAGCTTTTCGCCCGGGGTGCCTAGCGGCATCCTTTCGCGTTTTGGCTTTCAATGGATCGGAGATTAAAACGATGAGCAAGAAGACCTGGGCTGCTGTCGACGACTACATCGTCGATGCCCTGTTCGAGGCGGATCCCGCCCTCGATGCCGTTCTGGCGGCCAATCATGACCAAGGCCTGCCGGCGATCGACGTATCGCCGGCGCAAGGCAAGCTGCTTTCAATTCTGGCGCGCATGAAAGGGGCAAGAAAAATCCTCGAGATCGGCACGCTGGGCGGCTATTCGACGATCTGGATGACGCGCGCATTGCCTGCCGACGGTAAGGTCGTGACGCTTGAACTCGACCCGCATCACGCCAAGGTCGCGCGGTCGAATTTTGAGCGGGCAGGGGTGTCGGAGCGGGTCGACCTGCGGGTCGGGCCGGCGCTTCAGTCGCTCGCCGAGCTGAGCGCCGAGAATGCCGGGCCGTTCGATCTCATCTTCATCGACGCCGACAAGCCGAACAATCCGAATTATCTGTCATGGGCGATGCGGCTGTCGCGCTCAGGAACCGTCATCGTCTGTGACAACGTCATCCGTGACGGCGCGGTGCTCGACGAGGACGGTCGTGATCCCAATGTCGAAGGCGCACGCGCCGCCTTCTCCTTCATCGGCGGCGACAAGCGGCTGGACGGAACCGCCATCCAGACCGTCGGTGCCAAGGGCTATGACGGTTTTGCGATCGCGATCGTCGAATGATCCCAGAGGGAAGCCGCATCGACGAGCGTTGGCTGCAATAGGTTCGCGCCCTTCCTCTACCCCGTCGATCGGGGGAGAGGTGGCTCGGCGTAGCCGAGACGGAGTGGGGGTCGACCTGGCACGAGCATTCAAGCCATGTCCGCGATCCCGTCGCGGTGCACAAATCAGTCGAAAAACGCCTCGACCACATTGCGCTTGCCCAGCATGAAGGCATCGGCGACATGCTGCAGCGGCGCGAGGTCGACATCCGAGGCGCCTGCACGCACGATCTCGGCGAAGCGCTTGTAGAGCATCGGATATTCGGCTTCGGGCTCTTCGTGAACGATCTTGCCGTCGATGGCGAGCTTCGAGCCGCCACCGGAAAGCACCATCTTGCCGGCATCCGTGTCAGCCAGGATGTCCCAGCTTTGCGGACCGGTCTGCAGCCAGTCGAGTTCCATCGTCACCGGCAATCCGTTCGAGGTGCGGAAGGCGACTTGCGCGGCGACCGGGGCGGCACGGTTTTCGGGAAAATCGAGAACCGCCGAGGTGATGAACATCGCCGGCAGGATGTGGGTCGCGATCGACAGCGCGTTGATGCCGGGATCGAAGACGCCGAAGCCGCCTGGCTGCCAGATCCAGTCCTGGTTCGGGTGCCAGCGGCGCACGTCTTCCTTCCAGACGATCGCCGCCGAGCGGATCCGGGTCGATGCGAGAAAGCTCCGCGCTTCCTCCACCGCCGGCGCATAGCGCGAATGCCAGCTGGCGAAGAGGGTAACGCCCTGTCTCGCCGCCAGCGCCTTCAGGTCCTCGACCTCGCTGACCGTGGCGCCCGGAGGCTTTTCCAGGAAGACATGCTTCTTGGCCTCGAGCGCGGTGCGCGCGGCATCGTAGCGGAATTGCGGCGGCATGCAGAGCGAGACGGCGTCCAGTTCCGGCACCGCGTCGAGCATCGCCTCGATGGCAGGAAAATTCGGGATGCCGTCGACCTTGCCATGCCGGCTGGCGGCGGCGGTGAGTCGGTAATCCTGGTCTTTCGCCAGGGCCGGCAGGTGCTGGTCGCGGACGATCTTGCCGACGCCGACGATGCCAATCTTGATGGGCTGGGACACGGTCGCTCCGTCTGTTGGGTGATGATCAGCGCTTCTTATCAGAACACTTGCCCCGAACAAGCCAGCGGTGGACGGTCAGTCCCAGCTTTGCCGGACTGCAGCGCCCAACTTTTTTCTTTCGCCGGAAGGGGCTGGCGGCGATTCGAAAGGCGAGGGGTGCCTGATTCTCAGATCGGCTCCTCGAAGGTCACGATCGACACTTCGCCTTCGAGCGCGCCTTGATAGGCTGACAGATGCGGCTCGTCGTCGGGCACGCCGTCCATGTCACCGATCTGGTCGAGCTCGGCCTCGGCGTAACCCTCAGCCGCGAGCGATTCGAGCGCTTTGCGCACAGCCGAATCGTCGTCGGGTGCGACCAGCATGACATGCACGCCTTCCACTTTGCCGCCCTTCCGCTTCCACACCCGGCCGGTGATGATGGTCACTGGGCGTTCGTCATTGTCGTTCACGAGCTGATTCCTCTTTGCAAGGGATGGCGAGGGGGCTTCGGTCGCTCATGCCGCCTTTTCGCATGAAGCAAGGGCGCGCAAAAGCCAAAAGCCGGTCACTTTCTTCCTTGCCATTGCAAAATGGCGAAAGAAAATTACATGCGGTTTTCGCATGGCTGCCAAGCCTCGGCTTCGATGCAATATTTGCCACGCCGGGGTTGACGGTTCGCGGGCTTACGAGTAGAAGCCGGCCAGTCAGAACCGATGTGAGGCTCTCCTTTCCGAAGCGACACGCTTTGGAGTTTGCCTCAAACAGGGTTCGTTTTACGAGCGAAAAGACATTTCCGGCGTGCACGAAGCGGCTTCCGCTTCCTCTGCCATTTGTTCGGGCAAGACCGCGAGGCGCGGTTTGTGGCCCGAATTTGCGTATGGAAATGACGCTTTGAGCGGCCCTGACCGGGCGAGACACGGAATTGAGAGACAAGAGGGTTTAATGCCTACCGTCAACCAGCTGATCCGCAAGCCGCGCATTGCGCCGGTGAAGCGCAACAAGGTCCCGGCCATGCAGCAGAACCCGCAGAAGCGGGGCGTCTGCACGCGCGTCTACACGACGACGCCGAAGAAGCCGAACTCGGCGCTGCGCAAGGTGGCCAAGATCCGCCTGACCAATGGTTTTGAAGTGATCGGTTACATCCCCGGCGAAGGTCACAACCTTCAGGAACACTCCGTGGTGATGATCCGCGGCGGCCGCGTCAAGGATCTTCCGGGCGTTCGCTACCACATCATCCGCGGCGTGCTCGACACGCAGGGCGTGAAGAACCGCAAGCAGCGCCGTTCGAAGTACGGCGCCAAGCGTCCGAAGTAAGGCGTCCGAAGTAAGATTTTCCGGCTCTGGCGCTCCAATGCGTCGGGCTACGAGATTGAGAGACAAAAGCCATGTCGCGTCGTCACAGTGCAGAAAAGCGTGAGATCAACCCGGATCCGAAGTTCGGCGATCTGATCGTCACCAAGTTCATGAACGCCGTCATGTATGACGGCAAGAAGTCGGTTGCCGAGACCATCGTCTACGGCGCGCTCGACCAGGTTCAGTCGAAGACCAAGCAGGAGCCGGTCACCGTCTTCCATCAGGCGCTCGACAATGTCGCGCCGCATGTGGAAGTGCGTTCGCGCCGCGTCGGCGGTGCGACCTACCAGGTTCCGGTCGATGTGCGCCCCGAGCGTCGTCAGGCGTTGGCCATCCGTTGGCTGATCGCCGCCGCGCGCAACCGCAACGAGACCACGATGGTCGACCGCCTCTCTGGCGAGCTGATGGACGCGGCCAACAACCGCGGCACGGCCGTCAAGAAGCGTGAAGACACCCACAAGATGGCTGAAGCCAACCGCGCTTTCGCGCACTACCGCTGGTAAAGCGCGAACGAGACTGAGAGGCAGCTACGATGGCCCGCGAATACAAAATCGAAGATTACCGCAATTTCGGTATCATGGCGCATATTGACGCCGGCAAGACGACGACCACCGAGCGCGTCCTCTATTATACGGGCAAGTCGCACAAGATCGGCGAAGTCCACGACGGCGCTGCCACCATGGATTGGATGGAGCAGGAGCAGGAGCGCGGCATCACCATCACGTCCGCCGCGACCACGACCTTCTGGAAGGGTCGCGACGGCAAGATGCACCGCTTCAACATCATCGACACCCCCGGACACGTCGACTTCACCATTGAAGTCGAGCGTTCGCTGCGCGTGCTCGACGGCGCCATCGCGCTGCTCGACGCCAACGCCGGTGTTGAGCCGCAGACGGAAACGGTCTGGCGCCAGGCCGACAAGTACAAAGTTCCGCGCATGATCTTCTGCAACAAGATGGACAAGATCGGCGCCGACTTCTACCGCTCGGTCGAGATGATCGGCTCGCGCCTCGGTGCGCAGGCTGTCGTCATGCAGCTGCCGATCGGCGCCGAGATCGACTTCAAGGGCGTCGTCGATCTCGTGGAAATGAATGCGCTTGTCTGGCGCGACGAGACGCTGGGCGCTGCCTGGGACGTCGTCGAGATCCCGGAAGACCTCAAGGCCCGTGCCGAGGAATACCGCGAGAAGATGATCGAAGCCGCCGTCGAAATGGACGAGACGGCTCTCGAGAACTACCTCGAAGGCAAGATGCCGTCGAATGACGAGATCCGTTCGCTGATCCGCAAGGGCACGATCGCGGTCAAGTTCTACCCGATGTTCTGCGGCTCGGCCTTCAAGAACAAGGGCGTGCAGCCGCTGCTCGACGCCGTTGTCGAATACCTGCCGTCGCCCGCCGACGTGCCCGCCATCAAGGGTGTGGACGCCAAGACCGATGCCGAGATCGAGCGTCATGCGGACGATAACGAGCCGCTGTCGATGCTCGCCTTCAAGATCATGAACGACCCGTTCGTCGGGTCGTTGACCTTCGCCCGCATCTATTCGGGCAAGCTCACCAAGGGCATCTCGGTCGACAACACCGTCAAGGGCAAGAAGGAGCGCATCGGCCGCATGCTGCAGATGCATGCGAATTCGCGCGCCGACGTCGAAGAAGCTTTCGCCGGCGACATCGTCGCTCTGGCTGGCCTGAAGGACACGACCACCGGCGACACGCTGTGCGATCCGCTGCATCCGGTCATCCTCGAGCGCATGGAATTCCCCGATCCGGTCATCCAGATCGCCATCGAGCCGAAGACCAAGAACGACCAGGAGAAGATGGGCCTCGCCCTTCATCGCCTGGCTGCCGAGGATCCGTCCTTCCGCGTCAAGACCGACGAGGAAAGCGGCCAGACCATCATCTCCGGCATGGGCGAACTGCACCTCGACATCATCGTCGACCGCATGCGCCGCGAGTTCAAGGTGGAAGCCAATGTCGGCGCTCCGCAGGTGGCTTATCGCGAGACGATCACCCGCAGGTTTGAGCAGGACTACACGCACAAGAAGCAGACCGGCGGTACCGGTCAGTTCGCCCGCGTCAAGGTTGTGTTCGAGCCGAATGCGGAAGGCGAGGACTTCGTGTTCGAGTCCAAGATCGTCGGCGGCGCGGTGCCGAAGGAATACATCCCGGGCGTCGAAAAGGGCATCCAGAGCGTCATGGGCGCCGGTCCGTTCGCGGGCTTCCCGATGATCGGCGTCAGGGCGACGCTCATCGACGGCGCCTACCACGACGTCGACTCCTCGGTTCTGGCCTTCGAAATCGCGTCCCGTGCGTGTTTCCGTGAAGCGGCACCCAAGCTTGGCGTGCAGCTGCTCGAGCCGATCATGAAGGTCGAGGTCGTGACGCCGGAAGATTATGTCGGCAGCGTCATTGGCGATCTGAACGGCCGTCGTGGCCAGATCCAGGGCCAGGAAGCGCGCGGCGTGGCTGTCGTCATCAACGCGATGGTGCCGCTCGCCAACATGTTCAAGTACGTCGACAACCTGCGCTCGATGAGCCAGGGCCGTGCGGCCTACACGATGCAGTTCGATCACTACGAGCCGGTCCCGACCGCGGTCGCCCAGGAAGTCCAGAAGAAATACGCGTAACTCGAAAGAGCTGCCGCGGTAACGCAATTCAAAGCCCGCACGGGCGAGCAGGAAATGGAGACATCACATGGCAAAAGGTAAATTCGAGCGCACTAAGCCTCATGTGAACATCGGCACGATCGGCCACGTCGATCATGGCAAGACGTCGCTGACGGCGGCGATCACGAAGTATTTTGGCGAATACAAGCGCTACGACCAGAT
>NZ_JAIUIU010000046.1:0-22030 GCF_020165775.1 Mesorhizobium sp. B263B2A
CGTCTCGACCTACAACGGCGCCGGCACCATTCTGATCGGCAAGACCGTCACCACCACCAGCGCCGATGGGCTGACGATCACGGTCCAGAGTGATCTGGACGGCAATGGCACGATCGACCAGATCAGCACCGCGACCACAATTCTCGGCGCCAACGGATCGGAAACCGACACTGTCACTGTCTTCAATGCCAACAATGCCCAGATTGCCAAGTATCAGACGATCATCAGCGGCGATGGCAAAACGGTGACATCAACCAGGGATGTCAATGGCAATGGCACGATCGACGACAGCAGTTCGATCGTCCGCAACGCAGATGGCTCGACTACAACGGTCAATCGCACTTATGCCGTGGGCATTCTGACGTCGTCGGCGACACGGACCGTCAGCGCCAATGGCCTGTCGAGCACGCTTGCCACCGATCTCGACGGCAACGGCACGATCGACCAGTCAACCACCAATGTCATCGTGCTAAATGCCGATGGCAGTAAGGCCGAGACCATCACCGATCTAGACGCCGCGGGGATCGCAAAGAACAGGACCGTTGTCGTCACCAGCGCGAATGGTCTCACCAAGACCACAAACTGGGCGGCGGTCGACACCACCATCAGCCGCTCGAAGGTCGACACCACTGTTTTGAATGCAGACGGCAGTACGGCTGAGACGGTCGACTACAAGAAGGCGAATGGATCGCTGGAAAGCCGGACGGTGACGTCGGTCAGCGCCAACAAGCTTACCACGACAGTCACCAAGGACGTGAACGGGGACGGCGCCATTGATCTCACCACTACCACCGTTACGGCTGCCGATGGCAGCGTGACAACGACGACAACCGGGCCCGACACAACGGCGAACGCGTTGGGGACTGGCGCATACACCACTGCTCCTTCCTCAACCAGCAAAACAACGACGGTCAGCGCAAACGGGCTCAACAGCACGACTCTTAATGGCGCTACATCGGTCGACTACCTTCCGGATCTGCCCGACAAAAGAACCACTGAAACGACAATCGGTGCCGATGGGAATACGGTCCAGATCCTAAAGGCATACCATTCAGCCACCTTGAGCGAGCAAACAAAGACCACCACTGCTGGTGATGGCCTGTCGACAACAAGGGAGTGGGACCTCAATGGCGATGGCACTTATGACCGTAAGGAGACGGACGTCACCGCCGTGAATGCCAACGGTTCCACGGCTCATACGGTCAACAAGTTCGAGGGAGCAAATCAGACGAGCAGCTTCGTCACGACAACCAGCGCCAATGGCTTGTCGGTGACGACAAGCCTGGACCTTCTCGGTACGAATCCGCTCAGCCAGGAATCTACCGACGTCACCACTGTCAATACCGACGGATCGACGACAAGAACTGTTACCAACTACAAGGCGGATGGTTCACAGCTGTCGAAGTTCATCACCACGATACCCTCCGACGGTCGCGTCGTGACGACACAGGAAGATATCGATGGCGTCGCTGGAATAGACCGTGTCACCATTGACGACACGAGAAGACTGGCGGATGGCTCCGTCCTCGAGACCATCAAGCGGACAATACCCTCCGGGACCTTGCTGGACTGCACGACCAAGACGACCAGCAGTGACGGGCGTCTGATCTCGATTTCGCGAGACGCCGATGGCAACGGCACGGTGGATCAGACTGTGGTTACCACGAAAGCCGTCGACGGCTCCGTGACTACCGTGATCACCGACTTCAGCGCCGCCAATCACAAATCGAGCACGACGAAGATTTCGACCAGCGCCGACGGACTCTCTACGACGACCGAATGGGATTTCGACGCCAACGGGACTGTCGATCAAACTCGCCGGATAAACGCAACCAATCTGGGCAACGGCATAACGGAGACTAAGAGCAGGGACGGGATGGGGCCTTCGGATACATTCCTCGACAAGTCGACGACATATACGAGCGACGATGGCCGTAGCAGCTGGACCGGCGTAGATTATAACGCCAGCAGCGGCGGTTTCGACAATACAGACAGTATCATCACCAAGGCCGACGGATCAACTGTCGAAGGAATCCACAATAGCAATCGGGATGCTGCGCATCTCGCTCCCGGAGTCATCTATTGGAAGTCAGCGATTCCTGGAAATGTCATAATAAAGACAAGCGCCGACGGTCTGACGACAAACAGTTGGTATGACTATGATAGCAACGGTACCGATCCCGTAAATTTGGCGGACACCAGCGTATCGAACTACGAAGTCACCGCTGTTTCTCAGGTCCAAATCGACGGCTCGGTGGCCACGACAATCATCGAGAAAAACAGCAGCGGCGCGGTGATCGCCAAGGGTGCGATAACAACCAGTGCCGATGGCTTTACCACAACACTCCTCAAGGATGCCGAGAACAACGGCACCTATGAGCACCGGGAGACCGCCGTCAAACACATCGACGGCTCGGTGCGCAAGGTGGTGACCGAGACAAATACCAGCGGTGCGGTTATCCAGACGGCGACCACCGACGTCAGCGCAGACGGGAAATCGGTCCACAGCGTTACAACCGATGGCTCCAACCACAGAACGGAGGACTTTCTCGTTAAAGCGGACGGGACTGCAGTTCAAATCACCTTCGTGGGTGCCGATGAAGCGGTTCGGTCCGTCCATACAATCGACAAAGACGGTAAGCTGACCGGCGGAACCATCTACGATCCAAAAAACACCGATCCTTGGACCCGAGTCGAACAGAGCTACACCGGCGGCACGAAAACACTCGAAAAGCAGTTCATGGACAACGGCACAAGAGCCGAATTTGTTTTCGACGCTGTGTCGGGTCAGCAATTGTCGGATATGACATTCGACGCGGCCAATCGCGTTATCGCCACAGAAACCTACTCCAGCGGGATCATCGCCAGCGCTGTTCTTTACGATCCTGGGAATGCCAATCCTTGGACTCGTGTTGAGCAAAGCTACACTGGCGGCAAGGAGACCCTTGAAAAGCTGTTCATGGACAACGGCACAAGAGTCGAGATTACCTTTGACGCGACTGGTAGACAGCTGACCAGCACCACGTTCGATGCGGCCAACGCGCAAAGCTGGGCATTTATCCAGATAAGCTACAACACGGCTGGTCAGCAAATATCGGAAATTGACAAGTTCGATAACGGGACCCGGGCCGAGTTAACCTATGATGGTCCAACACAATATGTGATGGGGATCAAAAGGTTCAACGCCGGTGGCGCGTTAACCCAGACGCTTAATGCGGACCAGGCAGAAGCCGAGTTCGCTTACGATGCGCTTCAGAATTTTGACCTGCCGTACTATCTACAGGCCAACCCTGACGTGGCGCAAAACTGGCACAACGGCTCGGCCGAGCGCCACTTCATGATGTATGGGTGGAAGGAAGGTCGCCTGCCGAAAGCGGGCTATCTGATGCCGGCCAGGCATACGCTCGATCTATCACGCACATTTCCGAACATATTCAACCCCCCATCTACAGGCGGGGGCGGAGGCGGAGGGAATGGGGATTCCCATGGCCGCGGGCCCGTGGCGTTGGATCTCAACGGCGATGGCCAGGTCGAGTTGAATCAACTTGCTTCCACGCCTGACGGCTTGGCTCCCCATTTTGATTGGGCAGGAACGGGGACTCCGCAACAGACCTCATGGGTGGGCTCGGGTGACGGCTTCCTTGCAATTGACCTGGCGGCTGACGGTTCGGTCGGCGCAGATGGCATTATCAATCAGGCCAAGGAACTTCAGTTCAACCTTTGGTTTGCCAACGGCGCAGCTGCCGTGTCGGATCTGGACGGTTTAAGGCTTGCGTTCGACAGCAACGGTGACGATCAGCTCGACAGCCAAGACGCTCGCTGGGGAGAATTTCGAGTGTTTCAGGACGCCAACCAGAACGGCGTGTCCGACGCTGGCGAACTTAAGACGCTCTCTGAAGCTGGCATCACCCGTATCGGGCTCGTGTCAGATCCGGAAGCAGCGGTCCAATACAACGATGGCTCCGAAATGGTGGGGACAAGTTGGTACGAGACAATCGATCAGACCAGGCACCTGGTCGGTGACATCACCCTGGTCTCTCGTTTCGACGAGACGATGGTCGGCAGCACGGGCAACGACCTCTACCAATTCGGGGCTGGAGATGGTGCCGCTAGCATCATCGAATCCGGCACTTCCAATGACAATGACGAATTGGATTTCGGTGGCGGCATCGACTGGAACGAACTTTGGCTTAGCCAGCAAGACAACAACCTTGTCGTCTCAGTGCTTGGAACCAGTGACAAGGTGACGGTCAGCGGCTGGTTCGCCAATCCCGGCAATATTGTTGAGACGATCAAATCTGGTGATGGCAAGGTGCTCCATTCTTCCGACGTGGCCACCTTGGTCGCAGCCATGGCTGGCTTCGATCCAGCGACGTCACCGACGGGGTCAGGCATCCAGCCCAATGACGCGCGGCTTGGCGACCCGAACCAAACAGGGACGATCGCCGCGGCGATGCAGCAGACGTGGATGGCAGCGTAGGTGTGGATAAGGAACATATGTGCGCGATCGGGAAAATAACCCGATTGCGCACGTTCAACCGGAGTTCATCCCCGTTGGTTTGTCCGACCCGGCGCTGAGTCGACCAAAAAGGGCTCGCCCCATGAAGGGACGAGCCCCGGGCCGGGAGGACATTGTTGGGATGCGGCTCCGACGGCCTCTCATCTTTAACCGCGGCGAACACCATTATCTATCAAAAAAAGCAACATACGCGTTAAATAGTTAACGCAGCTCGGTCGATTATTATAGAATACCATGCCAATAGTGTATTGCGTGTTTCCGAGGCTAGACTAGTCCTCCGCGAGGGGGCAGTCGTGAGCCCGCTGGCTTCATGGCTGGCGGGCTTTCTGACCATCTGCTTTATTAGAATTAGAGAGACGTCGCAGAGATTCGGAGGGCGCTGCAGAGCGATAGCACGAGCATGGGTTCATACGTCAGAAAACGACTTGAGGAAATCAAAGCCGACCCTGCTCTGCGGCGTCGGCCGGCCAAGCCCCTTAGCTTCCAGAAACAGGCGGCTATGGTGGCGAAATTTCTGGCCGCCTTGGGGCACGAGACGCGCCTCTTGACCTGCATTCATTTGATGGATGGCGAAAGAACGGTGATGGACCTGCTGTCGCGTGTGGGCGGGAGCCAGCACTCCCTGTCGCAGCACCTGGGCATCCTCGTTGAAATGGGGATACTTGAAAGTCGGGCCGAACGCACGTGGCGGTATTATTCCTGCAAATCGGAAGATGCCAAGGCTGTCATCAGAGTGCTTGACGTGCTGGCGAGGACCAACGCGCTTCCCTCATCACCGTCTGGTCCGCTAGAGCGACCTTGAAATATCGAACGGGCTCGCCATAGCTTACAATCTCGGCACGACACTTGCCTCTCTCAGTCCAGCATGGGTCCTAACGGCCGTGCAGTCCCAGAAATCCCAGGGACGCCCACCGCTCGCGCGCCGGCACAGACAGGCAGTTGATGGAATTGAAGATGGCCGGCGCCGATTTGGGAGCTGTAGGCTGTGTGGCGCTGGCCAAGCGTACATCAGGTCCACCGCACCTCGAGCCATGGTCTGTTCGCAGGGCGAGCGTTATGGCGTGATCACGGAAGCTGCCCTACGCCCTGCCTTCTGTCGTCGTGTCACCGTCCAACCCATGGACGGGCAAGTAGGCGTTCGTCTCGCAGTCTCTCAAGAACGTTGCGATAAGGTTCGGCTGGCTCATCTTCATCTCTGCCGCGATTGAGGTCAACGCATCCTATGTCCGCGTCTCCAGCGGCGCGCCAGAGATATTGCGGAGCGTCAGGGCGGCCCGCGATGCGATCGGCGGCACTCTCAAGCTCTTCGACGATGGATGAACGGCCCATCTAGGGAGCTCGCAAGTGGGGATGTCTCCAGGACACGCGGGACGCTTCGGCGGCGCGGGGGAGCTGTGGCTAAGAATCGCCTTCGGCCTGCCGTGCAAGTTGGTCGAGCGCTGCATTTACACGCGTATGCAGCAACCGGCGCGCATCGAGTAAGTCCATTGGTTTTCGCGGACGCTTCTGTTCGTTTCTCCGGTCATGGTGCCGATAAAACCGATTTGCGGTGAGACTGAAGCGGTCCATTTCGGCCCTGCCTTCTCCCCGCTTTGGATTGAATCCAGCTTGTTCCAGGCACTCCATCGCCTTGTAAAGTTCGAACCAACCCGGCTCGCCAGCGCCGTAATTGAGCGCGTGCGTTAGGAGTTCCTCGCCGCCGCGTACCGGCGTTGGGCTGAAGTCGGAGCGGGAGGCTGAACGACAATGTTGCCGTCTTTGTCTAGCATGGTGACTTGAAACTCGGCGAACCCGCCACCAAAGGAAAAATGGGCTGTTTCAACTCGCAGCATCAAATGGCGCATAAGCTTGCCGTCGAGCATCTCTGCTGCACCGTCGGCCTCCACGGATGACGTGCCGCAGACCCCCGCCACTATTCCGTTCAAAGTTCGGACCAACCCGTCACCGGCGTTTAAAGTATCTTTTAGGGATTTGAGATCATCCAGCTCTTTCGCCTTCAGGATGAGTAGTTGATCGCTGGACTGATGTGTCATCAGTTCGACATAGGTGTCGAAAGGCGGCTTGAACATCTTAAGCCACGCCTCCTGATCAGATCGTTCGGCGTTCAGCACCAGCCACATTTCAGGAGGTCGCTCCTCGCCCTTTGCCTTGTCTTTTTCATTCGTCGCGCAAGCTAGACTGTCGCAAGCGCGTGTTTCTACGCGAGCTTCCATAGCCGCTCGATACGGCCGATCTCTTCAATCAGATCGCGGCGGGGGAAGTCGCCGAGGACGTAGATTGTTCGCTGCGGGCCCTCAATCTTTTGAAGCGTTTTCTCTGTAAGGTGCGGACGCAGACTCGCGTAGACCGGCCAAGCCATAAACGCGAAGTTCAGGTCGTCGTCTCGGTCTTCTACCGGCGCCTCGTCAAGTCTGTCGATTAGCTCATCGCGCCATCGATCCACAAGCTGCGCACGCCTACTGAGCCGCGCACGACGTTTTTCGACATCCCATGCCATCCACACCGTTGTTATGCCGCCAGCACCGCCGAGGAGCGGCGGCAGAACAAACTGAGTAAGAATTTCGAGCCAGGTCACTTCTTCAACCTCACGCCAGCACGACCGCTATTTTCCGGAATGAAAATGACGCCGGCTGTCTCCAGCGCGGCCTGTACTTTCGAAACGGTATCGAGCCCGCCTGCCGCTCGCCGACCAGACTATTTGAGCTGGCTCTTTTGGTCTTTATGCCGTTCCGCGTCAAACGCCTTCTTCCCCTTCGCGGCCCACAGAGCTCGTGTATGCGAGCCTTCATGGTTCTGCAGCTTGGCGGCGATCCAAAGCAGAGCGCCGTAGATGGTAGCGCGATCGTCATTGGTGAGCTCGACAATGCCTGCCTTGACGACGAGCCCACCGAGTTCGATCAGATGTCGGGTGCGCTGGCGTCGCTCGACCTGCCATGTCCTCATGTCATTGCGAGCCTGTGCCGCTTGCCGGCGATTGTGGGCTGCCCGGTTGCGCTGGAGCGCCGTGAGGGTTGCGCTGAGATACCGGAGCAGCTCGCCGGGACCGGCTCTCGAAAAACATCACTCCACGCTTGGCCCATGCCTCACGCTTTGCCGTGTCTTTCGTTTCAGCGATTGCGACCAGTGCGCCGGTCAGTTCATCCGTGCTGAGTTGATCGGCGCCGGTGGCGATCACCAGCTCGCCAAGTTGCTGCACCTTGCGTGTTTTGAGCTCGCGCGCTTTTTCTTCCAGCGTCTTCAGTTCTGCGTCGAAGTCCCGTGGTTTGCGCATGGCTGTCTCCATCGGTTGTCGATGCGGCGATGATAGGGGAGCGCCTGCCGGAAGGCTTCAGGGTTGCCGAGACAGCCCGGGACGGGCTGGTCCATCCCGAGATTTTTTCGAGGGAGGGCGCGCTTATACGTCGTGCCGACGTGCGCTTTGACGTGCAAATGATCTGGTCGCGATGGCGATCTATCATCTTCACGTCAAGGTCATTGGCCGCAAGGCAGGCTCGAGCGCTGTCGCGTCTGCCGCCTACCGCTCGGCTTCGAGGCTGCGCGACGGGCGGATCGAACGGACGCATGATTTCTCTGCCAAGCGCGGTGTCGTCCATTCCGAGGTGATGCTGCCGGAGAGTGCGCCGGAGGCCTGGCGCGACCGCGAACGGCTGTGGAATGACGTAGAGGCGTTCGAGGTCCGCAAGGATGCGCAGTTGGCCCGCGAGGTCGAGTTTGCGCTGCCGCGTGAACTCAGCCAGGCGCAAGGCATCGAACTGGCGCGCGACTTTGTACAAGTCGAGTTTGTCAGCAAGGGCATGGTCGCCGATCTCAATGTGCATTGGGACAGAGCAGAGGATGGCAGTCCCAAGCCGCACGCTCATGTCATGCTGACCATGCGGTCCGTGGACGAGAACGGTTTTGGTGCCAAGGTTCGAGACTGGAATGCTACCCAGCTGGTCGAGCGCTGGCGCGAGCGATGGGCGGAGCTTGCCAATGAACGCCTGGCCGAACTCGACATCGACGCGCGCATCGATCATCGCAGTCTGGAAGCGCAGGGCATTTCACTGGAGCCGCAAACCCAGATTGGTGCGCCGGCTCAACGCATCGAGGGCAGTGGCCTTGCTGCTGGCGACAGTGAAGCAGATCGCGCCGAACTGCATCGCGAGATCGCCCGCAACAATGGTGCGCGCATCATTGCCGATCCATCCGTGGCGCTGTATGCCATCACCCATCAACAATCGACGTTCACCCGAAAAGACATCGCGAAGTTCTCGCATCGCCACAGCGATGGAGTGGAGCAATTCAACGCGGTCGTGGCAGCCATCAGCAACGCACCCGATCTGGTCGAACTCGGCAAGGACGGGCGCGGCGAAGACCGGTTCACCACAAGGCAGATGATCGAGACCGAGCTGCGCCTTCACCGCGCTGCTGAGCGTATTGATCTGGACGAGCGACACGCGGTGAGTGACGCACATCGCGAGGCGGCGCTGGCGCGGAATGCGCGACGCGGGCTTGTCCTGTCAGGCGAGCAGAGCGATGCGCTTGTGCACATCACCGATGGTCGCGGTCTTGGTGTCGTTATCGGCTTTGCCGGGACCGGCAAGAGCGCCATGCTGGGCGTTGCGCGCCAGGCATGGGCAGCTGCAGGTTATGAGGTTCGAGGCGCCGCACTCTCCGGCATTGCCGCCGAGAATCTGGAAGGTGGATCAGGCATCTCGTCATGCACCATCGCCAGCATGGAACACAGCTGGGGACACGGCAGGGATCTGCTCACCGCGCGCGATGTCCTGGTGATCGATGAGGCCGGCATGGTCGGCACGCGCCAGTTGGAGCGCGTGCTCTCCCATGCGGCGGACGCTGGCGCGAAAGTCGTCCTGGTCGGCGATCCGCAGCAACTGCAGGCGATCGAAGCCGGCGCCGCATTCCGCTCACTCCACGAGCGTCATGGCGGCGTCGAAATCGGCCAGGTGCGTCGGCAGCGCGAGGACTGGCAGCGCGATGCGACGCGCGATCTGGCAACCGGCAAGATAGGTGCCGCGATCAGCGCCTACGATGCGCAAGGCATGGTGCATCAGGCTCCAACGCGCGACGAAGCACGAGCTGAACTCGTCGAGCGCTGGGATCGCGACAGGCGGGCGCATCCAGAGGCAAGCCGGATCATCCTCACCCACACGAACGACGAGGTGCGCGCCCTGAACCAGGCAGCGCGCGAGCGCATGCGCGCTGCCGGCGATCTCGGCGACGATGTCCACGTGAATGTCGAACGCGGCCCAAGGACCTTCGCCAGCGGCGACCGTGTCATGTTCCTGCGCAACGAGCGCGGGCTCGGCGTCAAGAACGGCACACTCGGCATCGTGGAGGAAGTCAGCACACAGATCATGACCGTGCGCACCGATGGCGACCGATCGGTTCGCTTCGACCTGAAAGACTACGCGCACATCGACCACGGCTATGCCGCGACCATTCACAAGGCGCAAGGCATGACCGTCGACCGGACCCATGTGCTCGCAACGCCGGGCATGGATGCGCATGGCAGCTACGTCGCCCTGTCGCGGCATCGAGACGGGATGGATCTGCATTATGGCGGCGATGACTTCGCGACCCGTGAGCGGCTCGTCCGCACCCTGTCACGCGACCGCGCCAAGGACATGGCGTCGGATTACGAGCGGGTCGACCCGGTGCGGAGTTATGCCGAGCGGCGCGGTATCACGCTCCGCGAGCGCGTGGTCGAGATCGTGCGCCGGATCGTTCCGGAGAAGCTGCGCGACAGGATTGGCGGACTGCTGGACGGGTTGCGCTCGCCTGGAGACGCCGAGCCCATGCAGGAACGTGGACCCGGGCCGGGAAGGGAAAAAGTTGGGGCGCGGATCGGAGATGTTGGCGCCACTCCTGGACGAGAAGCTTTTGCTGGGGAAGTGTCGCGCGACACGAATCTGCCGGGGAACCCCGAAGCAGAAATGCGCCGAGCCCGCACCCAGTCGCTTGTTCGTCACGCGCGTGCGATCGACGCTATCCTGCGCACCGGAAATGGGGACGGACAGGGCAGTCCCGACCAGATGCGCGAATTGAAGGATGCCCGTAGCGCTTTCGAGAAGGTTCGGCCTCATGGCTGGCGCGATGCCGAAGCGGCCTACGTCAAGAATCCCGAGCTGGTTCGCGAAGCGAGCGCCGGCCGCGTCGGCCGCATCGTGCTTGCTCTCCAGCTTGAGACGGAAATCCGTACCGGACTAGACAACGATCCGGGCCGCCGCGCAGACCGGTTCGTCGAACGCTGGCAAAAGCTCGATCGGACGGGACGAGAGCAATATCAGGCCGGCGACATGTCCGGCTACAAGTCAACGCGCTCGGCCATGTCCGACATGGCCAAGAGTCTCGAACGCGATCCGCAGCTTGAATCCCTGCTTGCAAACCGCAAACGCGAGCTTGGCATCAACGTGGATTCGGGTCGTCGCCTGGGCGCGGAACTCGCCTTCCGCCATGGCATCGGTAAGGGACGAGGCATTGGGATCTAAGGCATGCCGATTTGCCGCCGTTTCCACTCCGCAGATCGATGAAATGACAAATCTGATTGCGCGGCGGCCTTTGTTGTCCTGTCTGGTTCCAGCAGGTGCCAAATGCTCTCAGCGAAAGGCAAGGCAGCCATGCCTGGACTGGATCGTATCATTCGCCTCAAAACCGTCCTTGCCAGGACTGGCCTGTCCCGTTCAACCCTCTATCGCAAGATCGCCGAAGGCACGTTCCCGGCTCAGATCAAGATCAGTGTCAACGGGACTGGCTGGCGTGAATCCGATATCAATCGATGGGTCGACGATCCTGTCTCATGGCACACCAGTGCATCAAGAAAAAACAGCGACTAGTGGTGGTCGAGTGGCACGTTGCCGCCACCGTTGAACACTCCTGTCTGAGGCAAGTTCAACGACTGGGAAGGGGCCGTGAACGGACTGTCCAGTTCTGGCCCGAGGACTTGGGTAAGCTGACATTCCGCAGCCGACCCAATCTCATAAGTGCATGGACTGCAGTGATGTTTCTAGGAGGGAAACGCGCCCAACTGCATCAAGAGGCCGAGGAGGTCGGGCTGACCGTATTCCTTGACGATCTTGCCATTCTCAAGGTGATAAATGTTCAGCGCCTGGACGTGGATCGTCTTTTGAGTTGATGGCACGCCCATGAACGGTCCGGTATGGGTGCCGTTCATCGTGAAGCGGGCCGCTATCTTGTTCTCCTCGGCGACCGCCTCTTCCAAGGTCCATTGGATATCGGAAAAGCCTGCTCGCATCATTGCGACGATCGCCATGTAGCCAGCAGGTCCGGTCATCGGCTCTGGCCTGCCGGGGACATGAAAGATGGCATTCGGCGAGATGAGTTCGTTCGCCAGCTTTTGATCCGCCGAGTTGATGAATTCGACGAACCTGGCCATGAATGAGGTGGCGGTGCTGCTCATAACAAACGTCCAATTGTCTGCAGCCGCGGTAGCGGCGATACTGACGGATGTATTGTTGAAACAGGGCGGGATAAATCGCGCCAATGGTTGCTGACCTACAACAAATTCGCTCCAATTACATCCCGCGCGGCCTTAGGCAGGGGTCTGGCGATCGCGGCACTACCGTCCAAATTTGGCTACGGCGAAATCCAAAAAGCTCCGAAGCTTGGCGGTTATGCGGCGATCGGGAGCGTAGATCACATTGAGCGGCCGCGACGGCGGGCGATAATCCGGCAAGATCCCGACCAGTTCGCCGCTTGCCATGGCCTCGCTCACGATTTCGCTCGGCTGCAGCAAGACGCCTATCCCTGCCACGGCCGCGCATAGCAGGGGCTCGCCGTGATCGGCCATCACACGGCCAGATACCGGAACCACAACCCTTCCATCCGGTCCGTCGAACGTCCAGTGCGTCCTCAACTCCGTGAAGGAGAAGCCAAGACACTCATGCCGTTGAAGATCGAGAGGGTGCTCGATGGCTGGATGTGTCTTGAGGTATGCAGGCGAGGCGCACAGAACCAGTCGGTAGGGAGCCAAAGGTCTGGCGATGAGGCCGCTATCGACGAGTTCGCCGGTTCGAAAGACCGCGTCATATCCCTCGTCGATTACATCGACCGCTCGATTGGAAAGCGTCAATTCCACCGAAATCTGCGGATGGGCCTCCAGGTATTCCGGCAGACTAGGACTAAGGCTGCGTATGCCGAAGCTGACCGGAGCGTTTATCCTCAGCCTGCCGGTTGGAACCGACTTCGTCTCCTCGGCCAATCCCTCAGCCATCTCAACTTCGGCGAGGATGTGCTTGGCTCGCTCATAATAGCCGCGGCCGAAGTCCGTTAGGCTTTGCCGGCGTGTGGTTCGGTTCAGAAGCCGGACACCAAGATGATCCTCCAACGCGCGAACGTATTTTCCGACGAGCTGCGGCGAGGTCGACATGGCTTCCGCCGCGGCTGAAAAGGAGCCGAGCTCCACAGCCCTAACGAAGACGGTCATGCCGGCGAAGCGGTCCATTTCAACACAATTCGTTTCAAGTGTTGCTCTCTCGCGCCCACTTATCTCGAATACGTTTCATATGGAAGTGTCGCGGCCGGTTCGGTCTGAAATTCCGCATCACTGTGCGCGCCGGAACTGTGGCTTTAGGGAAACAAATACCAATGTTTACGAGCAATTCCGACAAGGTTCCTGAACACGTCTACGCCTCGGTGGCATCTTGTCTGAATGGCCAACTGGATCGCCGCGAATTCCTGGCACTGGCAAGTGCGTTCGGCGCATCGGCGCCTATGGCTTACGGGCTTATCGGTGCGTCGTTGACGCCGGCCCTCGCGGCGGAGCCCAAACGCGGTGGCACCTTGAAGGTCGCGATGTTCGTCAAGGATCCGAAGGACCCGCGGACCGCGGACTGGTCGGAGATTGCCAATGCACAGCGCCAGACGCTCGAGCCGCTCGTCAAATACACTGCCGACTACACGTTTGAAGGCCGCCTGCTCGAATCCTGGGAGGTCAACGCCGATGCGACCCAGTTTGTGTTGCATTGCCGGCGCGGCGCGACCTGGAACAATGGCGACCCGTTCACGGTCGATGACGTTATCTTCAATTTGCAGCGTTGGTGCGAGCGGGATGCTGCGGGCAACTCAATGGCCGGGCGGATGGGCACGCTCATCGACCAGTCGACCGGCAAGTTGCGCGAAACAGCGATCGAACGCCTCGATCACATGACCCTGCGCATTACTCTTCAGCGGCCGGATATTACGTTCATTCCCAATCTGGCCGACTATCCGGCCCTGCTGGTTCACAAAAGCTTCGACGAAAAAGGCGCGACCTTTAGCGCATGCCCGATCGGCACCGGACCGTTCGAGTTGGTTTCCTATGATGTTGGCGTCCGCGTCGTTTTGAAACGTCGTACAAATGGAAAATGGTGGGGCGGGGAACCGCACCTCGAAGGTATCGAGTTCATTGACTACGGGTCCGACCCGAACGCAACCTTGGGAGCGTTCGAAGCCAACGAGATCCACACGAATTACGAATCGCCGGTAGACCAGCTGGCAGGCTTGGATGGACTTGGGCTGGTAAAAGGTGAGGCGGCGACCGCGGGGACTCTGCTGGCTCGAATGAATGTCACCAATAGACCTTTTGACGATCAGCGGGTGCGCAATGCGCTGCAGTTGGCCGTTGACAACAAGGTTGTGCTCGATCTTGGCTATAGCGGCGCCGGCGACGTGGCCCACAACCACCATGTCTCGCCGATTCATCCCGAGTATGTCGAACTGCCCCCAGTCAGCCGTGACGTCGACAAGGCCGCCCGCTTGCTTCAGAAGGCCGGTCTCACGGACTTTGAATTCGAGCTAATCACGGCCGACGAGGACTTTCACCGCAACACGGGCGACGCTATCGCTGCCCAGCTGCGTGAAGCGAAGATCAAGATCAAGCGGACCGTCCTCCCGGGTTCAACCTTCTGGAACGATTGGACGAAGTACCCGTTTTCGATGACGACCTGGAACATGCGGCCACTTGGCGTCCAGGTCCTTGCCGTCGCATATCGGACGGGCGAGGCCTGGAACGAAACGGCGTGGTCAAATCCCGAATTTGATACCAAGCTCAATGCCGCACTTGCCATTCCCGATGCCGAGAAGCGCAAAGCTCTGATGAAGGACATCGAGACTATGCTGCAGGATGCCGGTATTCTGATCCAGCCCTACTGGCGAAAGCTGTACAAGCACTGGGTCCCAGCCCTCAAGGGTGTCCGGGTCCATCCGACGCAGGAACACGAATACTTCGATGCCTGGCTGGATGAAGGCTGAATCCGGAACCAGCTGTCATGCAAAGCGAAATGCAATCCATCGTCATCAGCCGCTACGGCGGTCCGGAGGTCCTTGAGTGGAGGACCGTTCCGGTCCTTTCGCTACGCGCCTCGGAGATCAGGATCAGGACCATCGCCGCCGCGGTCAATCACACCGACCTTGAGATAAGGGCCGGCAATTGGCCTATCCGCAAGCCAGAGCCTTTTCCATACGTGCCTGGCGTGGAAGTCGTCGGCGAGGTGGTTGAGGCGGGGTCTTCCGCGGGTCGTGCACTTGTTGGCCAGCAGGTCATCACGATGATGCAGGGCCTCGGCGGGGTCCGGGCAGATCGGCCAGGGGGTTATGCCGAGTTCGTGACGGTCGATGCCAGTGCGGCAGCTCAACTACCCGCCGGCACGGATCCGCTGGCTATTGCGGCGATTGGGCTAGCCGGCGTCACCGCCCACGAGGGCTTGCAACGCCTCGGACCGCTCGATGGACGGCACGTCATGGTCACCGGCGCGGCCGGCGGCGTGGGCTCGGCGGCGGTTTCGCTTGCCAGTGCGCTCGGCGCACATGTGCTGGGCCTCGTCTCGCGGCCGGAGCAGGCCGATTACGTTCGCGCGTTGGGAGCCGAACGGGTCTTGGCTTCAAAGGCCGGTGAACTGTCTCTGGTCGAGCCGCAAAGCCTCGACGGCGTTTTCGATACGGTGGGCGCAGCCGTGTTTGAAACATCGGTCTCCGCCCTGAAACCTGGCGGGACGATGTCCCTTGTTGGTGCGGTAGGGGGTAGTGATGTCCGGTTCGATCTCTGGAACCTGATCCGACCGGTATCGCTGACCGGCTATTCATCCGAGAGCCTTGACGGGACGGCACTTGAAGTTGCCGTCGCAACGCTGGCACGCCTCGCTGCCCAATGCGCTATGCAGACGCCCCAGTGGACAACGATGCCACTATCTGATGCTGCCCGTGCCCATGCCGCCCTCGAACAGAGGGGGATCAAGGGGCGGATCCTGCTGGTTTCTTGAAAGCTGCCGATCCGCGAGGCGACTATCTCGCAGGTTAGCTTTGGCGCGCGACAGCGTCCATCTTGACGCCTGAGCCTCTCGCTGAGCCGTGGTCGCGCTTTGGTATCCAAAAATCGCCCCGTCAATCCGCCACACCGTCGCGGCCATTTCAGCCGGCGGTCCGCGCTTCGAGAACGGCTGGTTTTGGGAACATCAAGACGGAAGTCGAATGGCCGACATGAGGCGCGTTGCTGACATTGATCGGAAACAGATAATCCCTAGTGCAGCCCGCAGGTGCCGCCCTCGGCTAGGTGTTTGCATTACCGCGTGACAAGCGCACACCAGGGCCACCGCCATTCTCTGCAATGAACTCTATTCCGGCTGCTTCGAACGTTGCTTCAAGCTGAACTATTGTGGACTGTTTCAACGCCTCGCCTCGTTCGAATCGCACAACCGTTTGAGTTGAGACTCCGGCCTCTTTAGCAAGCTCTAAAACGCCCCAGCCCAATGCAGCTCGTGCCATGCGACACTGCACCGGGTTCATAAAATCACCATAATATGGTGATTTCGATTGATCATATGCTGCACTTTGTGTAGTCTCGGTTTCAATTGGGCGGCCGGATAGGTGATGCAACACCGATCCGGCCTGGCCACGTGCAAGCTGTTGTGGAGCTCGGATCATGGCTGATTCCGACAATAGCATGACTTTGTCTTCCGTCACGCTCGGGGGAGGCGGCGAGCAGGCTACAAAAAGATCTGCTCGTTCCGACGAAGCAGATCCGGCGCTTGCGCTGCTAAGAGACTGGTTGCGCGCGCAGCATGTTTCGCAGGTCCTCTGCCGACTTCAGCAACGTTTGGAAACGCGCGTTCTCGGCGCAGCCTGTCCGGCGGCGACAGATGCGAAGGTTGGCTACTCGATCGCCTGCCAAGCGGAAGTCGAGGCTGCGACAGTGGCTTTGAAGATTCAGGATAGAGTTCCGCGGACGCCCGCACACTCACTTCTCGGCGTTGTCGCCAAGCTGGAGATAATCGTGGGCGCAGATCGCGACATCGACGACCCAACAGATTTTCCCTGGCCACATATCGAGTCGATCCTGCATGACTTGAAGGAAATCACCGGGAGTGTGCCGCTTGAGCGACCTGATCGATCCATCGTTCAGGCGGACTGTCGGCGATATCAAGCAATCGCGGCCGATTTGATCGGTCTCGAAAAGCGCACCGCTGACCTCCATTTTGGTCAGCAACCGGCCGCTGGGATTGATACAAAGTAGAAAAGGATACGCAAGCGCACATAACGGCCATTCGGCGCTGAGGCGATCTCGGCCATCCTCGTCCCGATGGAGATATGCTCGGGACAGAAACGGTGAAGGCGACACGGCGTGCTGCAAAACGCGGCGCTAGACGCGACGCCGAGACCGATCTATTTTCATGCCATCGCGCCGTCGACGAAGCATTCCTGGAACGAACAGCCCGCTTGTTCGAGGCTCGCATGGGACGACCCCAGTCAGCGGAAAGTGCCCGGGAAATCGTTGACAATCTCGGCGAATTCTTCCGCATCCTCGCCGAATGGGAACGGATTGACCGGGGCAAATAATTGACGCTTCGTGCTCACCTAAAGGCCTTCGGTGCGATCGAGCGATGAACGAGGGCCCCCAAGATGAACCAACGACATGTCCGGACCGCCGAGCAAGCAGGCCTTGTAAAGGCGCTGCTTTACGCGCGCGTCTCCTCCAAGGAGCAGGAGAAGGAAGGTTTTTCCATCCCGGCGCAATGCAAGCTCCTGCGCAACTACGCCCAGCAACAGCGGTTCGATATCGTGCAGGAGTTTATCGACGTCGAGACGGCCAAGACCTCTGGCCGGACCAACTTCACCGAAATGGTCAAGTATCTGCGAAAGCATCCCGGCATTCGAAGTGTCCTCGTCGAGAAGACTGACCGCCTTTATCGCAACCTGAAGGACTGGGTGACTCTCGATGAATTGGATGTGGAAATCCACCTTGCGAAAGAAGGTGTGACGCTATCACGAGACTCGCGCTCGTCTGAAAAGTTCATGCACGGCATCAAGGTCTTGATGGCCAAGAACTATATCGACAACCTGTCGGAAGAAGCTCGCAAGGGGCAGATGGAGAAGGCGGAGCAGGGCATATGGCCGACAAAGGCTCCGATGGGCTATGTGAACACTACGGGAAAGGATGGCAGAAAGGTTATTGAGCCGCATCCTGAACTGGCTCCAGTCGTCACACAGCTGTTCGAGCGCTACGCAACCGGCCGGTATTCGCTGAACGCCTTGGCTAAGGCAGCCCACGGCGATGGGCTGATCTACCCCAAGAGCGGTAACCCGGTTCCGGTCAGCACCGTGCATATGATCCTGCGCAACCGCCTCTATACCGGACTGTTCCAGTGGAACGGCAAATTGCACCAGGGCAAGCACGAACCTCTCGTATCGATCGAACTATGGGAGCGCGTCCAGGGCGTTCTGACGGGCCGCAATTCGGTGCCGACCCACCCGATAGGAAACGAGTTCGCCTTCACCGGCCTGATGACCTGCACCGAATGCGGCTGCGCCGTCGTGGCGGAGATCAAGAAGGGAAAATACATCTACTATCACTGCACAGGGCACGCCAACAAAGGTCGGGGTGGATACGGTGATTGCCGCCGCAAATACGTCCGCGAGGAAGTGCTCGACCAGAAATTCGCCAACCTGCTTGACCGGTTGCATTTCGATGAAGAGATACTGGAATGGGTAAAGGCAGCCCTCTTGGCCAGCCATGCCGACGAGCGCCGCGAGCATGAACAGGCGATCCATCGATGCCAGGTCGAGTACAAGCGGCTCGAGGATCGGCTGCATGCCATGTATCTCGACAAGCTTGACGGCCGCATCGACAACGCCTTCTACGATCGGATGTCAGCACAGTGGCGGACCGAACAAACGCGGCTGCTTCGCGAGATAGAGCGTCATGGTAGCGCCGAGGAATCGTACATGGAGGACGGCATCCGGCTGTTGGAACTAGCACGCAAAGCCAGCCGACTGTTTGCGAAACAGCCTGCGCACGAGAAAAATCGACTCCTGAATCTGGTGCTGTCGAACTGCAAATGGGACAAAGGCGAAGTTCACGCCGTCTTTAGGCAACCGTTTGATCTACTTGCGGAAACGGTCGTGGCCGGCGCAGCAATGGGTGCACAGCAGGCAGCTTTATCGACAGGGAGTCCAGTTTGGCTGGGGAACCTGGATTCGAACCAGGACTAACGGAGTCAGAGTCCGTGGGTCTACCGTTAACCTATTCCCCAGCAGGCGTGGTCATGGACCCCGCGGGCCGAACGGCTGAGCCGCTTGAGCGCTGCCTTGTAGCCGCCAGCGGAAAATAGTCAAGCCTGCTCTGCGGTTCAAATTGGCCAAATCGCACAAGTTTGCGCTGCTCCCCATCCGCCTGCCGGCACCTTCTCCCCGTATAGTGACGGGGAGAAGGGAGGTGCCGCTACGTCGCTTCCTATGTGCCGCTGGCGGTTGGCGAAATCGCCGCCACCAGCATCTTTCTCCCCGTCGCTATACGGGGAGAAATGCCCGGCAGGGCAATGAGCGGCGGCGCTGACCTCGGTGCTTGCAAGGCAACTATCCCGCGTCTCAGCTCTCCGTCCGGCTGAACTGCGAGCGCTCGAAGAACAGCACGACGCCAAGCCCCAGAATCAGCGGGATGATGAGGTAAAACAGGCGGAACACCAGCAACGCCGCCAGCACGCCGACCGGGTCCATGTCCGAAAGCCCGGCCAGGAACACCACCTCGAACACGCCGAGGCCGCCCGGTGCGTGCGAGATCTGGGCGATCGAGAACGAGACGAGGAACACGCCGAGCACGACGAAATAGCCGGGATTGTGGGTCTCGGGCAGGGCGAAGAAGATGATCGCGGTCGCCGCCAGGAGTTCGATCGGGCCGACCAGCAATTGCCTGGCAACGATCGGCAGTGCTGGATAATGCACCTGAAAGCTGGCGATCTTCAGCGGGCGCAGGTGCAGCCAGCTGCCGAATATGTAGGCGGCGACGAGGATCAGCATGGCGATGCCCGCCGCTTCCGACAGGCCGTGATGGGCGATGCCGGAGAACCGGTCGAGAACCTGCGGCTCGAAGACCAGCACGAGGCCGGAGACGAGGATGGTCGACAGCACGAAGGTGATCCAGCAGATCGCCACCAGCACGCCGACGTCCTGGCCGGTCAGGCCCCTGGTGCCGTAGGCGCGGTAGCGGATGACGGCGCCGGAGAACACCGAGCCGCCGATGTTGTGCGACAGGGCGTAGGTGGTGAAGGAACAGAGCGTCACGAACAGCCACGACACTTTTTTGCCGATATGAAGCAGCGCGATGTGGTCGTAGCCGGCGAGCGAGGCATAGGCGATGACCGAACTCACGGCCGCCAGGACCCAGCCGCGGGTTGGAATGGCCGCGAGACCCTCCCAGACATCGTCGAGCGAAATGCCGCGCAGTTCGTGCCAGAGCAGCAGCAGTGAGAAGATCACCGCGGCGATGCCGACGACCGGCCAGAAATAGCGTCTCCAGTTCATTGCCTGACTGCCATGCGTTGCGTTTCCGCTTCCTTTTCTCTCGGTGGTGGGAGGCCGGCTGCCCGGTGACCCCAGTCCATTTCAGAAATGCCTCATTGAAGCCGGCTATTCAACCGCGAACACTTGTCGCGCGGGCGGCCGCGCGGCCAGCCGGCAAAATTCAGCAACCGGCTCTTGGTGATCGGGCGCGGCACTGTTAGTCTGGCGGCAACTTGAAACATGCCAAAGCGCCTGCTGCGTCCGTCACCGGTTCGCGCGGCGCCGGAAGGAACGACAGTGGAAGACCGCGACACCGGCGCAGGCGCGCCGGAGGTGGGCGCGTCCAGCGCTTCCCCAGGGCCATCGGGCTCGGGGACGGCCGGTTGGCAGCAACGCCGCCCGACGGAGCCTCGCTCCGCCGACGGGCAGGCGGGCGACGCGACCCATAACCAGAAGGGCAAACCCAAGAAGCGGCGCAAGCGAAGGCGCGGGCGCAAGGTTTTCGCGCGCGATGAAGCGCGTCCGCAGGACAATCGGTCGCCGGTGCCGGGAACGGCCGCGGTCCTGGCTGTGGAGCCGAAGCCATCGGCGGCTGTGGTGATCGCATCGGTCGTTCCAACACCGCGCCCCGAGGGCACCCGTCGGCCTCCGGTGCACGAGCTTCCCGTTTTCGCGGCCCTCGACCTCGGCACCAACAATTGCCGGCTGCTGGTCG
The DNA here is from genome assembly GCF_020165775.1 of Mesorhizobium sp. B263B2A. Lineage (NCBI taxonomy): Bacteria > Pseudomonadati > Pseudomonadota > Alphaproteobacteria > Hyphomicrobiales > Phyllobacteriaceae > Mesorhizobium > Mesorhizobium sp. B263B2A. Next base: position 21,006 of record NZ_JAIUIU010000046.1, read on the forward strand.
CGGTGCCGACGCGTCACGGCCAGTTCCGCGTCATCGATGCCTTTTCGCGCATCGTCAGGCTGGGCGAGGGGCTGACCGCCAATGGCCGGCTCGGCCAGCCGGCGATGGATCGCGCCGTCGAAGCGCTGAAAGTCTGCGGCGACAAATTGCGCGGCCGCAAGATCAGGAAGGCCAGGCTGATCGCCACCGAAGCCTGCCGCTCGGCCGAGAACGGCGTCGAATTCCTCGAACGCGTCGAGCGCGAGGCCGGGCTTAAGCTCGAGATCATCGACCGTCAGACCGAAGCGCGGCTGGCGGTTTCCGGCTGCGGTTCGCTGGTCGAACGCGACACGCAGGGCGTCGTCCTGTTCGATATCGGCGGCGGTTCTTCCGAAATCGCATTGATCGACCTCACCGGCCGCCGTTCGCCGCGGCTCGCCAACCACATCGTGTCCTGGACGTCGCTGCCGGTCGGCGTCGTCTCGTTGGCCGAACGTTTCGGCGGCCGCACGGTGACGCGCGAGATTTTCACCGCCATGGTCGATGAGGTCGCCGGCCGGCTGGCTGCTTTCGATGGCCGCGACCGGTTGAGCCATCTCAAGGCCAGCCCGAATTTCCATCTGCTCGGCACATCCGGCACGGTGACGACGCTCGCCGGCATCCACCTCGATCTCGAGCGCTACGACCGCCGCCGTGTCGACGGGCTGTGGATGGACCGCGACAGCGTCGACCGCATGGTCGAGAAGCTGGTCGGCTGGGATTTCCAGCAGCGCTGCGCCAACCCGTGCATCGGCGCCGATCGCGCCGATCTGGTGCTGGCCGGCTGTGCTATATTGGAAGCCATCCGTGCGGTGTGGCCATCCGAGCGGCTGCGCGTCGCCGACCGCGGGCTGCGTGAGGGCATATTGAGCGAGCTGATGGCCGATGACGGCGTCTGGCGCAATGATGGGCGGGGCAGGGCATGATCCCCAATCTAAGGACCTCGTCAGCAATGAGCAGTCGACCCCCACTCCGTCGAGCTTCGCTCGACACCTCTCCCCCGGTCG
>NZ_JAIUIU010000047.1:0-21282 GCF_020165775.1 Mesorhizobium sp. B263B2A
GCCCCCGCCCGCCCGGCCCGGCCCCGGTAATTTCTATTCGGCGCGAAGCGCGTCCATGGTGCCGACGAAGTAGGGTTCCTTGATGGCATAGACGCCCATGCCGTACTTCTCCAGGATAGCCTTGTAAGTGCCGTTCTTGAACAGCTCGGAAAGCGCGCCCACCATCATGTCGGCGGTTTCCTTGTCGTCCTTGGCGATCGCCATGCCGAGCGGCGCGACCTCGTAAAGCGTCGGCAGGACCACCAGCTGACCCTTGCTCGTCACCTCGAAATAGCTCGATGCGGTCGCATCGTCCATGCGGGCATCGACACGATCGGACAGCACGGCCTGGACGATATCCGTCGATGAGTTGAAGACCGATTTTTCGATGGCCGCCTGACCCTTGTCGGTGCACTCCTTGCCGAGCTTGTCGACCAGGAAATCCGAGGCGCTGCCGGCCGAGACGCCGACACGCTTGCCGCAGAGCGGCGTGTCGCCGCTGAAGCTGGCCTTCTTCGCCGGCGATGTGGAGACGGCAAGGCCGGCCTTCAGGAACATGACGAAATCGACCTGCTTCAACCGCTCGGGCGTTGCCGAAAACGTCTCCCAGGCGATCTTGAAACGGCCCGCCGCCAGGCCCGGTATCATCGAGGGAAATGGCGTGCGCTGCACGTCGAGCTTGGCGTCGACGAGCTTGGCCACCTCGCCGGCCAGTTCGACGATGATGCCGGTCTGCTTGCCGTCGGCGTCGAGATATTCGAACGGCGCGTAGTCCAGCGTGTTGGCGACGGCGAGCGTTCCGCTCTGCTTGACATCGGTGGATTTCGGAACCTCGGCGGCCTGGGACCCACCCCAAGCGATGGCGGAGATCGCCAGCGCGAGACTGGTCATTCGCAGATATGCATTCATTGCTGTTCCCCTTTCTTTTCCTTGTTGGCAGTGTTGGCAGTCTTTGTCAGGCAAGGCTCGAGTTGGCCGCTGTTCGGGGCCGGCTCGGGCTCGGCATCTGCTCAGGCGCCGGCCGCTTCCGCCGCCTTCTTCTTGCGATAGTGATAGTTCTTGTCGATGCGCTCCATCAGATAGTCGCCGTAGAGCACCGGCCCGTATTTCGGCTGCGTGCCGGCCGGCACGCAGACCGGCAGCGCTTCGATCGTCTCGTCCATGGATGGATCGAAGAAGAAGGGCTGCGAATAGCGCTCGCGTCCCGACCGGTTGATGACACGGTGCGGCGTCGAGACGAACTGGTCGTTCGACCAGCGCGCCAGGATGTCGCCGACATTCATCACGAAGGAGTCCGGGACCGGAGGTGCCGGAACCCAGTCGCCGGCCTTGTTCTTGACCTCCAGGCCGCCGACATTGTCCTGCGCCAGCAAGGTGATGAAGCCGTAGTCGGTGTGCGGCGCCGAGCCGAAGAGGCCTTCTTCCTGGGGCTGCGTTGGATAATGCAGCAGGCGCAGAAAAGTCGTCGGCTGCTCGAAATAGCGGTCGAGGCTGCCGGGGGGCAGCCCGAGCGAGAGCGCGATGGCGCGGACCATCTTGCGCGCCAGCGTGCCCATCTCCTCGACATAGCGATCGATCGTCTGCCGGAACCCCGCCAGCGCTGCCTCGTCCGGCCACTGGTTGGGGCCTTGCAATGGCTTTTCGGCCAGCGCCCTGGGATCGTCGGCGCCGACCTCGTGCATGAAGAAGATCGATTCGCTCTGGTTCGGCTTGCTCACCGTCGCCACGGAGGAGGTTACGATGGTCGAGCCGGCAAAGGGCAGATAGCCGCGGAAATTCCGGTCGATCTTCAGCTTGAGCTTTTCCTCCTCCGGCAAGGCAAAGAAGCGCTTGCTGGCTTCGCGGACCGCTTCGACATCGGCGCGCGGAATGGGATGACCGGTGACATAGAGGAACCCGATCGTCTCGAGATAGCGGCGCAGCGTCGCCGCCGTCTCGCGGATCGCGCCTTCGTCGCCACCGTAGAGCGCCGACACGTCGAGGATCGGGATTTCGGAAAAATCGCCGCGCGCTTGTGCATCCATTTTCGAACACCCTGTCTTGAACATAAGATACAGTACTGTATTTCTACACATCCGAACGGCCTCATCAATAGGCTTTCGACCGCAAAAGGAAGAGCGCTGAAACATGGCACCACGCAAGATCATCATCGACACCGATCCGGGCCAGGACGACGCGTTCGCCATCCTCTTCGCACTGGGGTCTCCGGCCGAACTCGAGGTGGTCGGCATCACCACGGTCGGCGGCAACGTGCCGCTCGCCCTGACGTCGAAGAACGCGTTGAAGGTCGTGGAGCTTGCCGGGCGGCCTGACGTGCCGGTCCATGCCGGATGCCCGGCGCCGATGGTGCGCAAGCTGATCACGGCCGAGTATGTCCATGGCGAAACCGGGCTAGACGGCGCCGATCTTCCCGAACCCGTGATGCCGCTGCAGAGCGAACACGCAGTGAATTACCTGGTGCGCACGATCATGGAGGCGCCGGAAGGCGAACTGACCGTCTGCACGCTCGGGCCGATGACCAACCTCGCCATGGCCATGACCATGGAGCCGAGAATCGTGCCCCGGCTGCGCGAAGTCGTGCTGATGGGCGGCGGCTTTTTCCAGGGCGGCAACGCCACGCCGGCGGCGGAATTCAACATCTTCGTCGACCCGCATGCGGCCCACAAGGTGTTCGACAGCGGCGTGCCGGTGACCATGGCCGGCATCGACTGCACCTACACCGCACTGATGACGCCCGAGTGGCTCGACCGCCTGCGTGCAACCGGCAGCCGCGCCGCGGTCGAGGCCGCCAATCTGGCGGACTTCTATCGCCAGTACGGCACTCACAAATTCGAAACGCCGGCGCGCCCCATCCACGATGCCTGCGTCACCGGTTACCTGCTGGCGCCACAGATCTATGAGCAGCGGCAGTGCGCGGTGACGGTCGACATCGTCTCGCCGGAGACGATCGGCATGACGGTGGTCGACTGGTGGCACGTGACCGGCCGCACCAAGAATTGCAACGTTCTGCGACGCATCGATCCGGCGCCGTTCTTCGAACTCATGCTGGAGCGGATCAGCGCATTGCCATAGAGCGGTTCCTGGAATTGCTCTGGTCGCGCGTTCCGCGATAGATGGACCCTCGAAGAGTCGCGAAGCGCATCGAAGCCGGCGAACGGATTGGAGGCGTCGCGCATGGCGATGAAGGTCTTGATCACATGAAAGCCGACAGCGCCCCGGCCAGAGGCAAGAGACCGTCCAAGGCAGCCCCGCGTTCGAAGACCGCGCGGCAGACGCTCAGCCGCGACGCCTGGATCGCCGCCGCGTGCAAGGTGCTGGAGAAGCGTGGCATCGCCGAGGTGAAGATCGACCGCCTCTCCAAGCAGTTGAAGGTCACGCGCGGCAGCTTCTATTTCCATTTTGCCAGTCTGGACGATCTTCGTGGCGGCCTGCTGCAGGAATGGCGCAACATCAACTGCGCGCCGTTCTGGGCGATGCGCGAGATGCACGACATTGACGGGCTGCAATTCTTCACCGACATCGTGCATGTGTGGGTCGATGAAGCCCCGTTCAGCCCGCTGCTCGACCTGGCCATCCGCGACTGGTCGCGAACCTCCCGAAAACTGGCGCAGGAGGTGAAGGACATGGACGATTTGCGCATAGCGCTGCTGATCCGCTCGTTCCGCGCCATGGGCTATCCCCCGGACGAAAGCCTGGTCAGGGCTCGCATCACCTATTTCCACCAGATCGGCCAGTATGCGCTGTCCTTCAAGGAGGATCCGGCGGTGCGCCGGAGCTACCAGCCGCTGTTCGGAGAGGTGCTGCTCGGACCGCTCGTGCAGGAGCCCGGCACGGCGCCACGGCCGACCGAGATAAGGAGCGGACGGCGGTAGCATCCGCTTCCGCCTCGCCGCTATTGCCTTCGAAAGTGCAGCCGAGCTCCCAGTTGATCTAGGAAGCCCTCGCATTCTCCGTGATGGCGCGAGATGCGCTCCGGTGGGGACGCAGCAGAAAATAGAACGCGGTGACATGCGTGATCATCAGCAGCGGCACGTAGAGGATCGGGATCGCGTAGGCGGCGCCCAGCAGCCCCGCATGGGCAGGAAGATCGGCCTGGATGGCCTGATAATAGTCGACGATGAGGTCGACCATGCCAACGATGTTGAAGGCGACGACGAACGCCCAGAACAGCTGGCGTACCTTGACGGTAAGCAGCGCCAGCATGGCCAGCACCCCGGTTGCGAAGTCGCCATAGGCGGCAAAGGTGGCGAAGCTGGCCGGCAGATCGGGGCCGACGACGCCCGGAAGGATGAAGACCAGGCCGAAGAAGCGGAAGCTGTGCAGCGTGGCGATAGCGCGTTGCGCCGCGATCCGATCCATCGATCCGAGCCACGGCAGACCGTATGCGCCAAAGCAAAGCAGCCACACGACATAGCCAAAGACGAGATGTGTCTGAAAAAGGGCTTCCGTCGACATTCCGGTCTCCTGTCAGCTGTTGGTCGACGCGGCCTCGAACACCGCGGTCAGGATGCCGAGCCGGCCTTGCATGAGATTTCGCCCCAAATTGGCCGCAACCTCGGCAAAGTCCGATCCCATCACCACGCCGAGATTTGGCGAAGGCGGCGGACCCGACGCACGCAACTGCGCGAACCAGGTCTTGGCGATTTCGGTGTCGTCCTGCCATGCCAGCATGCGGAAGCCGGCCGGTTCGATCGCTTTGCGCGTCGCGTCGATTGTCAGCAGAAAGCTCGTCGCCGGTGTTCGCGCCCAGGGAAGCGGATAATGGGGCTCGCCGCCGGCCAATACGACGTCGAAGGTGGCAAATCTGCCGCCTGACTTCAGCACGCGCCGAATCTCCCGGTAGAGCCGCGTCCGGTCGGAGATGTTCATCGCCACATGCTGCAGCAGCACGATGTCGAAACGGCCATCATCGAATGGAAGCTCCAAGGCGCTGGCGGTCTGGAAAGACAGCTGCCCGCTCTGCCCCGTGCGCTCGGTCAGATAGCGCGCGGCATCCACGAAAGGCTCGCTGAGATCGACGCCAGTAACCCGACAGCCATAGGTCGCGGCCAGAAAGCGCGCCGGCCCGCCGATGCCCGAGCCGACGTCCAATACCGACATGTCCGCCTCGATTCCGGCCAGTTGAGCAAGCTCGGCCGTCGCCGCAAGCCCACGGGTGTGAAATTGGTCGAGGGTGCCCAATTGCTGGGGCGTGAGAAGCTGATCCTCCGGGGCCAGGGCGGCCAGTACCGTCCTCAACCGCTCGGTCAGGCCAGTCGCGCGATAGTGGTCGCGCACGCCATCAAATTCATCGGTCATCGCAAGATGTCTCCTAGCTTCGTCTCCCTAGTTATGCGCGCTTCCATCGTTCGACTATCCGTTGTAATCACAACGACCCATGAAGCAGAACTACACAGTGAGGCATGGTGCGCTGGAGGGTGTCGAGGTGTTCCTGGCTGTCGCCAGGCGTCGCAACTTCCGCCGCGCCGCCGCCGATCTCGGCGTGACGCCATCCGCCGTGAGCCAGGCGGTGCGCGCGCTGGAAGCCCGTATTGGCGCCGCGCTGTTCGTCCGCACGACGCGCAGCGTCGGTTTGACCGAGGCTGGTCAGCGGTTCCTCGATCGTGCCGGCCCTGCCTTCGAAGAGATCGTCGCCGCTGGCGAGGCCGCCCGAGACGTCGGCCAACGGCCGACCGGCCTGCTGCGCCTGTCGGTGCCCCGCGCCGTCGTGCCGTTGATCCTGGAGCCGGTGATCGCGTCCTTCTGTCGGGCCTATCCCGAGGTCGAACTGGAGATCGCCGCCAGCGACGAGATGGTCGATCTCGCGACCGGCGGTTTCGATGCCGGCATTCGCCTCGGCCAGTTCATCGCCCCCGACATGGTCGCCGTGCGACTGACGCCGTCGTTCTCGTTCGTGGTCGTTGGCAGTCCTGACTATTTCGAGCGCCACGGGCGCCCCGAGCGGGTGGAGGATTTGCGCCACCACGCCTGCCTGCGCTTGCGCCGTTCGAACGGCGCCATCGCGCCATGGTCCTTCATTGATGGCAACGAGGCGATCGAGGCCATGGTCTCAGGCCCGCTGATCGCGCATGATTATCCAACGATGGTCGGGGCCGCGATGCGGGGGATCGGGCTGGCGCAGATCCCTCGGCCTGTCGCCGAAGCTCCGATAGCGCAGGGAAAACTCGAGCCGGTGCTGGACAGCATCGCCGCCACGACGCCGGGCGTCTTCCTCTATCATCCCGGCAAGCGCCAGATCCTGCCGAAGCTGCGCGCCTTCATCGACCATCTCAAATCCGCGGTCTGAGGTAGCGAGGTATGCCGCCCCCTGGCGCTTCGCTTGCACCAAGGCTTTCACGGTATAAATATCAGAAATACATAGGTAAAAAATACCACAAGATGGACCATTCCGGTCAAGAACGTCGTTCTTTCAGTGCTGAAGCTTACATTGCATATGAAAAGCGCCAAGACCAAAAGGACCGCATCGGCAGCCGGCAGCCCTAAGGTCAGTCCTCTCCCCGTCAGCAGGCTTGCGGCAGCAACTCCCGGTATGGTCAGGCCGATCGTGGCGCAAGCCGAACCCATCGCGACATTCAAGCCGCGCTGCAGCTCGTTGTTGAGTGAAGCGCGCACCGCCGAAATGGCCTCCGGCATCAACACCAGCCCCGCGATCATTGCCCCCACAATGCTGTCAGCCTGGGTCACCTGGTAGGCAACGAGCGTATTTTCGACGCTTGCCGCGACCTGCTCGGCGAGCATGACAATTCCGATCAGCCCGGCCACCAGCAGCAGAGCGCTGGCAGAGATGTTCTCGTGAGGGGCAGCGAGCACCGAAACGTCGTGTGGTTGTCCCTGGATAAAGTCTTCCCGGTGACGGACGGTCTGCGCGAACACGAAGCTTGCATAGAGCAGCACTGAAAGGACGCTGACGAAACCAAGTTGAGCTGCCGAAAACGTGCCGGGATCCGTAGTCTGGGTGTAGGTCGGCAGAATAAGCGTCATGACGGTCAGCGCGATCAGAACCGCCAGATAGGCACTGGTCCCTTGCCGAACGATGGCCTGCTTGCGATGACGCCAGCCGCCAAGCGCGAGACACATGCCGACAACGCCGGTGGACGTGATCATTACCGTCGAGAAGACGGACTCCCGTGCCAGCGTCGGGTTGTTCTCTCCATGCAGCATCATGGAAACAATGATCGACACTTCGATCGCCGTGACGGCAAACGTCAGCACCAGCGTGCCGTACGGCTCCCCTACCCGCCGAGCTACCGCCTCGGCGTGGTCGAGCACCACGAAAATGGTGACGAACATGATCGCACTCGACAGCGCACCGACAAGGATCCTGGCGTTCAACGAACCCTGGTCCACCGACAGCCCGCTGGCTCTGACCGCGACAGCCATCGCCAGGGCGGCCAGCGGCATCGCGTAGGAAACCGCCGATCGTCCGAAACCAGTCATGCAAGCCCCCCATGCGTCCGCGGCTCCTGAAGATGCCGCGAGGTCGCGCGACCTTGGCATTATCGAGCGCAACGACAAAATCGAGGCGCCCGCCCCTCACGCCGTCTTCTGCGTCACCAGTCCCAGTTCCTCCACCATCGCTTCGCGCATCAGGAATTTTTGCGGCTTGCCGGTCACCGTCATCGGCAATTCGGTGCGGAAGCGGATGTGGCGGGGGATCTTGTAGTGGGCGATCTGGCCGGCGCAGAAGTTCTTGATCTCCTGCTCGGTGGCGATCTGGCCGGGCTTGAGCACGATCCAGGCGCACAGCTCCTCGCCATATTTGGTGTCGGGAATGCCGAACACCTGCACTTCCCGGACCTTGGGATGGCGGTAGAGGAATTCCTCGACCTCTCTCGGGTAGACGTTCTCGCCGCCGCGGATGACCATGTCCTTGACCCGGCCGACGATGTTGCAATAGCCCTCGGCATCGATGGTGGCGAGGTCGCCGGTGTGCATCCAGCCGTCGGCATCGATCGCCTCGCGGGTCTTGTCGTCGTCGTCCCAGTAGCCCTTCATCACGGAATAGCCGCGTGTGCACAGCTCGCCCGGCGCGCCGATCGCAACCGTGGCGCCGTCGGCATCGACCGCCTTGACCTCGACATGAGGGTGGATGCGCCCGACGGTCGAGACGCGCTTTTCCAGGGGATCGTCGACGCCGCTCTGGAACGACACCGGGCTGGTCTCGGTCATGCCGTAGGCGATGGTCACCTGCGACATATGCATCAGCGACACGACCTTCTTCATCACCTCGATCGGGCATGGCGAGCCGGCCATGATGCCGGTGCGCAGGCTGGAGAGATCGAAGGATTGGAAATCGGGATGATCGAGCAGGCCGACAAACATGGTCGGCACGCCATAGAGCCCGGTGCAACGCTCCTGCGCCACGGCTTTCAGCGTGGCGCCGGCATCGAAGCCCTCGCCCGGGAAAACCATGGTCGTGCCCTTCGAGACGCAACCCATCGTGCCCATCGACATGCCGAAGCAGTGATAGAGCGGCACCGGGATGCACAGCCGATCGTCGACGGTCAATTTGATCGCCGAAGTGACGAAATTGCCGTTGTTGACGATGTTCGAATGGGTCAGCGTCGCGCCCTTGGGCGCACCCGTGGTGCCTGACGTGAACTGGATGTTGATGGCATCGCCGGGCTTCAGCCCCTCGGAAATGCGGTCGAGACTGTCATGCTCGTCGCGGCCGGCCATGGCCAGCACGTCGCCGAAATTGAACATGCCGGGCGAGTTCTCCTCGCCCATGCGGATGACGATCTTCAGCGCCGGCAGCCTTTGCGCCTTGAGCTTGCCGGGCGTGGCCTCGGCGATCTCGGGCGCCAGCGTCTCGATCATGCCGAGGTAATCGGAGGTCTTGAAGCTGGCCGCCGTCACCAGCGCCTTGCAGGCGACCTTGTTCAGCGCATAGTCGAGTTCGGTCAACCGGTAGGCAGGGTTGATGTTGACCAGGATCAGGCCGATGCGGGCGGTGGCGAACTGGGTCACCAGCCACTCCCAGCGATTGGGCGACCAGATGCCGACGCGGTCGCCCTTTTCCAGTCCCAGCGCCAGGAAGCCGGCGGCCAGCGCGTCCACAGTGTCCGACAGTTCGCTCCAGGTGAAGCGCTTGTCCTGGCCAACGAAGACGGCGGCATCTTGCGTGGCATATTTGCTGGCGGTGTCGGAGAACAGCGCGGGGATCGTCTCCTTGAGCAGCGGCGGCGCGCGCTCGCCGGAGACATGCGCCTTGCCATCGACAGGGGCCACGAAGACATTGCCATTGCGAGCGGCGCGGCCACGCAGATTGGTGGCGTTCTTCAGCTCGTCGAGATTGACCGGCATCGCTGTATCCTCCCAGGACGAACCAAACCTATCAGCCTGCCGGGACGGTGGAAATCCCGCCGATGGTAGTGGAGGTGCTGCCGTTGGGGAGGTGCACTGCCGCAGCGACCCCCTGTCCGCCTTCAGCGGCTGCCTTTCAAGTCACCTGCCCTTCAAGGAGGAGGGAGGAGGGCGCTCATCTTCGACGCGATGTCGCGCAGCAGGGCTTCATCGGCCGCCGCACGCGGCTTCTTCGAGGCCACCAGGCAGGCTTGCGACTTCAGGACAACGCCATCGCCCAGCACCTTGAGGTGATTGGCGCGCAGCGTCGAGCCTGACGTGGTGATGTCGACGATGACATCGGCGAGGCCAGCCGCCGGCGCGCCCTCGGTGGCACCCAAGCTTTCGACGATGCGATAGACCTGGATGCCGTGCTTCTGCGAAAAGAACTGCTGGGTCAGCCGCCAGTATTTGGTGGCGATGCGCAGCCGCCGGCCGTGACGCTGGCGAAAATCGGCGGCGACGTCATCGAGATCGGCCATGGTGTCGACGTCGAGCCAGATCTCGGGCACCGCAACCACGACATCGGCATGGCCGAAGCCGAGACGGGCGACGATTTCCACGCGCGCCTCCCAATCGGCGAGATTCTCGCGCACCAGGTCCTCGCCGGTGATGCCGAGATCGACCGTGCCCTGGCCGATCTCGCCAGATATCTCGGAAGCTGACAGCAGGGCGACCTCAATGCCTTCGGCGCCTTCAATGCGGGCGCGATAGGAGCGCTCGTCGCCAGGCAGGCTGACGGAGAGGCCAGCCCTGGCCAGCACCTCCAGCGCCTGCTCCTTCATCCGGCCCTTCGAGGGAATGGCCAAGGTGATCATAGTGCCGTCTCCCGCAACGCCTCGATGCGGTCGAGCCAGACTGAAAAGCCGACGCCGGGGATCGCGGTCTTGGCGCCGAGCAGCGTCAGCAGCCGGTCGTAGCGGCCGCCGCCGGCCAGGGCGCGCTCGCCATCCTGCGCCGCGATTTCGAAGACCACACCGGTGTAGTAGTCGAGCGGTCGGCCGAAAGCGGCATCGTAGCGGATTGTTCCCACCGGCAAGCCATGCGCCTCGATCGCGCGGGCGCGTGCCGCGAACTTTTCCAACGCCGCCCCCAACGAAAGCCCGGCACCGGCGGCGAAGCTCTCCAGCGCCTGGGCCGCGCCATCGAGCGGCACATCGATGGCCAGAAAGTTCTTGAGCGCCGCGAAAGCCTCGTTCGACAGCCGTACGCTGCGCAACTCGGCCTTTTCGATCAGCCGCCGTGCAATGTCCGTGGGCGAGCGCCCGGCCGACGCCGACAGGCCGGCCTCCTCCATGCCGCCGGCGATGTGCGCCGAAAGACCATCGAGATCACCGTCGAGAACAAGCGCCGCGACATCGCCCGAAAGCTGGCTGTTGCGCGGCGGATTGGCGAGATCGGCGAGTGCGGCCTCAAGCATCGGCGCCGAGCCGAAGGCGCGGGCAAGCCGCATGCGCCAGCCACGCGGCAGCCCAAGGGCGGCGAGCACGGCTTCGAAAATGGCCTGGTCGCCGAGCGTCACCGCCAGGGGACGGTTGGGCAGCACCAGCGACAGCAAAGCATGCGCGTCGGCCACGGAGCGCGCATCGGCCTCGGCCGTATCGCGGTCGCCGAGATCCTCGATGCCGGCCTGGAAAAACTCGTTGCCGCCTTCGCGGCGCTGGCGAAACACCTCGCCCAGATAGGAATAACGGCGCGGCGTGCCGGCCTGCGAGCTTATATGGTCGAGACAGACCGGAATGGTGAATTCCGGCCGCAGGCATAGCGTCTGCCCGGTCTCGCTCTCGGTAAGGAAGATGCGCCGCCGCAGATCTTCGCCGGCCATGTCGAGAAAGGGATCGGCCGGCTGCAGGATGGCGACCTCGACCGCATGCGTGTTGCGCGTGGCGAAGAGGCTGGTGATGTCGGCTGAGATGGCGGGGTAGCGGGAGGTCATGGACAGGATGGGCGCGAGGCACCCCCCTCTGGCCTGCCGGCCATCTCCCCCGCAAGGAGGGAGATCGGCAGCTTGAGACACGGCGCCTCTTCTTCGACGGTGGAGATTGGCGAAGGCCTACGGAACATCCAATCTCCCCCCTTGCGGGGGAGATGGCCGGCAGGCCAGAGGGGGGTGTTCAAGCGCCACCCTCTGCGCGATCGGCAGCCTGCGCCGCCAATATCCGGCTTACCTCGGCGACCAGCTCGCTTTCGGCCACCGTAACCTGCGCGGGGCGCGCGGCGCGCCATTCGGCATTGTCGGTGATCTCGGCCGACATGCGCGCGCCTTCGATCAGATCCTTGATCTGCAGTTCACCCTTGGCGCGCTCGTCGCCGCCCTGGATGATTGCGACCGGGCAGCCGCGCCGGTCGGCATATTTGAGCTGCGCCTTCATGCCGGCGCCGCCGAGATACATCTCGGAACGGATGCCGGCAGCGCGCAGTTCGCTCACCATCTTCTGGTAGCGGCCGAGGCTGTCGGTGTCCTTGTCCATCACCAGCACGACGACCGGCGCGATCACGTCGGCGCTGTCGAGCTTGCCGAGGTTCTTCAGCGCCGTCATCAGCCTGGAGACGCCGATGGAGAAACCGGTCGCCGGCACCGGCTCGCCACGGAAGCGCGAGACCAGGCCATCATAACGGCCGCCACCGCCGACCGAGCCGAAGCGCACGATCTGGCCGTCTTCATTGGGGATCTCGGCCAGAAGCTCGGCTTCGAAAACCGGACCGGTGTAGTATTCGAGGCCACGCACGACGGAGCGGTCCATGGCAATACGGTCTTCGCCATATCCCGCAGCCCGGACCAAAGCTTCAATTATCGAGAGTTCCCCGACACCTTCCTGGTAGACTGAGTTCGCGCTGACGCTGGCATCCTGGCCCTGCGCATTTCTCGCCGTCGCAAGAAGAACCGCTTCGGATTGCGCGTTGTCCAGCCCGGCACCCTTGGCGAAATCTCCCTCGCCTTCCTTGCCGCCGTCCCAGCGCCCGGGGCCAAGCAGGAGCCTCACGCCTTCCGGACCGAGCTTGTCGAGCTTGTCGATGGCGCGCAGCACGGTCAGCCGGCGTCCGGCATTGTCGTCGCCGCCAAGGCCGATCGCCTCCAGCACACCATCCAGCACCTTGCGGTTGTTGACGCGGATGACGTAGTCGCCGCGCTTGATGCCGAGCGCTTCCATGACATCGGCCATCATCATCGCCATCTCGGCGTCCGCCGCGACACCCGGCGTGCCGATCGTGTCGGCGTCGAACTGCATGAACTGGCGGAAGCGGCCGGGGCCCGGCTTCTCGTTGCGGAACACCCAGCCGGAGCGGTAGCTGCGGTAGGGTTTTGGCAGGCGCTCATAATTCTCGGCAACGAAGCGCGCCGTCGGCGCGGTCAGGTCATACCGCAGCGACAGCCACTGGTCGTCATCGTCCTGGAACGAGAACACGCCCTCGTTCGGCCGGTCCTGGTCGGGCAGGAACTTTCCCAGCGCATCGGTGTATTCGATCAGCGGCTGGTCGGCCGGTTCGAAACCATAAAGCTCATAGACCGAGCGGATCGTCGCCATCATCTTCTCGACGGCGCGGATGTCCTCGGCGCTGCGGTCGGCAAAACCGCGCGGCAGCCGCGCTTTCGTCTTTTCCGATTTGTCGGCCATGAGATGGGTCTTTTTGCTAGGTAAATGATGACTTTATTTCGAGTGCGCGTGTCCTAACCGATGCAGCCGGGACCGGCAAGGGTCAGCGCCTCTGCCTTCTCCCTTGCGGGAGAAGGCCTCGCGAAGCGAGGTCGTATGAGGGGTGTTCCAGGGAACGTCAACGTCTCACTCCGCTGGAACACCCTCATCCGTCTCGGCGCTGCGCGCCGATCCACCTTCTCCCACAAGGGGAGAAGGAAAACGATTGAAACAAAAACGAACCGAAAATGAAACAGTCCTGCCATGAGCACGGCATCGTGCCGACACAATCGCGGCCGATATAGCGCACCACACGAAGGGGTTCGGGACATGACCAGCACAGCGAAATTCCATGCCAACAGCGATGCCGGCGAGCTGCCTACGCGCTTGCGCCCGGCCGACATCCGCGCTCCGAAGATGGCTGGCCAGCCCGCCGGGCCATTCGAGATACCGGCCGATATCGGCAAGGGGCCTTCGACGCGCGATGCATTGGTGACCGGCCTGCTGGTGATCTACCCGACGGTGGCCACCGTGGTTGCGATCGTCGCCGGCCTGTTCCTGGCCAGCATCAACGGCACCTGAAACTGCCCGCTTCGTTGGAAGCAATTTTCATAGTTTTTCTCGATCGGGGGATTGAGCATGCGACTGGGCTACGCATACGGACTTGGCTGTGCACTTCTTCTCGGGGCGGCAAGTCTTGTTGGGGTGGCCAATCCGGCCAGTGCCGCCGGCTGCAAGCCGGGCGACGCAAATCTTGCCGGCCACTACTATCTGCGCGGTGTCATGGAGGTCGGCTCCGAATTGCTGCTCAAGAAAGACGGCAGCTTCGAGTTCATGCTCGCCTATGGCGCCAATGACCAATACGGCAAGGGCTGCTGGGTGAGGAAGGGATCGACGGTCGAGGTCATCCCGGCCGGTCACAGCTCGGCATCGACGCATCACACACCCGACGACAGCGGTTTCAGCGGACTGGTTCTGACCGTTTCCGGCCGCAGCCTGGTGTGGAACATCAACGGCAGCGGCCACGAGGGCCGGTTTGAGAAGTGACTTACCTGCCCCTTATCGAGGTGGGGAAGCCCTATTTCGGCCGCTTGAATGCCTTCCTCTCCTTCTCGACCGCCTGGCGGCAAACACAGCCCTCAAGATGGTCGTTGACCAGGCCCATGGCCTGCATGAAGGCGTAGACCGTGGTCGGGCCGACAAAACTCCAGCCGCGCTTCTTCAATTCCTTCGAAATCCGCACCGAGACCGCCGTGGTCGGGTTGGCGCGCAGATGGGCGAGGTCGACGATCCTGGGCCGTTCGTCCTTGCCAGGTTCGAACTTCCAGAACCAGGCGGCCAGCGAGCCGAACTCGTCGACCATTTCGCGAGCGCGTTTGGCGTTGTTGATGGTCGAGACGATCTTGCCGCGATGGCGGATGATGCCTGCATTGCCGAGCAGGCGTTCGACATCCTTGTCGGTGAAGGCGGCGACCTTGTCGAAGTCGAAGCCGGCGAAGGCCTCGCGAAAATTCTCGCGCTTGCGCAGGACGGTCAGCCACGACAGACCCGACTGGAAACCTTCGAGGCAGATCTTTTCGAACAGCCTGCGGTCGTCCGACACCGGCCGGCCCCATTCATGGTCATGATAGTGCAGATAGTCGGGCAGGTTGCCGTGCCAGAAGCAGCGCGCGACACCGTCGGGACCGGCGAGCAGGCCGGTATTGTCTTTTTCCATTGGCCAAAATCCGTTCGTTAATGCGCTTGCGCTGTATTTACCGCGGCTTTACCAGATTCCTGAACCCGGCGGTAACCACACCAAAAGGTTTACTGACAGAACCGCATTTTACGCATTCCGATTCATGTTTCGGTTGCTGCTTGCGCGCCAATGATCGCTGAACCGGGAGGTCGTTTCCACCCGGTTTTATCAGACGATCAAGGGTGCGTTCCCGATGAAGAGAGTTTTGTTTCCCGTGCTCGGCGCCATGGCTGTGTTTGCCTCCGGCGTCACGCCCTCAGCCGCTGACGACCGCTATGCCGACAGGCCGCCGGTGATGGTCAGCCCCGACCTTTCCGCCCCCTGGGTGCTCCAGCTTGGCAATGCGCCCGGCATCGTGCGGCAGAACCGTGAGTTCGTGCAGCAGCCGCGCCTGCGCACCGCGCAACCGGCGCAGCCCGACCGCGTGCGGACGGCAGCCGTGCAGGCTCCGGCCAAGCGTGTGGCCATGCGCCCGCAGATCAACCCGATCTACCTGCCGCAGGAAGTCGCCTATGACGGCCCGCAGAAGCCGGGCACGATCGTCATCGACACGACGCAGAATTTCCTGTTCCTGGTCGAGAAGAACGGCAAGGCGCGGCGCTACGGCGTCGGCACCGGCAAGCCGGGCTTCGAATGGTCGGGCACGCACAAGATCACCAACAAGCGCGAGTGGCCGGACTGGCGCCCGCCAGCGCAGATGATCAAGCGCGAAGCCGCCAAGGGCCGCTATCTGCCGACCTATCTGGCCGGCGGCATGGAGAACCCGCTCGGCGCGCGCGCGCTCTATCTCGGCACGACCGAGTACCGCATCCACGGTACCAACCAGCCGTGGACGATCGGCGGCGCAGTGTCGTCGGGCTGCATCCGCATGCGCAACGAGGACGTGGTCGACCTCTATGAGCGGGTCAATGTCGGAACGACGGTCGAGGTGATATGATAGTTCTCGCGAATCACTTGGCCGGCAAAGCATTGAGCTTTTAGGGGCCGGTCTAGGAGATAACGGGGGACGGGCCGTATGGGGATGCGGCCGGTCAGGAAGGGCAGCACGGGAAACCGCGCTGCCCTTTCCGTTTTCCTGTGAAACCGAGCCAGCACCCAGGCAAGGCTGCGCCCGAACGTCGCGCCGAGGGCATGGTGGTTCGCTTTCGTGCTGCCATTTTCGATGTTCCTTTGCTATGGGAGCGCCACCAGACAAAAGAGTTCGTCCATGTCCCTGTCCGACGACAACCGCTATCTCAAGGGCGGCCCGGTTGCCCAGCGCATCATCGCCGCCGTGCGCGAGGATGCCGCGATTGCCAAAGCCGAGGGTTTTCCGCCCAAGCTGATCTCGATCACCGTCGGCGATACCGACGCGGTCGATGTCTATGTGCGCAACCAGCGCGCCAAGGCCGAGCTCGCCGGCATCGATTTCGAGGAAAGGCGTTTTCCCGCCACCATCACGTCGGGCGAACTGGAGGCCGCCATCCACGGCCTGAACGCCGATCCGCGCGTCACCGGCATCATCATCCAGCGGCCCGTGCCCCCTCATATCCCGATCAAGACGCTGCAGGCGGCGGTGCATCCGCTCAAGGACGTCGAGGGCATGCACCCGGCCTCGATCGGCAACATCGTCTACAACCAACTTGACCTCGCGCCCTGCACGGCGGCCGCCTCGGTCGAACTGCTCAAGGAAACCGGCCTCGATCTCAAGGGGCTGGAGGTCGTGATCGTCGGTCATTCGGAAATCGTCGGCAAGCCGATCGCCTTCCTGTTGATGAGCGAAGGCGCGACGGTGACCGTCTGCCACCACATGACGCGGTCGGTCGCAGCGCACGCGCGGCGCGCCGACGCACTGTTCGTTGCGGTCGGCAAGCCAAGACTGATCAAGGCCGACATGGTCAAGCCGGGTGCTGCCGTCATCGACATCGGCATCAATTCCGAGATCGGGCCGGATGGGACGAGCCGCATCGTCGGCGATGTCGACACCGAAAGCGTGCGCGAGGTCGCCTCCTGGATCACGCCTGTGCCGGGCGGCGTCGGTCCGATCACGGTGGCGATCCTGCTGCGCAACACGATGGTGGCGCTCAGCCGCCAGCGCGCGCTTTACGAGGCGACTTACGGCACGGCGGACAGGCTGGCGGCGGAGTAACCGCCGAGCGCGGCCCTACTCCGCGGCGATCAGATTCTCGTCAAGAACGCCTTCCGGCTTCGGTCCGCCATAGGCCCAGTCGAGCAGTTTTACCGTGTGCACCACGGGCATCCTGGCGGCGGAAGCGATCTGCGTGATGCAGCCGATGTTGCCGGTGGCGACGATCGAGGCGCCCGTTGCCTCGATGTTTTTCACCTTGCGGTCCCGCAGCCTGGCCGAAATCTCGGACTGCAGGATGTTGTAGGTGCCGGCCGAACCGCAGCACAGATGGCCCTCGCGCGGCTCGCGCACGACGAAGCCGGCCCTTGTAAGCAACTCTTTCGGCTGACGCGTGATCTTCTGGCCATGCTGCATCGAGCAGGCGGAGTGATAGGCAACGACCGTGCCTGGCTTGCGCACAGGTTCGGGCAGGCCAAAAGCGGCTAGATATTCGGTGATGTCCTTGGCCAGCGCCGACACGCGCGCGGCCTTTTCGGCATAGGCCGGATCGAGGCGCAGCATGAAGCCATAGTCCTTGATCGTCGTGCCGCAACCCGACGCGGTGATGATGATAGCGTCGAGACCGCCCTGGACGATGGCGCGCGTCCAGGCATCGACGTTCTGCCGGGCCGAGGCAAGGGCTGCCTGTTCGCGCCCCATATGGTGGACCAGCGCGCCGCAGCAGCCCTCGCCCGGAGGCACCACGACCTCGACGCCGAGCCGCCTCAGCAGCGAAATGGTCGTGTCGTTGATGGCAGGATCGAGCACCGACTGCGCGCAGCCGGTGAGGATGGCGACACGACCCTTTTTCGTCCCCTGCCCGGCATGGATGCCTGGCGACGCCATCGGCGAAGCTGCCGGGATCGACGCCGGCGCGAGCTTGAGCATGGCGCCAAGCGGCTTCAGTGCCGGGATCTTCTCAAACAGGCCGATAAACGGCTTGCCCAGCTTGGCCAGCTTGAGCGCCGCGCGAAAGCGCTGGGGATAGGGCAGGACGAAGGCCAGCATGGCGCGGGTCAGGCGGTCGAGCAGCGGCCGCTTGTAGGTCTCCTCGATATGGGCGCGGGCATGGTCGACCAGGTGCATGTAGTTGACGCCCGACGGACAGGTGGTCATGCAGGCCAGGCACGACAGGCAGCGGTCGATATGGGTGACGATCTCCTTGTCGGCGGGTCGGCCGTTTTCCAGCATGTCCTTGATCAGGTAGATGCGCCCGCGCGGTGAATCGAGTTCGTTGCCAAGCGTCACATAGGTCGGGCAGGTGGCGGTGCAGAAGCCGCAATGCACGCATTTGCGCAGGATCTTCTCCGACTCCGCGACATCGGGATCGGCAAGCTGGGCAAGCGAGAAATTGGTCTGCATCGCGTTAGTCCTGGGCCATGCGGCCGGGATTGAGGATGTTCTTTGGATCGAATTCCTGCTTCAGACGCCGGCTCAGTGCGGCAAGCGCCGGCGACTGCGGCTCGTACACCGGCAGAGCGGCGCGATGGGCGGGTGCCGCGCGCACCAGCGTCGCATGGCCGCCGCCATGTTTGCGCAACAAACCGCGCAGCAGCGCGGCCTCCGGATCGCCCTCTTCCATGCGCAGCCACACCAGCCCGCCCTGCCAGTCATAGAAGGCGCTGACGGCGGCCTGCATGCGCAAGGTCAGGACCATTTGATGCCCTTGGGAAGGCGTCATCGAGACGCGCCAGACCGGTTTCTCGCTGCCGTCGGCGAACGGCCTGCAGTCGCGCACATCGCGCCAGATCTGCCGCGAAACGTCCCCGGAAATTTCCTCCAGCGGTCCGGCCTTGGCGAGCAGCGTCTTCAGCGCGGCGATACGATAGGCGACGGACGGACCAAAACCCTCGACACGCAACAGCGTGGCAGCATCGCTGCCGAGAGCGCCGCCGGCGACACGCGCGGCCATGCGCTCCGGCAGATGGGCAGCGCTCGACACTTCCGCGCTGGAGCCGAGCGCCAGGGCCATGGCGCTTGCTGCCGGCTCGTCGAGCAGGCCACGCACCGCGAGCGTGACCTCGGTCTCGGCCGCGGGCAGCACCTTGAAGGTGACGTCGGTGAACACGGCAAGCGTGCCCCAGCTGTTGGCCATCAGCTTCGACAGATCGTAACCGGTGACATTCTTGACCACGCGGCCGCCCGACTTGAATTCCTCGCCCCGCCCGGACACCACATTGATGCCGAGGATATGGTCGCGCGCGGCACCCGCCTTCAGCCGGCGCGGACCGGACAGGTTCGCGCCGAGCACACCACCTATGGTGCCCCTGCCCGGTTCGCCACCGAGCAGCGGGCCGTAATCCATCGGTTCGAAAGCGAGCTGCTGGCCGTTTTCCGCCAGCAGCTTCTCGATGCCGGCCAGCGCCGTGCCGGCCTTTGCCGACAGCACCAGCTCGGCGGGTTCATAGAGGGTGACGCCGGTGAGCATCGACAGGTCGAGCGTATGCTCGGTCTGCAGCGGGCGGCCGATGCCCCGCTTGGAGCCATGACCGATGATTTCGAGCGACGCCTCTTCCGCCACGGCCCAGGCTATGGTGGAGAGGACTTCGGATGAGGTTGTCGGGGTGAAGGTGGTCATGAAGAGAACGCGCCCTCGAATGCGGAAACGCCGCGTTCCTTCGCACCCCCTTCTGTCCTGCCGGACATCTCCCCCGCAAGGGGGGAGATTGGCAGCTTCAGCCACTCGCCTGGCTGGCAGCGCTGGAGATTAGCGAAACCCCACGCGACATCCGATCTCCCCCCTTGCGGGGGAGATGTCCGGCAGGACAGAGGGGGGTGTTCAAGCGCTGGCATACCCACTCAAAACCTCGGAATGTCCGGAAACGGCAGCTTGCCGCCCGAAATATGCATGCGTCCAAGCTCAGCGCAGCGGCGAAGCTGCGGGAACACTTTTCCCGGATTGAGCAGGTGATTGGGATCGAAGGCGCATTTGACGCGCATCTGCTGGTCCAGGTCGACCTGGTTGAACATCTCAGGCATCAGGTCTCGCTTCTCGACCCCCACACCGTGTTCGCCTGTCAGCACGCCGCCGACCTTGACGCAGAGCCGCAATATGTCGGCGCCGAAGCTTTCGGCCTTGTCGAGTTCGCCCGGCACGTTGGCATCGTAGAGGATCAGCGGGTGCAGATTGCCATCGCCAGCGTGAAAGACGTTGGCGACGCCGAGCCCGTATTTTTCCGACAGTTCGCGCATGCCGGCCAGCACGCGTGGCAATTCCTTGCGAGGGATGGTGCCATCCATGCAGTAATAGTCCGGCGAAATGCGGCCCACCGCCGGAAATGCCGCCTTGCGGCCAGCCCAGAAGCTCAGCCGCTCCTGCTCGGACTGCGAGATGCGGCAGGTGGTCGAACCGTTGCGGATGGCGATTGCCTCGACCGCGGTGATGAGATGATCGACCTCGACGCCCGGCCCGTCGAGCTCGACGATCAGCAGCGCCTCGACATCGAGGGGATAGCCGGCATGGACGAAATCCTCGGCTGCGTGGATCGCCGGCCGGTCCATCATCTCCATGCCGCCCGGAATGATGCCGGCGCCGATGATGTCGGCAACGCACTGGCCGCCCTGCTCGCTGGTCGGGAAGCCGATCAGCAGCGCGCGCGCCGTCTCCGGCTTCTTCAGGATGCGCACGGTGACCTCGGTGACGACGCCGAGCAAGCCTTCCGAACCGGTCATGACGCCGAGCAGGTCGTAGCCTTCCGCGTCGAGATGATTGCCGCCGAGCCGCACCACTTCGCCGCTCATCAGCACCATCCCGATGCCGAGCACATTGTTGGCGGTGAGGCCGTATTTCAGGCAATGCACGCCGCCGGAATTCTCCGCGACGTTGCCGCCGATCGAGCAGGCGATCTGGGAGGATGGATCGGGGGCATAGTAGAAGCCCTCCTGCTCGACGGCGGTGGTGATGCCAAGATTGGTGACGCCCGGCTGGGCGACGACGATGCGATTGGGGTAGTCGATCGCAAGGATGCGGTTGAAGCGGCTCATGACCAGCAGCACCGCATCCTCGAGCGGCAGCGCGCCGCCCGACAGCGAGGTGCCGGAGCCGCGCGGGACGACACGGATGTTGCGGTCGTTGCAGTATTTCAGCACCCGAGAAACCTGCGCCACCGTTTCGGGCAGCACCACCACCAGCGGCAGTTGGCGATAGGCGGTCAGGCCATCGCTCTCGAAGGCCCGCATGGCATTGGCCGCATCGACCACGCCTTCGCCCGGCACGATGATGCGCATGTCGGCGACGATCTCGTCGCGCCGGCGGATCGTGGCGTCGTCTGGTTTCGGCATGGCCAGGCCGGACATCAGCAGCCTCATTTCGCTTGACTGGTCAAAATCTTTTACCAGTGAAGCGCGATGGTTGCAAATACTGCCGTGGCGGAGATACACGCCCCAAGGCGGGACTAGCTTCCGCAGCGGCAATCTGCCGCTGTTTTACCCTCCCCCTTGTGGGGAGGGTCGGCTCACGATCGCAGCGAAGCGAAGAT
>NZ_JAIUIU010000048.1:0-18172 GCF_020165775.1 Mesorhizobium sp. B263B2A
CCGGCCCCCCCCCCCCCCCCCCCCCCGGACACGCTCTCGCGCCGGGTTTTTGGCTGCGCGAACGGAGCAATGGAAAGGGTCGAATGAATTGGCTTGAAAACCTGCGGCGCAGTTTCCTCGACTGGCAAGCCATGGCGGACGTGCTGCCGAGCATGATCACCATCGGGCTGAAGAACACCTTGATCCTCGCCGCTGCGTCCACGGTGATCGGTGTTGTCCTCGGCATGATCCTTGCTGTCATGGGCATCTCGCAATCACGCTGGCTGCGCATCCCGGCCCGGGTCTATACCGATATTTTCCGGGGTCTTCCGGCGATCGTCACGATTCTGCTGATCGGCCAGGGCTTCGCCCGCATCGGCCGTGAAATCTTCGGGCCTTCGCCCTATCCGCTCGGCATTCTCGCCCTCAGCCTGATTGCCGGCGCCTACATCGGCGAAATCTTCCGCTCCGGCATCCAGAGCGTCGAGCGCGGACAGATGGAAGCCTGCAGGGCGCTCAGCATGAGCTACGGACAGGGCATGCGGCTGATCGTGGTCCCGCAAGGCATCCGCCGCGTCCTGCCGGCTCTGGTCAACCAGTTCATCGGCAACGTCAAGGATTCGAGCCTGGTCTACTTCCTCGGCCTGCTCGCGTCGGAGCGCGAGATTTTTCGTGTCGGCCAGGACCAGGCGGTGGTCACGGGAAACCTGTCGCCATTGCTCCTGGCTGGCGTGTTCTATCTCGTCATCACCGTGCCGTTGACCCACGTTGTCAACTACATCGACAACTCGCTGCGGGTCGGAAAGCAAAAGGCAGGCCTCGTCACCAGCGGCCTCGCCGAGGTGAGCGAACTGGAAAGCGCGATCGGCGGTCCATCTTCGCAGACCAGCCCCGACGGCAGCCCGGCGCTTCCCCGGTTCAAGGGCGGTAGTCTCGCCATCACTGATCTCGACATGGCCTATGGCGATCTCGATGTCCTCAAGGGGGTCAGCCTGACGGTCAAGCCGGGCACGGTCACATGCGTCATTGGTCCGTCGGGTTCAGGCAAGTCGACCCTGCTGCGCTGCCTCAACCGCCTGGTCGAGCCCATGGGCGGCGACGTGCTGCTCGATGGCGCGAGCATCCTGGCGATGAAGCCCGAAAAATTGCGCCGGCGTGTCGGCATGGTGTTCCAGCAATTCAACCTGTTTCCCGACCACACAGCCCTGGAGAACGTCATGCTGTCCCTGACCAAGGTCAAGGGCATTCCGGTGCCGGAGGCCGAGCGCATCGCCGAGGCGCGCCTGGCCGATGTTGGCCTTGCCGCCCGCAAACACCATCGTCCCGGGAGCCTTTCCGGCGGCCAGCAGCAGCGTGTGGCAATCGCCCGTGCGCTTGCCATGGACCCGGAGGTCATCCTGTTCGACGAGGTAACGAGCGCTCTCGATCCCGAACTGGTGAAGGGCGTCCTCAACCTGATGGCGGACCTAGGCCGCCGCGGCATGACGATGGTCGTCGTGACCCATGAAATGGGCTTTGCCCGCAAGGTCGCCGATCAGGTCGTCTTCATGGATGAAGGCCGCGTCATCGAGGCCGGGACGCCTGCCGCGATCTTCGACACTCCGAAAAGCGCGCGTCTGAAGCACTTCCTTGCCGAAGTGCTTTGATCGCACCACCGCATGGCCCAATCCACCTCCACACAGCGAAAGAACATCCCATGGCTACATCACATTCGGTCGCAAAGGTCGTCGTTGTCGGGGGCGGTATCTTCGGCGTCTCCTCGGCCGTTCATCTTGCACGGCTCGGCATCGAAACCGTCCTGGTCAATGACGGGCCGCTTGCCAAGGGAGCTTCAGGCCGCTCGCTCGCCTGGCTCAATTCCGCCCGCAAGCGGTCGGCTGAATACCATCGCCTGCGCATGATCGGTATCGATCGCTATCGGACGCTGTCGGCGAGATATCCGGATGCTGCCTGGCTGCGTTTCGACGGCGGCCTGACATGGGATGCGGACAGCGCCTCAAACGAGATCGCGGATGTCTTCGCTCATGAGAAAATTCTTGGCTATGACGCGCAGCTTCTGTCCGCGGGCGCCATAGCGTCGGTCACCCCGGGTGTCGCTGCAGATGCTGTCACGCCCCAGGGCGCGATCTTCAATCCGGGTGAAGGGTGGGTCGACCTGCCGTCGCTGATCGAGCTATTGATTGGGGAATTCACGGAGCGCGGCGGGCAACTGGTCACCGATGCCGGAAGCGCGGCGGTCACGGTCGTCGACGGCCGCGCCACCGGCGTCACCACGACAAGCGGCATCAGCTTCGCCGCCGACGCGGTGCTGTTGGCGACCGGCGGTGCTGTGCCGCGAATGGTCGCGGACTCCGGCCAATATATTGCCGACGGGACGCCGATCGCGCTGCTGGTCAGGACCAAGCCGCTGCACTTGCCCCTTCGGGCCGTGCTCAACACGCCGCGTGTCGCCATCCGCCCGACGCCGGGCGGAGCCCTTGCGCTCGATTCCGCCTGGTCGGAAGAAGAAGTGGTCATCAATCCGGACGGTACTTATGGCGTGAAGGATTCGACCCTTCAGGGGCTTCTCGACGAAGCCTCGAAGGTTCTCGAGGGCCATCCGAAGCTGGAGCTGGAAAGCTATGGCGTCGGCCCCAAGCCGATCCCCGCGGACGGCGATCCGGTATTCGGCCAATTGAAGGACATCAAGGGATATTACGTCGCCTTCAGCCACAGCGGTGCAACGCTTGGCCTGATCGCCGGCGAGTTGCTTGCCGGCGAGATCGCCACCGGAAAGGAGCACCCGCTCCTTGCAAACTTTCGGCCGGCTCGGTTTTCTTGAGGGTCGTTGCAAATCTGAACCGCGTCACGCCACCCTCCCCGCAAAACTTCGCATCAGCCCCTTCGGCAGGAACAGCATCGCCAGGATGATCGTCAGGCCCGAGATCACCGGGTGATAGTCCGGCACCACGATCCGCGCGAGGTCGAACACCGCGTACATCACGAAAGCACCGAGGATCGGGCCGAGCAGCGTGCCGGTGCCGCCGACCACGGTCATCATCAGCGGCAGCAGCATCCAGTCGAGGGCGAACACTGAGTCCGGGCCGACATGGAAGATGTAGTAGGTGTAGAGGCTGCCCGCGATGCCGGCGATGAAGGCGCTGCCGGCGAAGGCGGCGACCTTGACCCTGAGCGTGTCGATGCCGTTGGCCGACGCCGCCATCTCGTCGTCGCGCACGGCGATCAGCGCCAGCCCGTAGCGCGAGCGCATCAAGAAGCGGATGGCAAGTGCCGTGCCGACCATCAGGCCGAGTCCGACCAGATAGTGCGGCAAGAGCGTGTCGAAGGTGCTGGCGGGCGCCACCACGCCGAAGGCGCCGCCGGTGAAGTCGCCGCCATTGATGAACATCACCTTGACGATCTCGCCGAAGCCGAGCGTGCCCAGCGCGAAATAGTCGCCGCGCAGCTTGGACAAAAGCGGCAGGCCGATGATGATGGCGGCAACAGCCGCCACCAGTCCGCCCAGCACCATCGTCACCGGGTCGAAATAGTAGATGCGCGGATAGGCGTCATAGAGCGAGCCCCAGAGATAGTTGCCGCTCCACAGGATGGCGGTGGTGTAGGCGCCGAGCCCGAAGAAGGCATGGTTGCCCAGGCTGATCTGGCCGCCGAAGCCGGCAACCAGGTTCCAGCCCTGCGCCATTATGGCGTAGACGAAGACGAAGAACAGGAACGAGAAGGCGTAACTATCGATCGCGCCGGGCAGCAACGGCACCAGGGCGAGTGCCACGACGACGGCAATGGCAATTCCCGCCTTGGCTTGGTTGTTCCAGGTTTGCTTCAGCATGGTGCTCAAGCCTTCTTGTAGGGCCGGCTGAACAGGCCTTCCGGCTTGAACATCAGCACCGCCAGGAACACGCCGTAGGCAATCGCGTTGGTCCAGCCGCCCGAGATGAAATACTGCACATAGGCCTCGATGAGGCCGAGCAGCATGCCGCCGGCAAGCGCACCGGCGACATTGCCGATACCACCCAGCGCCAGCGCCACCAGCGCCTTCAGGCTGAAGATGAAACCGGCGAACGGGTTGAACGGGAAGGTGGTCGCGACCGCCACACCGGCCGCTCCCGCCAGCGCGATGCCGATGGCAAAGGCAATCGCATTGACGCGATGCGGGCTGATGCCCATCAGCGTCGCCGCTTCCATGTCTTCGGACGCCGCGCGCACCGCCTTGCCGACCAGCGTCTTGCGCAGGAACAACACCACCAGCCCGGTGCCGGCGAGTGCGATCAGGAAGCCCATGGAGCGGGTGAAGGAGGTGCGCACGCCCAATATCTCGATACCGCTCGCCGTGTAGGAAGTGACGATCGCTGCGGTATTGCCGCCCCACACCACCGTCATCAGGTTCTGGATCAGGAACATCAGGCCGACGGCGATCAGCAGCGAGATGTTGCGGTCCTCCGCTGCGGCTGCCTTGCGGAACAGGCCCTGGTAGATCAGCCAGCCGACGACGAGCCCGACCGGAATGACGATCAGCAGCGACAGGAACGGGTCGATGCCCAGCCCGTAGAACAGCGCCCGCACGAAATAGGCGGCCAGGATGATCATCGCGCCCTGCGCCAGGAAAATCAGCCGCATGGTGCCGAAGATGAGGCTCAAGCCAACGGCGGCGACGCCATACATGGCGCCGCCCAGCGCGCCGTTGAGCGACAGTTGCAGCAGGATGTCGGGAGGCGGAATGTTGAACGTCATCACTACTCCAACACGCCCATATAGGCCTTCTGGATTTCGGGATCGGCAAGCAGTTCGGCGCCCGTGCCTTGCATGGCGAGCTCGCCGGTCTTCAGCACGAAGGCATAGTCGGCCACCTTCAGCGCCTGGTGGATGTTCTGCTCGACGAGCAGGATGGTGACGCCTTGGCTGTGCAAGGTCCCGATCAGCGCAAACATCTGCTGCACCACGATCGGGCTGAGACCCAGCGACGGCTCGTCGAGGATGAGCAGCGATGGGTCCGACATGGTGGCGCGAGCGATCGCCAGCATCTGCTGCTCGCCGCCCGAGAGCGAGCCGGCCTTCTGTCCTGCCCGCTCCTTCAGCCGTGGAAACAGCGAATAGGCCTTTTCCAGAGATTGCTTGAAGCGCTTCCGCACCTTGGGCTGGAAGGAACCGAGTTCGAGGTTCTCCAGCACCGTCATCTGCCGGAACAGGCCACGCCCTTCCGGCACATGCGCAATGCCCATGCCGGCGATCTCCTCCGGCGCCTTGCCGGCCAGCGGCGCGCCGGCGAGGAAGATCTCGCCGCGCTTCGGCTTGAGCAGGCCGGAGATGGTCTTCAGCAGCGTCGTCTTGCCGGCGCCATTGGCCCCGACAATGGCGACGATCGTGCCAGGGTCGACATGGATCGACACGCCCCACAGCGCGCCGACATCGCCATAGGCGACTTCCAGATTGTTCACTTCAAGCAGCCGGTTCGCCAAGATAGGCCTCTATCACTTTGCGGTTGGCGACGATCTCGCGTGGGGTGCCGTCGGCGATCTTCTCGCCATGGTCGAGCACGATCACCCGGCTGCACACTTTCATGATGGCGTCGACCTTGTGTTCTACCCATAGGATCGACACGCCACGCTCGTTGCGCACGCGGCGGATGACATCGACCATGCGCTGGATCTCGGTCGGGTTCAGCCCCGCCATCGGCTCGTCGAGCAGGAGCAGCGCCGGGCTGGACGCGACTGCCCGCGCGATCTCCAGCAGCCGCCGGTCGGACAATGTCATATGCGCGGTCCGGACATCGCGTTTCGCAGTCAGGCCGACCAGTTCCAGCGCTTCCTCGGCCGCGGCAGTGGCGTGCCTGACGCGCCCGCCACCGCCATAGACCGCGCCGACCATGATGTTCTCGAACGCCGTCATGGTCAGGAAGGTGCGCACCAGCTGGAAGGTGCGCGCGATGCCGAGCCGGCAGATGCGATGCGGTGCCGTGCCGGTGATGTCGCGCCCACGAAACCGGATACGCCCTTGTGTCGGCGTGTAGAGTGCGGTGATGAGGTTGAACAGCGTCGACTTGCCGGCGCCATTGGGACCGATCAGCCCGATCAGCTCGTTGGCGCCGACGGCGATGTCGATGTTGTTGAGCACGACGAGCCCGCCGAACCGCTTCTGTACCGCCTCGAGGCGAAGCAAGGTTTCGTCGGATTGCATCGTGTTTCCGTTCTCCAGTCTGTCGTCAAGGATGCTGGGGCGGACACAGAAGCCGCGCCCGCCCCATTCCGCCGCACCGATTGCTCAGCGCTTGTCCCAGGCCGGTGCCGGCTTGTAGGTCCAGTTGCCGTCCGGGTAGATCAGCTGGTGCTTGCCTTGCCACCATTGCGTGGCGACGCTGGGGATCAGGGCAAAGCCGGTCTGGTCGAATTTGAGATCGCCGACCACCGTGTCCTTGAATTCCTGGTTGAAGATCGCCTCATGCAGCGCGTCGGCGTCGGTGGAACCCGCCTTCTCGATCGCCTGCGCCAGCACCTGCGCGTTGGCATAGAAGGCGCCGACGGTGACGGAGTCTTTCTTGAACTCGGCCTCGTAGCGGTCGCCGAGCTCCTTGGCGCCCTTGTAAGGGTAGCTCGCCGACCAGAAGCCGTCGGTCAGGATGTAATCGGAATCCGGCCCGAGCGCTTCGTGGAACTCGCCCGTCCAGGTGCCCTTCCAGCCATGCAGATAAGGCACGGAGAAGCCGAGCTCCTTCATCTGGCGCAGCAGCGTCACCGTGTCGGCCGGCGAACCGAACACCAGCATGGCGTCGACGTCTGCCGCCTTGAGCTTGGTGATCAGCGCCGAATAGTCGGTGGCGCCGATCGCCCAGGGATCGTCGACCGCGAAAGTGTAGCCATACTTCTTGGCCGCCGCCTCGAAGGCGCCGCCAAAGCCCTTGCCGTCGGGCGAATCCTCGGTGACCAACGCCGGGTTCTTCGGCTTCTCATTGGCTGGCAGCTTGTTCCAGATCTCGAACGGCACTTCGGCGCCCGGACCCGGGTGGAAGAAGAACAGCGCCGAATATTTGAGCTTCAACGGCTGCCATTCGAACGGGAAGGCCGTCGTGATCATGTAGAACTTCTTGTATTTTTCCGCGACGATGGCACCGGCGATGTTCATCGGCCCGGAATGGGTCGAGAGCAGCGCGTCGACCTTCTGCACCTTGATGAGGTTCTCCAGCGCCGATGCGACCTTGCCTTCCGAGCTTTCGTCGTCGGCGATGACGAGCCGCACCGGCAGTTTCTTGCCGGCCGACTTGACCATGATGCCGCCGGCCTTGTTGATGTCGGCCACCGCCTGCTCGTAGGCCCACTTCTGCTCCTTGCCGTCGCCAGCCAGCGGCCCGGTCAGGGAGATCGGCGCACCGATGACGATCTCGGTATCGCCGGCATTCGCCATACTGGTGCCGCCGGCCGCGAACACGGCCGACAGGGCCAGGCCCGCCAGCATTCTCTTCCCCGCCAGCATTGCCTTCAGACTGTTTCCCATTTCATCCTCCCAGGTTTTCATCGGGCGGGCGCGTCAGCGCGCCCGGCCGCATGTCTCAGGCTGTCGCTGCCGCGACCAGCCTGGTGTCGGTGAACTGCTCGAAACTCAGCACTTTGCCGTCCTCCATCTCCCAGACATGGACGACGCGCGCCGACATCGGCTTGCCGGTCTTCTTGTAGGTGCCCGAATAGGTGCCGATGCCGACGATGGTGGTGCCGCCGTCGACCAGCTTTTCGAGCTTCAGATTGTAGCCGTCCCACTCCTCGCCGATGCGCTTGAAGACGCCCGCTATGATGGCGTCGGGGCCGACATAGGTGCCGGCATAGGGAAAGCCAGCCATTTCGGTCCAGGCGGTGCGGCTGGTGATCGGCGCCATCATCGCGGCCAAATCCATGGCGTCGGAGCCGGCGTAATGCGCCTTGATCGCTTCGTAGTTCTTGTTCATGGCGTTCTCCCGCGCGGTCAGACCGGCGCCTTGCCTTCGTCGTAGACGGTTCTGGATTTCTTCTCGATGTGAGCGCCGGCCGGCTTGTTCTCGACCTTGCCCTGGCTGGTCACGCCAAGGAATTTGCCGGTCGAGCGCATCGTGTCCCAATTGTAGAAGAACAGCGACGCGACCGGGATGATGAACTCGCGGAAACCGAACACATACTGGTTCTCGGCGAACTTCCAGGTCGTCGCCAGATCGACGTCGCCATGGCCGCGCTGCACGCCGACGAGATTCTGCCAGGCATAGCGCTCGGCGCTCAGATAAATATGCTCGTAGACGTGGTTGGGACTGTAGGTGTAGTGCGCGGTGAGCCCGATCAGATCCCGGGTCGGTGCCGGCACGATGCCGGTCGGCGCCACGCTGGGGTCGCCGAGCACACCGGCCGACCAGGTCTGCGCCACGCGTGGCTCGCCGGGCGCCTCGCCTGCTTCACGCACCCGTTCGCGTACCGACAGCACGCGGCGCGTACTGGTGTTGACGATGAGCGCCTCGTCCTCCGTCGGCCGGGCGGCGAAACTCATGTTGATGAAGAACACGCTGGAGGCGACTTCGAGCGCCTCGTACCAGTCCGCGCCGGCTTCCGTGCCCTCGCTCCACGCCACCGTATCGGCTGACGTGAAGGCCAGGTCGATGGTGCGGCCGGTGTCGAGCGTGATCTTGAAGGTCTGCCCGCGCAACGCTGATGTCGTCGGCAGCCGGTTGGTGGCGATGCCTGCGGCGAAGTCGTCGAAATGCTTCCAGTCGGCCGGCCTGTTCTGGTCGTTCATGGTGCTCTCCACATCAATCGACAAAAGCTAACGTGGGCAGGTCGACGACGGTGGCGCCGCCATCGACCGTCAGGATCGAACCGTTCATCATCGCCGCCTCGTCGGAGGCGACGAAACAGATAACGTTGGACACCTCCTGCGGTGTCGCCGGCCGGCCGAGCGGCACGTCCTTCGTCACCAGCCGATAAGCCTCTTCGATCGAGCCAAGCCCGTGCTTTTCGACGATCATCGCCATCTGCTCGTCGGCCATGTCGGTCGACACCCAGCCGGGGCAGATGATGTTGGTGCGCACGCCCTTGCGGCCATAGTCGCGCGCCAGCGATTTGCCGAAGCCGATGCAGGCATGTTTCATGGTGACGTAGCCGGCCGCGTCCGGCCCGGCGAACAGGCCGGCGATAGAGGCGACGACGACGATGTTGCCTCGGCGCTCGATCAGGTCGGGCAGGCATTCGCGGGCGCAAACGAAGGCAGTGTCGAGATTGGTGCGTGTCGCCAGGCTCCAGGTTTCGTCACTCATCGAGATCGTCGGGCCGACACCATGGCCGCCGGCATTGGCAACGAGCATGTCTATGGGCCCGATCTTGTCATGCACTTCGGCCAGAGCCGCGCGCACCGCTTTCGGATCGGCGGCGTCGCCCTGCACCACCAGCCCGCCAATATCCCTGGTGACGGCCTCCAGCGGCTCGCGCCGCCGGCCCATCAGCACCACCTTGGCGCCGTCGGCCGCCATGCGCCTGGCAACCGCCGCGCCGATGCCGGTGCCGCCGCCGGTAATGAAAGCCGTCTTTCCCGAAAATCGCATTGTTCCATCCCGATCGATGCTGTGCCGGCTGTGCGCCGATCTTCGCCAGGGATAGTGCGGCATCCGCCATTTCGCGTCTTGTCCGAGCGGGAACTTTGTTTTGACTGAGCGCGCACTTCTGCCGGGAAAGCACCGCGCGGCCTGTTGCGAGCCGCACGGCGCCCGTTCGCCAGCTACTTCTTGACCGCCTCGATGTCGATGACGATGTCGACATCGGGACCGAGACCGAAACCGGCGGCTGCCTTGGCCATCGGGAAGTCGGCGGTGCTGACTTTTCCGGTGGCGGTGAACGCGGCCTTGGTCAGCGTCGCGTCCCACGGCGCCGGCGCCTCGTTGACCAGCGTCACGTCGAGCGTGATCTCCTTGGAGACACCGCTGATGCTGAGATTGCCTGATACCTTGCCGGTCTTGTCGCCGACCTTTTCGACCTTGGTGCTTTCGAAGGAGATCGCCGGGAATTCGGCGGCGTTGAAGAAGTCGGGGCCTTTCAGATCGCTGTCGCGCTGATCATAGGCGGTGTGCACCGAGCCGACATCGATCTCGGCCTTGACGCTGCTTTTGGACGGATCGGCCTTGTCCATGACGATGGCGCCCTTTACGGCATCGAACTGTCCATGCGCGATGCCATAGATGCCGTGTTTGATGGTGAAGGTGACCCAGGCGTGCTGGCCGTCGATCTCATAAGTGTCGGCACGTGCCGCCGACGCGAATGCGCAGCAGGCAAAGGCCATGGCCGTCAGTTTTCCTATCGTCACGTATCTCTCCCCATTGTTGATTGTCGTTCTTTGAATCCGCCTCAGGAAAAGCCGAGGGCGGCTCCATGCGGCGCCCACAGGACCGCCGTCAGGATGGCCAGCATCGCCGGTATGGCGATCAGCAGACCGGCAATCAGCGGCCGCAAGGGCCGGACGCCAGGAAGAAGGCCGCGCAGCGCGCCGGGCATCAGGGCGGCCAGGATCAGCGGTAAGGGCGAAAGCATGAGCGCCGCCGGGTTCGCCTTTGGCGCCAGCAGCGCCACCTGGATCAGCACCGTGGCGGCGGCGAAGATGAGGAGCAGCCCGTTGCCTTTGCTCCAGGCGACGGCGGTGCCGCCCCGCAACACCGCGATATGCTGGACAAGGCACCAGCCGCCGGCGAGCGCGGAAAGCGATCCCAGCAATTGCCCGGTGACGATCGAGGCGCCGAGCACCGAGATGATGGCGCCGGCCAGGCACAAAGCGAGCATCGCCGCTGGCACCAGGAACGGCTCCTCGACGGCAGGCGATGGCGAGACCTTCAGGGACATCAGCATCGCGCTGCCGACGATGGCCAGCAGGCCGGCGACGAGGGCGGCGACCATCTGCGGATCGAGCGAACCGCCGGCAACGCGGCGCCAGCCAAGCCACAGCAAGGCGGCCGCAAGCGCGATGGCGATCAGCACGCTCGCCATGGGCGCACTCAGCAGGCGTTCGGGCAACAGGCCGACGACGATGCCGGCAAAAGCGAGATAGATCAGCTTCTGGCTGGCCGCGACCGGCGGCACCACAGGCGGGCCAAGCGTGTCCCAGTAGAAGAACAAGAGCAAGCCGGCCCACAGCAGCGAAAGCACCTGCGCCGGCAGTGCGATCTTTGCCAACAGCGCCATCACCATGCCGAGCACAAGCGGCAGCGCCGCCGTGGTGACCATCGGATTGCCAAGCAATGCGCTCAATTACTCTCCTCCGAGCCAGCCCCTCACCCAATCACCGCTTTGCCCGACTCTCCTCTTCCCGAGGTGAGACGAGAGTTGCGACGTCGCCACCTTCTCCCCAGCGGGGAAGAAGGCGGGATGAGGGAGCGGAGCGGCAAGACCGGGTTGGCGATGATCCATTCTTCAATCTTGACCGGCGAAGGACCGAGCGTCTTGTCCGAGCGGGAACTTTGTTTTGACTGAGCGCGCACTCGCACTGCCTTTGGCTTGAAGCAGGCCGATGCGCTCCATAATCCTCGGCGCAGATGTTCATCAGCAATCGAGGAGGATGGCGTGAACGAGAGAACCGTGCCGCCGATCAGCCCTGCCGCCGCCGCTTTCCTGGCGCGTCCGCATCGGCCCTTCATCAATGGCCGCTTCGTCGATGGCCTCGCCGGTGACGGCCTCGCCGTCGACGATTCCGCCTCCGGCGAGATCGTCGCGCACGTGCCGGAAAGTGGCCCTGAACTGGTCGACCAGGCGGTGCGCGCGGCGCGGGCCGCGCTCGAAGGACCATGGGCATCGATGCGACCGGTCGACCGCCAGAATTTGATGTTGAAGCTCGCCGACGCCGTCGAGGCCGATGCCGACCTCCTTGCAGAGATCGAAAGCATCGAGAACGGCAAGTCGCTCGGCGTCGCCCGCATGCTGAGTGCGGCCGGCACCGTCGACTGGCTGCGCTATTATGCCGGCTGGGCAACCAAGATCGAAGGCTCGACCTTCCAGGTCTCCATCCCGGTACCGCCTGGCGCCAAACATCAGGCGATGACCGTGATGGAGCCGGTCGGCGTCGTCGGCGCCATCGTCCCGTGGAATTTCCCGCTGCTGATTGGCATGTGGAAGATCGCGCCGGCGCTCGCCTGCGGCTGTACCGTGGTGCTGAAGCCGCCGCAGGAAACCCCGCTCGGCCTGCTCCGGCTTGCCGAGCTGATCGAGGCATCGGGTTTTCCGCCCGGCGTCGTCAACATCGTCACCGGCAGCGGCTCCGTCACCGGCGAAGCGCTGATCCGCCATCCCGGCATCGACAAGCTGACCTTCACCGGCTCGACGGAAGTGGGAAAACGCGTCGGCCATGCCGCCGTCGACCGCGTCGCCCGTTTCACGCTGGAACTCGGTTCGAAATCGCCGATGATCCTGCTTGCGGACATGGAGGAAGGCATCGAGCCTTTGGTCGCGGGCCTCGGCATGTTCTTCAACCAGGGCCAGGTCTGCACCTCGGCCTCACGGCTCCTGATCGAGAAGTCGATCTACGACCGCACGCTGGCGCGGCTGGCCGAGATCGCCGACGGCATGACGCTGGGCGCCGGCCGCGACGCCGATGCGCAAATCAACCCGCTGGTCTCGGCCAAGCACAAAAGAAGCGTCGAGGGGTTTGTCGAGCGCGGCCTGGCGGCCGGCGTCGAACGGGTCAGCGGCGCGCGGCCGGTGCCGGCGAAAGGCCATTATGTTGCGCCGACCATCCTGCACAATGTCCGGCCCGATATGGAGATCGTGCGCGAAGAAGTGTTTGGGCCGGTGGTGGCGGCGATGCCGGTCGCCGATCTCGACGAGGCGATCCGCATTGCCAATGACACGCGCTACGGCCTGTCGGCCTCGATCTGGACCCGCGACATGGGCAAGGCGATGACCGCCATCCATGGCCTCAAGGCCGGCACGGTATGGGTCAATTCGCACAACACGCTCGACCCCAACGCACCCTTCGGTGGCTTCAAGCAGTCCGGCATAGGCCGCGAGCATGGCCGCGCCGCCATCGACGGCTACCTCGAGACCAAGACCGTCATCATGCGCTACGCCTGACATGAGCGCAGAGTACGACTACATCATCGCCGGCGCCGGCTCTGCCGGCTGCACGCTGGCCAACCGGCTGGTCAATGCCGGCAAGCGCGTGCTGATCGTCGAGGCCGGGCCTGCCGACAACACGCGGCTCATCGACATGCCCGCCACCTTCGCCAAGGTGATCGGCACGGCGCGCAGCTGGATCTACGAATCCGAGCCCGAGCCGAGCGTCGGCGGACGTCGGCTGCCGGTGCCGCAGGGCCGCACGCTGGGCGGCGGCTCTTCCATCAACGCCATGCTCTACATCAGGGGCCAGCCGCAGGATTACGATGGCTGGCGCGACCTTGGCTGCACCGGCTGGGGCTGGGACGAGGTGTTGCCGGTGTTCCGACGGCTGGAGCGCAACGAGCGGCTGGCCGGCGAGCACCACGGCATCGAGGGCCCACTGCCCGTCTCCGATCCACGCCACCGCCATCCGCTGTCGTTGGCCTATGTGCAAGCCGCGCAACAGGCCGGTTATCGCTACAATGACGACTTCAACGGAGCGCAACAGGAAGGCGTCGGCTTCTACCAGACGACGACCGCGAACGGCGAACGCCAGTCAGTGGCTAAAGTGTTTCTGAGGCCGTTGGCCGGCAACGCCAACCTCACCGTGGTCATCGACGCGCTGGTCACCGGCGTGACACTGGAAAACGGGGCGGCAAGCGGCCTCGCCTACACCACTTCGGACGGCCGCAACCATACAGCGACGGCAAGGGCCGAGGTGATCCTCACCGCCGGTGCGCTGGCGACGCCGAAGCTGATGATGCTGTCGGGACTGGGGCCAGCCGAACATCTGGCCGGGCTCGGTATTCCCGTCATCCGCGACATGCCATCGGTCGGCCGCGACCTGCAGGATCATGTCGCGGTGCCCGTCTATGCATTGACACGTCGACCGATCTCGCTGCTCGGGCAGGACCGCGGCCTGAAGGCACTGCGCCATGGCATCCAGTACCTGCTATTTCGCAGCGGTCTGCTCACTTCCAACGTGGTCGAAAGCGGCGGCTTCTTCGACACTGATGGCGACGGTCGGCCCGATGTCCAGTTCCACGTCCTGCCGGTGATGATCGAAAGCGCCGAGCACGGTTCGATCGAGCGCCACGGCATGGAACTCAACCCTTGTGTTCTTCGGCCAAAGTCGCGCGGCACGGTCGGCCTGCGCTCGCGTGACGCCGCCGACCCGATCCGCTTCACCACCGGCTTCCTGTCCGATCCACATGATCTCGCTCTGCTCCTCGCCGGCATGAAGATTGCCCGCAATATCCTGCGCCAGCCTGCCCTGCAGGCCGTGGTCGCCGGGGAACTGTCGCCGGGTGACGATGCGGATCTTTCCGACCAGGCGATAACGGACCACATCCTCGAACACGCCAAGACCGTCTATCACCCCTGCGGCACCTGCCGGATGGGCACCGACGACGGCGCGGTGGTCGATCCGCAATTGCGCGTGCGCGGCGTACCGCGCCTGCGCATCTGCGACGCCTCGATCATGCCGCGCCTGATCAGCGGCAACACCAACGCGCCCGTGATCATGATCGCCGACCGCTGCGCCGATTTCATCCTGGGCGGGTAAACGGCCGTTCACCTTGGCTTTTGCCGCCTGCGGCAGCACGCTCGAAAGCTGCACGCGCTCGCTGATCCGTTGATGGCCGCCAGCCTGCTGTCCGTGGTGCCGGTCCTGGTGCTATTCCTCGCCGCGCAGGTGAAAAGTAAGCTCCGGGCGCACGCATCACCTATTCCGCTTTCATGTAAATGTCATAAAAATCAAATGGAAACCGGCATTCGGGTGAACTAGAAACATCGGGATGTCCTGGAGAGGTCGTGATCGAAGCGGCGGCAAGCCGGCGCACCGTCGCCATGATCGGCGCCTTCCATCACCCGACGATGTCGCCGAGCTTGTCGCCACCGAAATCCACTTTGAAACCATTTCCCATCTTGAAAACCGCTTCCTTGCAAGAAACATCACATGT
This sequence comes from Mesorhizobium sp. B263B2A, assembly GCF_020165775.1. Taxonomy (NCBI): domain Bacteria; kingdom Pseudomonadati; phylum Pseudomonadota; class Alphaproteobacteria; order Hyphomicrobiales; family Phyllobacteriaceae; genus Mesorhizobium; species Mesorhizobium sp. B263B2A. Next base: position 15,011 of record NZ_JAIUIU010000048.1, read on the forward strand.
GGCTGAGTGACTTCGAAATTGTCCTGCGCGACCGCGTCGTTGCCAATGGCGCCGTCAGGATCGAAAACGGCCGGATTGCCGAAATCCGTGACGAGCCTGTCGAGAATGCCGACATCGAGGGTGGCGGCCGCCTGCTCCTGCCGGGCTTCATCGACATGCATGGCGACATGGTGGAGAAGGAAGTCGAGCCGCGCACCGGCGTCCACGTGCCGATGCGGATCGGCATTGCCGAGCTCGACAAGAAGCTCGCCTCCTGCGGCGTGACGACGGCCTATGCCGCGCTCTCCTTCATCGGCGTCAGCGTCACCAGCGGCGTGCTGCGCTCGGAAGATCATACGTCCGATATCATCGAGACCATTGCCGGGATGAAGGACGATCTGCTTGTCGACCACCGCATCCATGCCCGGTTCGAAGTCACTTTCACCCCCGCGATCGCCATGCTGCAAAGGCTGATGGATGCAGGCAAGCTGCACCTCATCTCCTTGATGGACCACACGCCCGGACAGGGACAATACCGCGACGTCGAACTCTACATCGCCCGCATCGCCAAGGAGCGTGGCATGTCCGTTGCCATGGCCTCCGAGATCGTCGGACAGCGGATGGCCGGCCGCGAGGGCCAGGGCGATGTACTCAATGCGCTGCAGGATCTGTCGGCCCGCGCCCGCGCCTGCGGCATCGTGCTTGCCTCGCATGACGACGACACGCTGGAAAAGGTGGAACTGGTCCATGGCCTGGGCGCCGTGCTCAGCGAATTCCCGGTGACGCTCGAAGCGGCGCAGGAAGCCCGCCGGCTCGGCATGCACACCGCAATGGGCGCGCCCAACGCGCTGCGCGGAGTCTCTTATTCCGGCAATCTTTCCGCCCGGCAGGCCTATGAGGCGGGATTGCTCGACATGCTGGCCAGCGACTACCATCCGGCCTCGATCCTGCCGGCCGTGCTTGGCCTGGCACAGGTGCGCGACGGCGGCCTGGCGGCGGCGGCCGCGCTGACAAGCGCCAACCCGGCCGCGGCGCTCGGGCTCACCGATCGCGGCGCCATCGAGCCGGGGCTTCTGGCCGACCTGGTGGTTGCCGACCGCCAGCCGGTGGCACGTGTCCGCGCCACCTTCCGCGCCGGCCGCATGATCTACGGCGACGGCACGCTGGCGCCAGCCCTCAAGGCAGAACGTTTCGAAGAGGCCGCCGCTGGCCGTTACCGGCTGGCCTGAGGCGCTTTTCCTGGAATTGCCTCAGAGCAGTTCACCGTTTAACGGAAACGGTGAACTGCTCTAACTCTTTGTTTTGACGCAATTCCGGACGGAAAGCCGTTTCACACTTTTCCTGGAATTGCCTCAGAGATCGAGCACCACCATCATGCCGCGCACCTCTGCCATTTCCAGCAGCAGATCCTGCAGGCTCTCAACGGTCAGTGGGACACCGGTTATCGCCAGCAACTCCGCGATACTCTCCTTCATCGAAATGACGGCAACCCCGGTTTTCTTGGAAAGCATCCGTCCGATGGCTGCGCGGATATGGGCATTCTGTTCAGGCATGATCTCCTCTCATGCTGTGAGATCGGCACGGTTTCCCCCGACAATATGCTTTTGACGCAACTTCCGCGAGCTTTTGCTTACGTCTGCAATCCATCTTGTTGATGATCGTCCAAATCATCTCGTCGACCGTCATCTGGGCCGGAATTGGCATCGTCATGGGCTCGACAGCCGCTCAGCATCGAGAGCGACGGCAACATCGGCTCACCCAGTGCCTTTTTGCCGGCCACGATTTTTGCCGGCAGTGAGCAACTGATCGCAGGGCATGCGACCCGGCACGTGGACGGCGTCGCCGAAATCACTGCGCACCATTTTAAATCTTGACGCGTGTCAATTTTTTATAAAACATGCGGAAATGCTGACGGGACTAGGTCAGCACTCTGGGAGGAGAAATGCCTGGCATGAAAAAGGTCCCGATCGGGTCCGGACTCCGCGAAACGCATGGCGCTCGCCGGGCTGTCGGTCGCGACGTTGCCAATGCCGGCCGGGCTCTCGCAGCACCAGCCACGGGCGTGCCGTGCGCAACGGCTTGCCAATGAGACATGATCAGACAATCAAAAGGTGGAGGAACAGAATGCGCATCTTCAACGGCCTTGCGCTCAGCGCAGGTCTGCTGGCTACAATCGCTCCGGTGTCGGCCCATGCCGAGGACGCGGCAAAGGTCGCGGCCATCGTCAAAGGCCTCGACAACCCCTTCTTCCAGACCATGCAGAAGGGCATCGAGGAGCAGGCCAAGGCAAGCGGCGTCAATGTCAGCGTCCAGGCTGCCGCCAACATGGGCGACGCCACAGGCCAGGCTGACCGCCTGACCGCCATGGCCATGCAGGATTTCGATTGCTACCTGGTCAACCCGATCAGCGTCTCCAATCTCGTCCAGGCGCTGGTGCCGGTCGCCCAGAAGAAGAAGCCGATCGTCAACATCGACTCGACCATCGACGCCGAACAGGCCAAGGCCGCCGGCTTTGCCGTCTCGACCTATATCGGGACCGACAACGTCGCCGCCGGCGCGTTGGCCGGCGAGGAAATGTTGAAGCTGGTGCCGAAGGGCTCGAAGGTCGCGCTGATCGCCGGCATCGTCGGCGACGTCGGCTCCAATGCCCGCATCAAGGGCTTCAAGCAGGCCGTCGAAGGCAAGCTCGAGGTCGTGGTGATGGTCAGCGCCGATTGGGATCGCGAGAAGGCGCTGACGGCGGCCACCGACATCCTCGCCGCGCATCCGGATCTCGCCGGCTTCTTCGCCGCCAACGACATCATGGCGCTCGGCGTCGAACGCGCCGTGCAGACTTCGGGCAAGGACGTCAAGGTGATCGGCCTCGACGGCATTGTCGATGCGCTGAAATCGATCGCCGCTGGCGAACTCTCCGCCACCGTCGCCCAATATCCCTATGTCGTCGGCGCCATGGGCCTCGAAGCTTGTGCCGTCGCCGCCAAGGGCAAGGAACTGCCAGCCAATGTGCCGGCGCCGGTGCTGCTCATCAACAAGGACAATGCCGAGGCCTCGATCAAGAATTTTCCGCGCCCCGGCGGCGACTATCCCGATCCCTTCCGCGAGATGCTGAAGTGAGCAGTTCCAACAACAACGCGCCCGCCGCCCATTCGGCGGGCGCGGCGGGGGGGGGGGGGGGGCGCCCGC
>NZ_JAIUIU010000049.1:0-16124 GCF_020165775.1 Mesorhizobium sp. B263B2A
GTGGTTCCCCCACTCCGTCTCGGCTTCGCCGAGCCACCTCTCCCCCCTCCGGAGGGAGAGGAAAGGAGCCTGGCTGGGCGGCGTTGACATCGACGAACTATCTCTCTGCTCGAGGCTGCAAGATGTGGCGCGCCCCGCCTGAGTCTGGGGCGCGCCACGGGCGCAGGGAGATACGCCCTATTCCTTCGGCAGCCCTTATTTCTTCAGCACTGCCCCTACTTCTTCAACACTGCATTGGCCTTCGCCGCCGCGTCCTTCAGGCCTGCCTCGGGGTCGCCGCCGAGATAGATCTTCTGCATGGCGTCCGACGTGATCTGGGCGACTTCTTCCCAACCCGGGATGACCGGCGCGAAGCGGGCATCGGGCAGGAGCGCGGTGAAGGCGGCCAGATCGGCGTTGTTGACGTAGTAATCCATCTTGGCCTCTTCCTTGTTCACCGGCAGGAAGCCTTCGCCTTGCGTGAACTTGGCGCGCTGCTCCGTGGTGAACAGGAAGTCCATCAGCTTCCAGGCCTCGTCCTTATTCTTGGAGTTCTTGAACATGATCATGGAATCGGTGACGCCATAGGTGCCGCGTGCGCCGGTCGGACCGGCCGGAATGGCGGCGACGCCGTATTTCAGCGTCGGCGCCTCGTCCTTGATCTGGTTGGACAGGAAGGGCGCGGTGATCATCATGCCGACCTTGCCCTGCTTGAACAGGTTCTGCACGTCCTCGCGGTTGTTGGAGGTGACGCCCGGTTCGGTCAGCCCCTCGTCGATTATCGACTTGTAGAGCTTGGCGGCTTCGAGCGCGCCCGGCGTGCCAAGGCCCGACGTGCCGTCCTTGTTGAGGATCTCGGTGCCTTGCGACCACATCGCGTAGTAGTAATAGACGTCGGTCTCGATCTCCTTGCCCTGCAGGCCGAACCCGAAGGCGCCGGTCCCCAGCGCCTTGATCTTGCGGGCGTCTTCCTGCAGCTCGGTCCAGGTTGCCGGCGGCTTGGCGATGCCGGCCTTCTCGAACAGTTCCTTGTTGTAATACATGGCGCGCGCCGAGGCGGCGATCGGCAGGCCGTAGGTCTTGCCGTTCATGATCGATGGCGACAGGAACGTGTCGATGAAGCGGTCCTTGAATTCAGGTGTGATGTAGCCATCGAGCGGCTCCGCGACGTCCTGCTGGACGAAGTCGATCAGCCAGCGCGTGCCGATGATCGACAGATCGGCATTTGTGCCGGCGGTGATGTCGGTGGTCAGCTTCTGCAGCAGCACATCCCACGGCACGACTTCGAACTTGACGGTGATGCCGGGATTCTTCGCCTCGAATTCCTTCTTCACTTCCTCGAAATAGGGGCCGGTCTTGGCGCTGTATTCGGCAACGGTGACCCGCACTTCACCCGCATTCGCCTGCGCCGCGAAGGCCAGCATGCTCATTCCGGCCATCAGGCCGACAGTCCATTTCGCAAGGTTCATCTGATCTCTCCCATTTTGTCCGCGCCTTTGCGCTCCTTGAGCCTGATCGTTGGCACAAGATTTATGTGACTTTCCTACATTATCGATGAATCGGCCGCATGCAAGCGGATTAATATGTTGCTTAATTACATTCCCTTCATTAGCCTGCCGGCATCTGCCTGACCTGCGGGAGGAGCAAGCGCCGTGGTTTCGAAAGCCGAATTCGAAGGCCGCACTGTCGTTGTCACGGGCGCCGGCGGTGGCCTTGGCTCGGCGATCGTCGCACTGCTGGCCGACAGGGGCGCGCGGGTGGTCGGCTGCGACCAGTCCGACGAGGCTCTGGCCAGCCCGCACCTTGCCTCGCGCCATGTTTTCAACCTTCTCGACCGGGCGTCGGTGGAGAAGGCCATCGCTGCCGTACTCGACAGGGATGGCGTGCCCGACATCCTGATCAACAATGCCGGCTGGACACGTGCCGAAACGCTGAAAGCGCTGACCGCGGACAAGATCGAGCACGAACTCGACCTCAACCTGACCGGGGTGATGATGTTCGCCGACCCCATTGCCAAGGCAATGGCCGCGCGCGGTTCGGGCAATGTCGTCTTCATCTCCTCCGTCAACGCCATCGCGCATTTCGGCAATCCCGCCTACGCCGCCGCCAAGGCCGGCATCAACGCCTATGCCAAATCGATCGCGGTCGAGCTTGGCCGCAGCGGCGTGCGCGCCAATGTCGTTTGCCCGGGATCGATCCGCACCGCCGCCTGGGACCATCGCCTTGCCAAGGATCCGGAGATCCTCGGCAAATTGCAGCGGCTCTACCCGCTCGGCCGCATCGTCAACGCTTCGGAAGTGGCCGAAGCAGTGGCCTTCCTTGCCTCGGACCGCGCATCGGGCATAACAGGCGTGGTGATGCCCGTGGATGCCGGGCTGACCGCAGGCTGCCTGCCCTTCATCGACGACATATTGGGAGCGTGACCATGACCGACGTCGAGTTTCGCGACCTGTCGAAATCCTTCGGCCAGCACAAGATCCTCGAGAACATAAGCCTCGATATCAAGAGCGGCGAGTTCGTGGTGCTGGTCGGCCCATCCGGCTGCGGCAAGTCGACCTTGCTGCGCATGCTGGCTGGCCTGGAGACGATCACCTCCGGTGACCTTTTGATCGGCGGCGTGCGTGCCAACGATTTGCCGCCGCAGCAGCGCAACATCGCCATGGTCTTCCAGTCCTATGCGCTATTCCCGCATCTCAAGGCCTCCGACAACATCGGCTTTGGCCCGAAGATCCGCGGCGAGACGCGCACGGCCATCGACGACAAGGTCAAGAAGGCCTCCGGCGTCCTCAACCTGTTCTCCTATCTCGACCGCTACCCCCGGCAATTGTCGGGCGGCCAGCGCCAGCGCGTCGCCATGGGACGCGCCATCGTGCGCGAGCCGTCGGTGTTCCTGTTCGACGAACCGCTGTCCAACCTCGATGCGCAGTTGCGCGTGCAGATGCGCGTCGAGATCAAGGCGCTGCATCAGCGGCTGAAATCGACCATCGTCTACGTCACCCACGACCAGATCGAGGCCATGACCATGGCCGACCGCATCGTCGTGATGGACCGCGGCCGTATCCAGCAGGTCGGGGCACCGCTCGAACTCTACGACAGGCCGGCCAACAAGTTCGTCGCCGGCTTCCTTGGCTCCCCGTCGATGAGCTTTGTCTCCGGGGCTCTCAAGACGACGCCCGAGAGGACCTGGTTCGAGTCGATCGGCGGCGGCCGGCTTGCGCTTGCCGGCAACCCGCGGCCGGCCGGCAGCGCGGTCGAGGCCGGCATCCGGCCCGAGCACTTCATCATCGGCGAAGCGGCCGACGCCATGGCGCTGAAGGTGGATGTGGTCGAGCCGACCGGCTCCGAGACCCATGTCTATGGTTCCATTGGTGTCGACGCGGTGCGTGCCGTGTTCCGCGACAGGGTGCCGGTCAGGCCTGGCGATCTGCTGCCGGTCTCGGTCGATCCCGGCAAAATCCATCTGTTCGACACGGCGACGGGCCTGCCGCTGAGATGACGACGGAAGCGCCAATGACGAATACACGCGCATGAAGACGCCGGCCGACATCATCACGCGGCTGCAGCTGATATCGCAGGACGGCACCAAGTCGGACCGTCGGCTGGCCGGCCTGGTGCTGTCCGATCTCGACTTCGCCTCCAAGGCGGCGATTTCGGAGATCGCCGGGCGCGTCGGCGTCAGCGAACCGACGGTGACCCGCTTCTGCCGCAATCTCGGCTGTGAGGGCTTGCGCGATTTCAAGTTCTACCTAGCGCAGGCGATCGCCATCGGCGGCCAGTATCTTTCGCCCGAGCCGCTGAGCCGCGACGCGCGCGAGCAGCGCATCGCTTCCGCCATCACCGAAGCGGCGATCTCAGCCATCCAGCGCGCCAGCGAGAACCTCGACATGACGACGCTGGTCGCCGTCGCCGAGCGGCTCGCGACGTCGGGCAACGTTCTGTGCATCGGCTCCGGCGGCATCTCCTCGATGATGGCGACCGAGATGCAGAACCGGCTGTTCCGGCTCGGCCTGCCGGTGCTGGCGCAGATCGACGGCCAGCTGCAGCGCATGTACGCCGCCGTTGCCACGCCCGAAACCACACTGGTCGCCTTTTCCGTCTCAGGCTATGCGCGTTCAGTCATCGAAGCGGTACAGGTCGCCCAGCAATATGGCGCCACCACTATCGCCATCACCGCGCCGGACTCTGCCCTGGCCAAGGTCGCCGACACGGTCATCCATCTGCAGCCGCTCGAGGACGGCAACATCTACAAGCCGACATCGTCGCGCTATGCGCTGCTGGCGATCGTCGACATGCTCGTGACGTCGGTAGCCGAGACGCGCGGCCCGAAGGTGCTGGAGAATTTGCGCCGCATCAAGCAGAGCGTGAACACGCTGAAGGTCGACGACCCGCGTTTGCCGCTCGGCGATTGAGAGCCTGCCGATCTCCTCCCTCGTGGGGGAATGTCCGGCAAGACAGAGGGGGCGCTGTCCCGCAGACAGATCAAGGGGCTCCATGTCGCACAAGCGGTGGATCCTGGATCAGCCGCCGAGCGCTTCAATGCTCCGTGACAGCGCCTCCGGATCGCCCGAGACACGCAGCGTCTTCAGCCTGGCCGTACCGCCAGCGACAACCGAAACGGCCGAAACAGGCACTCCCAGCGTCTTGGCGGCCAGTCTTTCCAGTGCTTGATTGGCGGCGCCGTTTTCCGGCACGGCGCGGACCCGCGCCTTCAGGTGGCTTCGCCCGTCCGCCGCCGTTTCGACGCCTTCGAGCCTGTCCACGGAAGATTTCGGCGTCAGCCGCACGAACAGATCGATGCCGTTGTCGCGGATGCGGAACGGCGCGCTCATGCGGTCGTCAGGCGCCCAGCAGCAGCGGCGCCACCGTGGTGAGGATGAACTGCCTGAGGAAGAACAGGATCAAAAGCAGGATGATCGGCGAGATGTCGATGCCGCCAAGGTCCGGCATGAAGCGGCGGATCGGCCGCAGCGCCGGCTCGGTCAGCCGGTAGAGCATGTTGCCGATGCTGCCGACGAACTGGTTGCGCGAGTTGACGACGTTGAAGGCATAGAGCCAGGAAAAGATCGCCGAGGCGATGATGACCCACCAGTAGAGGTCGAGCGCCATGACGATTGTTTGAATGAGGGCGAGCATGCCGGTCTCCAATTGTTGCCGACATGTAGCCATTGCATGCGATACGGGCAAGGGCTGGCTTTGCATGGGCGCCAATGCCGAACCATGACCGTTTTTCGCTCGGCTCGATGCCGGTGTGTCAAAAATGGTCCGGTCACGGCACCGAGGCTTCATGGACAAAGCCAATCCCCAAGCTCTACAAACCGGCCGCGGGCACGCGCGACGTGAGTCGGCTAGACCCCGATTTGTTTCAAAGGAAAATGCATGCACATTCGGTCGATGATTGTACGGTTGGGAACAGTCGCCTTGGTGGCGGTTGGGGCATTCGCCTTGCCGGCCCAGGCCGAAGGATTCCAAAACATCGTGCTTTCGGCCACCGAGCATGCGGAGCAGACGCAGGCGACATTTTCACCGGACACGGCGAAGATTTTCCTCTCCGCCGACCTGACGGACGAGGTGGCTTCGGGATCAAAGCTCACCGTGAGCTGGATTTCGGTCGATTCCGGCGGTGTTGCGCCGGCGAACTACAAGATCGACGAGGTCAACTTCGAAATCGGCGCGATCGACAACCACGTCGACTCCTCGATGACCAAGCCGGATGCCGGCTGGCCGGTCGGTACCTATCAGGTGCAGATCGCTGTCGACGGCACTGTGAAGGAAACGGTCGATTTTTCCGTGAAGTGACCGGCGGCGCCAATTGGCGTCTCCTTCACAACCGTCGTTGAACGGTGCAATCCGTCATCACCGACACCGAGGTGAGGCAGGAAGCGGCGGATGGCCGCTTGTTGCCGATCGTGCCGACGAATGGACGAATACGCGAAACCGGCAAGGCCGCGTTCCACCGGCGGTGACCTGACGTCGAGCGGTCGATAAATTCGGCAAAACGCCGCCTTGACAGAAAACCGCCACGCCCGATAAATGCGCCATCCGTTGGACGGGGCTGTAGCTCAGCTGGGAGAGCGCGTCGTTCGCAATGACGAGGTCAGGAGTTCGATCCTCCTCAGCTCCACCAGCGGAATAATCGATTTTCCCCTTTTGCTGCGCCGCCAAGACGCAAGCAGCGTCCCATGGATCGCTCATGCATCGCGATGCGGCGCCTCGGCGCCGATACCCCCAAAAAAGGCCACGGGCCATTTCACGCGGTTTCCAAGGCAAGACGATTGTCAATTGGACTTATGGCGATGGCCACTGCGGGATCGACGCTATTTTTTTTGCAAGCCGCCCCATTAGACTGGCGTTTTCAAATCAGTTTTTTCTGTGTGTTGTGACAAGGCGTTTCGGTGGTGGCGACCCGAAGACGCTATATGGAATCCGAATCGAAATGAAGAATTCGCCTGCGAAAGCAAAGACGTGTCCATTCGCGAGAATCTCGCTGCAAATCTCAGACGGCTCTGCAAGGATCATGCCTCCGTTAGCGCGGTATGCCGTGAGTTGGGTATCAACCGCACACAGTTCGAACGTTACCTGCAGGGGCAGACCGTTCCGAACAAGGCCACTGCCAAGCTGATTTGCGACTACTTCCACATCAGCGAACCCGAACTGTACCGGGATCCGGGTACGCCCGAGCCCACGGTAGCCGGCCTGCCGCCGATTTCCGAAACCCTGTTCAAACAGATGATCCGCCCGCCCGCCCCATCGATCGCTGGAGGCACCTATTTCACCTATTTTTCGATTCCGGCCCGTCCTGATCTGTTGATGCGGTCGGTGACCTTCGTGCGCCGCGAGGCCGAACTGGTCACGTTCCGCAGGGTCACCGGATGGTCGGAGCGCCGTGGCTCGACTTGGGCGCGGGCGCGCGGCAACCACTATGGCGTGGCCATCTCGCGCCTGAACTGGATCTATTTCAGCGGCGTAAACCGCCGCCAGACCGGCGAACCGTCCCTGATCTCCGTTCAATGGGCTCCCATCTCCGAACCGGTGCTGATCGGCAAGGCCATGCTTCTGACCGAGGCCGGGCCGGCATTCGTATCGGTCATCATGCGGCAGGATCTGTCCGGCATCCCGGCACGGCATGCGATCCGCATGGCGCATGTCGTCGGGTTTGACGATCCGGCCATCGATCAGCTGGTCGTCAGTCTTGCCCGCGATTGGCAAGACCAGTCTCCTGGTTACGCTAAATAAGAATAAGGATACCCAGAAAAAGCGTATGCTCCCGATTGGCCACTCCATATCTGAGCAAAATCGATTTTTTAGACTTTATGGGCGAGAAAGATATTTTAGAGAACATTAGCTTTACTATAATTTTAACAAACTGTTAACTCTTTCGACCTTACCTTTCTTCTCGCGGATCCCGCTGTGGGGATCTCTCAACAGATCCCATTGGGGGTCGGGAAAGGGACGAAAATGGCCAAGAAAGTGAACAATGCCCCGAAGCTGACGGTCGCCGCGGGCACGCAGACGGTCTTCTTCTCGCAGGGCATGCACTACAACAAGCGCTGAAGTCGCTCGGTGTCCGACAGGCCGTCGGCCTGTCGGTGCCTTGCTTCCACAAGGTGCCTCGCTTCCACAAACGGCATTCAGCATCATGAAAATGCGCTCTTCGAAAACGCTTGTCTTCTACCCCGGGACCAACAAGGTCACGGCCTGCAATTTCCTGACCAGAAGTGTCTTCGAATGCAGCCCCGAGGTGATCGGCCTCCTCGCGTCCTGGGACGAATGGGCCTCCACGGCGGAGATCGCGCGTGCCCACGGATGGTCGAAGGCCGAGCTGAATACCGTCGTCCCGCAACTGCTTGATTTTTCCGCTCTGATCACCGCCGGTTCGCCGCTGGCCGAGCAGGAGACACAATTCTCCGGGCAATGGAACTGGGGGCTCCCGACCGCGCTGATGCATTTCTGCGTCCAGGACTCGGAGTTCATGACCATCGAACAGGCCGAGGCTCGGCAGATCGAACGCGCCGGGCACGTCGCGCAGCCCGACCTCCTGCTCAAGAACGCCGCGGGCGCCATTGCGCTGCCAAGCGCACTGGATGACAATGAACTCCTCGCCTTGATGGCGCAGCGCCGCACCAATCGCACGGCGGCCGCGCCCACCATCACTGCAAAACAGCTTTCCGACTGCCTGTTCGCGGGCATGGGCATCACCGGCGAAACCAGCAATTGCGTTGGCACCCTGCCGCTGGGGATGACCCCTTCTGGCGGCGCGCGAAACCCTTATGAAGCCTATGTGATCGCGCTGGGCGTCGAGGGCCTGGAGCCTGGCGTCTATCACTATTCCGCCGCTGATCACGATCTCGGCAGGATCTCGGCCAACCATCTGCCGAAGATCTCCGAACTGGTCGGCGGGCAGGAATGGGCGGATGCCATGCCTTGCCTCATCCTGCTTTGCGCCAGCCTCGACCGCACCATGTGGAAATATGAGGATGCCAACGCCTATCGCGTCGTGCTGATCGAAGCCGGCCATATCGGACAGAACATGATGTTGGCGGCAACCAGGCACGGTTTGTCGGCCTGCCCCACGGCCGCGCTCAGCCATACGGCGATCAAGCGTCTTCTCGGCCTCGACCGCCTCACCGACGCACCGATCTATGCCTTGACCCTCTCGACCCCGGAACCAGGCCCGCATTCGGCGGGTCGGTCAATTAATTAGCCGCCTCAATATGACAGGAGCACCACGTGGCAAATCAGTCCCTACGTCAGTCGGAGATCGATAGCCTTCAATATATCGCGTCGATGACCAATGAGCTGGTGCAGATGGCCGAAGCAAGCCGTTTTCCCATGATCTCTTATCTGCTGGGCATGGCCTATGCCGAGGCCTTCGATGTCTTGCGCGGCGCGCGGCCGGCAAGGCATGCGCAACTCAGCGGCAATGCGATGCATCCTCCGCTGCGTGCAAAGGAAAATCACGCTCAGCCAAGGAGAGCGTAGTCGGATGCAGTCGCCAGCCTTGTGCGCGCCGGCGGGCTCGTCGCCGAACCGGTAGGAGACACTTTGTGCGCTGCAACGCCTGCTGCCGCTCCTGAGAAAGGCAGCCGCAGACCTCGACCATGCCGGAATGGTCTACTGGTTCGAGCAGGCCAAAGCCGAGATTGCCAACATACGCAGAGAATTGAGGGGACCGCAGATGAACATGATCGCCGCCATCAGGGCCGCCGACGCCAGCGAAAGCGTCTTCGGCCGGCTCCATGCCCTGATTTCCAGCCGGCCGGCATCACCGGATGCCGCGCGCGGCGAGGCCCGTCAACTGATTTCCACGGCAGTGGCCGACACCTGGCAAGCCGACAGCCTCTGGGGCGCGGCGGACGCTTTCCATGCCCATTTCGACTTCATGATGCAGACCGTCGAGATCAATGGTCCCGGCGATCCGAACCTCGCGACCCTGCGCACGAAATGCCGCTTCTACCTGGAGCAGGTCGAAGCGCTGTGCCAGTCGATGAGCCTTCGGTAGAGAGCCGGTTTCGGTTTTTCCCGGGATTGCTTCAGTTTCCCGGATTGCTTCAGTTTCCGGATTGCATCAGTTCCGAAGGCTGAACACGAAGGGCGCAGTGCGGCTGACGTGCTCGCCGAGTTCCGGTGGGGGTGCCGGAACGGTGGCCCCCTGCAGTACGGCAAGCGCGGCCCGATCGAGTTCGGCGTCGCCGGACGAGCGCACGACACGTGCCGATATCACCCGCCCGGATCCGTCCACCGTGAAGGTTACGTTGGTATTGCCTTGCGCGCCCCTGGATTTCGCGGCGCTCGGATAACGCTTGTGCCGATTGATCCATGCCGTCAGCCGCGACTCCCACTTGGCCGGGCTGATACCTGAAAACCCTGCCGACGACTTCGGCGCTGCCGCCGTGGCCGCCGGCCTGCTGTTCGCGCTTGCGGCGGCCACTGTCCTTGCCGGCTCCGCCTTTTCCTTCCTTGGCCGTGGCTTGGGCTTTTCGACCGGCTTTTTCGCCTTGGCCTGGACCGGCTTCTTTTCCTCGGGCTGCTCGAGCGGCTTTGGCTGTGGCAGCGGAACGACGACCTCCGGCGCGACCGTCTCGACGACATCGGGAACGACCACTTCCAGCGGCGGCTGGTCGACCGGTTCCGCTTCGCTTGTCTCTGTCGGCTCGATCTCGTCGGGAGGCGCCGTTTCCGCCTGCTCCGTCGGCTGCGCCCGCTCTACCACTTTCTCGGGCTCGGCTTCGGTCTCCTCGACCGGCTCGGTCCGGTCGGGTACCGCCGCATCCAGCATCGCCTGTTCCGCCGGCGTGACCACCATCGGCGACATCTCGATCACCAGCGCCGGCGGCGGCCCGCCATCCGTCTCGATCGGACTGAAGCTCTGCACCGCATAGGCGACTGCGACATGAGCGCCGAGCACCAGCGCGGCTGCGCCTGCCCACAAGCCAAGGTCGCGCCAACGAAGGCGCGACAGCTCGGCCGTGGGCATGGCGGCCGCTTGTGTCATGGCGCTGCCGCTCCGGTGGCGGCGGGTGCGGGGGCGTCAGCCGCGGGCACCGTCTCCAGGCCGACCAGCGCGATCTTCAGATAGCCGGCGCCGCGCAACAGGTTCATCGCTTCCATCAGGTCGCCATAGGCGACCGCCTTGTCGGCGCGCAGGAAGATGCGCGTCTGCTTGTCGCCCTTGGTCTTGCCGTCCAGCGTCGCGGCGAAGACCGGGCGCGGCACGGTGTCGTTGCCGATCGCCAGCGTCAGGTCATCCTTCAACGTCAGGAACAGCGGCGTTTCCGGCCGTGGCGCGGGCGTTGCAGTCGATCCCGGCAGGTCGACATTGACATCCACCGTCGCCAGCGGTGCCGCGACCATGAAGATGATCAGGAGCACCAGGATGACATCGATGAAGGGCGTGACGTTGATCTCGTGGCTTTCCTCGATATCGTCATCCATGGTCTGGCGGATCCTGCTTCCCATCCTATGCTCCCGCTACTCCGCCGCCATCGCCGGCGCGGGCGCGACCGTGCGGAAATCCAGGTCACGGCTGACCAGCCGTTCGACGCCGGCCGACGCATCGGCCAGGATCTGCCGGTAGCCGGCTATCGAGCGCGCGAAGACGTTGTAGATGACGACCGCCGGTATCGCCGTGACGAGCCCCATCGCGGTGGCCAGCAGCGCTTCGGCGATGCCGGGTGCGACCAGGGCGAGATTGGTGGTCTGCGCCTGCGATATGCCGATGAAGGCATTCATGATGCCCCAGACGGTCCCGAACAGACCGACAAAAGGCGCGGTCGAGCCGATCGTCGCCAGCACGCCGGTACCGCGCGACATGCGCCGCGATGCCGCCGCCTCGATGCGCGACAGGCGCGAGGTGACCCGCTCCTTCAGCCCGTCGCCCGAGACATGGTCGAGCGCGCCGGCGGAGAGCGCGGTCTCTTCCTCCGCCGCCCGCACCAGGAGTGCGCCGGGACCGCCGCTGCGATCGAGCGCGCGGCTCGCCTGCTTCAACGTTGCGGCATCGCCGATCGCGCGGACGGCGCGGCTGATGCGCAGCTTGCCGGCAAGAATCTCCAGCGATTTCGCCAGCCATATCGTCCAGGTGACGAGGGACGCGAAGGCCAATCCGATCATCACCCCTTTCACGACGATGTCGGCGGCCATGAACATGCCCCATGGCGACAGGTCGTGCGGCAAGGTCAGCTCCATTGCCGCCGAAGATCCGGCTGTCGCATTCGGCGCGCCAGCTGGCTGCTGTTGCGCGGGTGCCATCGTGGCCGGTGCGGCAGCCGCCGGTGAGACTGGTGCAACGGGTGCCGCGGCAGCAGGTGCCTCGACAGCGGGGGCGGTGCCGGCCGGTTGCTCCTGGGCCGTCGCGCTGGCAGCCGACAGGATCATCGATGCGACCAACGCCGCCAACAAACCATTTCTCGACAAGAGCCTCTTCCTTGTTTTCACAGCGGCGCGCCGCTTCCTGTTTCCCGCCGCCTCGGCCTACTGCACGTAGCCGACGGGTTGGCCGGTGACGGGGTGCGCGAACACGCCCATCTCCACGCCAAAAATGCCTTTCAGCACATCGCCCCGCATGATTTCGCCGGGGATGCCGCGCGTCAGCAGCTTGCCGTCCTTCAAGGCGATCAGTTCGTCGCAATAGCGCGCCGCCATATTGGGATCGTGCAGCACCACGACGACGCAGAGGTCGCGCTTGCGGCTGAGCTCCCGGACCAGCCCCAGCACCTCGACCTGATGGGCGATGTCGAGCGCCGAGATCGGCTCGTCGAGCAGCATGACGCCTGCATTCTGCGCCACCAGCATGGCAAGCCAGGCGCGCTGGCGCTCGCCGCCCGACAATTCATCCACCAGCCGGTCGGCGAAACCGTCCATGTCGGTCAGGCCAAGCGCTTCCTCGACATGCCGCTTGTCCTCGGAACCGAAGCGGCCGAGCGCGCCATGCCAGGGATAGCGCCCCAGCATCGCCAGCTCGCGCACGGTGAGGCCGGTCGCCACCGGCGTCGTCTGCGGCAGGTAGGCAAGCGCGCGGGCGAACTCACGCGCACCCCATTGCGGCAGCAGTCGTTTGGCGAAGGTGATGGCGCCGGAACTTGCCGGCTGCTGGCGTGCCAGAAGCTTGATCAGCGTCGATTTGCCAGAGCCGTTGTGGCCGATCAGCCCATAGACGCGCGAGCGCTGCAGTTCGAGCGAAACCGGACCGAGCAGCGTCCGCTCGCCGACGGCAAAACGCACCGCGTCGATTTGAAAGGCAGTCTCGGCTCCAGCCACGGTCATGGCTCTTCTCCAGTGCGGCCGCCGGACTTCCAATTTCTGGCGCCGGCAGGCAGGTGCCCGGTTGACTATGAAACATGACCTTATTAGTCAACATTGAAGATGACTGCAACGGTCAACAATTCGTCGTGACAGCCGATGTCGCGACCGGATTCTGAGAGACAGGGGGCTCCACCGGATGATCAGCGGACGCGGACCAAGCGGGAGAGGCGCAAACACGCGCAATGATGCCCAGCATCTAGTGTCGGCGCGTTGAACCATTATGGTTGGCCGAAAACAGGGAGCCACCGATGATCAAGGCAACGCCCTTCGACTTCCCCTATGACGGCATGCTGGTCGCCGAAAACACCGCGCTCGTCGTCATCGACCTGCAGCAGGATTTCCTGTCGACGACGGGCTATTTCGCCAGGCAGGGATATGACCCTTCACCGCTGCGGGCGATCCTGCCGACCGTGAACCGGCTGATATCAGCCGCCCGCAGAGCCGGCATCACCATCATCCACACCAGGCAAGGATACCGCGCCGACATGGCCGACATGACGCCCTACGAGAAATGGCGCCGCAAGCGCTCCGGCCTCGACGGCACCGAGATCCTGCTGCGTTCGGGTCCGGGATTTCAGATCGTTCCGGAGATCGATGTCGCGCCTGATGACATCATCGTCGACAAGACCTGCAACAGCGCCTTCACCTACACGGATTTCGAGCTCGTGCTGCGCGCGCAAGGCATCACGCATCTGATGTTTTCCGGATGCACGACCGATGTCTGCGTCCACACCACGTTGCGCGAGGCCTGCGACCGCAATTTTCAGTGCCTGACGATCTCGGACGCCTGCGCCAGTGGTGACCGGCAAGCGCACCAGGCGGCGCTTCACATGGTGACGGTCGAGGATGGTGTCTTCGGCGCGCTGGCCGATTCAACCGCTGTGATCGACGGCCTGTCGCGGCTTGGCGACAGGCCTGCAACAACAAAGGACTGATGAACCTCAACCTGCGGCGCGAGTCTCCGGCCCTGTGCGAGACGCATACGCCCCGGGCTGGAAGGCATCATCTTCGCGACGCGCCAGCGAATTGCGCAGCAAGGCGAGCGTTTCCCGGCCGACCGTCGCGATCTCGCGCGGCGTGTCCACGCCCACGATCATGAACTCATCGATCCCGAGAGCCGTATAGGCAAGCAGCGACAGGGCGACCTGAGCCGGTGGCCCGGACAGGTCGACCGCTTTGTGGCCCGTGGCGGACGCACCCCGGTGAATCCGGACCGGAAGCGCGAAGCGCAGCTTGCCGGCGCGGCCATGTTCGGCGGCAGCGCCACGCGCCCGCTCCATCAATTGCCTGATTTCATCGATCGAGCCCGGCGCCAGTTCGAAGACATCGGCATGCCGGCCGGCCACCTTGAGCGCCGTTCCGGATTGTCCGCCCATGCGGATGACGAGATCGGCGCCGTGAGGCCCCTGGCGCGGCACATAGCCGCCCTTGATGCTGTAGAAGGCGCCTTCATGGTCGAAGGGCCGGTCGTTCGACCACAGCCGCTTCAAGAGCACCAGATATTCGTCGATGCGCTGCCAGACGACGCCATGTCCGACCGGCCGTGTATCGGCATCGTCATCGTTCAACGGCTCGCTGATCATCCTGAGCGCCAGCCGTCCGCCGCTTTCCCTGTCGATCGATGCCAGCTGGCGGGCCGCCACCGTCGGTTCGATCACGCCGGCCCAGTGGGTGAGCATCACTTCCAGCGAAGCGGTGCGGTTAAGCACCTGGGAAGCGAGATCCATATTGGTCAGCAGCCCCGCCGAATCGTCGACGACGATCTTGCGGAAGCCGCTCTCCTCGATCAGCCCGAGCTTGGTCGCCGTCTCGGCGAAATCATAGAAGAAGGGCGCCGTGGCATCGGCGGTCTTGCCGGGTACATGCGTGAATTCGATCGGCATTTCATCTCCTCCATTTCTGGAATCATGGATGCGGTGAAGTTCGAATCCCGGCCGCGCGCAAGCGCACCGGGAATCCGGTTCATTCAACTCCGATTGCCTGAAAATATGGGGCAACTAGCTCCGTCAGTCTGATGTCTCGTGGCCAGCCTGAGGCTCAGGGAATAAGGCCGAGAACGACCGCCCCGGTGAACACGAACGCAAGGGCAAAGACCAGATAGGCGAAAGCGCCGGCATAGGCCGGTCGAAAGGTCTGGGCATTGGCCACTCTCTGGCCGCTGCTGTCAGTCTGAGCGTTCTGGATATAGGACATATCGACCTCCGTCTCGCTGGTTAATCTATAAAACTTGTAGACTTTGTCGATTGCTATTTTTTGGCCAAAAGCAGAATTATTTTCCTATTTCGGCCAACAGATTGGTTGCGGATTGCTGAGAGCGCTTGTCAGCGCGATGGATCGGCGGGGCGTTCGCATTGCCGCGAAGCGACCGAAAGGACCTATGTCCTTGTTCCCGCTGTGCCCAATTCGTCCATTGGCCGCCCGCTGCGCGCGCGGTAGCATCGCCCGAGCACACGAAGACCATCAACCATGGGGAACTGAAAATGGGCACGAGACTGGCCGGCAAGGTCGCCATCATTTCGGGCGGCGCCACGGGAATGGGCGGAGCGGCCTCGGAACTGTTTGCCGCCGAAGGCGCCAAGGTCGCGATCATCGACCGCAATCGCGAGGCGGCAGCCGCCACGGCGGCGGCGATACGTGCGCGGGGACACATAGCCGAGCATTTCGTCGCCGACGTGTCCGACGAAGCGCAGGTCGAGGCCGCGGTGAAAGGGGCGACCGAAAAGCTCGGCCCGGTCACCGTGCTGTTCAACCACGCCGGCACCATCGTCATCAAACCCTTCCTGGAGACGACGGTTCAGGAATGGGATTGGTTGCACGCCGTCAATGTCCGCTCGATGTTCCTGATGACGCGCGCCGTGCTGCCCGGCATGATCGCGGCCGGCGGCGGCTCGATCGTCTGCACCTCGTCGATCTCGGCGGTGGCGGCGACGCCGATGGAGGTGCTCTACGACACCACCAAGGGCGCCTGCCACATGTTCGCCCGCGCCATCGCCGTCGAATTCCGCGACCGCAACATCCGCTGCAACGCCGTCTGCCCCGGCTTCATCCGCACGCCGCACGGCCTGCGCGAGGTCGCCGATCTCGGCAGGCTCGGCATCGATGTCTCCGACGCGGCGCTTGCCGCACAGCAGGGCCGGATCGGCGAGCCGGAAGAGGTGGCCAAGGCAGCGCTGTACCTCGCCAGCGACGAATCGAGCTTCGTCAACGGCACGCATCTGTTCGTCGACAATGGTTTTACGGCGATGTGAGGCGACAGCCTGGCGCCTTCCTCTCCCCCGTCGATCGGGGGAGAGGTGTCGAGCGAAGCTCGACGGAGTGGGGGTCGGCCCGCGGCGCGGGACAGG
>NZ_JAIUIU010000005.1:0-299222 GCF_020165775.1 Mesorhizobium sp. B263B2A
CGCGGGGTGGAGCAGCCCGGTAGCTCGTCAGGCTCATAACCTGAAGGTCACAGGTTCAAATCCTGTCCCCGCAACCAATTTCATCATAAATCAATAACCGTCCCGGTCTAACCGGGGCGGTTTTTGCGTTATGGGCATGCAGTGCAATGAGCGCCGCCGGCCTGCCCGCGTGGGGCCGGACTAATCTAGGCGGATTAAAGCCGCTGGTAACGAATCCCGAAATCTGCGTTCTCAAGAAAGTGTCGCGGGGATTAGCAGCTTGGCCGACCGAAGCCGTCACCTCATCTCCTGCGGAGGCGAGTCCCGACACAAGGCACTTACGAAACCAACGCCTCTTCAACTACATCATTGGCCGTCATTCAGGTGCCGGGAGAGTCGGCGGATAGCCCTGTTCTGCTGTCCGTCGATCATCTCTTGGTCGCAGCGATCGAAGGCGTCGTGCCTCGCGATTTTGAGACTACGGCGGCCGCTATTTCGCTGCAGCCAATGAGCGTAAGGCAGAGTACCTGGCGGCGATCGGTCTGTACGGCCAAGCCGCGGTAAACAGTGGCCGTATCAAGGTAGGCGTGTAGCGCGATATAGACGCTGCATGACAAAGGAGTCCAAACAGAACGAGCCCAACAAGCACCACTTCCTTCCGGTTTTCTACCTGAAGGGATGGGCTGGTGCCGATGGACGCATTGTCCAGTTCAGCAGGCCGAACCCTAATGACGAGAGGGTGAAAATGCTCCGGCGGCACCCAAGCGCGGTTGGCTATATCAAGCGCCTCTATGCGGTTGAGGGACTACCTGAAAAGGTAGCTAACCTCTTCGAGACCGAGTTCACTCGCCCTGTCGACACGGATGCTGCGGTTGCAATGCAGCGACTAATGACGGGTAGGTTCGATACCGAGGCAACTCAAACGGAAGCGGTTGCATGGATCAAGTTCCTGCTATCCCTGATGATGCGCATGCCGGCCGACATCAAACGGCTCAAGCACTACGTCAAATACGACTGGTTCTCAGATCTCCCTAGCTTGCAAGCCGCCTTCAAGAAGTCTGGCATGGAGGGCAATCCCCGGACGGTGGAGGACTACCAGAAGCTGCTGGGGCCAACGTTCCACGAGCGGGCTGCCATGGTAGCGCTCAGTGGCATGATGCAGGTCGAGACTGCGATCAGAGCGATCGGGCAGCTACAGTGGACAGTGCACAACATCGATGGTGCCCGAGAATTTCTCACCTCGGATCGCCCCCTGATTGCATCGGTCGGGATGAACGGTCCGAAGGCCCACATCATTCTACCTATAGGCCCGCACCGCGTTTTTGTTGCCACCAAGACGGAAGAGTTCAGGCGCCAGCTGGTCGAGAAACAGCCGTGGGATTTTGTGATGACCGTCAACACATACGTCGTGAACAACGCTACAGATTACGTCTATGGCAGCAATGGCGCGGCCCTGAGGTTCGTTCAGAAACACATGGGAAAGCTTCGCGAGGAGACCTTTCTGGAGAGGATCAACAGGCGCCGCATGGCAGAGATTGCTAAGCCGGTGTCGGAACGCACAGATCTCAATCTGTAAGCTGATGACGCGGCCTTGGCTCCTTCGGCCCTGACAGGCCGGAGAAATCCATGTCACCCCGTCACAAAGACATCCGCCCGGATTCCTATCTCGATAGCTATTGGGCGCACCATGCTGTCATCCGCTAGGAGAATTGCTGCGAGAAGGCTTCTGAGCCTGCGCACGGCCGAGCTCGTCGCATGGATTGCGCGGAGCGAATGGTCTTCATCCGCCGCAATGACCGCGAATATCTCGGCCCCCGCTTCTAGGAGCCGGTACAAGCCGAAGCCATGGGGGCCGAGTTCGGCGGCGAGACCTATTACGCGCTTGATCGCGGAAAGGGCAGCTGCTGGGAGAAGTGGAGGAAGAAGGTCAAGCGCCAGTAGTGGGGGTCACGATGCAGTGGGTTCAGTTTCACCATCTTCGCCAACGTCCGGAGGCATTGCCGCAAGCTTTGGACGCCCAAGAGGCGAAATTCCGAATGGTCGATCTGATGATGCGGCAAGCTTGCCGTTCACGGTCAGAAACTCGCCGCTCTTCCATTTTTCAATTTCGTATCCCCGTTTGATCAGTTCGGCCCCCTGTTCGGTCGTCAGACTGAGGTCAGCCGGGCCTACGTGGGCAAAAATATGGGGCACGTAGGGAAGCATGTATTTAAAGGCGAAGCGGTCACCCTCAGCCCTCATCACGTTCTTCCGATATCTCTGACCGTGGGTATAGAACCCAAGCAGGGTGTCGTAGGAGTAGACCTCGATCCCGAGACCCTGACGTATATGCTCAAGATATTTGAGTCTCTTGGGGCTTCTATTCTTGTTGTCGGAGCGCCCGATAATGAGCTGGTATTCGAAGGTCACCGGATTTTCGCGCATCCCGATCGGCACGATAAGCGGCCTCAGTCTTTCGAGAATCTCGTTTTTGTGCTCGTCCAGATAGGTTTTCCAGTCCACCACCTGGTCGAGCGCGTTATTGAACGCGGCCGTTGCCGTCGCACGTCTCATGTCCGCTGTGAAAATGGCCTTGTCCGGTGTCTCAAGTTCGACAAACGTGATCTTCCAAAGGCCTGAGCTTTTGGTCAGGTAGATGTAGTCGGTGATGAGGGACGTGGAGAGCCGGAACTTCGAGATGATCGAATTGAGCGCGAGGTGGTGATTTAGGAGGTTGGGCGTTGGTACCAGCTCGGTGTGCTGTTCCAGGAAGTCCTGAACGACCTGCTCCTTCTGTCGTCTGGCCGGCGCTCGGCTTTCAAGCACCTTCAGGAACTCCTGCACAAGCGCGTCGTCGTACTCAAGCCAAGGCATGGTCCGGTCCTGATTGCTGAAAGCCCTTGCAGAATTGCAAGCTGGCTCATAGTGACATAACTGAAGGAATGCGCAGTGGCTACACGCTCGTTCCGGCGAAAAAGGTGAAGCGCAATCACCAGGTCCGACCCCGTGCTGGTCGATGGCAAGCCCCTCGCGGAGAACGGCATGGCCGTCGTTAAGGCCAATGCGAAAGCCTATGAGTGCTGGACAACGAAAAGGCTCAGACCGACGCTGATCTCTACGATGCCGCAGCGGCCAAGGAAGCCGACGTGTTTGTGCGGAAGGTAGAGATTTCGGCTGACTGCAAAAAAGGCTTTTTTCCGAGGCTGAATTGACGCCATTGCCGGGGTTCTAAAAGGGAAATCAAATCCGCCATCCCGGCGGTGCCCTTTTCAGGAACCAAAACATGGCAAGTGATCAAACCAACGTCGAAATCCTCGACGAAGTCAGCGTCCGCTACAAGCACGGCGCGACCCTCTGTTTTCAGGCGGTTCGCTACCACATCCCCAACCAGCCGTTCGAGGATGGCTTCCGCTTCTCCTGGCGGGACGGCAGCGGCAACCTGCTGCCGCTTCGCGGGCAAACACGTATCCCGAGCTTGCGGATTGCCCGGCTTCTGATGGCGATTGCGGAGGAGCGGCCGGCGTTTCGTAACCACCGCGGCGCCGACGCCGACGACCTGCCGACCTCGGTGAACATCTAGCCTTGAAAATGAAAACCCCGGCTCATCTGAACTGACCCCCGAAGGTTGTGTCCAACTTTACGGGATCCGTTCTTCGTGCCGGCGTTTTCATATCTGGCTGTGGTGGCCGGCTGATTTGAACTCTCATCAGTCGCCCGCAAGCAGGCAAAGTCGACGCCGCGGGGCAAAGAAAGCTGTCCCCGCAACCACTTCTGTCATAACACGCTAACCGTCCCGGTCTGACCGGGACGGTTTTTGCGTTTGGAGGCGGGGAAGCGTCTGGATTGCGCCTCATTGCCGCCGCTCGGGCCGACCTTTGGGAACAACAACATCTGTGCGCGAGGTGGCGGCGGCGGTTTCCGCGCCGAAAGCAGCCAACGCGACGGTTACCCTAGCATGCCCAGCTCACGCCGCTTGTGGACGAGTGCAAAACGCCACAACGGCCCCCTAATCGGAAATTGCAGCGAGAGTCGCGTCAACCTTCGCTGCGTGCGCCCATAAGTCGGGCGCGGCGTGAAAAAATCTGCGAAGGTAGGACCGGAAGCGCGCCGCCTCTTCGCGCTTCAACTCGCCGTTTGCAATTTCCAGCAGCCAATCGCCGACCGCCTTGCACCAATCGCCCTTGTCTTTCCGAGAGGCGCAGGCAAGAAGCGCAATTCGCAAGCGACCTTCGAAGTCCCCGCTTAGGTCTCCGCGCCGGGTCAGCACTCTCGTAAGGACGCGAACCTCATCGGCAAGTTCAGGGTTACGCGCTGAGGCAGCGATAGAGGCGAGGCCCATTAAGATCGTGAAAGTGATCTCGGATTCGGGTCGCAGGCTAACCCTGTACTTCACTTTGCGAAGCAGCTCGGCAATTGAACCGGCGATCTCCTGATCGAAGCGAAACACTTGAGAAAAGTTGACGACACTCGCGAGGGTTCGCTCTTCGAGCGCTTTGTCGTTCTTGGCATTTCGGAGATCGGTCAAGAGCTCCTCAGGGAAAGGGCGAGGAGATTCGACGCCTCCTTCGACTGGGCTCGGTGCGTAGGCGGAAGGCACCGACGTCAGAGCCTTGAGCTCTTTTCCGAGCAGGAACTCACGTAGAGGGCTTTCGGGAATAGTTTCACGCGCCTCCTCGCCTACGATGCGGGCGCGCATCAGAAGCTCGATGCGAAGCTGCTTAGCGCTCATTAGGTCCGGTATCCACCGAGGCTCTTCGCGCAGATCGACTAAGGTCTGCATGAAGAATTGTTCTCCGCGTAGCCTTCCCCAGTCACTCCAGTCCTCATCGGCTGCCCCCAGCGTTACAACTGTGCGCTCGATCATCGATGCCTGCGCGGTTGCGGCAAGACGTCTCCAGAAAGGCGGCTCGTCTGCGAACACAGCTGTTCTTGCCAGCTCCCCGTCGACGAAAACGAAGACATTCGTCATCAGAGCCAACCGAGTTGTACTGGACGATGTGTCTTCGTCGCGAATCTCTTCGAGAAGCTTCAACAGAATGGGTTCTAGTTGCGGGTACTCGGCGAGTGAGCGGACACCCACTTCGATGCCGGCGATTTGGGAGGATCGATCCGCTTCATCGGCGAGCCATGAATAGAATTCTTCGACCTCGTCGGCTGGTTTACCGGAGATGTCGATCAGTGCACTGAGCCGAGGATTTGCGCAAAAGAGCAGACATTGCGCCAGGCCGCGTTTGAAGTCCCACTTCAAGAGACGTTCAACTTGTGCCCGGGCGTTTCCGGCGGCATATTCTTCGATCGTCCTCGCTTCCCCACGATCTCCGATGAGCCCGCGATAGTACTTGCGAGACCTCGGGATCAGGACCGATACGGTGCCTTCCTCTTTTCGCAACTCGTCACGGATCGTTACCGCCACCTCCTGCGGGGTCGACCGTAAGTCCTCCATCAACGCATCGATTTCATCGTCGTTCAGCGCATGATCTTGAAGATTCTGAGTCCATGCTTCGATCGTTTCCGGCGGTAAATTTCGACCTGCAATCTCGCTATCGACAAAGGCAGAGCGGATGGTCTTGCTATCTGCGAGCATCCAAAAAGGCGGTATCTGCTCGCGAGCTTCGCCGAAGGAAATGAAGAGCTTGGGCAGCTCCTTTTCGTCATGCTCCATAGTAAGCTCGACGGATCGCCCATCGGTCGTCTCAAGCGTTACCGACGACTGCGTTCTAGCGAAGAGAGTGCGAATAGCCGGATAAAACTTCGATCTCTTTACAGATACTCCCGGGCCGTTAAACGCGATGGTCGCATCGAACGTCAGACCGTAGCGTTCCCTGAAACTGACATCTTCCGCCGCGTCCGCGGCGACCGAAGATGGAAACAACTTGAGCAGTTCCAAAGCGAGTGCAGCTCGAGCATCAACGGGTCTGGTCATCGGAACCTCCCTCGGGCAAGGTTCGCGCGACTTGCCGGTCGATTATGTCGCGAACGGCGGCAAGAAGCTCTGCATAAGGCTTCGGCTGCTCGTCCTTGAATTCTTGAAGGGCAACGTCCTCGAGCCACTTCCAATACCTCTCGCGCGCCGCTGGCGAGACGGCGGGGAAGATCAAAAGCATCAAAACCTGCGCACGGTAGCGTTCGACCGCATCCATTGAAGCGGTAGCGGCTCTGTGGGCCCATCCCCTGGCATCGAGAAGCCTGAGCGTCCAATTCGACCGCGCACGAGCTTCGTCGTCTGGCATCGTGTCGTTCCACTGCGCTCTCAGCGCGGCGATCAGTTGCCGGGTGAGAGTATCGATCCACTCACCCTCGTTCGGAAGTTGTAGGACGTCAGTCATACGCACACGGGTGACGGATTCGCGAATGGCCCGAAGTTCCGATGTCTCTTGCAAGTCTCCGCCCGCCGCCGGCGCGGCGCTCAGAAGGCTCTCAATCTCGCCATCGCGATGCGGCACTAGAAGTGCTCCCGACCGACGGAGCAACGTCATAAACTCCGTCAACTGCTCTGGCGCAATGGCGCCGTCTTCGGCCATAGTCACCAAGAGATCGATGGACGTGGCGTTCGGGGTCTCGTTGGTCGTCGGGAATTTGTTTACGAAGCGATCATCGACGACGTACGTGTCGACGTCCAAAGTCTCGGCAATCGCAAGCCGGCTAGGATGGATCTCGTTGTTGCCTTCATCGTCGTTGACCGGCACCAGACGACCGAGCGTCACTTTGCCGGCTGCAATGCCGTCGCGAATAGCGTGCTGAATCTCTTCGAGAGCCGCATGCACCTCAGCCCCGGCCTCGTCGTAATCCATGAGTTCATCCGCGCGGTCCGCTTCGGAAGGCGACACGAACACTTTGAACTCTGCCTGAGCCAACTTCGGCAACAGTTTCAAATGTTGAAAATGCGAGAGGGCTACGTCGTCGACATACAGGGTAGCTCCTGGCTGGATGCGCGGATTATGAGGCCACGGCCTCTCTTGAATTCGGAGGAAGGCCAGTGCATTCGTCCGCTCCAATTCGGTCAGTTGACCGCCGGCGCGCAACGCTTCAATCACATCTGTGCACCCAGCAATATGGTCCTCGAACCCGCCGATGTCCGCCTGTTCTTCGAGAAGGCTCCCGGGACGGAACAATGGGTAGGGGCCAACAAAGACCTTCTGCGATTTGTCCTCCGGATCGAGTGTCTGCGCAGCTACGAGGTATCTAGCGATGTCGTCTCCGACCTCATATTCGAGAGCGGGGGGAGGAGCGCTGCCCTCAAATCGATGAAGGTCGCCTGCGTCCATTAAGCGTTTGACCTCCCGCGCTCTTGTCACCTGGCTGGGCTGATGGAATGCGAGTTTCGCTCTCTCTTCGAATAGCCACGAGAGCGTTGTGTGAGAAATCCTAACGCTTGCGCTCCACTCGAGCGCTTTGCGCAAGACACCGGCAAGCCCTAGGGTAAGCAGACTCGTGATATCGAGCACGATACGTTTCCCGGGCAGCCGCCGGATCGGCCTGTTACCGGCAAAGGAAAAGATCAACCCACGCTTGCGGGGATCGGGTTGTTTCAAGTTCTGCAGAGCCGGACGTAGTGTAAGGTCCAATAGCGTTCGTCTCGCTGCCTGCGCCGCAATGAACATGGGAGCCTCACCCGCGAGCAGCAAATCCCACGTCTTGTCGATGCGCTCGTTCCAACGAGGCTGGCCGTCGAGAAGTTCGCGCACATCCATGCGCTGAATGGGCCCATCCTCACCCGATCTCTCGATCGCAGTCGCGAGCCACTCATGAATATCGGCGTCGTCCTCCCATCCGGCCGAAGACGCTTGTTCGTAAGCTCCAGCCAAAACATGCGCATCCCCGTCCGCTCTTCTCGCCGCTTCGCGGATGAGTTCTTTCGATCGTGGGCCGGATCCGATGCGCCGAGCGAGAGCGCCGGCCCGAAGAAGCTCGATGGGTTCCCGCTCGTTTCGGTGTTCCCATTCGCTTTCGACGAAGGTGCTTAGTGCACTCCAATCGCCGGAAGCGATCGCAATGTTAATCGCGAGAAAGCGATCGTTGGCAACGTCGCGTCCGGCACGAAGCTCTGCCAACATGGCCTTCGCATCAGAAAGGCGGCCAAGACGGTAGTATGCCCAAGAGGTTGCGGTCTTTATATCCTGGGACGCTTGGACCATCTCGGGGTTCGCTTCCGCGAACTCCGCAATCCTGTCATCGGCGTCGATCTCGTTCAACGCCGCAACATAGGACCTCGCGCTGGCGACCGTCTTCAGCTCTTGGAATAGTCTCTCTCCGTACTGCGCAATGCGGGGAAAGTCGCGCGCACGTTCTAGTTCGTCGACAAGGTTGATAAGCGATTGAGCCGAGGGATCGGCCGCATACTCGCTTTCGCGTCTGGCGACAGGATCGGCGCCCTCGGCTTCCTCGATCAGACTTTGTAAGGTAGCGACGATGCGCTCGTCTGCGATCGTTTCGGTCGATTGCGCGAGTTTATCGCGTGCTTCTTCGGTCCGTCCTGCCTTCGCGAGCGTCTCGATTGCGAGGGAATCGATGTAGCCCGGCGTGTAGTAATTAATGAGCTGCTCCCGATGCGCCTCGATGTAGTCGGCAACTTCGGGACCCTTTCGCATGAGAGCGACCACCAGGCGAGCAACGACAGCTTCGGTCGATTGGCCGCCTGTGAGAGCTTGCGCCCGCTCGATATCGCGTTCGATCGCCTCTATTTTCGGTTTCAGACCGAACGCCACGGCCAGAGGCACTCGTCTCAGTCGGAGCTTATCGTCCGCCATGCTTTTCTGAAGCTCTTCAAGAGCAGCGCCGCGTGTCGCCGGGTTTCTCAGTCCAAGCCAAAGCGCTCTATCGGACGCAATAGCCGCCGCTTTGGCAGCGCCGAGCGAAGTAAACTCGGATGCTGCCCTCTGGTAGAGATCGATGGCCTTCGCGCGACGGCCCATCGCTCCGGCATCCTCTTGCAGCGGAAAATCGGTGAGCTGCTGCGGGAGCGGGAGTTGAAGGATTTCTCTGAAGTCGGCGTGTATCGCCTGGCCAAGGTTGGCGGTCGCGGCCAAGAAGAGAAGCGCGGGCGTTTCAAGAAAGTCGCCTTCGGTGAGCGCATTCGCCGTTGCAAGCGCACCGGCCCAGTCGTCTGCAGTTAGTTGCAGGCCGAGGATTCTAAACTTTCCGTCCGGGTGAAGCATCTCCAACGGCAAGCCCGTACTTTGCCACCAGCCAAGTCCAACCGACGGAGGCTCCTCATGAGCGACAATCATCAGCGAGGCAGTAAGGGCCTCCGGTGCGGCGAGCGGTTCGAGGGATGCCAACGCTGCGGCTCTGTCGCCTCCCGGGGAATATGCTTGAAGAAAGGCGCGCGCGATAACGGTCTCATCGCTTGTCCCGATCTCTTCGGCCTTTGCAAGGGCGTTTCTAGCCCCATCCAGGTCCGTCATGGCGAGAATGCGCGCAGACCATGCATAGATCGACTGACGGACAGCAGCCGACGAGGCTGCAAGTTCGCCGCGTTCGACAGCATCCATCAAACTCCCGATTTGCTTTGCGGGATTGAACCCGGCCGCAAAGCGCGATTGCCTTACTCGTCTTAGAATTGACTTCGCTTCTCGCGTGACGATAGGGCTCTCTGGCGGTGCGCCGGAGAAAGCTCGTAAGATATCGCGCTGGCCTGTCAGAAGCTGATGCTGTGCATCGCGTATCGCGATCTGCGTTTCCAGCAAGCTCTCATTTCGGGCCTTAACGGGCGTACCTGCAGCGTCTAAAGCGCTACAAACTCGCGAAGCGTCCAGGCGGCCCCGAGCCGTCATGGCATTTTGACACTCGCGTTCTATTACTCGGAAAGCGGCTGGCGCCGTCTCCGGCAAATCCAGTGCGTTTTCCAGCCTGGACTCTGCGACTTCGCGAAGTGCGCCCGCGGGATCAAAATGGAGCACGTGGATGAACTTCAAGACACTGTCGACATCTAGGTCTTTGGGGGCACCCCGTGCTTTAAAAGCGTCCTTCAAAAGCGTCTTAAACGACATCAACGCGGCTCGCTGTGCGGCGGTAAGCGTTGCCGTGGACTGCATGCGCGCTGCGTCGAGGGCTTTCTCCAGGTCGTACTTGATTGTTCCAGATGACGTTGGACCTACTGCGATCAGCATCGCGTCCTTGCCGCTCGCCAATGGTCTGTCCCAATCGCGGGTTCCGCTGCCGTTTTGCGCCATCAACCAGAGGCGGGCGAACTCGTCGCAAGTCTTGCCGAGCTCAGTTGTGAGCGTGGTTCCGTTGCGAAGAGAATTCTTCGCCTGAACGAAGACCCATCCGCCCTTGTCAGTTTCGACAAGGATGTCGTCGACGGGCACTTCAGTCTCGACCCGAATCGAAACTGGCCTCGCTGCGCCTAGACACAGGCGGGGATCGAGTGCAATTCCTCGAATGATCTGCACCGAGATGGACGCAGCGACCGAAGCTTGCATGGTGACGCCGGCGGAAGTCGCGTTCCCTCCGCCGCTGGCCAACAAGTTCGGATCGTTGCTCGCCGATTTCGCCATAGCGCTACTTAAGTTTTAGCGCGAGACAGATCTCGCACTTCCTCTAAATCACCGATGCTGAACATATAGAGAACACGGATTTCCGGCCGCGCTTCGTTAGTCTAGTTGTATATCGACTTATCAAAATTGCGATCGATGGTAATGGGGCTTGGCTCCGCTTTAAGATGATTTGGAGGCTTTATTATGTGGATATTCGGCTACGGCTCCCTCATGTGGGACGGTTGGGAAGCGACGTTCGACTGCAAATGCAGGGAACGGGCCGTTCTGACGGGGTACGCGCGCTCTTTCACCAAGGCTTCGATCAAGAATTGGGGCACGAAGTTCACTCCGGGGCCAACGCTTCGGGTGATTGCCGACGCGAAATCCGAGTGCCACGGTGTCGCGTTCGAGTTCGACGAAAGCCGGCGCCAGGACGTTCTCGCCTATCTTCGAAAGCGCGAAGGCGGCTTCTCGGAAGTCTCGATCGACGTAGCGTTACCCTCCGGCGAGCGGGTGCCGGCAACGACATTCGTCTACGCCGGAACGAACATCATTCTAGGAAAGACCGATGAAGATATCGCACGGATGGTTCTTCGTGCGCGCGGCACCGATGGCGCGGCGCTAGACTATGTGCTGGATTGCAAGACCAACCTGAAGTCGGTCGGTATCGCCGATGCTGCTGTCGATAAGCTCTGGGACGCCGTCAGGCGTGTGGGCGGGCTTCCCGCTTCTTGAGCCAGTATCCTTCCGCCCCCTGCAAGCCGGTATGTTCGCTGCAAAGGACAGTGCCGGGAGCTTGCTTGCCTGCAGGATGCGAAGCCAGCCGACCTTCGGTACGGCCGTTGACCGCATGCCCCGGGTCCGCTTTGAGCCAAGTTGCTGAACGTCGGCTATCAGCGACCTGCGGCCGAAAGCGGACCGACTGCTTGCGTGAAGAGTTTCGGGCGCCGGCAGGCGTACGAAAGTCCCCGAGGAAGGAACCCGTGGGCCACAGTCGATGGCTATGGGGATTTCGATTTGCGGCTGGTGTCGGCGATGGCGCGGCAGCCGCCGGCAAGCGGCGGGTTTGATGCGGCCGGACCGCTTCGCCTTTCAGCCATGCGGTATTGTCGGCGCGTCGCGCGGCCGGATGCGACTCGTTCGGCGTCGATGATCACGATGGACGTGCGTGGCTCCGTTGCCGGAGGCTGGGTGCCTGCGGCTGAAGGCTGGAGCATGCCATGCCGGGTCATGGAGAGTTCTCCCGGTTCGTCGCCGTTGTGTCCGGCGGTCCACGCGGTTGCTTCCACCGTTCGAACACCTCGATGATGATCATGCGTCCGCCACAGCAGGGGCATGGCGGGTGAAAGTCGTCCGGTTCGTCGGGGTCGCCGGGGTCGGGCGACGCGGCAACGCCCAGCAGTTCGCGAGCCAGCGCGAGGCTGGCCTTGCGAGCGGAACCGGCGAGCAGGCCGTAGTGCCGGATGCGATGGAAGCCGCGTGGCAGGACATGAAGCAGGAAGCGGCGGATGAACTCGTCGGTCGCCAGTGTCATGACCTGCTGGCGATCGGCGCCGTCGCGGCGGTAGTCCTTGTAGCGGAAAGTGACGCCGCTCTTGTCGAAGGCGATCAGCCGGCTGTTCGAAATCGCGACCCGGTGAGTGTAGCGGGACAGATAGGCGAGCACCGCCTCCGGTCCCGCGAACGGCGCCTTGGCGTAAACCACCCAGCGCTTCTTCCGCACGGGAGCAAGATGGCGCAGGAATGCCCGCCGCTCGATCAGGTGCGCGATCGACCCGAAGAAGCTGAGCCGGCTCGCCTCGTGCAGCGCGACCAGCCGGGTGAGAAACAGGCGACGGAACAGCTTTCCGAGAACCCTCACCGGGAGCAGGAAGGCCGGGCGCGACGATATCCAGCGGCTTCCGTCCGGCGCGATGCCGCCGCCCGGCACGATCATATGTAGGTGCGGATGGTGCGTCATCGCCGAGCCCCATGTGTGGAGTACGGCGGTGATGCCGATCCTGGCGCCGAGGTGCTTCGGGTCGGCGGCGATCGTCAGCATCGTCTCCGCTGCCGCCTTGAACAGCAGGTCGTAGACGAGCGCCTTGTTGTGGAACGCGATGTCGGCGACCTCGGCGGGCAGCGTGAACACGCCATGGAAGTAGCCGACCGGCAGCAGGTCGGCCTCGCGCTCGGCAAGCCATGTCCGCGCCGCCGCGCCCTGGCACTTCGGGCAGTGCCGGTTGCGGCAGGAATTGTAGGCGATGCGCCACTGGCCGCAGTCCTCGCAGGCCTCGACGTGACCGCCAAGGGCTGCGGTGCGGCAATACTCGATCGCCGACATGACCTTGAGCTGGGCGAGGCTCAGATGACCTGCATGGGCGGCCCGGTAAGCGGGTCCGGCAGCACGGAAGATGTCGGCGACCTCGATCGAGGCGCGCACGGTTCAGATGTCGGGCGAGCCCTCTACCGGCTTGAACAGGCCGAGTTTGTCGAGCGGGCTCGTGACCGTGCGAACCGTGCGGGTTGCAACCTTGGTGTAGAAGGCGGTGTTGTTCAGCTTGGCGTGCCCGAGCAGGACCTGGATGATCCGGATGTCGGTGCCGTCCTCCAGCAGGTGGGTGGCGAAGCTGTGACGCAGCGTGTGCGGCCCGACCCGCTTGGCGATGTCGGCCGCCTGCGCTGCCTCGACGACGATGCGATAGAGCTGCCGCGTGCTGATCGGCTTCATCGCGTGCTGTCCCGGGAACAACCAGCCGTCGCGATGCATCACGCCTTGCTGTCGTCCGACCTTCCACCACTCGCGCAGGAGAGCGAGCAGATCCTCGGAGAGCATGGCGTTGCGATAGCGCCCGCCCTTGCCACGCTCGACGCGCAGCAGCATGCGCTCGCTGTCGATGTCGGCAACCTTCAGCATCGACACCTCGGCGACCCGCAGACCCGCGCCATAGGCGACTGACAGCGCGGCCTGGTGCTTGAGGCAGGTGGTGGCGTTGAGCAGCCGGGCCACCTCGTCGCGACTGAGCACCACGGGCAGGTTGCGCGGATGCGCCAGCCGGACGAGCCGGCGCGCCAGGTCCGGGCGGTCAAGCGTTTGGGTGAAGAAGAAGCGTAGCGCCGACACGATGCTGTTCATCGTCGGCACGGGAACGCCGTCTTCCTGCTGCTCGATCTGGAACCGACGCAGGTCGTCGGCGGTCGCTGTGTCTGGTGAGCGCCCGAGGAATGTCGCCAGGCGTCCGATATCGCGGAGATAGTTGCGCTGCGTCTCGCGTGAGAAACGCCGCATGTTCATGTCGTCGATCAGCCGCTGGCGCAGCGGGCTGATCGAAGCTTCGAGAACGGGATGAGGCATGGTCAGGCTCCTTGTTGACGAAGCCTGCAATGCTCTGCCGCTGCCGAACTCCGCTCAACGCGAGCGCGACGATCGATCCTTGATCTCTACCTCAACCGCAAGCGCCCCTCCCGCGCAGCGGGTTCGTTCTGCGGCCCCAATTCGGACGTCCTCAGGGTCGGCAGACGATCGAGCCGGACACCCCAGCCTCGGCGCAGTCCGAGAAAAAGGACTGCAGCAGCCAGTACATTTGAACGAAGGACGGCCTCGGCCTTATGCCGTTCTGCGCATTGTTGAGTACATTTGTCACAGCCTGTTTGCTCAGCGATGAGGTGACAATGACCGCACGCCGAATGGCTTCCGGAGCGGATCTCGCCTGCGCAATCGCCTCGCCGAGATCCGGCGTGTTAGTCCTGATCGTCCGAGATATCTGTGTGGCGTGCCCATCGTTGTTATAGAGGTTCGACCAACGTTGAATCTTTGCGTCCATTCGCTCGGCCGGAAAGGTCATGTTCCCTAAATTTTTGAGCGCTTGGCTCACTGCGATGTGGAATTGTCCCGCGCCCAAGGACAAGTCGCCAGCTTTGGCGTGATAAAAGGTGATTTGGGTGAGCGTGCCATCCGTCCTCAGGCCGATGAAGTCCGCCCATTCGTCATCGAGATCATCGCAGACGAGAATTGTGTCGGCGGCCGCCAGGTGGTCGACAACGACGCCAAATGTAGAGTCGGCGTCAAACGCCGTTTTGGCTGCAGCAAACTCTCCCTTTTCGGTCTCAACCCCGTTCAAGCTGGGCTCCGCACGCAGGTAGCGCAAAAAAGCTGCGCCACCGTCCCGCAGTGTCTCGTCACGGAAAACTATCCCGTCGATGTACGCGAGGCGCACGTCGTCGAACAACACAATGATGGCGTCTTTCGCGTCGAGGTAGCGGTACAGTGGCTGGCGGTCGGGATCTTCGCCCAACGGAAAGGCCGTTGACTCGACCTCCACTGTGGCAGCTGGGGGTAGATCTAGCGAACGAAGTGCAATGCGAGTCTTGTTGAGGCTGAGCGAAGCTACCTGCTCCTCGGTGTCAGGCAGTGTCGCGTGTCGCAGCTTATCGTCTCCGTTGATATCGAGCGGCCGGTTGAGTTGTTCGATGAGAGTGCCAAGTTCGGCGATGGTTAGCGGGGTGGGGTTATCCCCGGCGTGAACAATCCGGATTGCTGGTGCATCGCCCGTTGCAGCGTCAGTCAACCGCGTTGTGTCGATGCCGAGCGCCGTTGGTTGGGCGAGGGAAAGCGCATCGACCAGAGTCATGGGTCGCGCAAAGGTCCGCAGAAAAGCAGAGACTTCCCCCGCGTCGGCGCGTAGGGCGTCGATCATCTCCTCGGCGAACCCGATGATCTCCTCGTACCCTGCCCGATCGGACCGAAGGGCAATACGCCCCGTGCTGGGAGTTGCGGTCATGTGTGTGCCGTCCACAGCGACGCTGTAGGTCTGCGGCGCCTGCCTACGGCTACCGGCCGGGCCGACGACGTTTGAGAGATCGGGAGCCTCAACCATCTTGGAGCGCATGGCGTATCGCGAGATGGACATGTTGCGCGTGCGCATCTTCTGGAAAACAGCGTTCTGCTTGGCAATAGCGCGTTCGACCCGACTTATTGATACCGGCGCGAGGTGCATCGTCTTGAAGTGCGCCGGTATGCTCAGTCGTGACGAGAACACGGCAAGGTAGTTCCGATATTCGACGAGCATCACGTAGCCACACAACGTCTCTACGACGTCGGTCGAGTCGTCCAAGAATCCCGGCGCCCTCTCATAAGTAAAGCAGATTGCCGACCAACGGGTGTCTCCTGCATGCTCTCGTGTGTGGTGGAAAATGTTGTGCCGGGTCGCGCCGTGGGCGGCACGCATTGATCGAAACAGGTCCTCAATAGACTTGTCTGAGAGATCGCGTCGGATAGAAAAAAAGGCGGCCGTCTTTGCGACCGAGAGATCGTCAATCATCCAAAAAAGCCCCTCATCGTTTGACTCGGCGAGAACGAAATACATCAGTATAGCGAAGTATTGTGGCCTTTGGCTATGTGCACGGCTCGACGCTGAGCAGCCCATGGTCAGCGCCAAACGTTGGCGCAAAACCGCACACTTCAGGCTGGGCGCAAAGGTTTGCCTTCTAGCCAGGTTTCCTGAAAACGGAGACACGCTGCACCAGAAATCGATGAATGGGGACCATGACTAATAAGGTTTTTCATTCCCCGGGGAGGCCACAATGGACGCTACCCGGTCACGGCAGCATGACACAGAACTATTCTCTTGCCGCAGTACCTTTCTGGCGTAATCTATGCCTTCCTCGGGGAACATGAATGGCGACGTTTCTCAGCGACTACTTTTCTCTCGACGAGTCTGTATTCGAGGACTACGGGGCGGTGAACATTTCCGTGGTCAACGACCTGCCTTTGTTCGTCGATCCGTTCCTGCTGTTCCATAGCGAAAAGCCAGAGTACGTGGCACTTCATGAGCAGATCATTGAATATCTGGTGTTCCTGCGAGATCGCGCTGCGGAAGGGCGTGTGAGCGATGGGCAACTGAGGAACTGGTACTGCTTTCCCGAGGTGAAGCAGAATTGGCTGGGGTTCTCCGAAACGGGAAATGATGGTGCTGGCCTCGGTATCGATTTTGCCCGGAATCTTCATGCAAATCTGCACGTCATCTTTTCTGATTTCGGCGCAGAGAAAATCACCGAAAGCAGTCACCTCGAGAAGGTCTGCCTGGTGTCGAACGGAGTTGGCCGCGATAACATTAGCGACTTCACCACGAACCTGATTAAAGACTTCCTATGCCGTTATACCGAGAAGTTTACGGAAGAACATTTGCCCGCCGACGCGGTGCGCGACGTATGGGTTGACCGGGCGAAGTTTAATTACAAGACTCAGAGCTGGTCTCGCGGCCGATACAAGTTGCCTTGGGTCAACGGCGATTATGTGATCTTGACCCCGAGGGATGTGCTTACCCGTGACGAAAATTGGATCAATCGCGACGACCTGGTCACGGGCTTCGAAGAAATCCCCGAGGCCATACCTGATGCCCAGCTGAGAGCGGCAGTTTTCAATTACTTTGAGTTAGAGCTTCGTCGCAGGACAAAGGTGGAGGAAGCTCCCGATTCTCGAAGGGGTCGTCGACGACCAAGAAGAGAGAAAAAACCGTCTCAAAAAGAACGCTCGGCTGCAGTGGTCGCGACCATGCAGAGATTCCCGCAGATCATCGACTACTACATACGCCTAAAGGAGATGCGCGGGGACGAGGCGAAGGATGTCAGTGAGGAAAAGGTCCTCGCGATCGAATACCTCTTTATCGAGCAGCTGCAGAAGCTCCAATCGGTCCTGATGGCGGAAACGGATTTCTATAAGATCGGCAAGACGACCTACGACGAGGCGCACGCTCGCCTAGCTTACCTAAAGGATGTCATCGAAAATAAGGGCGGCCACCGCTTTTTCTATGACGACAAGGGCGAGCCGTTCGAACGCGAGAAGGATTTACACGTCCTCTATCGTTTGGTGTGGTTCGGTACGCCGTCTGATGCCGGCGCCGAAGCCAATGACGGCCGAGGGCCGGTGGACTTCAAGATCAGTCGAGGCCGAGACAAGACCTTAGTTGAGATGAAGCTGGCGAAGAATACCAAACTCGAGCAGAACCTAGCCAAGCAGGCTGAGATTTACCAGGCGGCGAGTGATGCGAAGAAGGCCATCAAGGCGATCATCTATTTCACCGCAGCTGAGCTAATGCGCGTGAAGGGCATCCTTAAGAAGCTCGGCCTGGAGGGGAACAGGGACGTGGTTTTGATCGATGCACGGCGGGACAATAAGCCTTCGGCGTCAAAGGCCGCATGAAATCCGCCCACTCCGGCATCCCTAAGAGCCAGGTGCATCCTGCGAAGGTCTGCTCTGGGCTGAAAAGCGGAACAGCGCTTGCTGGGCTTCGGGCTAGAAAGCCAACCTTTCCAGTCGGCGTAGTGCCATTGGAAGCGCTGGCGACCGTTGTCAATTCCCATTTGGGCTGCCGACCATGTCATCTCTCGTAACTCAGACCCGCAAGAAGCTAGGCGAACTTGCCTCGCCGGAGGAATTCGAACTGCTGGTCACTGCAGTCCTGCGTGCGGCCGATCCTGACTATGCGTCCCTGATCCATGTCGGTCTGAACGATGCGGGCCGTGCGATTGTTTCGCCGATCGATGGAATTGACATCCGCGTTTATCGCGGTGGCCGACGTCTGCTACTGGTGCAGCACACAATTACGGCGCGCAAAGACCTACGTCGCAAGTGGCTTGACGATCAGCGCGGCGACGTCACAAAGGCTCGCGCGATATCCGAAAAGGAGCTGGCACGAGGCGCTATTTGCGAGGCTACGTTGGTCCTCACTTGCGCGACGGATCCGGACCAGGAGCTTGTTCGCGACGCGAACGCGGCAGCGGGAAAGGGCCTTCGGGTTGACTTTTGGACCGCCTCCAGAATTGCCGATTTTCTCGATCGTAACCCTGAAGGGCAATGGTTGCGTGAACAGCAGTTCGGGACGCCGGCGATCCGGCTATCGGCGTCTAAAGCCAGGACCATTTCGCGCCAATCGTTGGATGAGTATCTGCCGCTCGTAGATCGCGCCGACATGATACCGCGGGCTCTCGACGACGTTCTGGGCAGGTTCGCGCGTGAGACGCTCGGCGCGGGTTTCATCATCGGAGAATCGGGACTGGGCAAGAGTGCCGGCTTGCGCCGGCTTGGCGATGCTTGGCACGCAAGCGGCGGTATTGTTTTGGTGCTGTCGCATATGTGGGTCGAACAGGCCAGCCGTATCGAGCAGGCAATCACGCTCGCTCTTAGGCATTGGTCGCCATCGCTTGATCTGTCATCCGGTGCAACGGCTCTGAGCCTGGCGACGCCCGACATGCCGATTTTGCTGATCGTTGAGGACGTCAACCAGTCCTCCAATCCGAACCGGATCATTGAACGGCTCCTGGGATGGTCCGCGATCGTGAAGGCCACCGGCGATCCCGCCGGCAGCACGCAGCAATGGCGGTTGCTCTGCCCGGTCTGGCGCGGCAATGCCGGGCTATCGGATATGCGGTTCAGAGATCGCGTCGTGCAAAGCTCAATCGTCGTGGAACGGTTCGAGCGCGCTGAATCTGTCGAGGTAATTGGCGCTCGTGGGCTCGCGGCGGGTACGGAGCTCACCAGGCTGCAATGCGACGACCTCGCCCGCGCCCTTGGTGACGATCCACTGCTTATCGGGCTGAACCAAAACTGGGAATCGCCGGGCGCACACGACGCAATCCAGTCATACGTTACAGCGAACATCGACGAAGCGGCGGACGACAGACTGCTGGCAAGCGATCTAAGGCATGCACTCGACGCGCTTGCCGAGAAGCTTGTCGAGGAGCGAACGACCTTTCCCGATTGGCAACAAATTCGTCGCTGGTTCTCCAACGACCAGGACACAGTTGCTGCGCTCCGCAGGCTGATCGACCAGACGCGAATTATTCGACTTGGTGCCGGAGGTGGTGGCGATACCTTGGCCTATCGGCATGATCGTGTCCGAGATCATCTGCTGATCCGGGCGATGGTTCGACTGATCAGCAGCGACCGGTTGCGCGATGACATGTGGGCTGAGCCATTTTACACAGAGCTGATCGGCGGCGCTTTGGCCGCGCTTACCCCAACCGTTATTGAGCGGGTAGCGAAGCTCAATCCCGTCGCCCTGTTCGCGGCGTTGCAAGATTCGAGACTGACGGCAACACGGCGCCAGCAGGTTCTTGGCCTAGCGCGGGCATGGACTGCTTCAGGCGGCTTCAACTCCAATCGAATCGAGCAGCAGCGCTATCACGCTATGCGCTGTCTGGGACGAATCGATGGAGACTTTGTGATCCCCCTTGCTAGGCAGTTCCCGTTCTCCCTTCTTCAGTATGAGCCTCTGATCCGAAATGGCAGCGCCAAGGCAGCGGCTGCGTACTGTGCGAACTCCGGAGCCGTGACAAGAGATTCCTGGCGTGATCGCATGATAGCGCATGCGCTCTCCCTCCATCCGCAATTCCTATCAGACCTGGCATCTTTGATTAGCGACGCTTCCCTCAGCGAAAAGCACTTCGAGGGCGCGCTCAATCTTGCTGGGGAGATCGGTGATCCAGTCTTGTGCGATGCGCTCGCCGCGCGTTGGTCAAAGACACCATCTCTTACCGAAGGGTGGCTGTGGGCGGGGCTTCGCTGCTGCCCGCCGATCGGACATCCCTTGGCGGACGCGCTGTGCGATGCGTGGGCCAAACTTCCTACCAGGGTCCGTCATTCAGGGCGCAACCACGATAGCAATCCGCGTAGCGATATTGCGGTTCATAGCCTACCCTTCGGTTTTGCTCGCAAACCCGAGCCCAGCGCGGTCGCGTTTCTCATCGCTCGCGCCAAGCAAGACCGTGCGCTTTGTGGTAGTCTGAGCTGGATACTCAGCCATGTGGACCTGCCCGAGGCAGTGCTCTTTGCGGGCCAATTCGAAGCGAAATTGTCTCGGCGAGCGGAGAACACGGGTGGCTTTCACTCCTTTTCGATGCGGCTGGAACGGCAATGGTCGCCAGACCAACGAGGGCGCGCCTTGAGCGCGAAGTCGCGCACAGCGCTTGAATTAGTCTGGAGGAATCGACGCCGTAACGCCTATGATCGCAAGGCCGCTTTCAATATTTGGCGCCAGACGCCGACCCGAGATGAACTTGCCTCGCTTGCCGCTCTCGAAGCCGACCCGGTGCTTGCCGATGCCGCGTTGAGAACGCGCCTCGAGGCTGGCGATCAGACAGCGGTCCCCCTTCTCAAACAGAGAATCTGGAATTCCGAGCGCGGCAACTATTGGTGGTTTAATGCTAGAGGCGTCGGGTTGTCTAATCTCCATGATGATGTGCAGCGTTATCTGCAGGTGCGCCGCGCGGATCCGCCTGTGGCCAATCGCGTAACCGACGCCGACACAATTCTGGCTGAGTTGCTCCTCGATGAGAATGACGCGTTTGCTGAGGAAGTCATCGACCGCAACTGGGATCAACTCAAATTGAGCCCGGTCTTCGTGCAGGCAGCGCTTTATCTTGCCACATCTAAAACCCTGGCGCTTGCGCACGCTGCCATCGCCGAAGCGAATGCTCCGGAACAGACGTTCGCGTTTATCG
This sequence comes from Mesorhizobium sp. B263B2A, assembly GCF_020165775.1. NCBI lineage: Bacteria > Pseudomonadati > Pseudomonadota > Alphaproteobacteria > Hyphomicrobiales > Phyllobacteriaceae > Mesorhizobium > Mesorhizobium sp. B263B2A. Next base: position 20,916 of record NZ_JAIUIU010000005.1, read on the forward strand.
ATTCGCATTGGGGGATCAAGACCACTGGCCGCAAAGGGATAACCAGTCTTGCTCAGCTGCGGGCCCTTGAACCCTACTACGTTCAAATTAGTAAGCTCCAATATGGGGAGCTCTACGTCTCCACCTTCTTTGAATCGGCCAATCGGTTGGGGGCACTCGAATGGCGAAAGAGACATCTCGACCCCATAATCCATGAGACCAAGTTTGGCGATTGTCCGTCGAATGCGCAGGCGTTATTCACTGCGCTCGACGGGGAAGTGAAGCGCTATGTCGAGCGTGGGCAAGCTTGGTTCGCGATTGACTACTGGTTTGAAAGGCGTGAGGCAGAGCTTTGGGAACGAAGCTCACTTATTGCCGTCATCGGCGAGTGGGTGCGCGACCGCGTCAGTGTGGAAGCAGTGGAGCTGCTTTGCGAAGCGCTTCTCTATTTCGGCGAACGACGCGATCTCACACTTTTCGACCGGCTGCCATCGAGTCTACGCGAGGCGTGCGCCGATGCCATTGCAAATTGCGAGTATGGCGTGCGACGCCGATCCTTGGGTTCCTGATGATTGAGAACGCTGCGCCTGGTTACGGCGGTGCGCAGCGCCATGGCGGACGATCCGCTATTGAGGGAGCTAAAGGATGCCACATGCCGTCGGCGCGTGCGCCGCAGTCAAGGCAGTATTGCCGGTTGCTTGGTGGCACGAGCGAACTGTGCCGACGCTTCTAGGCGATCCCCGGCGTCGGCCTCGTCACAGCAATTTCGTTCATGACGGCCATCGATGATCCGTCACGCTTCCGCCGCTCGCGCGACGTCGCGGCCTACTTCGGGGTGACCTCGCGGCGCTGGCAGTCGGGCCCTCGATCGTGTTCAGGGCGGCATATCGAAGGCCGGCGACGCTGATGTGCGACGCTCGGTCTACGAGGCGGCGTCGGGTCTGATGGCGCGCTTCAAGGGCTCCGACAAGATCAAGAACTGGGGCTAGGCGATCGCCAAACGCTCCTGCCACCGCAAGGCTTGTGTCGCCGTGGCGCGCAAGCTGGCGGTGATCATGCGCGCGATGTGGAACGACGGAACGTTCCATGTCGGCGAGTCCGGCAGCAAGCCAGGCGGACGCCGCGCGGCGCGCCCATCACAAGGATCGCCGGCTGCTGGAAGCGCATCGATGAGCAGCGCAATGGAAGTTGGAACGCATGGCGCCGGCACGCTGACGAGCGCCATCTGACACAAGGAATCCGCTCCGTCGGATGAGGGCTGATGCAGACCAGGAACGACGGAACGCACGTTATCTTGCCTGCGGTCGCGCCGATCGCGAGACGGCCGGACCGCGCCGGATTGCCTGTGACGATGCTCCGCCACTCCGATGGAAAAGTGTGCCACGACGGTTCCCCTGCTGCAAATAAGCAGCGCTGCTACGCCTTCGCAGAGCGCGGAAGACTGCACGGCGCATTGGACCTTCAACGCCAGCAAGCGGAATCGTGCTTTAGAGCATAGAATGTTGTATTATCGTATATTGGAGGATGAACGACGATGGATAGTAAGAATTGGAAAGTACGGCCGATTAAGACGGCAAGATAAAAGGCCGCACATTGTGCAGCGATCGGTTGGTTGTTTTTGCTGGCGTTTCCGCCATTTATCGCACATTGCGAGCCTTTGCTGCAATGTGTGATTTTACCACAAGTTATTCATCTCATGTTGGAATCTACAAGGTGCGAATCACTCCCACTGGCTAATATCGGGTTCGCCGCTTGTCTTTCTAACGTCGGCACTGGGGGGCGTTACCGGACAGCCCGGCTTGAATCCAAAAGAGCAGGAAGCTGTCGTTCGGCCATGAGCCGGCCATGGCTTTCTGGGGCCACGCCGTAGCCGATCTTCGAAGGCCCAGTCGTAATCGCGTCGTCATATCGCTCAGCGCGCGGGCCGGTGAGATGCGTAGGCGACGTAGAGAAAGAGACGAACCTCCCTCTCTCCCCAAGCCGTTACGGACGAACGCGTATAACCGTCTTCCCCGCACGCCGCTCGGTAGAGTTGAAGGTGGCGACGGCATCGTCGAGCGACGAGACCTTACCGATGTTCGTCCGCAGTCGTCCGTCCCGCACCCGCTGGACGATCTCGCCTAGTTGGGCGCGATCCGCCTCAACGACGAAGTCCACGGCCAGACCATCGGCCGGTCGTGCCTCGGCCGGTCCAACGACGGTCACTAGCGTACCTCCGGCTCGAATGAGGGCTGCTGACTGCTTCTGAATGTCGCCGCCGATGACATCGAACACCAGATCGACGCCGCCAACGTCTGCCAGTGCGTCGTTCTCGAGGTCAACGAACTCATTTGCGCCGAAGTCGAGTGCCTTCTGACGGTCGGCAGAGCGTCCGGTGCCAATGACGTAGGCGCCGGCCTCTCGTGCGAGCTGCGCCACCATCGAACCGACCGCGCCAGCGGCGCCATGCGCAAGCACCCTCTGCCCCGCCTGAAGGCGGCCGTGCTGGAACAGTCCCTGCCATGCGGTCAGGCCCGAGATCGGCAGGCTCGCGCCCACCGTGAAGTCGACGTCGCGCGGCAACGGCGCGAGATTACGCGCCTCCATGGCGATGTATTCCGCGAGCGTGCCGTCGCGATGCCAGTCGGCTAGGCCGAACACGCGCTGACCGATTGATAGCCCCGTGGTCCCATAGCCCAGTGCGGTGACCACCCCCGCCAGCTCATGGCCGAGGATTGATGGCGTCCGGGCACTAAAAGCCCGATTGGCCCAGGTCGAAGGCCACTCCAGTTCGGTGTTGACGAACCCCGCCGCATGAACCTCTACAATGACGTCGTTTATCGCTGCCTGCGGCTCGGGCCGCTCCATCAGCTTCATCCCGGCTGTTCCTGCAGCTTGGTCCATCACTACGATCGCTTTCATGGGAATTGTCTCCTCAGTGATGTGTTGGTTCGGGGTAATTTACTGCTCCGGTTCCTCGGAGTCATCGCGCGCCCCGAATCTGGAATTCTTGTTGCTTTCAGCTGCGCGACTTTGGCTGGGGCTTCATAGTCAGAAGCGCCGCTAGCCCGCTCTGAAGGTGACAGCGGTCGCGCTATCGACGATCGAATTTGGCGCCACCGGCAGAGAAAGGGATAAGAGGGAAGCCCCAATCCGGCCGAGCCGGTTTCTGGAGCCCGCTCTTGGCGGCCGCACACCTCGACCACGATCTTTCGAACAACGCGCCAAGGAACCTGCGCGCATTCTGCCAGCGCTGCCACATGCTGCACGACAGCCGTAGCACACCTCCGCCAGTGGGACCTCATCTACAAGAAGCGGCGGGCAGTGGGAGACCTGTTCGGCGGCCGTTACGAATAGGCGCCACGCACGCCTCCACACGTCCCGCCCGGCTCCAACGCGCGCGCCAACCGGGCTCTGTAAAATTCAGCCCCCGGCCAACCGGTATTCCCAGACGAGCTTGAAACGCTAGGGCATGCGGGCAGGCTTGTCGCAATCGTCGGGCTGCTGCGTTTCACATGCGACAGCGTCTCGCCGCAGCGGCAGGTGGGTGGTAATAGGCGCCAGCTTCAAACATCCGGAGGCCCATTTCGTTTCCGCCCAAATACAATGACATTGTCACAAAGACGGTCACGTCACAGAGTTATATTCGCCACGACTTAGCTTTCACCAAGGCCAAAAAGATGAGTAAGTGAGTGACGAGTACGACGGGAGCGTAGAAAATATAGATATACCAAAAAGTGCCCAAGTCGTAGCTCGGTAAGTTTATTTGCAGAAGACCGCGTACTCCGATCACTAGGTCTACGAATCCCCACGTGTTGGTTACCCACACGAGAGGAATAGCGACACGCCAATTGGTACGCAGGAGAAAGATGCAAGCGAGCGCGAGCCCTGCTTCCAGGAGGTCGCCGTAGGCGGCGCTGGAAAGAAAGGCGGACGGCAGCTTTGAATCGACCATGCCCGGAACGAGCAGTGTCATGCCCACGTATCTCGGCACATGCGCAAAGAGCAGGATGGTTAGAGCAGATTTAAGGGGAAGCTTGGTTAGTGCGGGCCAAACATACCAAACCGCTATGACAGTCAAGACGAATACACTTGCGGCAAGCTGCGTCCAGAAAATCGAAACGTTATTCATCGGTCATCTCTCTCAATGGTTTACTGGCCGCACATCCGCGGCACTCCTGAATCCAGATACGAACTAAAATGCCGGCGCTGGCAGCGCCGCTAAACAGCTGTCGTTATGTCGTGGTGGAGCGCGCAGCTTGCCCGATCACATCGACCACGACTTCCGGGTAAGTGACGGGGACGGCGTGCGAGGAGTTCACCTCGATGACGGTGGAGTGGGCGCGATCGGCTTGGAGCTTATATTCTTCCACAGGAAACACCGCATCCTGCAGAGGCCTGATTTGCCAGCTCGGTTTGCTCGTCCATGCCGCAGACGTCAGCCGCTCGGAGATTGCGGCCAGGTCGATCGGGCGCTGGGTGGCCATCATCAAGGCAAGTTCGCCTTCAGACACGTCGGCGGCGACGAGGCCGCGGAACTTGTCGGCTCGGATAAGGGAATATGCGCCGCTGGTTCCGTCGGGCAGGGTATATCTGGTGACGTTGACGGATGAGGCGAAGTCGAAGCCGGGAAACCGTTCGAGGCAATCCTTGAGGCACTCTCCGACCGCAGGCATGGGGGCGGCTGCGTAGACAAGGCCTTTGACGTTTGGGTGGTCCCCAGCTTGGGTAATGACGGCCCCGCCGTAGGCGTGGGAAACGAGAATGACCCGGCTCTGGATCTCGTCTAGAACGCTGCGCAGGTAAGCGACGTCGATGCCCAGACTGCGTAGCGGATTGGCAAAGGCGACGACCGGGTAGCCATCGCGTTGGAGCCGAGGGATCACCAAATGCCAGATTGACGCATCTTCGAGGCCGCCGTGCACGAGCACGATCGTCGGCTTAGACGCTCCGGACCCCCCCGAGGTCGCAAAATTATCTTCGATTAGCCCTTTAGCGCCCATGTGCGTTGTCCTTGTCAAATTGATCTACTGCGGTCGGTCCGCCTTGCTTCAGCGTCCGATCGCGGCGAAAACGCGATAGGCAACGTCATTTCGGTCGCGGCCGGCCGGCGCAACGATCTTCTCAATGCCCGACCCCGGATCGCCACGGGTCACCGGGTGGAAATGCTTCCATTCGACCGTGGTCTCGCGGTTGGCCAAACCCCAGACGCCGTTCCGCTTGGTAAGCGAATCGACGTAGCGGCCACCGGATATGAATTCATGACCGTCGTTGATCGTGCCGTCCTCTGCACAACGCTCGGCGTAGGACTTTCCGAAGAACCCGGCGACCTTGTCGGTGTCGCCTTCAAGCAGATGATAGGCGTAATAATAGGACTCAGCGGCCGCAGCATCGCCGTTCAAGGCAATATGCGTGTGGGTCACGTGGTGCATCGTCGAGGCGAATGTGTCGCGAGAAAAGGCAATCACCTTGTTGGCGAAATCGCGGGCCGTACCTTCGAACCAGGCATGTTCGGTTCGCGCGTCCTCGTGATAGAGCGACTTGAGCAATTCAATGTCCAGCCGGTCAATCGCACGAGCGTACGAGGTCAGTAAGTCCTCGATCGCGAACCGATCGAGGATCGAGTTGATTGCGGCACTGTTGTTCTGGATGTTCTCTTGCGACATTGACTGAATTACCTTTCCGAAAGGGGCATAGCTGAGCCCATGTCTTGCTCGGCTGCGTTGTTGGCGTCGGCTGATCGCTGGCTCGCAAGTACGCTCTCGACCGGATGCGTCCCATTGCTCTCGAATGCACCCATCTGCACGAGGAGCGCGGTTCTGCTGCCATCCAGATGTGGCTTGGAGAGAAATGGTCCAAATGCCTCAAATAAGCCGGTGCGCGGAGCGCGCTCTACGGTTGCGGCCAGCGTCGTAGGCTCGATCCGGCGAACGTAAGCGCCGAAAATATCGCAAGTTGCGCCCACCGCGACGAGCGTGCTTTCCGAAGGGTATTGATCCCGGGGCACGACCAGATTCATGTGCGTGGAGATTGCATCACCGACGCGAACAGACCACTCGCCGTGTCCCTTGTTGGCAAGTCTCTCGCAGGTTAGGCGACCGCCACTGTGCGCGAAGCAGCAGGCGGCAGCAGGCCCTCCGACTTCCTCGTTGACGCCGACGTCGTGGCAGATCGCCGCTGCGTAGAACAACTCGCGATCAAACTTAATGCCGTCAAACGCTGCAACCTGCGCTCCGAAATAGTATGTCCGAAGGCAGTGCGCCCACAGCACGTCGCTGTAGGCACTACGGGCGAATTCATCTGCGTCGCGCACGAACTGCGTATCGGGCGGAGTCAGGGTATCCAACTCAATCCTAGCAGGACGAAGGAGCCCAAGCCGGTAACGGGCCTCGTCAAACACGATTTCAGCCCTCAGAGAAGCAAGGTTCCGCACAAGTGCAATTGTTTCGTCCGCACTCAACCGACCGCCCGTCCTATCAGCCCAGGCCAAAGTCCCCATCCTTGCTGCCGACATAGCCATTAACCCCTGTCTTTGATTGCGAACTTGATTTTCCTGCGATACCGCAGGATAATGCGTCAGTCAATCATTTCTTGCGAACTCGAAGGAAAATAAGTTGGATGCTTCCCGTACCCGCGGCCGACCCCTGAGCTTCGATAGAGGAGCTGCGCTAGACCGGGTGCTTCCGGTTTTCTGGCGCAAGGGATTCGACGGCGCCTCCCTCGATGAGCTTGCGGCTGCGGCGGGCCTCAATCGCCCGAACCTCGCTGCCGCGTTCGGTGATAAGCGCGGGCTATACCTAGCCACGCTCGAGAGATTCATGAGTAAATTCGTGGACGAGGCTGGTCGAATTCTGGATCAGCCTGGTAGTTTGCGGAACTGCCTCGATCAATTCTTCGACTTCGCAGCAACCATCTACACTCGTGATGGGCTCGGCTGCTTCGTTTTCGGTACTGCTCCGGCCGCGAGTGGCAATGACTTAGAGATCCAAACCGCACTGGCGAGCGCATTGGAAACAGCTCGATCCATATTGCAGCGAAAACTCTCGAATGCCGCCGGGATCGATCTGTCTCCCGGTGCGGACGCGGAAGGCTTGGCGATAGCATTGACCGGAGTCCTCTTAACGCTGGCGTTGTATGCCCGGGCAGGCTTCACCCCCGAAAATCTGTCCAAGATGCATCGACAGGCGACCGGTACGATTCTGACAGGGTGGACGTCGAATGACCTTCAATAGGAGCCACGACGACGTGCTAGTGAGGCCTTTAAGCTTGCTGTTTGGCTCGTTAGCGGGACTGAGCCTCTTCGCTGCATCCCTGAATGCCAAATCGACCGAGCGGCCTTTTCCAGCCCGGCGGCCGACGGCACAATTCCGCATGTCGGGACGGCTAAAACTTCTCGAAGCAGGCTGCACTTCGCTCGCTCCGAGAATGTTGTTTCAGGCCAAAAGGCGGTCCGCCAGAACCTCGAGTTGTCTGATTTCAAGCGGCCCTTCAAATAATTCGTCATATTTTGCCATGAGGGCGGCGGCGATCGAACCGTTAAGATGCGCTTGGCGCCCCTCTTCCTCCTCGAACGCGTCGAATATGCCGAATGTCGATTGATCGAAACGGACCGCAAACCAGGCGATGGTTAAAGGTTCCTGCGGAAGTAGCCCTTGTGCACTCTGAAGGAATGTAGCGACTTCCTGTTCCTTGCCAGCCTTCGCCTTCAGCTGAATGAAGATTGCGACTTTGGTCATATGATTTCTCCTCGATGTTAAACTGCGGAAAGGGAGCGGACGGCTCTTCGAGCTTGACAGCCATGTGCTACTTGGCGACCGACTCTAAAAAACGATCTCTGGTCAGTGTTCATCCCGATATTTCTTTACCCAACCGGCAAATGTCAGCATCTGGGGATTTTCTTGCCGCGCCTCTGCAATGTTTGCTTTGAAACCATTCTCGCGAATCCAGGTGAACATGTCCAAGAACTCCTTCGGCATCGCCCTCTTGGCCAGGAAGGCGGGAATCGGCGCCACCCAGGGCTTCTTCCCGGTGACGGTCTTGAAGGTCCTGACGATATCGTCGATGCTTAACTGATCCCCGGCGAGCGGAATAATGCGTCCGGCGTATTTCTCTGGCTCTTCGAGCGCGCGCGCAGCAAACCAACCGATGTCGTAGGTGGCCACGAACTGGATGGGGAGTGTGGGGCCAAAGTTCGCTTTGAAAATTCCGAGGAACATTCCGCGCTTGATCGGCGGGACGCCAAACGCATCCATGAAACCGACCGGGCGCAGAATGGTCGCCGGTAGTCCTAGATCACGGATGTGTTGCTCGATCGCCCATTTGCTCTCGTAATGGGCAAGGCCGCTGTTCCGCTCGACCCCCTCGGCCGACGAGTAAACGAGATGAGGGCTGCCCGCTGCCTTTACCGCATCGGCAAATCGCTTCCCGTTTAACTCCTCCGCCGGGGTACCCCCCTTTTCCGTCCATTGCTGCACCGAATACGCAGCGGACACGCCCGCCAACGCCTTCCTAAGCGATGCCACGTCGTCGAAGTCACCCTTGACCAGTTCCACGCCACGCGCGGCCAGGCTCTTGGCCTTCGGTGAGTCCAAGTTCCGCGTCAGAACCCTCACACGGACCTTTTTCGCCGCCAACAAATGCGTGACGGTCGCGCCGCCCTGGCTGCCGGTTCCGCCAGTAACAAGCACCACTTTTTCATTAGACATAGATTTCATTCCTTCTTGCTTGTTCGGGGAAAAGCGCGTCGGCACTGCGACAGGCTCGCACTGAAAGGCTGACGACGGTGACCGGCCAGCGGTCTACCTGAACGATTCTCCACTTGTCGCGATGAGCGACATGCTCACCTGGTCTGGCTTTGCGACAGGCTCGCTCGCCACCAACTCCGATTGGAATTTCTTGAACGATGGCAGGCCAGTGATGACTGCCGAGGGATCGTCTTGAGAGGCCACCAGATGAAGAAAGGTTTGCCCGTCTCCTTCAAGAAATACCGATAGGAAAGGCCAGTCACCGCAGCTGCCGTCAGCGCTGCGATGAACTCATCAAGGTTCCGCTGTTCTTTTCAACGAACTCTGGCTTCACTGTGTATCGATGGCGTGTGATTTTCATTTGGTTGTCCTTGCAATTTAAGCTTGGGGAGCGAGCGAGGCGCAGTCATCGTGCAGCGCCTCAACCTCGTTAGTTGGAAGCAGCGCTCCACAGCTTGGCGCTCTCCAGGGCGAAGTCGTGGTAGGAGCGCGGGTTGCGGCCGAGACGCTCGCGCAGGCGCTCAAGTCCGGCGGCGGTCGAGACCGGGCCCTCCTCTTGGAAATGCTTCATCATGTATTTGAAGTCGTAGGCCATCCAGTTGGGGGCGAAGGCTCGCAAGCTCTGGACCCATCGGTCGATATCGTCGCCGATATACTTGATCGGGCGGCCAAGCGCCTCGCTCCAGAGTTTCGCGCCGCTTTCTCCGGTCAGCACGTCCTCGGCCACCACCTCGTAAATTTCCGGGCCGAGGGGTTCATTCGACGCCAGCCGGCGCTGGATTTCGAGCACAGCCACCTCGGCGATGTCGCGAACGTCGGTAAACGAAACACCCTTTTGCCCGATTGGGAACGGGAACAAGCCGTGGCCGAGCGCATCCTTAACGCCCGGGCTCTGCATGTACGCGTTCGGACGCAATATGGTCACCGGCATATTGTGTTTCGCAATCAGGCGCTCGGCGGCAAACTTTGACGCGAAGTGCGGAACGTCTTCGGTCTCCTCGACCCGAAACACGGACAAGTACGCGATAGCTTTGATCTTCGCCTCGCGACAGAGATTGAGCGCGGAAATCGTGACGTTCAGCTCATCAGGCACGACCGGACTTAGGAGAAACACCGCTTCGACGCTGTCCATTGCGGCCCGCAGCGCATCCACATCGAGCAGTTCACCCTTAAACGGCGTGACACCCGCCGGAAATGTAGCCTTTTCGGGTGAGCGCGTGAAAGCTCGAACGTCAAAGCCTGCCGCAACAAGTTGATTGACAACAACCGAGCCAACGTTGCCGGTGGCGCCCGTAACTAAAACAGTCATAATTATCTCCGGTTTTGTTATGAATTAGCCGGCTTGGCCATGCACCGAGCGGCGTGTTTCGATGACGAACTGTCGAAGGGCGGCGCCGATCTCGTCGGGCGAGTCCTCCTGGAGGAAGTGCCGGCCCTTCACGGTGACTTCGCGCTGGTTTTTCCAGGTCCGGCAGAACTGCTGGTTTGCGCTACCCTCCGAGATAACCGCCCCGGGGTCGCCGGCGATGAACAGCTTTGGCATCTCGCTCTGGCTGAGCCATTCCGAGTAGGCCCGGATGATCGACGTCACGTCCTCGGGCTGGCCGTCGATGGAGGCCTGTCGCGGCCAGATCAACGTCGGCAGCCGTCCTTCGCGCTGGGCGTAAGGCGCGCGATAGACGTCCATCTCCTCCTCGCTCAGGGTTCGGATCATCGCCCCCGGCAGCATTTTTTCGACGAAGAAGTTCTCGTCCAGGACGAGGTGTTCGCCTTCGCTCGACCGAAGTGCGCGGAACCCGTCGGCCGATGCACCAAAATCGTCCCAGCTGAACGGTCGGACAACAGCTTCCATGTAAGCGATCGCCGCGATCTGATCCGGATAGCGGTAGGCGCGGTGAAAGCCGAGCGCCGAGCCCCAGTCATGGATGACCAGGATGGCCTTGCTCAAATTCATCGCGTCGAACCAGGCGTCGAGGTAGCGCGCATGATCGACGAAGCGGTAGGAATAGGTGGGCGACTTGCCCGATTGCCCCATGCCGATCAGGTCGGGCGCAAGACACCGCCGGATGTCGCTGACGTGCGGAATGATGTTCCGCCAGAGGTACGACGACGTCGGATTGCCGTGCAGGAAGACGATGGGATCGCCTTCACCCACGTCTATATAGCTCATCTCTGTGTCGAGGACGGCGACACGCTTTCTAGGATGTGGATCGGAGGCAGCCATGCTTAGACTCCTGTCAAAGGTTTCGGTGATTTTCAAAGAAAGGAGCGGCCGTCACGGATGGGCATAAATATTGACGAGGTTTCCGTCAGGATCGCGAAAGACGATAGCGCGGGCGCCCCAAGGCATGAGCTTCGGCGACATCACCCAATCGCTCACGATGTCCTGCAGCCGTTCATATTCAGCATCGACGCAGTCGACTTCGAAATCGAGGATCACGGAACGATTGGCCGCCGCTTCGGCGACGCCGTCGCCGTACGCCTGAGTCGTCGCTTGGGCTATTATTGCCAATCCTTTGCAAGGTTCATTTTGGAATTGGGCATAGTCATTGCTAAGGACCTCTGCCTTCGCTTGGCTGACGCTTTCGTAGAAGCGCGTCAGCTTCGCCACATCGGTTGTAACCAGTCGGGTTTGTTTGAGAGTCATGGTAACTTCTCCAAAAATGTCGTACTGCATTTCTAAGCTACGATATAGTAGCTACGGTTAGGGAGTCAATAGACGTGCCCAAAGAGTCTCGCAGCGTCGTGCCGCCAGCCAAAGGACCGGAGCCGCTACGGCGTTCCAAAGAAGCCGTGAAGGCCGCGAGCTTGTCCGCAGCCTATGAGCTCCTGACAGAGGCTGGCTTCAGCGGCGTCAGCTTCGACGAAGTGTCGCGCCGATCGGGCGTCGCCAAGACCACGCTCTATCGATATTGGCCGACACGCACAGCCTTGCTGTTTGATGCCGTCATGCAGTTCGCCCCCCGCCTGGTGACGCCCAATACAGGGAGTCTTCGCGGCGACCTGACCGCATTCACGTTGGGCTTTGCTCAACGCTTGCAGACAGGTCGATGGTCGTCCGCGATGCCCTCCATCATCGACGCCGCCGAGCGCGATCATGAGGTCGCTGAGTTTCAGTCGCGCACTCATGCCGGGATGATGTCGGGGTTCAGCGAGATTGCGGCGCGGGCGCAAGCGCGCGGTGAACTCGGGCCGGATTTCGATGTATCCGATCTCACGGCGGCGATCGCCGGGCCGCTCTTTTATCGCCGATGGTTTTCGCGGCAAGATCTGGATGACGCTTTTGTTCTCGGCGTCGTCGAAAGGGCATCTGGCTGGGATTCCAGAGGCCATGGATAGGTCAAGCTTCCAACGGTGCGAACAATGTCTGCTTTAGAGACAGCGCAAAGCTAAGCTCTCGGTCCGATATTGGGCGCAAATTGTTCACGGCTCCACTCGTGAGGTGGAGCCGCTCTTGATCAAACCTCAGTTGCCTCGGCAAGTTCGAGAGCATCCTCTACATCGACTCCCAGATAGCGGACCGTGTTCTCGATCTTGGTATGACCGAGCAAAATCTGGATGGCTCGCAGATTTCCCGTCGCTTTGTAGAGAATCGAAGCCTTGGTGCGACGCAGGGAATGGGTGCCGTATTCCTGGGGTCGAAGCCCGATCGCCTCGACCCATTCGTCGACGAGGCGGGCATACTGCCTTGTGCTCATGTGAGCCCTTGGATCGATCCTGCTGGGAAATGCGTAGTCATCCACTGTCCCGCCGCGTCGTTCCAGCCATGCGAGAAGGCTGGAGCGTGCGTCGCTCATCAACTCGAACTGAACAGGTCGGCCGGTTTTCTGTTGGATGACCATCGCGCGAGTTCGGATTTCCGGCCCTATAACCAGGTTGCCGATTTTGATCTTGACGAGATCGCAGCCGCGCAACTTGCTGTCGATCGCCAAGTCGAAGAGCGCTCTGTCTCGCAGACGCCGTTCTCGATCGAGAAAGAAGCGTATCGCCCATATCTGTCGAGGTTTCAGAGGGCGTTTCGTTCCAACCCTCTTGCCTGCATTCCATGCCCGGCGATCAGAGGCGGCGAGGTCGTAGCACGAGTGTCCCATTTCGTTTCTCCTTCGGCCATGATTGGCCACCGGAGAAAAGCCGGTAGACCGTTGACGAGTGGGGGGCCGCAAGGAGACGGTCAGCTTGCGGGATTATGCTGTCGAAAAGCTGTGGTCACTTCAATGGCCAAGCAGAAGCCCGGAGTCGTCACTTTCCGGAACGCACGCGCTATTGATCGGCGAGCGGTTTCACCAAATAGGACAGCATGGTGCGGCTACTGGTCGAAAAGAACGCCTCGACGGGCATGCCCGGCGCTAGGGTCAGGCCTTTCGGCTCTTCAACTCAGTGAGCGATAGGCTGACGCGAACGGTCTAGGAGCCCGCGCCGCTGCCGGCGCTCAACGCCTTGGATACAGCATCTACAACGCCGCGAAGGCTCTGTTGGACGGCAGGATTCGGATCGCTGCCAAGGAACTTGGATCACGTGGCATAGCAGTCAAAGCCGTAGTTCCCCGAAACCGATCGCCACCGAACTGTTCCCCAGGGCAAAGTCGGATGCCGATCTCGACCGCAAAGCGCGAGTGATGCCAACAAAACGGCTGGCCCACCGGAGTAGCCAGGGGCATGTGGCGCACCGAAGTCCGCAGAATGATCTACTTACTTTGATGGGTGGGGATAGCCAAGTCAGAGAGCCGGCATTCGAACAAGCGTCGAAGATCTTGAAGAGGACAGCCGCAATCAGCTCAGCACCTCCGGTGTAAGGCGGGAGAGTAGACCGCTAATCGAGAAACGCAACCCATCCGATGCGAAGACGAGATCGGGAGCCTCGCCGAACAGACTGGTCAATGCGGCGCGCATATAGCGCGTTCCATATCCTACTCGCGAGGGTTCGACTACCGTCGGTCCGCCTGTCTCGGTCCATCTCAACGTCAGCATCGGTTCCGAACTCGACACTACATTCCACTCCAGGCGTATCCGGCCTTCGGGCTGAGACAAGCCGCCATATTTGATGGCGTTTGTCGCGAGCTCATGAAGGGAAAGTGCGAGGGTTGTGCCGGCATCGCGCGAAAGCAGCACCTCAGGTCCTTCAATCGTGATGCCACTTTGTCCTTTGGAGATGTACGGCGCGAGGACCGATTTTGAGACGTCCGTTAAGGTCACGGTCTCGCCACCGGCGTCAAAGACTGCGGAATGCACGTTCGACAGCGCCCGCAATCGCCCCTTGAAATCTTGGGCGAGGCCATCTGTCGAGGTCGCCCCGCGCCGCGTCATGTCAAAAATGGATACCACGGTTGCCAGAATGTTTTTCACACGATGATTGAGCTCGTGGCGCAGCTCCGTCTCCCGCTCAAGATAGTCGCGCACATCGCGCTGTCGTGCCCTGGTGAGGAGTGCCGACTGGATTCCGCTTATCAGCTCGAGCGCGGCCACGGGACGCTGATAGAATATCTGCCGCGAACGTGGCCAAGCAGCACTCAGGGCCGCTTGGATGCGCGACTGCTGTGCCGCGCGGTCCAGCAGAACAACAATGGGGATTTCCGACCAATTCGGCTGGGCGTGAAGGAAGCCGCCAACTGTTGCGATAGCCTCGGAATCTAAGGCTTCGTGGGTAACAACCAGCACTCCAGGGGACAGTGCGAGCAAATCCTTCAAATCCTCGGGGCTCGCGGCTTGAGCTCGTAGACCTCGTTCTTGCAGCAGGGAGGCCGTGTAAGCAGCATCCTTGCGGTAGGGCGCCAAAATCAGCACCCAATCCAGTGTTCCCAGACTATTGCGCTCGGTGTCGCTCACGTCTCGGGCAGAGGATTGTATGCAACGACCGAAACCCCGGAACTCGCGATGAAAAGTTCCCGAACATCAAGGTCGTGCGGGCCGTGGCGCTTCTTGACGACGGTGATGTTGCGCCTCAGGCGGCCCTCATGCTCGGCCATCCGAAGAAGAAGCACCGTGTCACCGAGAAAACTCACGTCCACGTCTATCCCGACATTCTGTCCGAGCAATCCATGCTGAGCAACAATGAGCATGGTCAGCACGTCAGCGCGCGCGAGATGTTTCAGGAGAGACTGGATGTCCAGCACCGCCTTTTCGCGATGAGGAAGTGAATTCAGATACCCGGTAAAGCTGTCGATCACCACGACACGAGTGTTATTGCGGCTGACGACCTGTTGAACGATCTGGCCGAACTCGCCCGGCGAGATTTCGTTCGGACTAAAATCGTAGATGACGAGTTGCCCATCCTTGTAGAACTGCCGAAGGTCCATCCCAAGCCCCTCTGAGCGGCGAAAGAAAGTCTCCAGTCGCTCCTCAAAAAGGAACAGTGCGACGCTTTCGCCCCGCTGAAGCGCGGCAGTGGCGTAAAGCGAGGACATCGTCGATTTGCCTGTCCCCGACTGGCCAATCACGAGCGTTATAGTTCCCGATTCCTGGCCGCCGCCGAACATCTCGTCGAGCGCATCGACCCCAGATTTGATCAGTTGCGGTTTGCTCACTTCGGGAGGCGATCCGGGAACAAGTCTCGGAAACACCACAACACCTTCGCCCTCGCGAATGGCCATGTCGTGATAACCATCAGCAAACGGCACGCCCCGCATTTTGCTCACTTCGATACGCCGGCGCACCGCACCGTAATCCTCGAGAGATTTATCAAGCCGGATGACTCCGTGGGCGATGCCTTCGATCTCCTCGCCGTTGTGATCGCCGCCGCTTGTTTGGGTGTCGAGCAAAACCGCCACAATGCCCCGCTTGGCCAGGAAAGCCTTGAAGCCGATCAGTTCGCGCCGGAACCTCGGCGTGTCGCCGGTAATCAGCCGGATTTCAAGGAGCGAGTCATAGACCAGCCTGTGCGGTTGATATTCTTCGATCGCGCGTTCGATCGCCTTGCGAGTCTCATCCAAGCGAAGGTCGGCAGTCTGGAAAATCGTCTGATCGGCCGCGCCACTCACGGTGTCCGAAGCTGACAGCTCCTCAACACGGATTCCATCCAGCGTCCAGCCGTGTGAAGATGCGATCGCTTGCAGTTCGGCTGCGGTTTGCGAAAGGCTGACATAGATGCAGCGCTCGCCGGCCGCCACGCCGGCGCGCAGAAACTGCAGCGCCGCGGTCGTCTTGCCTGCCCCCGGATCGCCCTGCACGATGTAGAGATTCGAAGCGGGCAGTCCACCGCGGAGGATTTCGTCCAGACCGGAAATACCGGAACTTACAACGGGCTGCTTCTTTCGCTCGGCCATTACGCTCTCGTCTCCAAACGGGAATCGTAAGCCCGTCGTTGGCTGCCATACGTTCGAAGTAGAACCGGGGGAGGACCGACCGGCGGCCAGACCCGGCTATCTGAATTTCTAATTTCTGTAATGGCCGCGCTTCTTTCAGGCAAGTAGCTCATTGTAAGCCACGGCAATCTCACGCGGGGTGGCACAAGCGCGTACGCCTTCGCGACCGCTGCATCCGTTCATCGTGGAACCATCCGAGACGACAGCGGTTTCGTAGAGTTAGCAATAGATGGGATGGGGAATGATTCACGGGACCGTCAATCAAGCCGATGAGAATCGCTACCGCATTCTCGTCGAGGCCGTTACCGACTATGCAATCTATATGTTGGACCCTTCGGGAACCGTGACAAGTTGGAACGCAGGGGCCGAGCGGTTCAAAGGATACTCCGCGAGTGAGATCATCGGCCAGCATTTCTCTTGCTTCTACACCGAGGAGGATCGGGAAACTGGGCTTCCCTCGCGGGCTTTGGAGACAGCCGTCCGAGAAGGCAAGTTTGAGAGTGAAGGCTGGCGGGTCCGCCGCGACGGGACGCGTTTTTGGGCTCACGTTGTCATTGACCCGATCCGCGACCCAAGCGGCAATCTGACGGGCTTCGCCAAGGTCACGCGTGATCTTACCGAACGCAAGAAGGCCGAGGAAGAACTGCGCCAAAGCCAGGAACAGTTTCAACGTCTGGTCCAAGGCGTGACGGATTACGCGATCTACATGCTCGACCCAGAAGGCGTAATCACGAGCTGGAATGCGGGTGCGGAACGCATCAAGGGTTATTCGGCAGATGAAATAATCGGCAGGCACTTTTCGCAATTCTATACCCTCGAGGACCGTGAGCGGGGCAGTCCGCAAAGCGCCTTGGAGATCGCCGCCCGTGAAGGTCGGGTTGAGCGCGAAGGCTGGCGAATACGAAAGGACGGGACCGCCTTCTGGTCCCACGTGGTTATCGACGCCATTCGGCACGAGGACGGGAAGCTCCTCGGTTTCGCGAAGGTCACGCGCGACATTACCGAACGAAAGAAGGCACAGGAGTCGTTGGACCAGGCCCGTGAAGCCCTTTTCCATTCACAAAAAATGGATGCGATCGGCAAGCTGACGGGCGGCGTCGCTCACGATTTCAATAATTTGCTGATGGCGGTTCTGGGTAGTCTCGAGCTACTCCGCAAACGGCTTCCCGACGATCCACAATTGCTGCGTCTTCTCGACAACGCGGTGCTCGGGGCGCGACGGGGAGCGTCCTTGACGCAGCGCATGCTGGCTTTTGCGCGGCGGCAGCAACTCGATCCAAAGCCTGTCGACCTAGTTGCCCTTATCCAGGGAATGAGAGAGTTGCTGGAGCGCTCGCTTGGCTCAAGGGCGATCATAGAAACGAAATTTCCGCTATCGCTCGATCATGTGATGATCGATGAAAGTCAGATCGAACTTGCATTGATCAACCTGTGTGTCAACGCCAGGGACTCAATGCCTGACGGTGGGACCATCGTCATTTCCGCCCGGATGGAACAGGTCGGCGAAAGCAATGATGCCGGCTTGGCTCCGGGCCAATATGTTTGCCTCTCGGTAGCAGACAGTGGCGAAGGAATGGACGAAGAAACGCTGGCGCGGGCAACGGAACCATTCTTCACCACAAAGGGTGTCGGCAAAGGCACGGGTCTCGGTCTGTCTATGGTGCATGGGATGACAGAGCAAATGGGCGGGCGCCTGGCGCTTAGGAGCCGGAAGGGGGCTGGGACGACGGCAGAGCTGTGGCTGCCGGTCGCAACCGCAAACTCAGAAGTCTCACGCGGGCCGGATGTACTCGCCCAGGAGCCCATTGAGGCGGTGTCTCTGCGGATCCTGGCAGTGGATGACGACGCCCTGGTCCTGTTGAATACCGCTGCGATGCTCGAGGATCTCGGCCATACAGTTGCGGAGGCGCATTCTGCGGCAACAGCCCTAAGCTTGTTGGAGGAGCAGCGGTTCGACCTGGTCATAACGGATCACGCGATGCCGAAGATGACTGGCCTACAGCTGTCGAACACGATCAAAGACAAGTGGCCGAACATCCCCGTCATTATAGCAACGGGCTACGCCGATCTCCCGGGCACTCGCGAGCTGAACCTTCTCAGCAAGCCGTTCACAGAAGAAGAACTAGCGAGCGCAATTGCAACCGCTAACCTTATATAGGGTCGCTGCGAGACTGCCCAGCTTAGTTCCGGCGCTGGATTGCCACCGCACACCGGCTTCCATATGTTTACACCGGCGATGTCCGCTTCTGGAGGACGATGGGGTCAGCGCAATGAGCGATATTGAGGCGCATTGCCGCTCGGCAGCATTGGGTCGGAAGATGACCGTCTACTATCCTGCAGGATTAGCAGATAATGGCCATTCGCGACCCTCCAACTGCTGACGTTGGGGCTAATGGAGCAACCATGAAAACGCCCGCCGCAAAAAGGCTTCGCCACCCGTCCTGACAACCTCACCGTGCGCCACGACGACGTGCTCGGGATGCTTTCCGATCAACTCGCGGATTTTTGGGCGCGCTGTTGCGCGGTTACGGAAACTGACCCGATAGTCGATCGGGGGATAACCCCACCCTTCGATCATTTTGGAAACTCTTGCGATTGCTCGCATCCAGCTAGGCCAATGGTGTTTCAAGAATGTCGCGCTGAAGGTCTGCGAGAGGTCGGCGATGATGGCGGTCCGCGACGCGCGGTGAAAGAAGATCAGTTCGTCCATGAAAAGCGAATTGGTGAAGTAGAATTGGTCGACCTGCCCGTTCCATTCGGCGGGCGGATTGTCGGCCAGTACCCCGTAAAAGCGGAGTTGCCTGCACTTTGCGATTGTCGTCGCCGTCGCCCACAGATTCGCATCCGGGAATGCGGCCTGCCAGTCCTCCAGAAACAGATAGTGCAGCTTGTTGGGGCTGACGATATGCCGAACAGGACCCAGGGCCCGAATCTCGGCCTCAATTGCTGCCGTTCTTTCGACTGGCGACCATAGCCACAGTCCGCCATCGGCAAGACGCACGACAACCATGCGTGTTGGATAGTCGAAGCCTTTGAACGATACGACTCCGCCATCCGCAAACCAAAGGTCCGATCCCAACGGCTCCAGCATGTGGCGAAATCTAGTCCGCCAAATGAACGCTTTCCACCCCCTCAAGAGCGTCATGGTGCGATCGAGGCGGAATCGAAAGCGATCGCCTGACACGGCAAAGATCGTCCCAAGTGCGCGCCGCTGATACACCTCAGGTGTGTGCACGGCTCCTCCTACCTATGAATTACTGTGGACTCACTCAGCGCGCCACGGATCGCAAGCTGGTCAGGGGATCATCGCTCATCTTGCTGATTGTTCCAGAGTCATAAATCTGGCCGGGTGCACTTAATAGGCCGTTCGGCATTCACACGTGGTTCGGGGCCGTCGCTCGACGCCTTGGATTCGTAGAAGGTCTTTGACGGCGCGCGGCAAGTGTGACCGCAATCGTGCTGCGGAAATTTGAGACGCTTAAACTCTCGGTTGTCAGGTTGCTGGCCATTGGCGCTCCACTAGGAAATCACCTTGCCCTCGATGGCTAAGCCCTATGTTGTGCCGCCGCTTATCTTAGAGCCTAGACCAGCCTCGACAAGCCGACGAAAAGCCTCCGACCTGGTGGGAAGATCGGGCTGGTTGCGGCGCCATTCGTCGACCCGGGCAAGCAAGTCACTCGTGAGCCGCAGTTCGAAGCGCTCAGTTTTGTTATCAATGGCATCGGGCGTGTTTGACAATGACTATGTCCGTAATGTACGGTATGTACGTAAATTGTGGTTTGCGCTTTGCGGCCGAACAACGTGCTCGAACACGTCGCTCGGCCTGACCACAACCCAAGCTGTTTGGAGCTCGGATCATGGCTGATTCCGACAATACCACGACTTTGCCTCTCGTCATCGGTCAGCCACGCGATGAGCCTGAAGGTTGGACACCCCAAGCTATAGATTCAGCTTTGCGCCTATGGAGCGAGTGGCAACGAGCTCGACATGCCTCATTGCTGCTGTGTCGCGTCCAGCAGCGGTTGGAGAGCCAAATCATGGTCAATCCGGGTATTCAGGGATTGACCGCAGATTCACCGACTGGAGTTCAAGACCAAACGTCGCGCACTTTCGGTGGTCCATGGGACTATGCGGTTGCGCGGGAGGCCGAGGTCTTTGCGATGACCGAAGCTTTGAAACTTCAAGATTCGATTCCCGAAGTCGCGGCTACCTCGATCGCCGGCGCCATCGCCAAGCTAGAAATCATCGTCGGCGCTGATCGGGATATTGGTGACCCTACCGACTTCCCGTGGCCGCACATAGCTTCCGCACTGCGTGACTTGAAGGCGATCGCGGGAGGCTTGCCGGTTGTTCGCCGGAGCCGGGAAAAGACGCGGAGCGATGTCGCCAAGCATTGGGAGTCCGCCGTCAAGCTGGTCGCGGCTCTGAAAGAGGAAGGGGAGGCGGAGCAGTCTGCCGATGTAGCGGACTTCCGACGCGCCCTCTGAAGCGTATCAACAGCCCGGATTGTCGAGAGCCGGCCAACAGATTACGACGGTTCGTTTCCCATTGATGGTTCGGCCGGATGTCAGCATCAGGACGTTCCCACTTATCGCCTACGGCCCGACCTTGATTATTGAGGCGAAACCGCACGGCGCAAGCCATTTCACGCTGTGACCCGACGACATGAACTTCGTGCTTTCCTTCGCAGTCCGGAGGACTCTGATGGTGGGTCGATCCACCATTGGGAGAGCGACTGCGATGGCTGAGGAAACCAGGACTGGGCCGAAGACGCTGGTTCCGGCCAACGATAATGGCGACCTTGTCGGCCCCGAGGGGCGCCCCGAACTCACGGTGGCGGCCAAGCTGGACCGGACGGTGCTGGATATCGCCCGGCTGATCGGCCGGCAGATGGCGCGGGAGGCATTCGAGGCGGGGCTGGCGGCCAACGACAATCGGCCGGGCCGCCGAGAGGAAGAGGGCAGGGAGCCGGATGGTAAACCCCTCGGGGACAGGAGAGAGGATCTGCCGCCATGACCCGTGTTGCACTCTATGCCCGCTATTCTTCCGATAGCCAGCGGGATGCCTCCATCGAGGACCAGTTGCGGCTGTGCCACGAGCAGGCGGCGCGCGAAGGCTGGAGCGTGGCGGCAACCTATGAGGATGCTGCAATCTCTGGCGCCAGCACTGTGCTGCGGCCGGGCATCCAGCAATTGGTGCGCGATGCCCAGCGCAGCCGCTTCGAGGTGGTGCTGGCCGAGGCGCTCGACCGCATCAGCCGCGACCAGGCAGATGTCGCCACCCTCTTCAAGCATCTCAAATTCGCCGGCGTTGCGATCGTCACCTTGGCCGAGGGCGAGATCAGCGAACTGCATGTCGGCCTAAAGGGCACGATGAATGCCCTGTTCCTGAAAGACCTCGCGCTCAAGACCCATCGCGGCCTGCGGGGGAGGGTAGAGAAAGGCAAGGCCGGGGGCGGGCTTTGCTACGGCTACCGGGTGGTGAAGAAACTCGATTCCGAAGGCGAGCCCGTCCGTGGCGATCGCGAGATCATGCCGGAGGAAGCGACCGTCGTGCGCCGCATCTTCCGGGAATTCGCCGCCGGCAAAAGCCCCAAGGCGATCGCCGTCGACCTCAACAAGGAGGGCGTTCCTGGCCCGCTCGGCCGCCATTGGGGCGACACCAGCGTACGCGGGCATGTAATCCGGGGTACCGGCGTCATTAACAACGAACTCTATACCGGCGTGCTGGTTTGGAACCGCCTGCATTTCGTCAAGGATCCTGCCACCGGCAAGCGAGTGTCGCGGGCCAATCCACACGCCAAATGGATCCGCACCGAGGTGCCGCATCTCAGGATCGTCGAGGACGAATTGTGGCAGGCCGCGAAGGAGAGACAGAAATCCATCGCCAGCCAGTTCGAGGCCGTGGCGATCGCCACGCGCAAGGCTAGGGCCAGAAAGCTGCACACCATGAAGCGGCCCGTCTCCCTGCTTTCCGGATTGCTCACCTGCGGCTGCTGCGGCGGGCGCTACGGCCTGTTTACGCGAGACCGCTATGCCTGCCTCAACCACCAGCGTCGTGGCATCTGCGACAATGGCCGCACCATCACTCGCGAAAAAATCGAGCAGCGCGTCCTCGCAGGCCTGAAGGAAAGGCTGGTCTCGGCCGATGCCGTGGGTGAGGCAATCAGAGCCTATGCCCAGGAGACCAACCGCCTTAACCAGGAGCGCCGCGCGCAAGGCGAACTGGACCGCAAGGCGCTCGAGAAGATCGAGCGCGCCATCGCCGGCATCATGGCCGCGATCGAGGATGGCCTCTACCAACCTTCGATGAAAGCCAGAATGAATGACCTGGAGAGGCAGAAGGCGGAGATCATCGCGCGTCTGGCGGTGGCGCCAACTAACGTGCCCGACCTGCATCCCAACATCGCCACTCTTTATAAGAAGCGGGTCGAGCAGTTCACGCAAGTGCTTGACGACCACGAGGACGGACGTCCGGCCGCCGAGGCGCTGCGCTCGTTGATCGGAGAGATCGTGCTCACGCCCGGCGACAAGCGCGGCGAGGTGCATGCGGAGCTACGCGGCGAGTTGTTCGGCATCCTCGAACTCGCCAAACCCGATCAAAATCAAGAGTCCGACGATGTTATGACAAAGGGGGCTGCGGGTCCCCGCAACCAAACTTAAAACGGCCCGCATCAATGCGGGCCGTTTGCATTCAGGCGGCAAGTTCCAGACAATGAGGAGTGCCTCTCGCCGGCAATCGAACGGCACGGCTCCGCGCGTGAATGTAAGTTCTTGCTGACGATGTCGCGCGCCCGGCGGCGTCATGCCGTTTCGAGGCGGCGCGCGCGCTTTCTCTCGACCGCCGCGAGCAAGTCGACGAAGGCGCGCACCTTGGCGGGCCGGAAGCGGGCCGGCGGGAAGACCGCGTGGATACCGCCGGTCGGCAAGGTCCAATCAGCGAACACCGGCACCAGCCGTCCCTCGGCGATGTCATCATTGACACTGTAGTCCGGGAAGATGCCCAACCCGATGCCGGCGAGCACACAGGCCAGGGCCGCCGGGCTCTTGTCGCACATGATGATCGGATTGAGTTCGGTCAGCACCGTTTCCCCATCCCTGGAAAACAGCCACTGGCCGATGCCGCGCAGCTGCGCGTTGCCAACCCAGGCCAGCGATCTTGCCTGGAGCGGTCCGACGTCGGACGGCAGGCTCGCTGCAAAGGCCGGGCTCGCCACCACGATCTGCCGTATCGTGCCCAGGCGCCGTGCCTGGTTGGAGGAATCGGCAAGCCAGCCGACGCGGATGCCGAGGTCGATCTGCTCGTCCACCAGGTTGCTCACAGCGTCGTCGAAGATCGCCTCGACACGCATCTGCGGATAGGTCTTCAGATACGCGGCCATCACCGGCGCGACCACCTTAGCGCCATAGTCGAGCGGCGCGGTCAGCCTCAGCATTCCGGCGGGCTCGACCGCCCCGTGCGAGATCTCGCCATAGGCTGCCTCGGCCTCGCGCAGGATGATGGTCGCGCGGTCATAGAAGAGGCGCCCCTCTTCTGTCGGCGTGACGCGCCGCGTCGTGCGCCGCATGAGCGTTGCGCCCAATTCTTCCTCAAGCTTGCCGATCTGGTGGCTGACCACGGCCTTGGCCACGCCCAGCCGGTCCCCCGCCACGGTGAACGAGCCGGTCTCCATCACCGTGGTGAAGTAGACGAGCCGATTGAGATTCAGAAGCTCGGCCATATGACCTGCCTTTGTCCGATTTGATCGGACAGTTTGTATTATTGGCTCTGGTTTATCGCAAGGTCGCCGTCTGCCACATATGGCCAGCACATTCCGGTGGGCCGCGCCCGATGCCCACAGCAAGGACAGCATGATCATGAGCAATCCAGACGTGACCTATCTTTTCGATCCGCTCTGCGGCTGGTGCTACGGCGCCACCCCGATGCTGGACAGGCTGTCGGCCAGCGGCGTGCTCATCGACCTGCTGCCGACCGGCTTGTTCTCCGGCGCAGGGGCGCGACCGATGGATGAAGCCTTCGCCGCCCACGCCTGGGCGAACGACCAGCGCATCGAGCGCCTGACCGGGCAGAGATTCACGCAGGCCTATCGGCGCGATGTCCTCAATGTCCGTGGCACCTTGCTCGATTCCCATGCCGCCACGCTCGGCATCAGCGCGGCTGGCCTGGAAGGCCCCGGCGGCCGGCTGACGGCGCTGAAGGCGATCCAGTGGGCGCGTTACGTCGATGGCAGGGATATCGTGACGATCGACGGTGTCGCAGAGGTGCTTGCCGCCGCCGGCATGGCGGATGCCGCCGGGCTGCTGCAGGCGCCGACGGAACAGCTGATGAAAGCGCACCGCGACCTGGTCGGCCAAGGCCGCACGCTGTTCGAGCGCCTTCATGCCAACGGCGTGCCTTCGCTCGCGGTCATCCGCAACGATGCGCCCCGGCTTATCGGTTCGAACGCACTGTTCGGCAGCTTCGACAATCTTGTCGCCCATATCGAGGCGGCGTGATCTCTCCCAACTGACCTCAGCAAGGAATGGAAAAAGACATGGCAAAAGTCGCTCTCATCGGTGCATCGGGCGCCGTCGGTTCGCGCATCCTCAAGGAACTCTCGGATCGTGGCCACACAGTCACCGGCCTTGCGCGACATCCGGAAAAGATCGCTGCGCTGCCCGGCGTCACGGCCAGGAAGGGGGATGTCTTCGACAGCCAAGCTCTCGCCGACCTGATCCGCGGCCATGACGTGGTGATCAGTTCGGTGCATTTTCTGGACAGCGACGCCGACACGCTGATTGCCGCGGTGCGTGCTTCCGGCGTGAAGCGCTACCTCGTTGTCGGCGGCGCCGGCAGCCTCGAGGTCGCGCCAGGCAAGCGCCTGGTCGATACAGCCGAATTCCCTGCAATCTACAAGGCCGAGGCACAGAAGGGCGCCGACTTCCTCGACAAGTTGAAGACCGTCGGCGATCTCGATTGGACGTTCCTCTCGCCGTCCGCCATGTTCATCCCTGGCGAGCGCACCGGCAAATTCCGCCTCGGCCAGGACACGCTCCTCGCCTCGGACAAGGGCAGCAGCATCTCCTTCGAGGACTACGCGATCGTCATGGTCGACGAGATCGAAAAGCCTGCGCATGTCAGGCAGCGTTTTACGGTCGGCTATTGATCAAACGGGACTGACGTCCTGGTTCAGCCAGGTACATCCAAGCGGGCGGCCATGACCGCCCGCAGCCATGCCGTGATGGCATCGAAGTCAATCGGTTTTGTCGTATCGACGTCGAAGAGCGGTCCGCGCCGCAGCGGTTCGGCACGCTTGGCGAGCTCGATCAGTTCGGGGATATAGGCCGCACCCGGATGGCCAGCGGGGCGCTGGTCGAGCCGGGCGCCATAGCGCTCGGCAAGGACCTCGCCGGGCGCGTGACACCAGATTTCGACGGTCTGTTCGACGCCAGCTTTTCGCAGATAGTCCTCGAGAACTTCACGCGGCTGGAAGCCGAACCAGGCATCGATGACAAAGGTGCTGCCCGCCGGAGCTTCGCCGACGGCCGACCAGATCGCCTGATAGCTGGCGCGGCCGAGCGTGCGGTTGAATTCGCGGTCGCCGCCGCCAAGCACTTCGAGGAACGGATTCTTGATCGTGTCGAGCGCGAGCAACGGCCATCCCATGCGGTCGGCGATGCCGCGCGAGACGGTGCTCTTGCCGCTTGCGGGAATGCCGTTGACGAGCACGGCCCGCCTGGCGTGGCTGGACTGGGCCAAGCGCGGAACCGGACCTGTGCCCGGTTCCATGGCGAGTGCCTGGAGGCCAGCGCCGATCACGCCGGCGTCGTCGCCGAGCTGCGCGGGTTCGACTTGGCATTGGTACCAGGGCGCTAGCGCCGGCGCTCGGCCGAGTGCTGTATGTGCTGCCCGGCCAAGGCCGCCGCCAAGCAGCACCATGTCGGGATCGAGCACGGCAACGGCCGTGTCGATGGCGGCACGCAGCGGTCTCGCCCAGGCGTCGAGTATGCCGCGCGCCTGGATGTCGCCGGCCGCATCGCGGGCAAAAAGCTGATCGACAGAAATGTCGGCGCCGAGCCCGGCGCGCGCAATGTGGCGGCCGAGCGCGGTGCCTGAACTGGTGGTCTCGACGCAGCCGCGCCGGCCGCAGGCGCAAACCTCGCCGTCGACATCGACGGTGATGTGACCAAGCTGGCCCGCCGTTGCCGAGCCACGCGTAATCCGGCGGTCTTGAGCGACGGCGCCGCCAATGCCGGTGCCTATGGTGAACATGACGATGTTGTCATGGCCGCGCCCGGCGCCGAGCGCCATCTCGGCCGCCAACGCCATGTTGCAGTCGTTGTCGATGATGACGGGCTTGCTTGTCATGTCTTCCAGGCGCTGCGCCAGCGCAACCGAAGCGAGATTGACGTAGCCACCCGACAGGACGGCGCCGCGCCGCGCATCGACACGGCCGGGGACGCCGACGCCGATGGCCTTCACATCGGGCGTGTCGAGAAGGCGCACCATGTCGGCGATGCGGCCAAGCACCAGCTCCGGGTCGGGCGCGCTTTTTTCGGAAACGCGCTTGAGGATTTCACCGGTCCCGCAGACGCGGGCGGCACGCAGATTGGTGCCGCCTATATCGATCCCTATGCTGAGGGGCATGACGTCCTGCATCTGTTTTTCCGCAATTCCGGACGCAAAACCGCTTCACACTTTTGCTGGAACAGCTCTAGTCCAAACGCAATTGTCAGGCAGCTGCTTTTTGCCGGTAGTGCCCGATCACGGCCTGGATCTCACGCAGTCGCGGCACTGCGATGGTCTTAAGCCTTTCGCGCTGGATGTCACGATCGAGCGAGATGCAGTCTTTCCACAGCGAACGGCCGGCGATGACGCCCGAGGCGCCGTTCTGCATGGCGATCTCGACCTGGCCTAGGAATGTTGCGTGGTTGACGCCGGCCGAAAGCACCGCCCAGGGCACATCGCCTGCCATTGCGGTGATGTTGGCACAGGCTTCGGGCGTGCCGGGATAGGGAAGCTTCAGCACCTTGGCGCCGCATTCCAGCGAGATTCTTGTCCCTTCCTCGACAAGCCGTGGTGTCATGGCCGCATAGTCCTCGGGGCTTTCGCCTTCGAGCGGATAGGTCAGGAACTCGACGACCAGCAACAGGTCCTCCTTGCCGAAATCGGCGATGCACTGGCGCAGGATGGCGATGTTGTGTTCGTTGGCCTGCGACTTGTCGGCCCGCAGATAGACCATGATCTTGCCGCCCGTGCCGCCCAGGGCGCGCACACGGCGCGCATCGATGCCTGGAACCAGGCGTGACAGCCGGTAGCCCTCGGGCGAGACGTCAAAACCGGAGGCGTCGAGGCCGATCAGCAGTGCCGTATCGCGGTTCAAGACGCCCTCGTCGACAATGCGCGGCACCGCGCAGAGCGGGTCGAGCAGCACGCAGGACGCAGCACTGGCGAGGTAGCGCGTGATGTCAGCCTTGGTGTCGCCGAGCATGTCGTTGGTGATCTTGGCCTGCTCTGCCGGATCCGATGCCAGCAAGGTCCGCATGCCGCCGCGCTGGTCGCAGGCGATGGCCACCATGGCCCCGTCCTTGCCGCATATCTGCTGGTAGCCGCGCAGCTCCGCGGTGGTCATCTTCGTCATGATCTTCAGTCCGATGTTGGCGCCGTCTTGCCGAGGGCGCGGATCCCGTGGAAACAACAATGTTCAGTTCTGCCCGCCTTTGCCGGCGAGGAGATTTTTGCCGCGTGGTGCGCCCTCCGCTCTCAAAAACGGTGCCCGCCGGCATTGCCGCATGGAAAGCGGCCCCACGTTGCGAGTTGGCTGGATTTGCGCGATAACTCCCATCGGCGTATACGTGTGTAACACGTTGCTGAAAGGAATTGCAAGCTGTCTGTTCCCTCCATCCAGGATGCGACCGCGTCGCGGACATTGCTGCACACGGTCGCCAAGCTGCATTATTTGGAGGAGATGTCGCAGGTCGACATCGCGCGGCAGCTCGGTGTCTCCACCGCGACGATTTCGCGCCTGCTGCAGCGGGCGCGGACGGAAGGGATCGTGCGTATCGAGGTTCTCGATCTGGCGACGCCGGAGGACATCACCAGGCAGTTGATCGATGGATTGAAGTTGCGGGATGCCGCGGTGGTCGAGACGCCGGCGGCAGGCACGCTGGCAGCACTAGCGGCACCGCTTGGCGGGCTGCTCAGGCAGGCGCAACTGGTGGCAGGCTCCGTGGTCGCCATCGGCTGGGGGCGCGCTGTGCGCGAAGTTATCCGGGCCGGCCTGCCGCGCATGCCCGGTGTGCTCACCGTCGCCGCCACCGGCGGCATGCAGCAGCACGCGGCGCATTTTCAGGTCAACGAGTTCGTGCGGCTCGCCGCCGAGGAGTTCGGCGGCACGCCGCACTTCATCCATGCGCCCTATCTGCCGTCCACGGAGTTGCGGGATGTCTTCCTGCGCGATGTCGCCATCCGCGACGCCGTCGCCTTGTGGGAGAAGACCGACATCGCGATCGTCGGTATCGGCCTGCCGCATGCCATCAATGCGCCGGAGGCAAGTGCCGCCACGCCGAGCGAGCAGGCGTTGGTCCATGCGGCCGGTGATGTGCTTCGGCATTATTTCGATGTCGAGGGGCAGCCGATCGCGTGGGAAGGGGAGAGCCGGATGATCGCTATGTCGCCGGCACAGCTTCGCGCCGTGCCGCAGGTGATCGGCCTTGCCGCATCGCCAGAGAAGGCGACGGCAATCATCGGCGCCGCTCGCGCAGGACTGATCAACACGCTGGTCACCGATACGAAGACGGCGCAGGCCATCCTCGCGGCGCTTGCGCAGCGATAGGACCGGCACGACACTGGCGGATGGAGCCCGCCGCGAAAACAAGTTGTGTCGCCGAGAGGCGCGGGCAATAGTTGGCTGGGGCTCCACGGAGCAGTCGGATGTCGTACGGTGTGAAAAACCCGGCGCTGCAAGCTCGGAAAAACCGAGTTGCAATTTATTTCTGCAAAGTGTTACAAGTCAGGATGCCCGCCAGCAAGGCGCGGCGGGGCACAGTTTGCCGGACCTCGCGGAGGTAGGGGAATGGGGCTGTGGCCAAGTGTACCGGTCTGACTGACCGGCTGACATATCGACTGGAGGGCGCTTGGGAGGAAAGCTGCCCGTGACGGCAAAAAGGCGTTCACGCCGCCTTGTCCCCAAGCGGATGGCGGCCATTCCAATGTCACTTGCAACGGCAGATCTGCCAATAATGAGGAGGATGTCATGAAGAAGATTGTTGCCGCGCTCGCGGCGCTTGCCGTCAGTGCGACGGTGCTGATCGCGCCCGCGCAGGCGCAGGACAAGAAATACACCATTGCGCTCATTCCGGGCCTCACCACCGATGGTTTCTACATCACCATGCGCAAGGGCGCCCAGGCGGCTGCCGATGCGCTTGGCGTAAACCTGGTTTTCCAGGGCGCGCCGGAATTCAACCCGGTCACCCAGGTGCCGGTGCTCGATGCGGTCATCGCCAAGAAGCCTGACGCGATCCTGATCGCGCCGACCGACAAGGTTCAGCTGGTCGAGCCGCTGCGCAAGGCCAATGATGCCGGCATTCCGGTCATCACCGTCGACACTTTCATCGGCAGCGGCGCCTACCAGACCGGCGCGGGTGACGCTGATTTCCCGCTGTCCTACATCGCCTCGGACAATGTGCTCGGCGGCGAGATTGCCGCTCGCGCGCTGGCCACCGCGGTTGGCGACAAGGGCAAGGTCTACGTCTCGAACGTCAAGCCCGGAATCTCGACTACCGACCAGCGTGAAGAGGGCTTCAAGAAGGAGATGGCCAAGCATACGGGCATCACCGTGCTTGAGACCCAGTTCAACGACGACGATGCCAACAAGGCGGCCTCGCAACTGCAGGCCGTGTTCGCGCGCAATCCGGACTTGGTCGGCGTGTTCGGCGCCAATTTGTTCTCGGCGCTGGGCGCGGCCAATGGCGTCAAGCAGGCTGGACAGACGGGAACCGTCAAGGTGGTCGCCTTCGATGCTCCGACCAGCATCGTCGACAACATCAACACCGGCCTGGTGGACGTGGCGATCGCCCAGCATCCTGCCGAGATCGGCTATTACGGCGTGGTCTCGGCCTATGCCCACCTGACCGGCCAGTCGATTCCGGTCACGATCGGCACCGGCTTCACGATCATGGACAAGTCCAACATCGCGGATCCGAACGTCTCGAAGTACCTCTACTCCGAGTAAGTCCAGACGAGACTGGCTCTTCCCGGTCCGCCGGGAGGAGCCCGTGCCGGGTTCTCGCCGAAGGCAGGACCTTTTTTGATGGCAGCCGCGCCGTGGAGAATCCATGACCTCGACATCACCAGCCCAGCCGGCCGAGAAGCATGTCGCCCCTCAGGCCGATCACGGCGATCCGGCCAGGAACTGGATCGCACGCATAGCGGAAGCGCGCGCCTGGCTGTTCCTTGCCGGCCTGATCATCTGCTTTGAGATCTGGTCGAGGACCGACTTCGGCGCGACCTTCGTGCTCAATCCGTTCAACCTGCAGTCCATCGCGATATTCGCGGTGGCGCCGCTGCTCTTGGCGACAGGGCAGACCTTCGTCATCATCTCGGGCGGCATCGACCTGTCGCTCGGCTTCATCATGGGGCTGGCCGCCGTCATCGCCGCGCATGCCACCAACATGGCGGGCGCGGCCATCCCCTTGCCGCTGGCGATGCTGGCGGGCATCCTTGCCGCGGTGATCGTTGCCGGCGTGCCGGGCGTCATCAACGGCTTGCTGATATCGCGCCTCAGGGTCCCGCCTTTCATCGGCACGCTTGGCATGTTCGGCGTCGCGCGCGGTGCCGCCTTCCTGCTCGCCGGGGGCACGACGGTGCCGGTGCAGAATTCGTGGTTCGCGCTGCTCGGCAACGGCAAGTTCCATGGCGTCCCCTATCTGGTGATGATCGCCGCCGTCTTCGTCGTCGTGATGCACTATCTGCTCAGCCAGACCCGGTTCGGCCAGCACAATTATGCCATCGGCGCCAACGTGCAGGCGGCGCGGCGCGCCGGCATCGACATCAGGGGCCACATCCTTCGGCTCTATGTGCTGTCGGCGATGTGCGCCGGCCTTGGCGGCGCGCTCTATGCCGCGCGCTTCACCGCCGGTGCCGCGCAAGCCGGCGAGCCTTTGCTGCTCGATAGCGTCGCGGCCGTGGTGATCGGCGGCGCCAGCCTGTTCGGCGGCTCCGGCACCATCTTCGGCACGGTCGCCGGCGCGCTGGTGATCGCGGTCATCCAGTACGGGCTGGTCTTCGTCAATGTCGAACCGTTCTGGCAATTCATTGCCGTCGGCATCGTCATCATCATTTCCGTTCTCATCGACCAGGCGCAGCGCCGGTTCAGTGGAGCCCGTCAGGATGAATAGCACCAACCAGAACGCACCCCTGCTGGAAGTCCGCAATCTGTCGAAGCACTTTGGTGCCGTGCGGGCGCTGAACGACTTCTCCATGGCCGTGCGGCCGGGTGAAGTGGTGGCGCTCGCCGGTGACAATGGCGCCGGCAAGACGACGCTGATCAAGGCGATATCGGGCGTGTTCCAGCCGACCGGCGGCGAAATCCTGCTCAGGGGTCAGCCGGTGACGTTCGCGACGCCGCAGGAGGCGCGCGAAAAGGGCATCGAGACGATCTACCAGGACCTCGCGCTTGCCGACAATCTGTCGATCGGCGCCAACATCTTCCTTGGCCGCGAACCGATGCGCAAGGCGTTCGGCTTCCTGCCGGTGCTCGACCGCAAGGCGATGGCCACGGCGGCCAAGGAGACGATGGGGCGGCTGGATTTCCACGTCAGCCGGCTCGAAGCCCCGGTCAGCAACTTCTCCGGCGGCCAACGCCAGGCCGTCGCCATCGGCCGCGCCGTCTACTGGGATGCGCAGATCCTGATCATGGACGAGCCGACCGCAGCCCTTGGCGTGCCGGAGCAGCGCAAGGTGATTTCGCTCATCCACCAGCTCAAGGCGCAGGGGCGCGGGGTGATCTTCATCTCGCACAATCTGCAGGACATCTTTGCCGTCTCGGACCGCATCGTCGTGTTGCGGCGCGGCATCCAGGCCGGCGAGCGCAAAATCTCCGAGACCAACCATGACGAAGTCGTCAGGCTGATGGTCGGCGGCTAGAGCATTTCACCGTTTCACGGAAACGGCGAACCGCTCTATCTCTTTGTTTTTACGCAATTCCCAAGGGAAAGCGCTACGCGCTTTTCCCGGGAAAACCATGTCACACTTTTCCTGGAATTGCTCTAGCCGGCATCGCGATTGGTCAGCGCGATGTGGCAGCAGCCTGGGCCGTGGCCCGGCGTCCAGGTGACATTGTCGAAACGCACGCCCGTCGCCTCGAACAGGCCGCGGTCGAAGGCGCCGGCGATGCGGCAGAGCGTGGCGAGCTTTTCGTCACCGACTCCGGCCTCGACCCAGGCGTCCTTGAGCGGGCAGCGCTTCACCTTGAAGGCGATGCGGTCATCGCCGCGCTCGACATCGGTCGGGTACATCAGGCCGCCATCCGGGCTGACCGCCAGGAAGGCCTCGCCGATGGCGCGCGCGTCGTTGGCGCCGAAGCTGGCGAAGGCGGCTGCAGCCACTTCCTTGCCGCGCTGCTCGATGGTTCGGATCATGACCGCCTCGGCCTTTTCGGCACCGAGCTCTCCGGTCAGCTCGTCGAGGAACAGGCGGTAGAGATCGGCGCGGTTGCGGAAGGCGGAATCGAGTTCGCGCGACAGTTTCTCGGCTCTGGCTACGGGGTCGGTCATGATACGTCCTGTGCGGTTCTCTTGAGTTTTGGCGCGGCGGCCACCAGGGCCTTGCCGATGGCCGATTGCGGTGCGTCGATGACGGCACGGGCGTCGCCGCTCTCGGCAATTCGCCCAGCGTCGAGGAGGATGACGCGCTGAGCGATCGCGCGGACCACGCCGAGATCATGTGAAATGAAGAGATAGGCGATCCGTTCCTGCCTTTGCAGGTCGAGCAAAAGATCAAGGATCTGCCCGCGCACGGAGACGTCGAGCGCCGACACCGCTTCGTCGAGCACGATCAGCGACGGTTTCGTGGCGATGGCGCGCGCGATGGCGACGCGCTGCCGCTGGCCGCCGGAGATTTCGTGGATGGTGCGCGCGGCAAGATCCGCTGCCAGCCCTACGCGTTCGAGCAAGGCCGCGATGCGGTGGGGGCGCTCGGCGCGCGAGGCAATGCGATGGATGCGCAAGGGGTCGTCGAGCACCCGCGCCACCGTGGCCCGTGGATTGAAGGCGGCCAGCGGATCCTGGAACACCATTTGCAGGCGCGCGCGATGCGTTCGCAGCGCGGCACCACCAAAAGCCAGGAAATCATTGCCTTCGAATTCGATGCGGCCGGCATCCGGATCGGTCAATCGCAGCACCAGCCGCGCGATTGTCGATTTGCCGCTGCCGGAAGGGCCGGCGAGCGCCAGCGTTTCGCCCGGCTCAATGTGAAAAGAGAGATCGTCCACGGCGGCAACGGTCTTGCCCCCGCGACGGTAGCGTTTGGTGAGGCTGGACACCGAGAGCAGGCTCATGCGTGGCGCCCGCTCCGGTTCAACAACGGTTCGGCATCGAGGCCGATATGGGCATCAAGCAGCGCGCGCGTGTAGGCCTGGGCCGGCGCGTCGATAATCCGTGGCGTCGTGCCAAGTTCGACCAACTGGCCATGGCGGAACACGGCGATGCGCTCGGCAAGCTCCGCGGCAAGCGCGATGTCATGGCTGATGAACAGCAGCGTCATGCCGTCCTCGGCCACCAGCCGCCGGATCAAGGCAACGATGTCGGCCTGCACGATGGTGTCGAGCGCGCTGGTCGCCTCGTCGGCGATCAGCAATTTCGGCCCGGCGGCGATGGCGGCGGCAATTGCCACGCGCTGCTTCTGGCCGCCGGAGAGCTGGTGCGGGAAGGCTCGCAGGGCCGAGTCAGGATCGGGCAGCCGGACGCGTTCGAGCAGGGTTTTTGCTTGCGTGTATGCCTGTGGCCAGGTGAGGCCGAGGTGGGTGCGGGCGACTTCGGCGATTTGTTTGCCGATTGGCATAACGGGGTCGAGGCTGGCGGATGGGTCCTGGAAGACGAAGCCGATATCGCGGCCGCCGAGGGGGATTCTGCTGAGCTCGGATTCGAAAGGTTGGCGTTCCGTCACACCCCCCTCTGTCCTGCCGGACATCTCCCCCGCAAGGGGGGAGATCGGCAGCGTCTTCGACGGCCCACTTTTGGCAACGTTGGTGACTGGCGAAAGCGGAGATGAATGCACAATCTCCCCCCTTGTGGGGGAGATGTCCGGCAGGACAGAGGGGGGTGCCTTGGCGCCGAAGGTTGGCAAGGACCAGTCGATGCGGCCTTCAACAGCGGCAGACCCCGGCAACAACCCCGCAATCGTCAGCGCCAGCGTGCTCTTGCCGGATCCGCTTTCGCCGATGATGGCCAGGCGCTCGCCAGCGACGATATCGAAGCTGACGTGCTTCAACGCCGCGACCTCGCCGCCGTCACGGCGGTAGGTGACCGTCAAGTCGCGGATCGCTGCGAGTGCAGTCACGACAGGCCTCTCCTGATTGCCGTCGTCTCGACGATGCCTTCACCGGCGAGATAGACGCCGAGCACCGTCAGCACCAGTGCTATGCCAGGGACGATCGACAGGAAGGGCGCGGTACGCAAAACAGTGCGGCCTTCGGCGATCATGCCGCCCCAGGTGACCCGATTGGGGTCGCCGAGGCCGAGAAACGACAAGGCTGCCTCGGTGAGGATCGCGGCGGCGACGATCACCGATGACATCGCCAGCACCGGCGGCAGCGCATTGGGCAGCACTTCGCGAAAGGCGATTTCGAGCGGATGCATGCCGATGGCGCGGGCGCTGGCGACATAGTCGCGCTCGCGAATGGAGAGAACTTCCGCGCGGGCGATACGGGCAGGCCCGGTCCAGGTGCCGAGCGCGATGGCGATCACGACGACGCCGAGCGATGGCCCGACGACACTGACGAAGGCCAGAGCCAGCAGGAAGCCCGGCACGGTCTGGAAGGCGTCGGTGACGCGCATCAGCACCTCGTCGACGAGGCCGCCGGAAAAGCCGGCCAAAGTGCCGACCACTGCGCCGATGGCCAGTGCCGCCGTCGCCGCCGCAAGCCCGACGGCGAGCGAGGTGCGGGCGCCGTGGAAAAGCTCGGCCAGCACGTCGCGGCCGAGCCGGTCGGTGCCGAGCGGCAGCGACCAGTCCTGGAACGGCGGCAGCAGCGACGGCCCGGCAATGGCTTGCGGATCACCGGAGAACAGCAGCGGAGCCGACAGCGCCATGGCGATCAGCGCCGCCAGAAGGATGGCGCCGGCGACGGCCTCAGGCCTCCGCAGAAAGCGGCGAAGCGGGTTCACGCGCCGGCCTCGCTGGCGCCGACGCGCGGATCGAGGAAGGCATAGGCGATGTCGACCAGGAGGTTGATAACGATGACCAGCACGGCGCTGACCAAGATGATGCCGAGCAGCAAAGGTGTGTCGCGCGCGGCCACCGCTTCCTGCGCCAGCCGGCCAAGGCCGGGCACGGAGAAGACGCTCTCGATGACGACGCTGCCGCCGAGCATCTGCGCCGACTGCAAGCCAAGCATGGTGACCAGCGGCAGCAGCGCATTGCGGGCAATGTGGGCGAGCACGATGCGGCGGCGCGAAAGCCCCCTGGCGCGGGCGGCCAGGACAAAATCCCGCCGCCAGACTTCGGCCATGCCGGCACGCATCATGCGCAGATAGAGCGCGAGATAGATGAAGCCGAGAGCGGAAACCGGCAGGACGAGATGGATGGCGATGTCAGCGGCGCGGTCGAGGCCGGTCTTGTCCGAGGCCAGGGTTTCGATGCCGCCGATCGGCAGCCAGCGCAGGTCGACGGCAAAGACGACGATCAGCACCAGGCCGAGCCAGAAACCGGGCACGGCATAAAGCGCCAGCGAGCCGATCGACAGGAAGCGGTCGCGCAAACTCCCTGGCCTCGCGCCCGCATAGATGCCGAGCGCCGAGCCGAGCCCGAAGGAGAGCGCGGTGGCGCTGACCATCAGCAGCAGCGTGTTGGGCAGGCGTTCGAGGATGACGTCGCGGATCGGCCGGGAGAAGGTCACCGACTGGCCGAGGTCGAGATGCAGCAGCGCCCAGAGATAGTTGGCGAGCCGCGTCAGCTCCGACTGGTCGAGACCCCAGCGATGACGCAGCAATTCGATCATGCCGGCGTCGCCGCCGGTCGAGACGATGTAGGCGTCGACGGCATCGCCGGGG
Source organism: Mesorhizobium sp. B263B2A (assembly GCF_020165775.1). Lineage (NCBI taxonomy): Bacteria > Pseudomonadati > Pseudomonadota > Alphaproteobacteria > Hyphomicrobiales > Phyllobacteriaceae > Mesorhizobium > Mesorhizobium sp. B263B2A. The sequence continues at coordinate 57,164 of NZ_JAIUIU010000005.1, forward strand.
GCGGCCTCGAGCAAAAGGAATGTGCCGATGACGACGATCAGCAGCACGAAGATGCTGCCAACGAGGCGGCGGCGGAGGAGGATGAGGGCGCGGGTCATAGGCCCCTCCGAGTGTTGGCGTATGTCCGCCTATAAGAAATGCCGAGCCCAGGCACCCCCCTCTGTCCTGCCGGACATCTCCCCCGCAGGGGGGGAGATTGGATGTCACCGACGGCTTCGCCAACTTTCGACGCCGCATAATTGGCGGAGCGGACAAATAGCTGATCTCCCCCCTTGCGGGGGAGATGTCCGGCAGGACAGAGGGGGGTGCGAAGGAACTCGGCCTTCGGCCAAATTCCCCTTTTCTCGCGAATTCTCATCCGCGCAAATGTGTCACGATTCCAGATACGTGTCCGCCCAGTTCGACACCGCCCAGCGCGGGTTGTTGGCGATGTTGCCAACCGTATCGCGCGCGACGCTGATAAAACTCCATTCGGCGACGTTGATCAGCGGCAGGTCGGCGGCCACCTCCTTCTGGAACTCCTTGTAGAGGTCGGTGCGGGCCGTGGTGTCGAGCGTCTCGGACGCCTTGGCGATGAGCGCATCGAGCGCGTCGTTCTTGTAGCCGCCCTGGTTGGAGAACGGCACGCCGTCGGGAATGCCGCTCTGCACCAGGATGGTTGTCGAGATCGCGGGATCGCCGCGGAACACCGGCGGACCCACCGCAAGGTCGAAGGCGTGGTCGGTGTAGACGGCCTTGATGTGCGCGGCGGAGTCGTTGTTGACGAGCTCCGCGTCGATGCCGATGGCGGCGAGTGCCTGGCGCAAATAGTCGCCGAACTGCTTGGTCTCGTTGAAATATGGCGCGGGCAGGAGCTTGAGCGAAAAGCGCTTGCCGTCCGGGCCTTTCTTGTAGCCGGCCTCGTCGAGCAAGGCGTTGGCCTTGGCGACGTCGAAGGCATAGGTCGGCACGTCGGCGGTGTAGAACTGCGGGTCGTTCTTCGGCACCGGGCCGGTGGCGGTCGCGGCATAGCCAAGGAACACCGTCTTGACGACGAAATCCTTGTCGATGGCGTGCGCGATCGCCTGGCGCACTTTCACATCGGCCAGTTCCTTGCGGCGATGGTTGATCTCGACGACGAGCTGATAGGTCAGTCCTTCATAACCCTTGGTGATCACCTTCAGGCCCGGCACCTTGGAGATGCGGTCGAGGTCGGCCAGCGGCACGGCCGAGAAGGCGGCAAGCTGGATTTCCTCGGCTTCCAGCGCGCTTGCGGCCGACGTGCGGTCGGGCAGCACCTGGTAGATGATCTCGTCGAGGTAGGGCTCGTCCTTGCCCCAGTAATCCGTGTTCTTGATCAGCCGGTAATACTGGCCGGCCTTGTACTCGCCGAACTTGAACGGCCCAGTGCCGATGGGCGCGTTGTTGGCCGGGTTGTCCTCGATCTTGCCGACCTCGTAGACATGCTTCGGCACGACGCTGCTCAGCGCCGGCAGCGCGTTGCGGATCAGCTGGAACGGCGTCGGCTTGGCGAATTTGAACACGGCGGTGAGATCGTCGGGCGTGTCGACGGCGGCCAGGTCCTTGAACACGGTGCGGCCGAGATTTTGCAGCGGCTTCCATATCTGCAGCGCCGAGAAGGCGACGTCGGCCGACGTGAACGGCTTGCCGTCATGCCATTTGACGCCTTCGCGCAGCTTGAACGTCACCGAAAGCCCATCGGCGGCGCCTTCCCAGCTCAGAGCCAGGCGTGGCGCAAGCCCGTCCTTGCCGTCAAAGGAGGCTTCGGCCAGCGTTTCGACGATCTTGCTGGAGATGAAGAAGACGCCGTTGGAGGCGACGATCGCCGGGTTGAGGTTGCGTGGCTCGGAATCGGCGGCGAGCACCAGTCGGCCCCCCTTCTTCGGCGTCTGCGCCCAGCCAAGTGTCGGCATGGCGGTGGAGGCGAGCAGCATCGCCGAGCCGGCAAGCATTTTGCGTCTGGAAATCGTGAAACCTGACATGATCGAACTCCGTCCTCTCCGCGACCCCACACGGCGCGCCATACCCCTCGGACGCCTGCGAGCCCGCCGGCATCCTTGCGGCGGCGATTATGAGCCTTGCCAAAGGTTTCGCCAGAGACGGAATTGGCGCATCCTTGCTTGGCTTTGAAATTTTCGTCCGCTGGACCAGTTTGCGGGAAATGGCTCAATTCAATCTATCTGGTAAGACCAGATTTGATGCATATACGGCCAATGACGGCTTGGTGACGGCGCAGTCGCGGTCTTCGGATATTTCTGGCTGGACCAGTGTGGGAAAAATGGTGCAGATTTGATCGACAGCCAGCGGATCGGGCGCGGAGCGGCCAGTGATCCCAGGCAATCCAGGGAGAGAGAGATGAACATTGCCCCGGGCAAGAGTGCCGTCAGCAAGATCCCGTTCGACCAGGCTAGGGTCGATCGGCTGATGGAGGAGGCGGGCATCGATGTGCTGCTCGCGACCTCCAAGCACAACACGCAATATCTGCTTGGCGGCTACAAATTCATCTTTTTCGCCGCCATGGATGCGATCGGCCACAGCCGCTATCTGCCCATAGTCGTTTACGAGAAGGGCGGACCCGATCACGCCGCCTATATCGGCAACCGCATGGAAGGCGGCGAGCACCAGAACAACCCGTTCTGGACGCCGACGCTGCACGCCGCCTGCTGGGGCACGCTCGATGCCGCGAACCTCGCCGTCGAGCATCTGCAGAAGATCGGCAAGGCGGGCGCGCGCATCGGCATCGAGCCGGGTTTCCTGCCCTCGGACGCCTACACTCTGATCCGCAAGGCGCTGCCGGATGCCAAGCTGATCGATGCGACCGACATGCTGGAGCGCATGCGTGCGATCAAGACCGATGCCGAGCTGAAGAAGCTGCGCACGGCTTCCGAACTGATCACCGATTCCATGCTGGCGACCATCCAATGGGCGCGCGAAGGCACGACCAAGGCCGAGATGATCGAGCAGTTGCGGCGCGAGGAAACCAATCGCGGGATCCATTTCGAATATTGCCTGCTGACGTTGGGCTCCAGCCATAACCGCGCCGCTTCACCGCAGGCATGGAAGAAGGGCGAGGTGCTGTCGATCGATTCCGGCGGCAATTATCACGGCTATATCGGCGATCTCTGCCGGATGGGCATCCTGGGCGAGCCCGATGCCGAGCTGGAGGATCTGCTGGCCGAGGTCGAGACGGTGCAGCAGGCTGCCTTCTCGAAGGTCAAAGCGGGCACGCTCGGCGGCGAGATGATTTCCCACGCCGAGGGCGTGCTGAAGAAATCAAAAGTCGCTGCCTATACGGATTTCTTCGCCCACGGCATGGGCCTGATCACGCATGAGGCGCCATTCCTGATGACCAACCATCCGGTGACCTATGAAGGCACCTATGCGGCCAAGCCACTGGAGAAGAACATGGTGCTGTCGGTCGAGACGACGATGCTCCACCCGACGCGTGGCTTCATCAAGCTTGAGGATACACTGGCGGTGACCGAGAGCGGCTATGTGATGTTCGGTGATCGGGGGCGGGGGTGGAACCGGGGCGGGACAGCCTAGCTCGGCGCGGGCCTCCTCACCCGGATTGCCAACCGAATTGCGAAGGGCAATTCGGGGCAATCCGACCTCTCCCCAAGGGGAGAGGAGTTCGCGCCGGCGCTGGCTTCTGTCTTCTCCCTCGGGGAGAAGGTGGCTGCGCGAAGCGGCCGGATGAGGGAGCCTCCCCATAAACGCGGAAGCGCGAGGAGAGACTACTCGCCACCCGCCGGAATCAGCCTGAAATCCGGCAGTTCCCGCAAGCCCAGTTCCGGGCCAGCCGGCGAATAGACGACGAAGAGCTGCATCGGCCCGTCGCCTGTGTTCAATGTCGAATGAAAACGGCTTTCCGGCACATAGATGGTGCAGCCGGGGCCGACCTTCTCGACCACCGGATTGCCCTTTTCGTCCTCGACCATCTGCTCGCCATGGCCCGAAATGACGAAGATGATCTCTTCGGCGCCGGGATGGTTGTGGCGGGCGTGGCCCTTGCCGGAGGGCAGGTCGACCACGCCGCCGGAAAAGCGGACAGCGCCGTTCACTTCCGGAGCCACCGTCAGCGACAGCTTGCCCCAGTCGAAGCCGAAGGCGCTGACGTCCTTCGGGTAGACAAACACCTTGCTCTTGTCGATCATCTCTCATCATCCCTTCTTTTTCTTCGCGGCTTTCTCGCCACTGAGCGCCTTGAAATCGGCAGTCTGCCTGGCGATCGCCGCTTCGGCCGGCAGCCGTTCCATCGAGCTTGCGCCATAGAAGCCATGCAGGCCCTTGGCTCGTGAGAGAATGTAGCGCGCGTCGTCGGGCATCGAGATCGGGCCGCCATGGCAAAGCAGGATGACGTCCTTGCGCACCGAGCGGGCTGCTTCGGCGATGGCATCGATCTGGACCACGCAGTCGTCGAGCGACTTGGCCGAGGTGGCGCCGATCGAGCCGCCTGTCGTCACGCCCATATGGGCAACGACGATGTCGGCACCGGCCTTGGTCATGGCGCGGGCCTCCTCGGGGTTGAAGACATAGGGCGTGGTCATGAGGTCAAGCTTGTGCGCCTCGGCGATCATGTCGACCTCGAGCCCAAAGCCCATGCCGGTCTCCTCGAAACTCTGCCGCATCGAGCCGTCGAACAGGCCGATGGTCGGAAAGTTCTGCACGCCGGAAAAGCCCATCGTCTTCAGCTCGGCGAGCAGCAACGGCATGATGACGAAAGGATCGGTGCCGTTGACGCCGGCAAGAACCGGCGTCTTCTTCACCACCGGTAGCACCTCGTAGGCCATCTCCTTGACGATCTCGTTGGCATTGCCATAGGCGAGCAGGCCGGCCGCCGAGCCGCGCCCGGCCATGCGGTAACGGCCGGAATTGTAGATGATGATGAGGTCGATACCGCCGGCCTCCTCGGCCTTGGCCGACAGGCCGGTGCCGGCGCCGCCGCCGATGATCGGGACGCCCTTGTCGATCATTCCCCGGAACTTCTTCAATATGTCCTTGCGAGGGATTGCGGGCATGTTCTTGGACCTCAGTGTCTGGCGATGTCGAGGAAGGCAGCGGTTGCCGCCCGGGCGAATTCGGGGTCGTTGATGTGCAGCGGCAGGCGGGTGACGCGGCGCGTGTTGTTTGGCTGGATGGTGCGCTCGATGGCTTCGAACAGGACGGCATCGGCCTCCGGATCGAAAAAGGCGCCACCCTTGATGTCGAGCGCCGAGACACCCTTTTCAGGGATCAGAAAATGCACCGGCCCTTCGCAGCGGGCGAGCCTGGCGCCGATCCATTCGCCGATCTGGCGGCACTCGTCAGCCGTGGTGCGCATCAGCGTGACGTTCGGATTGTGCTCGTAGAACAGCCGGCCGCGATATCGTTCCGGAACGGTCGAAGGCGCCCAGAAATTGACCATGTCGAGCGCGCCGACCGAACCGACATAGGGCAGGCGGGTGCGCATGATCGCTCCGAAACGATCCTGCGTCGCCGGCAGCACGCCGCCGAGCAGAAGGTCACAGACTTCGGTGGAGGTGACGTCGATGACGCCGGACAGCAAGCCGCTGTCGGCGAGCTTCTCCATGCTGCGGCCGCCGGTGCCGGTGGCGTGAAAAACCATGCAATCGTATCGGGAGCGGAGCTGGTCGGCGATGGCGGTCACGCACGGCGTGGTGACGCCGAACATGGTGAGACCGATCGAAGCCTTGCCGTCGGGCGGCGGCGCAGGCCTCGCCGCCATGCCGGAGATCGCCTGGGCGGCATTGTGCAGGACGACGCGGGAGAGCCGGTTCAACCCCGCCATGTCGGTCACCGCAGGCATCATGATGATGTCGGAGACATCGACATAGGGCGCGGTGTCGCCCGATGCGAGCGTCGAGACCATGATCTTGGGCAGGCCGAGCGGCAGGGCGCGCATGCCCGAGGTGATGATCGATGTGCCGCCGCCGCCGCCGATACCGATAATCGCGGCAATGTCGTTTCGCGATTGGATGAAGCGGGCGAAGGCGACGCCCATCGCGGCGACGGCGGCGCCGCGATCACTTCCGCCGAGCACGGCGTTGACGCCGTCGGGGTGATGGCCGGAAATTTCCTTGGCGGTGATGTCGACAGGCACGGTTGCGTTGCGCGTTCCGACATCGACACGGCAAACAGCGGCGCCGGTGGCGGCGACCGCATCGGCCAGGAAGGCGAGTTCCTCACCCTTGGTGTCGGCGGTGCCCACGACGTAGATGCGCTTCACGGGCCGTTCCCAGGTCATTGCAAATTTTTGAGACGCGCGTATCGTATTGATATGGATGTCTCACGTCAACAAGCCGCCGTGCAGGACGACGCCGGCGAGAGAGCCGAGCGCGGACCCCGGGCGCGCACGAAACGGCTGATGCTGGAGACGGCGACGCGGCTGATGCAGGCGGGCGTCACGCCTTCGGTCAGCGAAGTCGCGGAAGCAGCGCAGGTTTCCCGTGCCACCGCCTATCGTTATTTCCCGAGCCAGGCGGCGCTGGTGCAGGCGGTCGTCAATGAGGGGCTCGGCCCGATCCTTACCTGGCAATCGACCTCCCCCGATGCCGGGCGCCGGGTCGCCGAGCTGTTCGCCACCGCCATGCCGCGTATCGAGGCCTTCGAGGCGACGTTCAAGGCGGCGCTGAAGCTGTCGCTCGACCAGTGGGCAAGGCGCCAGGCCGGCACGCTGGGCGGCGAGCCGGCCCTCACGCGCGGTCATCGCGTCGATCTTTTGAAGGAGGCGATCGCGCCGCTCAAAGGCCGCTTGCCGCCGCGCGACTTCAAACGCCTGGCGCAGGCACTGTCGCTGATCTTCGGCGTCGAGGTGCTGATCGTGCTGAAAGACATCTGGGGGCTGGATAGCCGCAAAACGATGGCGGTCGCGCAATGGGCGGCTGGTGCGCTGGTGCGTGCGGCGGTCGCGGAATCGATCGATGAAGGAGGCGGTGCCGGTTCAAGGACAGCCGTGAAATAGCACCAATCTGGTTCGACCAGATTTGCATGCCGACTATTGATATTAGCTCCAGCGCGAGGTGCCAGGCAACACCTGTGCATATCACTGAGTAGGAAAATCATGCGAAAACAGGCAGATAATGTCTGAATCCGAGAGCGCTGAGGATGTCGAGCTCCCAAGAAAGGGCTTGACGTCGACGCAGGATTGGTAATACCAGATTGGATCAGAAAAGTGGATTGAAAGTGAGGGTTGCGATCCATTTTTCCGGCAGGGCGAGGAGGCCGAAACCGGAAAGGTGCGATTACGGGAGGAACTACCAGGGTCGGCTGCGTCGCCGGCTCGGATGACAAGGTAGAACGCGCACAAGGGAGGAAATCATTATGCGCAAGTTAGTGACCAGCGTGCTTGCTGGTATCGGCTTAACGCTTGCCTGCGGAACGTCCGTCTACGCGCAGGAAAAGTCGCTCACCATCTTCTGGGCGGAATGGGATCCGGCCAACTATTTGCAGGAACTCGGCAACGAGTACGAGAAGGAAACGGGCGTCAAGATCACGGTGGAAACCACCCCGTGGTCCGACTTCCAGACCAAGGCCTTCACCGAGTTCAACGCCCATGGCGACGCCTACGACCTGGTCGTCGGCGACTCGCAGTGGCTTGGCGCCGGCTCGACCGGCGGCCACTATGTCGACCTGACCGATTTCTTCAAGAAGCATGACCTCGGCAATGTGATGGCGCCGGCGACGGTGAAGTACTATGCCGAATATCCGGGCGGCAGCAGCAAGTACTGGGCCATCCCGCTTGAAGGTGATGCCGTCGGCTGGTCCTACCGTAAGGACTGGTTCGAGGATCCCAAGGAAAAGGAAGCGTTCAAGGCCAAGTATGGTTACGACCTCGACGTGCCGAAGGATTTCAAGGCGTTGCGCGACATCGCCGAATTCTTCTATCGGCCGGACCAGAAGAGGTACGGCATCGCCATCTACACCGACAATTCCTACGACGCGATGGCGATGGGCTTCGAGAACGCGCTGTTCTCCTATGGCGGCGAACTGGGTGACTATTCGACCTACAAGGTCGATGGCTTCATCAACTCCGACAAGGCGGTCGCAGCGCTCGACGCCTACAAGGAACTCTACAAGTTCACCCCTCCAGGCTGGGCCAAGTCGTTCTTCGTCGAAGACAACCAGGCGATCACCGAAAACCTGGCCGCGATGAGCATGAACTACTTCGCGTTCTTCCCCTCGCTGATCAACGAGGCGTCGAATCCGAACGCCAAGAACACCGGCTTCTTCGCCAACCCTCCGGGCCCGAACGGCGACCAGTTCGCCGCACTCGGCGGGCAGGGCATCTCCATCGTCTCCTACTCGCAGAAGCAGGAAGAGGCGACGAAGTTCCTCGAATGGTTCATCAAGGACGAGACCCAGAAGAAGTGGGCGGCCCTTGGCGGCTATACCTGTAGCGCGGCGGTGCTCAAGTCGCCGGAATTCCAGAACGCCACGCCCTACAACAAGGCCTTCTACGAGACCATGTTCAAGGTGAAGGATTTCTGGGCGGTGCCGGAATATGCCGAACTGCTGCAGCAGCTCAACCAGCGCGTCTATCCCTACATGATCGGCGGGGAAGGTACCGCCAAGGAAACGCTGGACGCTTTGGCGGCCGACTGGAACGCGACCTTCAAGAAGTACGGCCGCGGCCAATAACGATCATGCCTCGCGGAGGGGGCTTGAAGCCCCCTCCGTTTCTTTTTCCGCAACCGGGAGCAGGGTCTTGGCGACCACGATGATCACCACGCTGGACAGGTCTTCAAGAGCGGCCGCGCGCGGCCTGAGCGACACTTCCATCCGCAATCTCTTCATCATCCCGACGGTCCTGTTCCTGATCGTCTTCAACATCTTTCCGCTGATCTATTCGCTCGGCTATTCCTTCACCGACTTTCGTGCGTCGACCAATGCGCCGGCGACTTTCGTCGGGCTGCAGAACTATCGCGACCTGCTCAACGACCCCTATGTCTGGTCCAATTTCGCCATCACCGCCAAATACGTCATCATCTCGGTCGCCGGCCAGTTGTTTGTCGGCTTCGGCGTGGCGATGCTGCTCAACCGGGATATCCCGCTCAAGGGCCTTATCACCACGCTCCTGCTGCTGCCGATGATGCTGTCGATGGCTGTTGTCGGCTTGTTTTGGAAGCTTCTCTACGATCCATCATGGGGCGTCATCAACTATGCGCTCGGGCTCGGCAATTTCGAGTGGCTGGCCGATCCCAAGATGGCGCTCTACGCGGTTGCGTTGACCGACATCTGGATGTGGTCGCCCTTCGTCATGCTGTTGTCGCTGGCAGGCCTCTCGGCGGTGCCGAAACATCTCTACGAGGCCGCCGCGATCGACCGCGCCGGACCGTTCTACACCTTCTTCCGCATCACGCTGCCGCTGGTCGCGCCGATCCTGATGATCGCAGTCATCTTCCGCACCATGGAGGCGTTCAAGACCTTCGACCTCGCCTACATCCTGACCAGCCAGCCGACGGCCGAGCTGATCTCGATCCGGCTCTACAAGATGGCGTTCCAGGAGTGGCAGACCGGGCGTTCCTGCGCGATGGCCTACATCGTGCTGATCATGGTGCTGGCCATTACCAACATCTATGTCAAATACCTCAACAAGGTGAAGGAGCGCTGAGATGGCTGCAGTCCGCACTTCTTCAGAGATCGGCTTCAACCGCATCGCCATCGTCGCCGTGCTGTTGGTGACGATCATCTTCCTCGCCCCGATCTACTGGATCGCCTCGACGGCGTTCAAGCCGCGCAACCTGGCCACCACCATCCCGCCGACGGTCGTCTTCCAGCCGGAAATTTCGCCTTTCGTGAAGCTGTTCACCAAGCGCTCGCAATTGCGCAGCCCGCCGACGCCCGAAGAGTACGCGGCCGCCCCGTGGTGGGAGCGCGTCGTTTTCGATGGCGGCGAGAAGATCGTGCGTGACGGTAAAGGTCAGGTGCAGTGGTCGGGCTATCCGAGCCGCTTCCTGAACTCGCTGATCATCGCCATCACCTCGACGGTGCTGGCGGTCGGCATGGGCACGTTCACCGCCTACGGCTTCTCGCGCTTCAAGGTGAAGGGGGAGGCGGATCTGCTCTTCTTCATCCTGTCCACGCGCATGCTGCCGCCGGTGGTGGTGGCGATCCCGATGTTCCTGATGTACCGAGCGGTCGGCCTCAACGACACCCATGTCGGGCTGATCATCCTCTACACCGCCTTCAACCTGTCCTTCTCGGTGTGGCTGATGAAGGGCTTCATGGACGAGATACCGAAAGAATATGAGGAGGCGGCACTCGTCGACGGCTATACGCGCATGGAAGCCTTCTTCAAGATCGTGCTGCCGGAGGCGGCCACCGGCATCGCCGCCACCGCCGTGTTCTGCTTCATCACCGCGTGGAACGAATATGCCTTCGCGCTGATCATGACCAATCGCCGTGCGCAGACCGCCCCGCCGTTCATCCCCAGCCAGGTCGGCTCCGGCCTGCCGGACTGGACGGTGATCGCCGCCGGCACCTTCCTGTTCCTGCTGCCGGTCGCCATCTTCACCTTCCTGCTGCGCAATCACCTGCTGCGTGGCATGTCTTTCGGAGCGATCCGCAAATGAGCTTTCGCGCCATCAATCAGAAATATCTGGAGCCAGGCAGCCAGGTGCTGATGGTGCTCGGCATCGTCGCGCTCTGCCAGCCGTGGAACATGCTGCTGCACACATACGGCCTGACCATTATCCTGATCGGGCTGATCGGCTTCAACGTCACCTCGAAGATCGCACCGGAAGACAAGGCCGGTACCGGGCATTCCGGGGACATGCAGGCGCGAAATCCGGGAGCACAGCATTGACCCAGATCGAGCTTCGCGGCGTCCAGAAGTTCTTCGGTGCCGTCCAGGTCATCAAGGACCTCAACCTCCAGATCGCCGACAACGAGTTCATCGTTCTGCTCGGCCAGTCGGGCTGCGGCAAGACGACGACACTGCGCGCCATCGCCGGGCTGGAGACGATCGACGAAGGCGATATCCTCATCGATGGCAAACCGATCCAGCATCTGAAGGCCGCCGACCGCGACATCGCGATGGTCTTCCAATCGTTTTCGCTCTACCCGCATATGAGCGTCTACGAGAACATCGCCTTTCCCCTGCGTGCCACGCGCAAGAGCAAGGCGGAAATCGACAGCGAGGTGCGCTCGGTCGCCAAGACGCTGCAGATAACGGACCTGCTGGCCAAAAAGCCGTCGGCGCTGTCGGGCGGCGACATGCAGCGCGTGGCCATCGGCCGGGCGCTGGTGCGGCGGCCGAAGGCCATGCTGATGGACGAGCCGATCGGCGCGCTCGACGCCAAGCTGCGCGAGGAGATGCGGGCAGAGATCAAGCGGCTGCACATCAAGCAGGGCTCGACCACCATCTATGTCACGCACGACCAGATCGAGGCGATGAGCCTCGCCGACCGCATCGTCATCATGCATGAAGGCGTGCTGCAGCAGGTCGGTTCGCCGGACGAAGTCTATTCGCGCCCGGCCAATCTGTTCGTGGCGCAATTCGTCGGCAGTCCAGTGATGAATGTCGCCGACGCGGCGGTGGCCGAAAAAGCCTCGTCCGCATCGGTGACCGTGGGTGACGCGGCCACCGGCTTCGAGTTTCCGCGAGCTCTCCTGTCGAAGCTCAACGGCCATGCCGCGGGTGGGCTGGCACTCGGCATCCGGCCGGAAGGCGTGCTCATCCGCCGTGACGCGGCCGAGGGGTTCATGGCTGTCGAAACGCAGATCGTGGAACCGCTCGGCTCCTTCGACATCGTCGACCTGAAGGTCGGCTCCAAGATGCTGCGCGCGCGCACCAAAAGCGGTTTCGTCGCCGGACCCGGCGAGAAGGTGTTCGCCAGGATCGACCCGACCCAGGCGCATTTCTTCGACAAGGCAAGCGGCAAGTCGCTTGATGTGAGACTCTGATGGCGCATATCCAGCTCAAGAACATTTCCAAGACCTTCGGCAACCACACCGCCTTGGCCGGGCTCGATCTCGACATCGCCGATGGCGAGTTCTTCGTCCTGCTGGGCGAGACGGGTGCCGGCAAGACGACGACGCTGCGGCTGATCGCCGGCCTGGAAAAGCCAAGCGAAGGCCAGGTCTTCATCGACGGCGTCGACGTCGCCGACTGGGGCGCGGCCGAGCGCGACGTGGCGCTGGTGCTGCAGCAATACTCGCTCTATCCGCGCTACACGGTGCGCGAAAACCTCGAATTCCCGCTGAAGCCGAAGATCCGCCGGCTGCCCGACGCCGAGATCAAGGATCGCGTCGACCGCGCCGCACGTACGCTCAGGATCGAGCATCTGCTCGACCGCAAGACCGACCGCCTGTCGGGCGGCGAGATGCAGCGCGTCTCCATCGGCCGCGCCATCGTGCGCAAGCCGCGCGTGTTCCTGATGGACGAGCCGCTGTCGGCGCTCGACGCCAAGCTGCGCGAGGCGCTGCGCACGGAACTGAAGAACCTGCAGATACAACTCGGCGCCACCTTCCTGTTCGTCACCCACGACCAGATCGAGGCGATGTCGATGGGCGACAAGGTCGGCGTGCTCAACCATGGCCGCATCGTCCAGACTGGCACGCCGCACGAGATCTACAACAACCCGCGCGACACCTATGTGGCGAGCTTCGTCGGCTCGCCGCCGATGAACCTCATCGACGGCAAACTGGTCAACGGCCGCGCGGTGATGGCACCGCTGAATTTCGAACTGCCATATGCAGGGGGAGCCAATAGCTCGGGGGGACCAAAGACGAGCGGCGCGACCGACGGCCGCCCGCTCGTCTTCGGCATCCGTCCGGAGGATGTCTATCTGGAAAGCGGCGCGCCGGTCGAGGCGCGCGTCCACGATGTCGAGAATCACGGCGTCGAAAAGATCCTGACGCTCAGGGTCGGCGATACGACGCTGCGCGCGACGGTGCCGGCAAGGACCGATGTCGCGATCGAGCAGCCGGTGCGCTTTGCCTGGAACGCGGACAAGGTCGTGCTGTTCGACAAAGGCAGCGGCGTCAGCTTGCGGCACGCCGGATAGAGCGCCCGATCACTTTGCCATGTAGGTCTCGTAAGGGGTGTCGTTGATCAGCAAGATCACGCATTCCGTGTCGGAGAGGCAGGCGTCGTCGTGCATCTGGTTGGCCTTCTGGGTCCAGTAGGATCCCGGAGGCAGTTCCACCTTGGTTGCTTCGCCGCCGTCCATCTGCCGATGCGCCCACAGCCCCTTTATGACCACCGCCCGGTAGTCCGCGGTGTGCGCGTGAACAGGAGCACGCCAGTTGCCCGGAACCTTCAGCAACGTGCCCGCCGGGCCCTTGGCCCGCTCGCCCCACAGCGGGCCAAGGCGATGCGGCTGGTCGGGCACTTCGGCGACATAGGGAATCTTGTCCGCCGGCAGATAGCTGTCTTCGAGGGCGAAGGCCTGGCCGGAGACCACGAGCATGGCGGCGAGCGTCAGGATTTTCATATGATTTAGCATCGACTATGCTCCATAGGCTGATTTGCCGCCGGCCCTCCATTAGCGGGCAAACTATTGCGTGGGGGCAACTTGGCAAACCGGAATCACCAGTCGTCACGGCCGGCGCATCAGCTGGCCTGCCGTATCTCAGCCTGTTCCTCGGCCCGCAGGTGGCTGGGCGCCGAACCGATGACGCGCTTGAAGGCGCGGCTGAAGGCCGCGTCCGATTCGTAACCGAGGCGGGCGGCAACGACCGATATCTTCATCCGGTCGCGGACCAGCCATTGCCGCGCCTGATGCATCCTGACCTGGGTGACATATTTTGCCGGCGTTTCGCCGACGATGGTGGCGAAGCGCTCGGCAAAGCCCGAGCGCGAGGCGCCCATCATCCGGGCCAGCGACTCGACCGTCCAGTCATGGTCCGGTTCGAGATGAATGGCGGCCAGCACGCGGCCGATGTCGCGGTCCCTGACCGCCGCGATCCAGCCGGAGGAGTCGCCGCAGCCACGCTCGACCCATGAGCGGATGACGGTGGCGGCAAGCACATCGGCCAGCCGCGCCAGGATGCCGCCGGACCCGACGCGCTCCATCGTCACTTCGCGCGCCATCGAATCCAGCAGGTGCGGAATGCCCGGTTCGTAGTCTTCGAGCTCGTGTGTGCGCATCACATCCGGCATCATCCCGAGCAGCGGATGCAGGCCATCGAGGTTGAAATACATGCTGGCGCAGAACAGCAGCGTGCCCGGCTGGCCATTCTTGTCGCACATCTCCGCGTTCGACGTACAATAGACGTCCTTGCAGACCTCTTCGCGGCCGTAGCTGTGAATTGGCCAGGCCTGGGCGCCGGGTTCGCTGGCCAACACGTGAGCAGCGCCCCGCGGCAGCAACACCGCATCGCCGGCATTGAGCTGCACCCACTCGCCGGATGGCTGCTTCAGCCAGCAGCCCTTGCGGCCGATGAAGTGAAACCGGGCCGCAGGCTGGGCCGGGAACTGGATGCCCCAGGGCTCTTTCATTTCGCAGCGGCCATACTCGACGCCATCGAGACGCAAGCCGCGCAATATGTCGGTCAGCGCGTCGCCAGTGACCGGAATTTTGGACGAACGGTCAAACATAATGGTGTTTCTAACATGGAAACTCCAGCCCGTCACTCCCTATGTTGCACTGCAGCCAAATGCTGCGCTGCAACTTCATCGGAGACTGACCATGGCCGAATCCGCGACGGGCGCTGTCGACGCCGCCCTACTGAACCCCGCAGACCAGGAGGAACGAACAGAACCGGCATGGGGTGCCGTGGTCTCGCTCGCGCTTGGGGTTTTCGGCCTCGTTACCGCTGAATTCCTGCCCGCCAGCCTGCTGACCCCGATGGCGCGCGATCTCGGCGTCACAGAAGGCGTGGCGGGACAAGCGGTGACGGCGACCGCGATCGTCGGCGCCATTGCCGCACCGACAATGGCAATCATCACAAGGCGCATGGACCGCAGGCTGGTGATGTGGATGCTGACGATGTTCCTGATCCTGTCCAATCTCCTGGCCACCTTTGCTTCATCCTTGTCCATGCTTCTGCTTGCCCGCGTCGTGCTTGGCGTCGCCCTGGGCGGCTTCTGGGCGATGTCGGCTGCCATGGCGCTGCGGCTGGTGCCGATGCGGCTGATGCCGCGCGCCATGTCGATCATCCTGACCGGGGTTTCGCTCGCCACCGTCACCGCGGCTCCCGTCGGGGCCTATGTCGGTGACATCTGGGGATGGCGCACCGCCTTCATGATCGCGACCATCGTCGGCGCGCTGGCGCTGCTGGTGCAGGTGGCGACCATCCCGAAGCTGCCGCCCGTGGGCGTCGCAAGCTTCCGCACCTTGCTCGAGGTGCTGGAACGGCCGTCGATCCGGGTGGCGCTGCTGGTCGTGCTGCTGGTCGCGTCGGGGCACTTTGCCGGTTTCACCTATGTGCGCCCGTTCCTCGAAAAGGTGCCCGTGCTTAACATCGAGACGATTTCGCTGGTGCTGCTGGCCTACGGCATAGGCGGCTTCTTCGGCAATGTCGCCGGCGGCATCCTGGCCGAGCGCAATCTCAAGGCAGCGGTCGCGCTGGCACCCCTGCTGATTGCACTGGCCGCCGCCTCGATGCTGGTTCTTGGCGCCTCGCCGACCATTGCCGCGGTTTCAGTTGCGGTCTGGGGCTTTGCCTTCGGCGCGGTGCCGGTCGGGCTGCAGAGCTGGCTGGTGCGGGCCGCGCCCGACCAGGCTGAAAGCGCCGGCGGCTTGATGGTGGCAACGTTCCAGGTGGCGATTGCATTGGGCGCCGTCTTTGGTGGCCTGCTGGTCGACCATGCCGGCGTCGCCAGCGCCTTCGCCTATTGCGGCACAGCGACATTGCTGGCGGCCATCGTGGTGTTCCTGCGCGGCCCGAAGCGCGTGGAATAGTGTCGCCGAATCCCTGATTTGGGAGCGGCCCGAAAACCGTCACGGTCTTCGGGCCGCTGTCTTTGTGATGGCTTGTGCAACAGTATCAGGCCGAGCGCCCGTCGAAGTCGAAGATCGACAGGGTCGAAGGATCGAGATCGGCGACACAGTTGAGGTTGATGTAGGCACTGCGTTCCCCGCCTTCGCGTACATCCTCGGCGAAAGGGTGGATGCCGCAGGTGCGGCAGAAGCGGTGCGCCATCGCATGTTTGCCGAATGTGTAGGTGCCCAAATCATCACCCCAGGCCAGCACGGCCAAGGCCGCGTGCGGAATGGCGCACAGGAGCGCGCCCTTGCGCGAGCAGATCGAACAATTGCACCGCACGGCCCCGGTCAGCTCCGCCTCGAATTCGAAGGCTACCTTGCCGCAGTGACAGCTGCCTTTGTAGAGCATCGTTTTCTTCCTTGCGTCCGGCAGGGGTGCAAAACCACCTGCGCCGGGTTAAGTCTTGGCATTCCATGCGCTTGCCCAAGGACGTTCGAGGCGTCCGGAGTCCGACACCGAAAATGCAGTCAGCCCGCGATCATCTGGAAATCATCCTGGCGCGCCTTGCCGCTCGTGCCGGTGAGGAACGCGTGTTTACCAAGCTCTACGCCGAAGTGGCGCGGGCGGCAGCCGATGCCAGTGATGCCCGCAAACGGGCAGACGTGACACTTGGACCGCTCGACGGCACCATCGTCTCGGTCAAGGATCTGTTCGATGTCGCCGGCGAACCAACCACAGCCGGCTCGCTGATGCGCAAGACCGCCATGCCCGCTTCGCGCGACGCGGCCACCGTCAGCCGGTTGCGGCAAGCCGGCGCTGTGATCATCGGCAAGACCAACATGACCGAATTCGCCTTCACCGCGATCGGCGACAACATGCACTACGGCACGCCAGGCAATGCCGTCGATGCCAGCCGCATTCCCGGCGGTTCGTCCTCAGGTGCCGGCGTTTCCGTCGGCGAGGCGACGAGCGAAATATCGATCGGCTCCGACACCGGCGGCTCGGTGCGCATACCAGCGTCGCTCAACGGTGTCGTCGGCTTCAAGCCGACGGCGCGGCGCGTGCCGCTGACTGGCGCCTTCCCGCTGTCCGCCACTCTCGACTCGATCGGGCCGCTCGCTCGAACTGTAGTCCAGTGCGCCGCCGCCGATGCCGTGATGGCTGGCAATATGCCGGCCGAGCTGGCGCCGATCCCCCTTTCAGGCCTTCGCATCGGCATTCCGCGCGGCGTTCTCTTTGGAGACACGGAAAGCGAGGTGGCCGCGGCGTTCGAGCATTGTCTCGGCAAGATCGAACAGGCAGATGCGCGCCTGGCTGACATGTCGATAGACGATCTGCTTGGAGAGATGCGCGCGGCGACGAAGCGTGGCTCGATCGCTGCGATGGAAGGGGCCGAAATCCATGCCGACTGGCTGGCGACGGGAGCATCGGTGCCGGTCGACCCGCATGTCAGCGGACCTTTGTCGCGGGCAGCTGCCATACCGACGCCGGTCTACATCAGGGCCCTACGCCGCCGCGCCGCGCTGGTCGCCGCCATGGACGAGCGGCTGACATCGTTCGATGTGCTGGCCTTGCCGACGACGCCGGTGACGGCGCCGAGTATCGTATCGATGGCCGAGAATGCCGAGCTGCGCGATCACATAGAGGGCCTGCTGCTGCGCAACACGCAGGTTGCCAACCAGTTCGACCTCTGCGCGATCTCGCTGCCCATGCCGGGCATGACGCTACCAGCGGGGCTGATGCTGGTGGCGCGCAATGGCCATGATCGCCGTCTTTTGCGGATTGCCGCTGAAGTGGAAAGGCTGCTGGGCGGATGATCGGCAGTCGACCGCAGATGGCGGATCAGTGCGACGAACAGTGCTTGCGTTCGCTGTCCTTGGCGGTGCGCACGATGCGGGTCGCGACCAGCCAGGGCAGGCTGTAGTCCTTGCCGGTGATGGTTTGGGTACGGTGCTCGATCGAACCCCTGACGATGATCTTTCCGCTGTAAAGCACGTCGGACTGATCCGTTATCGCCTTGTCGGCCTGCGGCAATCCGCTGGTGTCGATCGATACTCCCTTGATGATCGTGCCGGTGGCAAGGTCGAGCGCGCTGTTCGACGGGCAGGGCGCCTTGAAGCAGCGAAGCCCGTTGTCGCAATAGACATAACTGCTTTCGCCTGCGGCGAGTGCCGGCACAGCGAAGATCGACGAAGCTACAACAGTCAGAAATGCGAGGCGAAAACCGGACATGGTTGCAACGTCGCGGAGAATTGGGGCGAAACCGCGATGCGCTATATGTCGAGCGGAAAGCGCCGCCGGTAGTGATCGACCACTTCCGGATTGCGCAGGTTGACCGGCAGTTTGCCAGCCAGCACCAGCAGGGCCTCGCCCGCGGCGCCGACGCCCATGCGCATCATCGATTCCTCGGTAATCCCTGCCATATGCGGGGTGATGATGACGTTGTCGAAGCCGAAATAGGAATGATTCGACGGCAGCGGCTGCGTCGAGAAAACGTCGAGCGCGGCACCGCCGATACGGCGCTTCTGCAAGGCCTCGATCAACGCGTCGTCATCGACGACCGGGCCTCGCGACACGTTGATCAACAGCGCATTGGGTTTCATGCGGGCGATGCGCTCTCGGCTGATCAGGCCGCGCGTCTCCGGCGTCAGCGGGCAGCAGAGCACGATGATGTCGCTCTGCTCGACCAGCGCATCGATCGACAGGAATCCGACCTTTTCCGGCGCCGGCTGCATGCTGCGCGTCGTGGCCACCACTTTCAAGTCGAAGCCGTGCGCTGCGATATGGCCGACAGCCTGGCCGACGGCGCCAAGGCCGACGATGCCGATGGTCTTGCCGGCGAGTTCGACGTTGGCGTTGGCATGCTCGCGTCCGGCGAGCCAGCCTTTGGTTCGCAGGTCGCGGTCGACCTTGCGGAATTGCCGAAGCAGGGCAAGTGCAGTGAACATGACGTGTTCGGCAACCGAGCGCGCATTGACCGCCGGCACATTGGCCACCAGCACACCGGCGGCGGCCGCCGCCTCCATCGGGATCATGTCGAGCCCGGCGCCATGGCGGATGGCCGCCCTCAGCTTCCAGGCACCCTCGAACAGCGCCGGCGGCAGCGGTGCACGCACGATGACGATGTCGGCGTCCTTCGCTTCCCTGGCCAAGGTGCCAGCATCGAGCGCCGATGCGATCACAAGCTGGCCGGCGCCCGCCAGTTTGGCCGCGGCGCGCGGGTGCAGCGGATGGGTCGACAGGATCTTCGGCTGGGCCACGGTCAGGCCTTTTCGAGCGCTGGGCTCGGCGGCGCAGCCGCCATGCCGCCTTCGATCAGGCCCTTCCAGTAGCTTTCCGCCCCTTGCAGATGCGCGCTCATCAGCGCCTGGGCGAGATTGCCGTCGCGGCGCAGCAGCGCCTCGTAGATCTGCACGTGCTCGGCATGCGAGCGCACGCTGCGTTCGGGATCGTTGAAATAGATCGGCAGGCGCTGCTCGCCCATCAAATAATAGACGCTGCAGATGTTGTGGAAGACGCTGTTCTTGGTGGCGCGCACGATCTCAAGATGGAATTCGCGGTCCTCCTTGGCAAGGCCCTCGCCGGCGGCGATGCGCTCCTCGGAAGCCTTGAGGATTTCGCGCAGGCGTTCGAAATTTTCCTCGGTGGCACGCGAACAGGCAAGTTCTGCGGCCTTGATCTCGTGGATCTTGCGCAACTCGACTGTCTCGTAAATCTGCAGCGGATCGAGCGGCAGCCCGGCGCGGGCAAACAGCGCCAGCGCCTCGACGCTCGCCTGCTTTGTGTCGATGTAGATGCCGGACTTGGCGCGGCGTTCGACGATCCGCATGGCTTCGAGGATGGCGAGCGCCTCGCGGATCTGGCCGCGGCTGACGCCGAAATGCTCCGCCAGCTCACGTTCCGACGGTGTCCGGCCGGTCTCCTTGTCCGAGTGGGAGAACAGATAGGCGGCGAGTTCCGCGAGAAGGTTCTTTTCTTTCATCGTCAATTGCGTTGCGCGTGCGCCTCCAGGAACCGCTCCGAAATGGTGAATCCCAGACCCGGCTTTTCGGGGATCGCTATCATACCGTCCCTTGCTTCGACAGTCTCTTCGATCAGATCGTGGATCATCGGGTTGGCGCCGAGCGAATATTCGACCGTGAAACTCGCCGGCGAGGCGGCGCAGACATGCAGCCCGGCAAAGAAGCAGGGGGCGCCGGCCCACAGATGCGGCGCAAAGCGCAGGTTGAAGGCGCTGGCGATGGTGCCGATCTTCATCGCCTCGCTGATGCCGCCGCAGAAGGCAGGATCCGGCTGGAAGATGTCGGCGGCCTTGAGCACGGCGAGGTCGCGGAAGGCATAGCGTGTCGCCTCGCTTTCGCCGGTGGCGATCGGGACGGCGCACGAGGCGCGCACTTCAGCCATGCCAGGCTTGTCATCGGCGATGATCGGCTCTTCGAACCAGGCGAGATCGAGGTCGTTGACCAGATGAATGAAGCGCTTTGCTTCGGCGACCGTATAGGTACCGTGGGCGTCGACCATCAGTTCGACGTCGGGGCCGAGCGCCTGGCGCGCGGCGCGGACGCGCGCGGCGGAAATGTGCGCGGCGCCATCCATGGCGCCGACCCGCATCTTCAGCGCCTTGAAGCCACCCCGGGCGATATAGGACTTCAACTGCTCGCCAATGGCATCGGCGGCGGCCCAGCCACCCGAGGCATAGGCCTGCATGCGGTCGGCCTTGCGGCCACCCAGCAGCCGCCAGACCGGGACGCCCAGCGATTTGCCCAGAATATCCCAGAGCGCGATGTCGACGGCGCTGATGGCGGCGACACTCATGCCGCGCCGCGCCAGCTGCGGCATGGCATGGCCGGCGCGTATGGCGCTGTCGTGGCGCACGCCGTTGTAGAGCATTTCCCAGATGACGCCGATGTCGGCCGGATCACGGCCGATCAGCTGCGGCCCAACCTCATGGTTCAGCATGTGGACAAGGGCGCCGTAACTGCCGGCGCTGCCGGCGGCGTTCTTGCCTTCGCCCCAGCCGACCAGCCCATCATCGGTTTCGATGCGCAGGATGGCGGCGTCGAAGGTCGTGACCTGGCCGAAGTCGCTACGGTGTTGCCGAGCGGCTTCGATCGGGATGCGGACCCACCAGGCTTGGACGGTCTTGATGCGCATATTTTTCCCCAGCCCTGCCGCCGGCCAGGGCGAAAGGGCAAAATCCCAAAGCAGTCGACTACTTGATCAGCGGCAGCAGCGTTTCGGCGGTGATGCGCATCTGGTCGGTGTAGAATTTTTCGGTGAGCACGCTGGAGCCATGGTCCTGGATGAACTTCAGCTGTTCAGGCGAGATGTCGACCGGATGGCGCTCGACCATTTCGGGGTAGGGTGCCGCCGGCGTCCGGTCGACGGGGGCGACGAACTCGTTGGTCAGCGCGCCGTCGTAGCCGACTTCCTTCAAGGTGGCGACGATCCTGGGCCAGTCGATCTGGCCGAGGCCGGCGGCGAAGCGGTTGTTGTCGGCGACGTGGAAGTCGAACAGGCGCTTTCCGACCTGGCGGATGGCGTCGTGGACGTTAAATTCCTCCATGTGGATGTGATAAGCGTCGAGGCAGACGCCGCATTCGGGGCTGACCGCGTCGGCCAGCGCCAGCGCCTGGGCGCCACGGTTGAACAGATAGGTTTCGAAGCGGTTCAGCGGCTCGACCGCGATCTTGACGCCGACCTTCTTGGCGTGGGTGAAGCACTCGCGGGTCGCATCGACCACCCACTTCCATTCCTCTTCCTCGGTGCCGTCAGGCACCACCTTGCCGACGGTCGCGGGGACAAGCGTGATGATCTCGCCATCGAGTTCGCTGACCATGGTCAGCACGTCCTTGACATACTGCACCGAGCGCTCGCGCTGGCCCTGGTTCCTGGCGGCGAGGTTGCGTTCGCCCAGCATCAAGGTGACCGCGCCCCAGCAGCGGATGCCATGTTCCTTTAACAGCGCCCGCGTCTCCTTGGTCTTGTACTGTTCGGGCTCGCCGGAAATCTCGATCGACTCGTAACCGAATTTCTTGATGCGTTTGAGCGTCGTCTCCAGAGGTTCCGCGCGCATCCAGTTGTGCGTCGAAAGATGCATGGTCCGTCCTTCCCAAAGTTCGTCCGTATGGTTTGCCTGCGACATGCATCGCCGAAAGGCGACGCAAGTGTTCCTCCCCAAGGCATCCCCAGCCTTTTCCTTGCAAACTGGTTCGACCAATTGGGCCTTAAATGAGGTCTACAGCAAATTCCCCGGAACGGCAAGAAGCGCGGCATCGCAACTTTTCGCGCGGATTACGCTATTGATTATATTGCGATATATGCCATCATTTTGAGTAATTGGAGGGCTTTGGCGGCGCATTGGGAGGCTTGACCAAATTTGCCCATTTGGTAATACCAGAATGGCAGTGCCTGCAAAGCGCCCGATGCGAGAAGACCAAAATGGCTGGCCCTGCTTCCAATCGGCGCTATGCTTGGTCGCGACAAATGAGGAGGATGCCGATGCCGACGACAATGAAGGGTCCTGGACTGTTTCTGGCGCAGTTCGCGGGTGATGCGGCGCCGTTCAATTCGCTGCCTTCGATCACCAAATGGGCCGCGGGTCTCGGTTACAAGGGCGTGCAGATCCCGACCTGGGACGCACGCCTGTTCGACCTCGAGAAAGCGGCGTCTTCCAAGGCCTATTGCGACGAGGTGAAGGGCATCTGCGCTGACGCCGGCGTCGAGATCACCGAACTGTCGACGCATCTGCAGGGGCAGCTGGTCGCGGTTCATCCGGCCTATGACGCGCAGATGGATGGCTTTGCGCCGCCGTCGGTGCACAATAATCCCGCAGCCCGGCAGAAGTGGGCTGTCGAGCAGATGAAGTTCGGCGCCAAAGCATCGCGCAATCTGGGCCTGAATGCTTCTGTGTCGTTTACCGGCTCGCTGGCGTTCCCTTACCTCTATCCGTTCCCGCAGCGGCCGGCTGGACTCATTGAGGAAGCGTTTGGCGAGCTCGGCAAACGCTGGAAGCCGATCCTCGACGTCTACGAGGACAATGGCGTCGATGTCGGCTATGAAATTCACCCCTCTGAGGACGTGTTCGACGGCGCCACTTTCGAAATGTTCCTCGACGCGGTCGGCGGCCACAAGCGCTGCAACATCAACTACGACCCGTCGCACTTCCTGCTGCAGCAGCTCGATTATCTAGAATTCATCGACATCTATCACGAGCGCATCAAGGCCTTCCACGTCAAGGACGCCGAGTTCAACCCGACCGGCCGGCAGGGCGTCTATTCCGGCTATCAGAGCTGGACCAACCGTGCCGGCCGCTTCCGTTCGCTCGGCGACGGGCAAGTGGATTTCGGCGGCATCTTCTCCAAGCTGACGCAGTACGATTATGATTCCTGGGCCGTGCTGGAATGGGAATGCTGCCTGAAGCATCCGGAAGACGGTGCTGCCGAAGGGGCGCCCTTCATCCAGCACCACATCATCCGGGTGACGGAGAAGGCATTCGACGATTTCGCCGCCGGCACCACCGACAAGAAGCTGTTGCGCGCCATGATGGGAATTTGACGCGGCTTCCCTCCATCGAGGGAATGATATTTCAGACATGAGGGAGAAAGACATGGTCGGCGCATCGAAGTCGGAGACGGGAGGCGGCCCGATCCGCTACGGCATGGTCGGCGGCGGGCAGGGCGCCTTCATCGGCGCGGTGCACCGGATCGCGGCGCGCTTGGACAATGATTTCGTGCTGGTTGCCGGCGCGCTGTCGTCCGACCCGGCGCGCGCCAAGGCTTCGGCCGCCGAACTCGGGCTCGATCCGGACCGCAGCTACGCGTCCTATGCCGAGATGGCCAAGGCCGAGGCCAAACGTCCCGACGGCATCGAGGCGGTGGCCATCGTGACGCCCAACAATGTGCATGTGCCGGCGGCAAAGGCCTTCCTCGAGGCGGGCATCCACGTCATCTGCGACAAGCCGCTGGCGACGACGCTGGCCGAGGCGAAGAAGCTCGCGGCGATTGTCGAGAAGACCGGCAAGGTGTTCGTGCTGACCCATAATTACACCGCCTATCCGATGGTGCGGCAGGCGCGCGAGATGGTCGCCAAGGGTGTGCTCGGCGACATCCGCATTGTGCAGTCCGAATATCCGCAAGACTGGCTGACCGAGGATCTCGCCGCCACCGGCCAGAAGCAGGCATCATGGCGCGGCGATCCGAAGCAGGCCGGTGCGGGCGGTGCGCTGGGCGACATCGGCACCCATGCCTACAATCTCGCCCGCTTCGTCTCTGGGTTGGAACTCGATTCG
Source organism: Mesorhizobium sp. B263B2A (assembly GCF_020165775.1). Taxonomy (NCBI): domain Bacteria; kingdom Pseudomonadati; phylum Pseudomonadota; class Alphaproteobacteria; order Hyphomicrobiales; family Phyllobacteriaceae; genus Mesorhizobium; species Mesorhizobium sp. B263B2A. Next base: position 81,330 of record NZ_JAIUIU010000005.1, read on the forward strand.
CTCTCGGCCGATCTCGATGCCTTCGTGCCGGGGCGGCTGCTCGACGACAATGTCAACGTCATGCTGCGCTTCAAGCCCTCCGGCAAGACGCATCCGGCCAAGGGCATGATCTGGGCAAGCCAGGTGGCGCCGGGTCATGAGAACGGGCTGAAGCTGCGCATCTATGGCTCGAAGGGCGGGCTGGAATGGGTGCAGGCCGATCCGAACTATCTCTGGTACACGCCGTTCGGACAGCCGAAGCAATTGATCACCCGCAACGGTGCCGGCGCGCTGCCGGTGGCGGGCCGTGTCAGCCGCGTCCCATCGGGCCATCCCGAGGGTTATCTGGAAGGTTTCGCCAACATCTACCAGGAAGCCGCGCGCGCCATCCGGGCAGCGCGCAGGAAGGGCGGCAAGCCGGCAAAGGATGTCGTCTTCCCAACGATCGCCGACGGCGTCGAGGGCATGGCCTTCATCGAGGCCTGCGTGAAGTCGTCGAAGAAGAACGGGGCGTGGACCAAACTCTAAGACTGAGGGGATCTGGGGGATCAAGGGGAGGGGCGTCGATGAAAATCGGCATGTGCATGTTCTTGTGGACGACGGCGGTGTCTAAGAAGCACGAGCCGCTGCTACGCGACATCAAGGCGACCGGCTTCGATGGCGTCGAGATACCGATCTTTTCCGGCACACCGGACGACTACAGGAAACTGGGCGAATTGCTTGACCGCATCGGCTTGGAGCGGACCGCGGTCTCGGCAATGGGCGATCCAGCGATGAACCTGATCTCGGCCGATGCGGCAACGCGCAAGGCGGGTGTCGACTACATGAAATGGGCTGTCGATTGCGCCGATGCGCTTGGCGCCCGCACGCTGAGCGGCCCGCTGCATTCGACGCTCGGTGCCTTTTCCGGTTCCGGGCCGACAGCCGCCGAGAAGAAACGCTCGATCGTCTCGCAGCGCGCCATCGGCGACCATGCCGGCAAGCGGAACGTCACCATCGGGCTCGAGGCGCTGAACCGGTTCGAATGTTATCTTCTCAACACGATGGCCGACCTGTCGGAGCACATCGACGCCATCGACCGGCCGCATATCAAGGCGATGTACGACACATTCCACGCCAATATCGAAGAGGCAGATCCGATCGGCGCCTACACGAAGCACCGCCGCAATATCGTGCATATCCATATTTCGGAAAACGATCGCGGCGTGCCGGGGCGCGGCAACATTCCATGGAAAGAGACGTTCGCGGCGATCCGCAAGAGCGGCTATGACGACTGGCTGACGATCGAAGCTTTCGGCCGCTCGCTGAAGGATCTGGCGGCGGCGACCAAGGTGTGGCGCGATTTTTCCGAGACGCCGGAAGCGGTGTATCGGGAGGGGTATAAGCATATCAAGGACGGGTGGAGAGGGGCGGCTTAGGTAACAATGCCGCCGTCCAACGAACGCCGCGTTCCTTCACACCCCCCTCTGTCCTGCCGGACATCTCCCCCGCAAGGGGGGAGATCGGATGTTGTGCTGGCTTTCGCCAGTCTCCAGTGTTGCAATGGAGGCGCCACCTGTGAAACTGCCAATCTCCCTCCTTGCGGGGGAGATGGCCGGCAGGCCAGAGGGGGGTGCTGTCCCGCCGACGTCTCGCCTCATTCTGGAAGATGCCTACCCCTGTTCAGCCTGGATCCTGTTGTAATCGTGGATCGTCCGGCTGAGCCTGCGGCGCAGGAAGTTGGAGATGTTGTCGAAGATGAAGACCACCACCAGCGTCAGCAGCACCATGTAGAAGACATTGGCCCAGTTGGAATTGGTGCGCATCGCTTCCCACAACTTCAGGCCGATGCCGCCGGCGCCGACAGCGCCGATGATGGTGGCACCGCGGGTGTTGGATTCCCACTGGTAGAGCGTCTGGCTGATGAACACGGGCACCACTTCCGGTATCACGCCGTAGCGCTGGACCAAGAGGCCGTTGGCGCCGGTCGAGACGACGCCCTCGCGCGGCTTGTCGTCGATGTTCTCCAACGCCTCGGAATAGGTTTTGCCGAGCGTGCCGATCTCGGTGAAGAAGATCGCCGCACTGCCGGCCAGGGGCCCCGGCCCGAACGCGCGGGTGAAGAACAGCGCCCAGATCAGCATGTCGACCGAGCGCATGAAGTCGAAGAAGCGCTTGAGCACCTGGCTCAGCAAGCCGCTCGGCGTGATGTTGCGGGCGGCGAAGAAAGCCAGCGGAAAGGCGACGATGCCACCGAGCAGCGTGCCGAGAAACGCCATGACGATGGTCTGCAGCAGCTTCGTCCAGACGTCACCGTGCTGCCACTGGGCGTTGTTCCAGATGTTGTCGCCGGCCAGTGCGAGGTTCGAGGTGCCGGGTTTCAACTGCGGCCCGGACACGATCAGGGAGACCACGTCTCCCGCCGATTTGCCGAAGAAGGGCGAGCGGGTGTCGAAGACGAAATTCGCCCAGCCGAGGAAGCGCTTGCGCACCTTGACGCGGTCGACGGTGACGCGCACCTCGCCGGCGAAGCCCATCTTGGCGACCACTTCGTCGTCATGCGCGGTGATCCAGTCCGGCACCGGACCCGTGATCACAGGCTTGCCGCTGGTCAGCGTGACAGGCACGGTTTGGCCGTTGGCCATGATCGTCGCCTGCGCCTTGTCGAAGGTGACGGACTTAGCCGGCCCGTCGATCTGCACGGTGAACGTGCCGTCCGGGTTCCTGATCACCCAGTCGGGGTTCGGGTTCTCGCCAAGCGCGGAGAAGCGCGGATATTTTGGCGTGATCTCGGCTTGGTCGAGGCGAAACTCCGGCTGCAAATCGTAGCTGACCCACTGCGACAGGAACAGCGGCAGGCGCTCCCAGTGCGATTCCCGCAGCACCTGCGGCAGGCTGAAGAACCACATCGCATAGGCGAGGTAGAGCACCGTGCCCAGGAGCAGGAACAGCGGGCCGAAGCGCTTGTAGGCCGGCCGCCGGAACACATGCGGAAAGCGGTCCTCGATCGCGCTGATTTCGTCTGACGTCATCGTCACCATGATTCATCTTTTTGTTTGACCATGATCTCTCCCGAAAACCGGCGTCCACTTTTCGGGACCATGGTCTAAGCCCCCATCACGAAGGCCTGCTCGCCGACCAGCTTGCGGCGCAGCCAGGCGGAGAACTGGTCGACGATGAAGATGGTGGTGAACAGGAGCAGCACCAGCGCCAGCGTCTTGGCGCCGAAGCCGCGCGAGATGGAGAGCTTCAACTCCTCGCCAATGCCGCCGCCGCCGACCGCGCCCATGATGGTGGAGATGCGAACGTTGATCTCGATCCGCAGCAGCGTGTAGGACATGAAATTGGGCAGAACCTGCGGCAGGCCGGCAAAGCGAACCCGCTCGAACCAGTTGGCGCCAACCGCCCGCAGGCCTTCCTCGGCCCGCATGTCGATGTTCTCGTTGATCTCGTAGAACAGCTTGCCCAGCGCGCCGATCGAATGCAGGCCGATGGCGATGATGGCGGCGACCGGGCCGATCGAGACGATGGCCGCGAACAGGCCGGCGATGACGATCTCGGGGAAGGCGCGCAGCAGCTCCATGAAGCGCTTGACGACAAGCCGCAGCACAGGGTGCGGCGTCAGGTTGCGCGCGGCGATGAAGGAGAACGGCACGGCGAAGACGAAGCCGATGAAGGTCGAGACCAGCGCCACGTTCACCGTGGTCAGCATCAGCTCAAAATATTCGGGGATGTAGAAGCCGCCCCAGACATAGACGCGGCCAAGCGGGAAGTTGAATTCCTGGGTGCCGGTATCATGCGGCGAGGCGATGTCGAACAAAGCCCGCCAGACGTCGTTCCAGTCCTTGGGGACGAGCCAGCTCAGGAAATCCAGGATGTGCGGCAGCCGGTCGAAGAAGTGGCCGGCATTGGCTTCGTCGGCAAACCACATGCTGGCGAGCATGGCGACAAGCAGCAGCGCGACGCCGAGGGCGGTATAGAACCGGCGCAACGACGTCTGCCGTCGCCAGGCGTCGGCCATCTGATGGGTAGCGCCAGAAGAGGGGGCTGTCACGGAAAGGGTCATGATCGGAGATGCAAAAAAGGCGGCGTTTTCAGCGCCGCCCTTTCCGATTTCGCCGTTAGCCGCCGATGGCTGCCTTACGGGCTTCGACGATGACGTTGTAGAAGTCCGCCTTCACCGGAACGTAGCCGGTGAAATCGCCGCCTTCCACGCCTTCGAAGCAAGCCTTGTCCTTCTTGGGCAGGTCGGTGAAGAAGGCGGCCAGCTTGGCGGTCATGTCGTCGCCGAGCGCGGTGCGCACGACCAGCGGGCCGTTCGGAATCAGGCCCGAGCGCCAGACTTCGACGAAGTCATTGGGGTCGACGGCGCCCTTGGCGACTTCCTTGTGGAAGGTGCCCGAAGTGTAGCCGTTCTTGAAGTCGCCGATGCCCGAGGAATCATCGACGGCGACGTCGACCTTGCCGTCACGCACGGCCAGGACGTTGTTCTCGTGGCCGCCGTTGAACTGGGTCGAAGCGAAAAAGGTCTCGTTCGAAGCGCCGGTCTCCTTCGGAATCTGGGTCAGCGGGATCAGGTAGCCCGAGGTCGAATCCGGATCGGCGTAGCCGAGCTTCTTGCCCTTGGCCGACTTGATGTCGGTGATGCCGGAGGACTTGAGTGCCAGGCCGATCGAATAATAGCCGGTGGCGCCGTCGGTCTGCTGGGTGGTGAGGATCGGGGTAACGGCCTTCGGGTCCTTCAGGACGACGCTGGCGTAGCCGGAAGCGCCGAGTTCGGCGAAGTCGAGCGTACCGCCGAGCAGGCCCTGGATGACGCCGTCATAGTCGGCGGCCGGGAACAGCGAGACCTTTTCGAAACCGAATTCGGCCTTCAAATGGTCGGCCAGGCACTGGTAGTTGCGCAGCCGGTCGGTCTCGTTCTCGCCACCGAGAATGCCGACGCGGAATTCCTTCATATCGGCGGCGTGGGCCATGCTGGTGGCCATGGCGAGCACCGAAACGGCGCTGAGAACCATCTTCCTGAACATTGATATCTCTCCTGTAGGTTCCGGCCCCGCGCCGGCAGCGTTATCGATTTTGACAGGTGCCCTTGACGCGGGCGGACGATCCGAGCCGCTCTTTCTTGAACTCAGTAAGCTGGGAATGCAGGTTCGAGCGGTCCGGCGGATGCGGCGATCTTTCGCTTGAAGGCAACGCTGGTGGAGGTGATGGCCTCCGAAATCTCGCCACCATTGCTGTCGGCGCCGTAGACGAGGCGGACGGCCTCGCGGTCGAGCTCTTCCGGCGCGCCATCGAAGACGACCTTGCCGGCGGCCATGCCGATGATGCGGTTGCAATAGGTGCGGGCGGTATCCAGCGTGTGGAGGTTGGTGACGACCGTGATGCCCTCGCGCAGGTTGATGTCCTGCAGCGAATCCATCACCACCTTGGCATTGAGCGGGTCGAGCGAGGCGATCGGCTCGTCGGCAAGGATCACCCTGGGCTGCTGCATCATGGCGCGGGCGATGGCGACGCGCTGCTGCTGTCCGCCCGAAAGCGTGCCGGCGGGCTGCAGCGCGGTGCGGGCGATGTCGAGCCGCTCGAGGGCGGCGACGGCCTCGGCGCATTCGGCGCGGGAGAACATGCCGAAAAGGTTCGATATCGTCGAACGGTGGTTCAGCTTGCCGAGCAGCACATTGGTCAGCACGTCGAGGCGCGGCACCAGGTTGAATTGCTGGAAGATCATGGCGCAGTCGCGCTGCCAGCGCCGCAGCGGCGAGCCGCGCAACTGGGAGACTTCGGCGCCGTCAAAAAAAATCGACCCCTGGCTGGGATCGATGAGGCGGTTGATCATGCGAAGGAGGGTCGATTTGCCGGCGCCGGAACGGCCGATGACGCCGACCATCTGACCCTGCGGGATCGAGATGTTGATATCGCTGACAGCGGTGTTCTTGCCAAATCGTCGGGTGACGCCGCGGATTTCGAGCGTGGCTGAGGTTGCTGGCATGGGCAGGTTCCCGTCAGGACCATGTTGATCGTCAGGCTTCTCGCCTAACGCAGCCAGATGAACCTGCCGTGTCGCCTGGATGTCAGTTTTGTTACGCTCCACAGGCGCTGCGTCATGCGCCCGTTTCCGCGCGATCAGCCGAGCACTTGCAATTCCTCGAAATGCTCCATGTCGCGGAAGCTGCAGAATGCGGGCGGCTTGATCTCGATGACCGGCGCCTGGCGCGCGAAAAGCGCCAGGCAATCGTCGAACAGCGTCTGCCACGCGGCCGCCCTGTCGTCGGCAAGACGCTGGATCTGATAGGCGAAGGTGATGTGGAAGACGTAAGCGTCGTGATCGGGGTGCCGATACCCGAACGGGACCGCCAGCGCATCGCGCCATTGACGCATGATGCGCACGTCGTCGTCGGTCGCGCCGGCAACGGTGAGGCCGCTCGGCACGATTTCGACCACCCTGATGTTGAACGGGCCGAAGCCCCGAAAATCCTTCAGCCGTTCCAGATAGAGCCGGGTCATGGCCTCGATGCTGGTGTCGAGCGGTACGTCCTGGGGCCAGTAGGGCAAGCGGCGGCGATACTCGATGACGCCTTGGAACAGCGTCATGTGCAGGCTGGAGATGGGGGTGAAGGCCAACCGGTCGGCGTCAGGCATCGCCAGCATCTTCTCGCGCACTGCAAGCACCACGGCCTCCGACGGCGAGCCGCCGACCAGGTGACTAACGACGGTGTTGCCGGGCTCGATCAGGAAGTTGCCCGACATGTCGTGGCGTGTGCCGAGATGCGCCGGGGTGGTAGGATTGGAGCCGGCAAAGAATCCGGCGAGCGAGGGGCTGATTGTGTCGGGCATGGCGATCTCCCTGGGAAGATGGCCTCCTGTCCGAGTCGTATGTCAAGGGTATGAACGAGTTCCCATGACGACGATGTGAGGAGCTATCCCTCGTATTTCTCCAGGAAGGCTTCGGCAGACAGTTCCCGGAAATCATCGAGCGAGGCGCGCAGCCTGGCGTGATCCCAATCCCACCAGGCGAGTGCCTGATAGCGCTCCGCCGTGCGGCGGTCGAAGCGCTCGCGGATCGGTTTTGCCGGCACGCCGGCGACGATCGTGTAGGGGGCGACATCTTTCGATACGACGGCTCCAGCGCCAACCGCCGCGCCCTCGCCGACGGTGACGCCGGGCAGGACGGTCGAGCCATGGCCGAGCCAGGTGTCGTGGCCGATGGTGACGCGCTTGGCGCGACGCTCCGCGAAGAATTCGCTCTCATGCTCGGCGTCGTCCCAATAGTCGGAGGCGCGGTAGGTGAAGTGGTGCAACGTCGGCCGCCAGGTCGGGTGATTGGTGGCATTGAGGCGCACGCTTGCGGCGATGTTGGCAAATTTGCCGATGGTCGCGCACCAGACGGCGCAATCCTGCATCATGTATGAATAGTCGCCGAGTTCGCTTTCCGAGACCCGGCTGCGGTCGGCGATCTCGGTCCAGCGGCCGAGCGTGGAATTGTGCACCTCCGCCGTCGGGTGAACCAGCGGCGTCTCCGACAATTTCCTGCTCATGCGGCGATTTTCCCGGGGGCAAACGCGGTGACGTCGATGATGCGGTCGGCAACCGCCTCGCGCACGTCGTGGTCGTGGAAGATGCCGAGCAGGGCGACGCCGTCCGCCTTCTTGGCGGCGATGAGTTCGATCACCACGTCGCGGTTCCTGGCATCGAGCGAGGCGGTCGGTTCATCGAGCAGCAGGATCGGGTGCTCGGTGATGAAGCCGCGCGCGATGTTGACACGCTGCTGCTCGCCGCCGGAGAAGGTCGCCGGCGGCAGCGCCCAGAGTTTCTCCGGCAGGTTGAGCTGCGCCAGCAGCGCGCGCGCCTTGCCTCTCGCCGCCTCGCGCTCCTCGCCACGCTCGAACAGCGGTTCGGCGACCACATCCAGCGCCGAGACGCGTGGCACGGTGCGCAAGAACTGGCTGACATAGCCGATCGTTTGCCGGCGCACGGCAAGAACGGTGCGCGGGCTGGCGTTGGCGAGATCGATCAGCCCGTCCTCATGATTGACGATGATCTGGCCTTCGTCGGCGGCATAATTGCCGTAGAGCATTTTCAGGATCGAGCTCTTGCCGGCACCGGACGGGCCGCCGAGCACCGTGCATTCGCCGGCCTTGATGGAGAACGAGACACCAGCGACGACCGGCAGTTTGATGCCGTCACGCAGATGCATGGTGAAGCTCTTCGCGACGTCGGAGACAACGAGCGGGGTCGGCATCAGAGGGGTCTCCAGTCGTTCGTTTGCGGGCCAGCGCCCCCCTCTGGCCTGCCGGCCATCTCCCCCTCAAGGGGGGAGATCGAAAGCTTTTCGGCCTCGCACATTCTCCGACGTCGAAAATTGGCGAAAACAGAAGTGACAGCCAATCTCCCCCCTTGAGGGGGAGATGGCCGGCAGGCCAGAGGGGGGTGCCTTGGCGCCATCGTCACACCTGCAAAATCGAGGAAACAAGCAATTGCGTGTAGGGCGCGCGCGGATCGTCGAGCACGCGGTCGGTGAGGCCGCTTTCGACGACGCGGCCGTCCTTCATCACCATCATGCGCTGCGACAGGAGCCGCGCCACCGCGAGGTCGTGGGTGACGACGATGGCCGCGAGACCGAGATCGGTGACCAGCCCGCGCAGGAGGTCGAGCAGGCGGGCCTGGACCGAAACATCGAGGCCACCCGTTGGCTCGTCCATGAACACCAGCCGTGGTCCGGTGACGAGATTGCGGGCGATCTGCAGGCGCTGGCGCATGCCGCCGGAAAAGGCGCGCGGCTCGTCGTCGATGCGGTCTTGCTCGATCTCGACGCGCGACAGCCAGTCGACGGCGGTGGCGCGGATCTTGCCATAGTGGCGGTCACCGACGGCCATCAGCCGCTCGCCGACATTGGCGCCGGCAGACACCGTCATGCGCAGGCCGTCGGCCGGGTTCTGATGGACGAAGCCCCAGTCGGTGCGCATCAGGAAGCGGCGCTCGGCCTCGCTCATGCGGTAGAGTTCGCGGAACTGGCCGTCGCGCATGCGGTAGCTGGCGGTGCCGGAGGAGGGCAGCAGCCGCGTCGACAGGCAATTCAGCAGCGTCGTCTTGCCGGAGCCGGATTCGCCGACGACAGCCAGGACCTCGCCCGGCCACAGGTCGAACGAAACATTGTCGCAGCCGACGCGCGAGCCATAGAATTTGGAGAGTGCCGAGACGCGCAGCAGTGGTTCGTCGGTCATTGCGCCGGCTCCATTTTTTCCGAGACAGAATGGGTTTCCGGAGCAAGGTGGCCGCGATGGCCGTCGGCCCGCCGCTTCTCGCAATGATCGGTGTCGGAGCAGACGAACATGTGGCCGCCATGGTCGTCGAGAATGACCTCGTCGAGGTAGACGTTCTCGGCCGCGCACAGCGCGCAGGGCTGGTCGAAGGTCTGGACTTCGAACGGATGATCCTCGAAGTCGAGGCTGACGACCTCGGTGAACGGTGGCACCGCGTAGATGCGCTTCTCGCGGCCGGCGCCGAAGAGCTGCAGCGCCGGCGAGCGGTGCATCTTGGGATTGTCGAATTTCGGCGTCGGCGACGGGTCCATCACATAGCGGCCCTCGACCTTGACCGGATAGGCATAGGTTGTGGCGATGCGGCCATGCTTGGCGATGTCCTCGTAGAGCTTCACATGCATGAGGCCGTATTCCTCCAGCGCATGCATCTTGCGCGTTTCAGTCTCGCGCGGTTCGAGGAAGCGCAGCGGTTCGGGGATCGGCACCTGATAGACCAGCACCTGGCCCGCCGTCAGTGGATGCTCGGGGATGCGGTGACGGGTCTGGATGATGGTGGCGCTGGCGGTATCGGTCGTGACGGCGACATTGGCGACCTTCTTGAAGAAGGCGCGGATCGAGACCGCGTTGGTGGTGTCGTCGGCGCCCTGGTCGATGACCTTCAGGACATCGTTGGGGCCGATAATCGAGGCGGTGACCTGCACGCCGCCGGTGCCCCAGCCATAAGGCATCGGCATTTCGCGCGAGGCGAACGGCACCTGGTAGCCGGGGATGGCGATGCCCTTGAGGATCGCCCGGCGGATCATCCTTTTGGTCTGTTCGTCGAGATAGGCGAAGTTGTAGGTGGCGATGTCGGTCGATTGCGTCGTCATTCCGCCGCCTCCTTCTTCTCGTCCTTCGTCATCGGATTTTCGCGTGCCTCATACTCGGCGCGCATACGGCGCACGAGGTCGAGTTCGGCCTGGAAGTCGACATAGTGCGGCAGCTTCAGATGCTCGACGAAGCCGGTCGCCTGGACATTGTCTGAATGGGAGATGACGAATTCCTCGTCCTGTGCTGCGGCAACGACGTCCTCGCCCAGTTCCGAGGCGCGCAGCGCGCGGTCGCAGAGCGCCATCGCCATCGCCTTGCGCTCGCTCTGGCCGAAGACCAGACCGTAGCCGCGGGTGAATTGCGGCGGAGCCTTGGCCGAGCCCTTGAACTGGTTGACCATCTGGCATTCGGTGACGCGCACGCTGCCGAGCGGCACCGCGAAAGGCAGTTCGGGCACGTCGAGCTCCAGCTCGACCTCGCCGATGCGGATTTCGCCGACAAAGGGGTGGTTGCGGGCATAGCCGCGCTGGGTGGAATAGCCGAGCGCCAGCAGGAAACCCTCGTCGCCGCGGGACAGTGCCTGCAAGCGGATGTCGCGCGCCATCGGGAATTCCAGCGGCTCACGGGTGATGTCGCCGGGAACATGATCCTGCGGCATCTCGCCATCCGGCTCGATCAAGCCTTCGCGGGCAAGGATCGCCGAGACGCGCGGCATCGCCTGCGTCTCCGTCTCGCGCTGCAGCGGCTCCGCGACATCGGCGCCGGCGGCAAGGTCCGGGTCGAGCAGCCGGTGGGTATAGTCGAAGGTCGGTCCGAGCAGCTGGCCACCAGGCAGGTCCTTGTAGGTTGCCGACACGCGCCGCTCGACCCGCATGGCGCCGGTGTCGATCGGCTTCGAGTAGCCGAAGCGCGGCAGCGTGGTGCGGTAGGCGCGCACCAGGAAGATCGCCTCGATCATGTCGCCGCGCGCCTGGACGATGGCGAGTGCGGCGAGTTCGCGGTCGTAGAGCGAACCCTCGCTCATCACCCGGTCGACGCCGAGCGCCAACTGCTCGACGATCTGGTCGAGGCGCAGCGCGGGCACCGTACGGTCGCCGCGCCGGCGATCGGCAAGCAGGCTGTGGGCGTTGGCAATTGCGGCCTCGCCGCCTTTTACCGCGACATACATCCTAGGCCTCCATCGTCTTGACGCGCGTCGTGCGCGGCAGGCAGGCTATGCCGCCTGACGTGGCGAGGATGATGTCGACGCCGCGTGGAAAGCGCTTGGTATTCTGCTTCCACTGCTCGACAAAATGGCGCGGCATCTGCGCCGGTGCGATCGTCGCGCTGGTTTCGATCCCGGGGCCCTCAAGCAACAGCGGGGCGCCCGACACGAGATCGCCGACCTGCAGGATCAGCGTGGTCGAGCGGTCAGGATAGTCCTGCGTTCCTTGCGAAAAGCCGTCGAGCGCCATCATCTCGGCCGGTGTGGCAATGAAGGCGAAATGCGCATCGGCTGGCGTGTTGGCCAGCGGTGCGCCGGTGTGGAAGCCGAGCCAGGAGCCGATCGCGGCGGAGGCGTGCAGGGCGGGGTCGAGCCAGAGCGGCGTGTCGTTGTCGCAGAGCGCCAGCGCGATGGCGCCGGCTGTTGCCAAGAGCGGTGCCGGCGGGCGGGCCAGGACCGGCAAGGGCTGAACGCTGCCCGGCCGCGCCATGGCGTCCATGATCGCGCGGAACACCGCTTGGGCGTTGAAGACCGGATCGGCGAAACCACCTTCAATCGATTGCGCTGCGATCTCCATCAATCTTCTCCGCGAACCATGGTGAAGAAGTCCACCTTTGTTGCCGCCGTCTCGGCGCGGCGTTTCTCCTGGGAGGTGGCCAAGGCGGATTGCAGAGGCGCAATCAGGCGGGTCTCGACCTCGGCGCGGCGGGCAGGGTCCTGCCACAGCGCGTCGGCTATTGCCCCCAGCTTCGCCTTCTGCTTGTCGCGGCCAAGCGCATAGCAATGCCCAACCTGTCCCGACGGCAGGCGGACGGTGGCACGGGTGACGGTTGCCTCACCGACATTGAAAGGCGCGCCGCCACCACCGATGCGGCCGCGCAGCGTCACCAGCCCGGTCTCGGGGCCACGCAGCAATTCAGCCTCCGAAGGCAGCCCGGCCTCATTCCAGAGCCGGACGATGTCGTCGCCGCTGGATTGCGCCAGCGTTGCCATGGCGGCTTTGCGCCCCGCCTGGTCGCGGGCTTCCTGTCCTCGCATCAGCAGCATTCCTCTCTGCCAAATTTGTCTATTGATATAGACAACTATACAAATTATACATATTACCTAGCGCGAGTCCATGACGGGTGCGTGACAGCCATGACGGTTGGGGCGACAGAAGCTGGGGTGGGGCAAGTCATGATCGGGCAGATAGCGGCTGACAGCATCGAGCGGCGCAGCGGCGTTTCACTGTGGCGGCAGATCGCCGACAAGATCCTGCACGCGATCGCGACAGGCGATTTCGCGGAGAATGCCGCACTGCCGCCGGAGGTGGCGCTGGCCGAGCGCTATGGCGTCAACCGTCATACGGTGCGCAGCGCCATATCAGCCCTCGTCCAGGAAGGGGTTTTGCGAGCCGAGCAGGGACGCGGCACTTTCGTGCTGTCGCGCAAGCGGCTGTCCTATCCGATCGGCGCGCGCACCCGCTTCTCGACAGGCCTGCAAGGGCAGACGTCGGAGCGGCACACCGTGCTGCTGGATTCCTCGGTCGAGCCGGCCAGCCAGCGCGTCGCCGAGGGTCTTAGCCTGGCCAAGGGTGCCGAGGTGATAAGGCTGGAGACGCGCGGCGAAGCGGATGGCCGGCCGGTGTCGCGCGCGGCCAGCTGGTTCGATGCCAGGCGCTTTGCCGGCATCGACAAGGCCATGGCGCAGACGGGCTCGATCACCGCGTCGCTGGCGCGTTTCGGCATTGACGATTATCTCCGGCAATCGACCGTGCTGTCGGCGCGCCACGCCGATGCGGGCGATCTTGCCGATCTCGGCTTGCAGCCGGGCGCCATCGTACTGGTCACGGCCGCCATCAACGTCACGCCTGACGGCCAGCCGATCCAGTTTTCCGAGACGCGTTTCTCGGCAGAGCGGGTGGAGTTGAAGCTGTCGGCGCTGTAGGGATTGCCGGCCTTGTACGAGATCGTGATTATCTGGCTCACGCTGACATCAGCCCAACTCGGTCGCGGTCACTTGTCAGCGGCGGCGCATTTGAGGACCGCCTTCCCCCACTCCGTCTCGGCTTCGCCGAGCCACCTCTCCCCCCTCCGGAGGGAGAGGAAGGGAGTCCGCTGGCAGAGGAGGGAGTCTGGTTAAGGAGCGCTGGCTACAACAGGCTTGCGCCCTTCCTCTACCCCGTCGATCGGGGGAGAGGTCGCTCGGCGAAGCCGAGACGGAGTGGGGGTCGACCTGCGCGGGACGTCGTCAATTCGGGCCGGGCCCGACGTCTGCCAGGTTATGACCCGATCTCGATCACGGCCTTGATCAGGCCGGATTTCTCATGCGCCCAGCGGGTGAGATCGCGCGGCGTGCCGTCGAGTGTGGTGCGGTGGGTGACGAGCTTGGCCAATGGCACCGTACCGTTGCGGATCGAGGCGGCGACATGGTCGAAGTCGGCGCGCAAGGCATTGCGGCTGCCGATCAGCGTCATCTCGCGCTTGTGGAATTCGGGATCGGAAAAGACGATGTCGTCCTTGACGACGCTGACCAACACCAGCGAGCCGCCATGGGCGACATGGGCGAAGGCCGACTGCACCGACCGGGTGTTGCCGGTGGCGTCGAAGACCACGTCGAAACCTTCGCCTGATGTCGCGTCCCTGACCAGATCGGGCACCGCGCCGCGCGAGCCGTCGAGGGTCTTGAAGCCGAGTTCTGTTGCGGCGAAGGCAAGTCTCTCGGTGCTCATGTCGAGCAGCGTCACGTCGAGCCCGGCGATGCGGGCGAAGATGGCGGTGCCGAGGCCGATCGGGCCGGCGCCGATGACCAGCGTGCGGGCATCGGGATCGGCGCGCGAGCGGCGCACGGCATGCGCCCCGATGGCCAGGAATTCGACGGCGGCGGCGTCCGCCAGCGACAGGCCGTTCGCCGGGTAGAGATTTTGGGCCGGGACAAGAATATGTTCGCACATGGCACCGTCGCGATGGACGCCGAGCACCTCGATCCTGACGCAGCAATTCGGCTTGCCGTGCCGGCAGGCGATGCATTTGCCGCAGGACAGGTAGGGATTGATGACGACCGGCTCACCAATTGCCAGGTCGACGCCTTCGCCGACCTCGACGATCGTTCCCGACACTTCGTGGCCCATGATGCGGGGATAGGCGAGGAACGGGTGCTTGCCTTCGAAGATGTGATAATCGGTGCCGCAGATGCCGACATGGCTGACCGCGACCAGCGCCCAGCCGGCAGGGGGGGCTCCTGGCGCCGGGCGATCCTCCAGGACAAGCTCGCCGGGCGAGCGGCAGACGACGGCTTTCATGCTTTCAATCCAGTCGATCATGAAGTCGCCGGCCCATCTTCATACGGGCCGGCGATCGATTTAAGTGGTGGTCACTTGCCCCCGCGACGGCGCAGGCCGTCGAAATAGACGATGACGATGATCAGAACGCCGGTGATGATCCTTTGCCAGAAGGCGTTGACGTTCAAGAGATTGGCGCCGTTGTTGATGGTGGCCAAGATGAAGGCGCCGAGCAGCGGGCCATGCACCGAGCCGACCGCGCCGAACAGCGAGGTGCCGCCGATCACCGAGGACGCGATCGCCTGCAGTTCCCAGCCCTCGGCCTGGGTCGGGTTGCCGATGCCGATGCGCGAGGCCAAGAGCACGCCGACGAAGGCAGCGCACAGACCCGACAGCGTGTAGGCCATGTAGATGGTGCGCTGGACGTTGACGCCCGACAGGCGCGAGGCTTCGGCGTTGGAGCCGACGGAGAAGAGGTAACGCCCCCAGCGGCTGTGATGCAGGAAGACATAGGCCGGAATGCCGACCAGGATGACCATCCAGAACAGATTGGGGACACCGAGGAAGGAGTTGCGCGAGAATACCTGGAAGGCATCGTTGTTGATCGAGATCGAGTTGCCGTTGGTCATCAGAAGGCCGATGCCGCGCAAGGATGTCAGCGTCGCCAGCGTGATGATGAAGGGCGGCAGCCCCATCTTGACGATGCCAAAACCATGGAACAAGCCGATGGCGACGCCCACCAGCAGCGTGATCAGGATGGCGAGGAACACTGGTATGCCGGCATTGATCAGCATCGCCGCAATGACGGTGGCGAAGCCGACCACGGCGCCGACAGAGAGGTCGATGCCTCCGGTGATGATGACGAAGGTCTGGCCGACAGCCAGGATGGCGATCATCGAGCCCTGGCGCAAGAGGTTCGAGATGTTGTTCGCGGAGGCGAAGCTCGACGTCGATAGCGACAGGATGACCCACAGCAGCACCAGCAGCGCCAGCAGCGTCAGTCCGAACAAGGCGTTGTAGTTGCGCTTCGGTTTTTCAGCAGGAATCGCCTCGGTGCTCATATCTGTCCTCCCAGCTTTTCTTGTTTCTCGGCGAGCGCCTGAGTGAGAATTTCCTCGTGATCGGCGGTGCGGAACCCGTGTGTCGCCACCAGTTTGCCGCGGCGGAACACATGCAGCGTGTCGGCAAGCTCATAGACCTCCGGCAGATAGGACGAGATCAGGATAATGCCGGCGCCCTTCGACAAGAGCGCGCTGAACAGGCGATAGATCTCGGCCTTGGTGCCAACATCGACGCCGACCGTCGGCTCGTCGAAGATGAACAGCTTGGCGCCATGCGCCAGCCATTTGCCGATGACGATCTTCTGCTGGTTGCCGCCCGACAGGCTGGAGGCCAGTGCATTGCGCGTCGGCGTCTTGATCCTGAGATCGGCGATCTGGCGGTCGGCCTGGGTTTTTTCCTGCACGCCGGAGATCAGCAGATTGTTCGAGATGCGCTTGTAGATCGGCAGGTTGAGATTGAAGCCGACCGGCAGATTGAGACAGAGGCCCTGGTCGCGGCGGCTTTCAGGCGCTAGCGCCATGCCGAGCCTGATCGCGTCGTGCTCGGAATTGACCAGAACGTCCTTGCCTTCCCACAGGATATGGCCGGCCGATTTGCGATGGCGGCCGTAGAGGGTGGTGACGAATTCGCTGCGGCCGGCGCCGATCAGGCCGTAGAGTCCGACGATCTCGCCGGCGCGAACCGTCATCGAGATATTTTCAAACCCCTTGCCGGACAGGTTGCGTGCCTCGACGATCGCGGCACCCGGGGTGAAATGCTCCTTATGGTAGATCTGCTCGATCGAGCGGTTGATCATCAGCTTGACCAGTTCGGCGTCGTTGGTCTCGGCGATGTTCCTGGTGCCGACCAGCGTGCCATCGCGCAGCACGGAGACGCGATCGGCGAGTTCGAACACTTCCTCCATGCGATGGCTGATGTAGATGATGGTCACGCCTTCGGATTTCAGCCTGCGGATCAGGGTGAAGAGCTGATCCGCTTCCTTGCGCGTCAGGTAGGCGGTCGGCTCGTCGAAGATGAGGAATTTGGTGCCGCGCACGGTGGCGCGGGCGGCGGCGATCAGTTGCTGCTGGCCGATGGTGAGGTCGCCGAGCACGACATGCGCCGGCAGGTCGAAGCCGAGATCGTCGATGATCTTCTGTGCTTCCTTGACCATGGCGCGCTGCTGCAGGATGCCGAAGCGCGAATTCTCCTCGCCGAGGAACATGTTGGCGGCGACGGTCAGATGGCGGCAGAGCACGACTTCCTGGTGGACGGCATTGATGCCGAGCGCCATCGCCTCATGGGGGGTCGCGAGTGCAGCCGGTTTGCCTTCCCAGATGACCTCACCCGAGGTGCGCGGCATGACGCCGGTCAGAAGCTTGATCAGGGTGGATTTGCCGGCACCGTTCTCGCCGACGATGGCGTGGATCTCACCCGCCTTGAAGGCGAGGGTCACCGGCTTCAGCGCATGGGTGCCAGGATATTTCTTCTCCAGCCCCTGTAGCTCCAGGATCGTCCTGCCAGGCTCCAGAACGGGGGCAGGGTGCAGATCTTGCGCCGTCGATGTCATGACAATCCTCCCAAAATGGGCCTCCCAAATGGGCCTCCGAGACTGGCTTCCCAGACCGGCCTCACGATTTGGCACGCCGCGAGGCTCTTGAACGCCCGCTGAGGCAGCCTAGCCCAGGCTGACGGATTTCCAAGCGATATGACTGTCGTTTCCGGGGCACCAGGCCCCGGAAACTGTGCGGCTGTACCGATGCTAGAGCTTCGGATTGAGCAGCGCGTCGATCTTGGGATCCTTCATGTTGGCCTTGGTGACGAGATTGGCGCCGGTGTCGACATTGGCCTCGACCTTTTCGCCCTTCGAGGCGGCGAGCGCGGTCTTGATGCCATCATAGCCCATCCGGTACGGATCCTGGACAACGAGGCCGGAAATGACGCCGTCGTTCAAGAACTTGATCAGCTTCTCGTCGCTGTCGAAGCCGATCAGCCCAACCTTGCCGGCAAGGTTGTTCTCGGCGATCGCCTGGCCGACGCCCTGCGCCATGATCAGGTTGGACGCGAAGATGCCCTTCAGGTCTGGATTGGCGGTGATCAGGTCGGTCGCGATGTTGAGACCGGTCGTGGCCTGGCCGTCGGCATATTTGTCGGCAACCAGTTCAAGACCGGGATACTTGGCCTTGAGCTGTTCCTTGAAGCCCTGGGCGCGCTGCTCGAGCGAGCCGGCGCCGGGCAGTGCGGTGATCAAGGCAACCTTGCCTTCGACCTTGCCGCCATTGGCCGCGCCGATGGCCGCCGCAAGACCGTCCGCTGCGACGCGGCCGCCCTGGACGTTGTCGGTGGTCAGGAACGAGGTGAACGCCTTGGAGTCGGCGCTGGAGTCGATGCCGATGATCTTGACCTTGCTCGCCGCCTCGTCGATCGGCTTGCCGAGCGCCTTGGCTTCGGTCGGCGCGATGACGACCGCGGCCGGGCTGCCGGCCACGGCGTTCTCGAGGATCGAGATCTGGCCGTTGACGTCGGTTTCAGCCTGGGCGCCGAGTTCCGGCACGTTGACGCCGAGATCCTTGCCGGCCTTTCGGGCGCCGGCAAGCACGATCTGCCAGTAGAAGGACGTGGTGTCCTTGACGATGATCGGGATGGTCACGTCCGCCGCCGAAACCGGCGCCGAATGCATGACGCCGGCGAGCATGGACGCCGCGGCCAGCGCCATGACGGCGCGGCGGTTGAGAATGCTGGTCACGAATTTCATAGGATCCTCCCTAAGTCGCCCGGTGAACGTTACGGAAGCTCCGTTCGGATAGGCGTGGCCCAAACAGAACTTTATCAATAAAAAACATTTACGCTGTTTTGATAGTGCATCGATCCGGCGGATGCAAGCGGTGTTTCGCGCCCGGTCTCGGGCGAAGACACATTCATACGCCGCTCCTCCCAAATGCAGCCAGAAGCTCCCGTTCCATTCTGGAAACACATGGAATATTAATTCCATGTGTCAGTCAATATGGAATATTCATTCTTCCTGCGAGGTCGCGGATTTGTGAAGCCGGGCCTGCCATTGACGGCATACCGAGACGGATACCGGCTTCACGTCAGATCCTGGACCAGGGTGTAGGGACGATATTTGGCGTATTCCGTCCCCGGCACGTCGATGTCGAGCAGTTCGAGGTTTCGCGTCAGGTTCGCCAGCTTGGCGGTGCCGGTCAGCACGGTAGCGACCGCTGGCTCGTGCAGGGGAAACTGGAATGCGGCGGCGGCCAGCGGGTAGCCGCCTTCGCCGGCAATCTTCTCCATGGCGTCGACACGGTCGAGCATATCGCGGTTGGCGGGCCGGTAGTCGAAATGCGCGCCTTGTACGGGCCCGGTCGCCAATATGCCGGAGTTGAACACGCCGCCGATGACAAGGGATGTCTGCTGCGCCCGGCACAAGGGCAGCAGTTCGGCTTCCGCGCTGCGATCTAGCAGCGAATAGCGGCTGGCGAGCAGGATGCAGTCGAGCGGCGCCCGGCGCATCACGTCGAGGCAGATCTGGACTTCGTTGACGCCGAGCCCGTAGGCGGAAATCGTACCCGACCGCCTCAGCTCCTCGAGCGCCTTGAGGCCACCGTCCATCAACTGGCGAAAGTGCAGTTTGGTCTTCTCGACGCCGTGCGTGTAGGTGCCGATGTCATGCACATAGAGGATGTCGATCTTGTTCAGGCCAAGCCGGGCATAGCTGAAGTCGACCGACCGCATGATGCCGTCATAGGAATAGTCGTAGTCGAGCGCGAAGGGCAGCGGATCGACATAGGAATGGTCGGGAACCTGGTCCTCGGGCACCGGGCGGAACAGGCGGCCGACCTTGGTGGACAGCACGTAGGAATCGCGCGGCTTATAGCGCAGGAAATCGCCGAAGCGCCGTTCCGACAGGCCGAAACCATAGAAGGGTGCGGTGTCGAAATAGCGCAAGCCCGCCTCCCAGGCGCCTTGCAGCGTCTCCATCGCCGCCTCGCGCGAACAGGCGCGGTAAAGGCCGCCGATCGCGGCGCCGCCGAAGCTGATTTCGGTGACCTCCAGCGCTGTCTGGCCGATGCGGCGTTTTTCCATGCACAACCTCCCCGTTGCCGGCCCTTATCCGGCGCGGCAAGTCTAGCAGATATTCAGTCGACGTTAGAGCGTCGCGCCGAGATGCCAGGGCACGAATTCGTTGTCGCCATAGCCAAAATCCTCGCTCTTGGTCTTGCGGCCCGAAGCCGTCTCGACGATCAGTTCGAAGATTTCGCGGCCCATGCCGGCGATGGTCTTTTCTCCCGAAGCGATGACGCCGCAATTGACGTCCATGTCCTCTTCCATCTGGTGATACATGGTCGAGTTGGTGGCGACCTTGATCGATGGTGTCGGTCGGCAGCCGAAGCAGGAACCGCGGCCAGTGGTGAAGACGATGACATTGGCGCCACCCGCGACCTGGCCGGTGGCCGAGACCGGGTCGTAACCAGGCGTGTCCATGAACACCAGTCCGTTGCCGGTGACTTTCTCGGCATAGCCGAAGACACCGTTGAGCGACGTCTGGCCGCCCTTGGCGACCGCGCCCAGCGACTTTTCCAGGATGGTGGTGAGGCCGCCGCGCTTGTTGCCGGGCGAGGGGTTGTTGTCGATCGAGGCGCCATGCTTGGCGACGTGGTCTTCCCACCACTTCACATAGCCGTCGAGTTTCTTGGCGATCTCCGGCGTCGCGGCGCGATAGGCGAGCAGATGCTCGGCGCCATAGATTTCCGTGGTCTCGGACAGGATGCCGATACCGCCGACGCCGGCCAATATGTCGACGGCAGCACCCAGTGCCGGATTGGCGGTGATGCCCGACATGCCGTCGGAGCCGCCGCATTGCAGGCCGACGACGATCTCGCTGACCGGGATCGGCTCGCGCTTCAACTGGCCGACTTCCTCGGCGATTTCGGCCAGCACGCCCATCGCCTTTTCGACCGATTTGCGCGACCCGCCGGCGTCCTGGATGTTGAAATGGCGCTTTCCCGCGGCCGCACCCTTCTGGCCGTAGAGGGTGAGCTGGTTGACCTCGCAGCCGAGGCCGACCATCAGCACGCCGCCGAAATTGGGATGTCGGGCATAGCCGGCAAGCGTGCGGTGCAGCACCATCATGCCGTCGCCGGTGCCGCTCATGCCGCAGCCCTGGCCGTGGACGATGGGCACGAAGCCGTCGATGCCGGGATATTTCGGCAGCAAGGTGCGGTTGGCGGTGTCGGCGATGGAATGGCAGACAGTGGCCGAGCAATTGACGCTGGCGACGATGCCGATGAAGTTGCGCGTGCCGGCACGGCCGTCGGCGCGCCGATAGCCCATGAAGGTGCGGGCGCGATCGGCTTCGGTCGCGTGTTCGGCCTCGCTCGGCGGCACCACCGGCAGACGGCCGGCCTCGAATACCAGATTGTGCGAATGGACGTGCTCGCCCGGCGCGATGTCCTGCGTGGCGCGGCCGATCGCCTGGGCGTATTTGACCACCGCGGAACCGGCGGGAATGGGCTTGATCGCGACCTTGTGGCCGGGTTCGATGACGGAGCTGGCAAGCGCGCCGCCTGGCAGCACGGTGCCCATTTCGATGCGGCCATTGGCAACCGCGACATTGTCGGCGGGGGACAGAAGAATGGTGTTTGAGGCGTTCACGAGCGTTTCCTGGGTGATCCTGGGATGCGCGGGCGGATTGACACGCGCCTGTTAAGAGTTAATGTCTTTTATCGGGAAAAAACAGTTTTGCGTCAATTGTTTTTTCGTGGCGGCTCCGCCTTGGATGAGTGGTGCTGCAACCGGTGGGCGAGCCTCTGGCGAAAGCAATTCCGCTTTTCAGGGGCATGTGAACGTCATATTGCGCTTCAAGCCGGCTGCCGCAAGCGCCGGCATGAATGGGGCAGGGGATGTCGAAGAGCAATAACGTCTACAAGGATGCCTACAACAGGTGCCTCCGGCTGCTCGACGAGACGCGCAGCCTGCCGTCGGAGCCTGAGTTGGGCGCGCTGCTCGGCGTCAGCCGCACGACCGTGCGCAGCATCCTGACGCGCATGGAAGAAACCGGGCTGATCGCCTGGAACAAGCGTGCCAAGACGGTGCTGCGCGATCCGCGTCCCGATGATTTCTTCCCCGAGGAAGAGACCGACACGCTGGCCGAGATCATCGAGCGGTCCTTCATGCGGCGGCTGCTCGCCAGCGGCGCCGAGGCCGGCATGCAGATCAACGAGCTCGAACTGGCGCGCGAGATCGGCGTCGGCACCACCAGCGTGCGCGAGTTCCTGATCCGCTTCTCCCGCTTCGGCCTGATCGAGAAGCGCCGCAACAGCCATTGGGTGCTGAAGGGCTTTACAAGGGCCTTTGCACTCGAACTGACCGAAATCCGCGAGATGTTCGAAATGCGCTCGGCCGCCGCCTTCGCGGCGCTGCCACAGGACAGCCCGGTCTGGGCCGATCTCGATCGACTGGACGGGGAGCATCGTCTCCTGGCAAGCGAGATCGCGACGCGCTTCAACGAGTTCTCCGAGTTGGACGAGCGCTTCCACCGGCTCATCCATCGTGCCTCGCACAACCGCTTCATCGTCGATTTCTACGACGTCATCGCCATGATCTTCCACTACCACTACCAATGGAACAAGGCGCAGGAACGCGAGCGCAATGAAGTCGCGGTCGGCGAGCATCTTGCCTATATCGAGGCGCTCAAGTCGCGCGACCTCGGCAAGGTCGACGCCGCCTGCCGCAAGCACCTGAAGTCGGCGCGCCAGACATTGCTGACGTCGATCCCCGAAAGCCGGCCGCAAAAATCCTGATCGTGCCGTGTTGCCGCAGTCTGGATTTGGCGATTTTCGACCTTCTGTGGGCGTGATAGGTATCTCTCTAGATGGTTTGAACAGGCAAGTCGTTTGAAACAGGCAAGTCGTTTGAACAAGAAGGGGAGACGGTGGAGCATGCCGGTCGCGCTTGTCGCGGCCTATCTGCTGCTGCTCCAGTCGACGCTCGGCGCATTCGCCTTTGGCATCGGGCCGAACGCCGCGCAGTTAGATTCCTTCGGCAACGTCATCTGTACCCATGATGGCGCCACGCAGCTTCCTGGCGAAGACCAGCACCCATCTCATTTGCCGGCCTGCTGCACGCTTGGCTGCAGCATGTTTTCGTCCGCGCATGCCCCGCCGCCCGATGCCGGTCTGGCGTTGGCAGGCCTGTCCTCCGAAGCGGTCGCCTTCGTCTTTCCGGCAAGCATCCATCTCGACTTCGCCCGCGAGCGCTCGCCGTCGAATCCCCGCGCGCCTCCGGCGGCCTGAGCTTGTTCGCCCGGTGGAACCTTTCGCGGGCGCACCCATCCAAAGATCAAACTGTTCGCGGCCGGCATCGGCGCGATCGCCAATTCATGGAGCAACCATGTCTTATTCCCTCCACATCGTGGCGGACATCATGTTCGGCCGCATCCTCTCGCGCTTGCGTGAAAAATTCGGCATTGCAGCACTGGCCTTCGGGCTTGTGCTCCTGGGCGCCCAGGCCGTCCTGGCGCACGAGTTCAAGGTCGGCGACCTCGAGATCGGACATCCCTGGTCGCGCGCCACGCCGGCCGGCGCCAAGGTGGCCGGCGGCTATTTCACCATCACCAACAAGGGCAGCGCATCGGACCGGCTGCTGTCGATTTCCTCCGACGTCTCTGAAAAAGCCGAGCTGCATGAAATGGGCGTCAAGGATGGCGTCATGACCATGCGGCCGGTTACCGGCGGCCTGGAGATTCCGGCCGGCGGCAAGGTGGCGCTGGCGCCCGGCGGCTATCACCTGATGTTCATCGGCCTGAAGCGGCAACCCAAGCAGGGCGAAAAATTCTCCGCCACGCTGACTTTCGAGAAGGCCGGCACCGTCAACGTCGAGTTCGCGGTCGAGGGCATGGGCGGCGGCATGGACGACCACGCCAATTGATCCTGCCAGTTCTACAATTTGAGATCAGAGGGACCATCATGAACAAGTATCTCTTGGCGGCCGGCGCACTTCTGGCGCTGGGGACGAATGCCGCCTTCGCGCACATTACGCTCGAAACCCAGGAAGCGGCCGTCGGCTCGACCTACAAGGCAGTCCTGCGCGTGCCGCATGGTTGCGAGGGCAAAGCGACGACCGCCGTGCGAGTGCAGATTCCGGAAGGGGTGATCGCGGTGAAGCCGATGCCGAAGCCCGGCTGGACGCTGCAGACCAAGAAGGGCAAATACGAAAAGTCCTACCAGCTCTACGGACAGGCGGTGACCGATGGGGTCAAGGAAGTCGACTGGAGCGGCGGCAGCCTGCCGGATGAATTCTACGACGAGTTCGTCTTCCGCGCGACGCTGACGGCGGACCTGCCCGTCGGCCAGAAACTCTACTTCCCGGTGGTGCAGGAATGCGACGGCGCCGCCGACCGCTGGATCGAGATCCCGGCTGCGGGGCAGGATGAAGACGCGCTGGAGAATCCGGCGCCCGGCATCAAGCTGTTGCCGAAGAAATGATCTGCTGGCGGCGCACTCTGTCCGCGAAGTGCGCCGCCGGTTCGATGGCGGTGGCATGAGCGCGATATTTCCACTTCAACGGGCCGCGATGACCGGCAAGCGCGCCGGCTGGACCGCCGGCGGGCTGCTCGCCGTGGTCATGGCGCTTATCGTCATGGCCTCGACAAATCAGGCTTTTGCCCACGCAGTGCTGATCAAGACCGATCCGGCCGATGGCGCCGTGCTGGCGCAGGCTCCGGCGCGGTTCTCGCTGACCTTCAGCGAGCCGGTCTCGCCACTGGTGCTGACCTTGGTGAAGCCCGACGGCACGCCGGCTCCGTTGACCGATTTCCGCCTCAGCGACCAGACTGTCGAGATCGGCAATCCGCAGGCACTCAGATCCGGCACGCATGTGCTGAGCTGGCGCGTCATTTCCGCCGACGGCCATCCGGTCGGCGGCTCGCTGCTGTTTTCGATCGGCGCGCCAAGCGAGCCGCCGGTCGTGTCGGAAGCGGTCGACTGGCCGCTGCGGTCGGCGATCTGGATCGGCAAGATCTTCCTCTACACAGGCCTTTTCCTCGGTGTTGGCGGAGCCTTCGCGCTTGCCTGGCTGGCCGGTGAAGCACGAGCCGGTCAGCGCTTCGTCACGGCCGCGGTCCTGTGTGGGCTGGTGGCGGCGCCGCTTTCGCTGGGCTTTCAGGGTCTCGATGCGCTCGGGGCGCCGCTCTCCCATCTGGCACAGCCCGTCATCTGGAGAACCGGGCTTGGCACCAGCTTCGGCTGGACGGTGCTGATCGCCCTGATCGCACTGGGGCTTGGCCTGCTTTCGCTGGCCGGACCGCGCGTGGTCGCCAGGCCATTCGCCCTTGCGGGCCTCGCCGGTGTCGGCGTTGCGCTTGCCGCCAGCGGCCATGCCAGTGCGGCCGAACCGCAATGGCTGACGCGGCCGCTGGTGTTCCTGCACGGCATCGGCATTGCTTTCTGGGCCGGCGCCCTTGTTCCGCTCGGCCTGGCGCTGAAGGGTTCGTCCGCATATGCGGCAGCCTTCCTGCGGCGGTTTTCGCGCCTGATCATGCCGGTGGTGGCGGTGCTTGCCGTGGCCGGCGTCGCACTGGCGGTCATCCAGGTGCAGACGCCCGTGGCGCTGGTCAACACCGCCTATGGTCGGCTGCTGCTGGTCAAGCTCGCGCTGCTGGTCTTTCTGTTCACGCTGGCCGCCGTCAACCGTTGGAGGCTCACCGCCGCGGCCGAGGCGGGATCGACGGAGGTGCAGCGCCGGCTCGCCCGTTCGATCGGCGTCGAAATTCTGATCGTGCTGGCGATCTTCGGCGTTGCCGCGGGCTGGCGCTTCACACCGCCGCCAAGGGCGCTCGCGATCGCGGCGGCGCAGCCGGTCTCGGTTCACGTCCACGCGCTGCAGGCGATGGCCGATCTCAGCATCACCCCCGGCCATGCCGGACCGGTTGCCGCCTCGATGATCATCATGAGCGGCGATTTCGGGCCGCTCGACGCCAAGGAAGTGACGCTGGTCCTGTCGAAACCCGATTCCGGCATCGAGCCGCTGAAGCGAGCGGCGACCAAGCCCGGCGACGGCAGCTGGCGTGTCGACAACCTGGTCATTCCGGTTCCCGGCCGCTGGACGGTGCGCCTCGACATCCTGGTCTCGGATTTCGACATGGTGAAGATCGAAGCGCCGGTGGATATCAGGCCGTAGGGCCGAGCACCCCGACCGGAGTTCGGCGCAACACAATTCGGCGAGGCGGTTGACGCGACCCGCAAGGCCCGTCAATCATCGTTCGCAAAACGCGGTCTCAACAAAATCCGAAGGCAGGGAAGAAACGATGGAAAAAGCGGAAATCGGCCTGATCGGCCTTGGTACGATGGGCTCCAACCTGGCGCTCAACATCGCCGAGCACGGGCACCGCATCGCCGTCTTCAATCGCACAAAGGCGCGCACCGACGCTTTCGTCGAGAATGCCGGCGCGCTCAGGGATATGGTTGTTCCCTGCTACAGCCTGGAAGAGCTCGCCGCCGCGATCCGGCCGCCGCGCCCGATCATCATCATGGTGCTGGCCGGCAAGCCGGTCGACGAACAGATCGAAGCCCTGCGCGGCGTGCTGTCGGCCAACGACATCGTCATCGATGCGGGCAATGCCAATTTCCGTGACACGATGCGGCGCTTCTCCGAGCTTTCGGGCTCGGGCCTGACCTTCATCGGCATGGGCGTGTCGGGCGGCGAGGAGGGTGCGCGCCACGGGCCGTCGATCATGGTCGGCGGCACCGAAGATAGCTGGAAGCGTGTCGAGAAGGTGCTGACCGCGATCTCCGCCAAGTTCAAGGACGAGCCGTGTGCCGCTTGGCTCGGCACCGACGGCGCCGGGCATTTCGTCAAGACCATCCACAATGGCATCGAATATGCCGACATGCAGATGATCGCCGAGATATACGGCATCCTGCGCGACGGCCTGGGCATGGGGCCGAAAGACATCGGCACAGTGTTTGAAACCTGGAACAAGGGCCGGCTCAATTCTTACCTGATCGAGATCACCGCCAAGGTGCTGGCCGCCGACGATCCGAAGACCGGCAAGCCGGTGGTCGACATCATCCTCGACCGCGCCGGCCAGAAGGGCACCGGCAAATGGTCGGTCATCGAGGCGCAGCAGCTCGGCATTCCGGCGACCGCGATCGAGGCCGCGGTGGCGGCGCGCGTTCTGTCGTCGATCAAGGACGAGCGGCAGGCGGCGCAAAAGGCCTATGGCAACATCGGCGTGACGAAAATTTCCGGCGACAAGGATGCGCTGCTGAAAGACCTCGAACTGGCGCTGTTCGCCGGCAAGATATCCGCCTACGCGCAAGGCTTCGCTGTGATGAGCGGCGCCTCGAAGGAGTTCAACTGGAACCTGCCGATGCCGACCATCGCCAAGATCTGGCGGGCCGGCTGCATCATCCGCTCGCAGATGCTGGATACGATGGCCGAGGCTTTCGGCAGCGGCGGCGCTTCGACCAATCTTTTGATGGCGCCGGCCTTCATCACCATGATGCAGGAGGCGCATCCGTCGCTGCGGCGGGCCGTGGCCAGGGCTTCCGAGGCCGGCTCGCCGGTGCCAGCGCTGGCTTCGGCGCTTGCCTATTTCGACAGCTACCGCCAGGGCCGCGGCACCTCCAACCTGATCCAGGCGCAGCGTGACTTCTTCGGCGCGCACGGCTTCGAACGCATCGGCGAACAGGGCGCATTCCACGGCCCGTGGGGCAGCGGCGCGGCGGGTTAATCGCCCGAACGCCTGTAGGCCAGGACTTCACCCGGCACGCTGAGCGACTGCAGCGTGCCGGGCGCGGCGCCGCCGATCCAGCCGAGCACGGAGCGGGCGAGCTCGGAGCCCGCCAGCCGGAAGTTCTCGTTGACGATCAGCAGTTCCGGCCGGAACAAATGCAAAAGGTCCGACGACTGCTTGGAGACGATGTCGACGTCACGACCGAGCTTGAGGCCGGCATCCTCGATGCCGGCGACGAGCGCGAGCGTCGCGGCGGCGGCGCTGCTGACGAAGCCGTCCGGCCTGACGTCGCGGCGCATCAACTGCGCGGTCCTCGTCCTGATCTGCTCGATCGACTGATCGATCGACACGGTGCTGAACGGGATCTCGCTGGCACCGACCTCGCTCAGTGCGTCGGCAAAGCCGTTGACGGTGTGGCTGTGATAGGTCAGCCCGACCGGAGGCGCAAGCAAAGCGAGCCTGCGGCGGCCAATGCCGGCCAGGCGCCGCACGGCTTCCACCGCGAAGGCGTAGTTGTCGAAATCATGATAGGGATGAACCAGCCCCATCTCGGTGCGTCCATGCGTGGCAAAGGGAATGCCGTGTTCCAGCATGTAGCGCGCCCTGGCGTCGTTCGGCTGGGTGCGTGAAATGATGACGCCGTCGGCGGAACCGGTCTCGACCAGATAGCGTATGGGGTCGAGCGGATCCTGCGAGCGCGAATAAGGCGTGACGATCAGGTGGTAGGGCGTGTCGGCAATGACCTCAGAGACGCCGTATATGATGTCGGAGACAAAACTCATGATCTCCTGCTCGGTGTTGAGCACGAGGCTGATGACATTGGTCTTGCCCGTGCGCAGTCGCACACCGGCGCGGTTCGGCCGGTAGCCGATCTGCTTGGCGACCAACTGGACGCGGCGCCTGGTCTCGGCGCCGATCTCCGGAGCATCCTTCAAGGCGCGCGAGACGGTGGTGACGCCGAGCCCGGTCATGAAGGCAAGCGTCTTCAACGTCGGCCGCCCTTGCGCCGACGCCTCGTCATTCTTGTCCGTACGCCGTCTGTCCATTCGTCCCGCCCGTCAGGCGCATAGCAGCCGCAGGCTGGGTCGGCAATCGCCGTCATTGCGATACGATATGCGCTCCAGCCAGAATTGGCTCAATATACTGAAACGTTACAGATTGCCAATGTCGCCAGGCTTGAGCGTGTCCGAGAGGTGATGGCGCCTTTTGCGAAACCCCTTGGGATTCCAGAGGAAAATGCCTTGATCACGGATTTTTGCCGGCTTTAATGCACTGTTTGGTGTTTTTGCGTCGCAGCGATCTATGCTGCGGTGCACATCGACACGGGTTTTCGACCGAATTTGTTCACGGCTCGAAAAAATGTCGGAGCCCGTTTGCTCAAGGGGTTGCGCCATCCGCGCAATTGCCGTATCGAAAATCTGTAACGTTTCAGATTCTGGGAGGAACCGAAATGCGATACAAACTTTTGACCGCCGCGTTAGCGGCAACGGCCGCTCTGCAGTTCGCCGGCCAAGCCGCCGCGACGGACCTGGAAGTCACTCATTGGTGGACCTCTGGCGGCGAGGCGGCGGCGGTCGCGGAACTCGCCAAGGCTTTCGACGCCACCGGCAACCATTGGGTCGATGGCGCCATTGCCGGTTCCGGCGGCACGGCGCGGCCGATCATGATCAGCCGCATCACCGGCGGCGATCCGATGGGCGCCACCCAGTTCAATCATGGCCGGCAAGCGGAAGAGTTGGTGCAGGCCGGCCTGATGCGCGACCTCACCGATGTCGCCACCAAGGGCAAATGGACCGAGGTCGTTCGGCCGAAGAGCCTGCTCGACAGCTGCACCATCGATGGCAAGATCTATTGCGTGCCGGTCAACATCCACTCCTGGCAGTGGCTGTGGCTGTCGAATGCCGCGTTCGAGAAAGCCGGCGTGCCGGTGCCGAAGAACTGGAATGAATATGTCGCCGCCGCTCCAGCGCTGGAGAAGGCAGGCATCGTGCCACTCGCGGTCGGCGGGCAGGCCTGGCAATCGTCCGGCGCTTTCGACGTGTTGCTTGCCGCGGTCGGCGGCACCGACACCTTCCTCAAAGTCTATAAGGACAAGGATGCCAAGTTCGCCGCCGGTCCCGAGGTCGCCAAAGTGTTCAAGGCGGCCGACGATGCGCGCAAGATGGCCAAGAATACCAATGTGCAGGACTGGAACCAGGCCACCAACATGGTCATCACCGGCAAGGCCGGCGGCCAGATCATGGGCGACTGGGCGCAAGGTGAATTCCAGGTGGCCGGCAAGACCGCCGGCAAGGACTATACCTGCCTTCCCGGCCTCGGCCTGAATGAGGTCATCGCCACCGGTGGCGATGCCTTCTACTTCCCGCTGCTCAAGGATGCCGACAAGTCCAAGGCGCAGGAAGTGCTGGCCCAGACATTGCTCGATCCCAAGACCCAGGTCGCCTTCAATCTCAAGAAGGGCTCCCTGCCGGTGCGTGGCGACGTCGACCTCAACGCGGCTAACGACTGCATGAAGAAGGGCCTCGCCATCCTGGCCAAGGGCGCCGTCATCCCGTGGACAGACCAGCTGCTTTCGCAAGACAGCCAGAAGCAGAAGGAGGACCTGTTCTCCGAGTTCTTCGCCAAGCCCGAGATGACGCTCGAAGAGGCACAGAAGCGCTTCGCCGACATCATCGCGACGGCGGACTGATATCGCAGGCAAATTCCCTTCCTCCCGGCCTGGTGCAAAACCAGGCCGGGCCCCCGCCGCCCTTACCCGATCCAGCATGGCTGTACCGATGAGCAAGAGCGAACGCCCCATTCGACTGTTTCGCAACCTGAATGCGAAGGTCGCCTCGATCCCGATGATCCTCACCGCGCTGGTGGTGTTCGTCGGCGGCACGGCGTGGACGGTGCTCTATTCCTTCACCAATTCGAAGCTGTTGCCGCGGCTGAATTTTGTCGGCCTCGACCAATATCACCGGTTGTGGGCGACTCCGCGCTGGCTGATTTCGATCGAGAACCTTTTGATCTACGGCGTGATCTCACTGGTGTTCTCGCTGGTCATCGGCTTCATTTTGGCCGCTCTGCTCGACCAGAAGATCCGTTTCGAGGACACCTTCCGCACGATCTTCCTCTATCCCTTCGCGCTCTCCTTCATCGTCACCGGTCTTGTATGGCAATGGCTGCTCAATCCGGATTTCGGTATCCAGGGCGTGATACGAGGCCTTGGCTGGACAAGCTTCAATTTCGATCCGCTCTACAATTCCAGCATCGTCATCTACGGCATATCGATCGCCGCGCTTTGGCAAGGCACCGGGCTGATCATGTGCCTGATGCTGGCCGGCCTGCGCGGCATCGACGAGGACATCTGGAAGGCAGCACGGGTCGACGGGATACCGATGTGGAAGACCTATCTGTTCATCATCATCCCGATGATGCGACCGGTCTTCATCACCACCCTCGTCATCATCGCATCGGGCATCGTCAAGGTCTACGACCTGGTCGTCGCCCAGACCAGCGGCGGGCCTGGCATCGCGTCGGAGGTGCCGGCAAAGTATGTCTACGACTACATGTTCTTCGCCCAGAACCTCGGCCAGGGTTTTGCCGCCTCGACCATGATGCTGCTCTCGGTGATGATCGTCATCGTGCCGTGGGCCTATCTCGAATTCGGAGGCAGGAAGCGTGTCTGATCCTGCCATTTCCCTGTCCGCACCGCCCGGCACCATTCGAGCCGATGCCTCGGAACCCAATGGGCCGAAGCCGCGTCACATGTTCTCGCGCCGCAACATCTTCCTCTATGGCACGCTCATCCTGGTGGCGCTCTACTACCTTTTGCCGCTCTATGTGATGATCGTCACCTCGCTCAAGGGCATGCCGGAAATCCGCCTTGGCAACATCTTCTCGCCGCCGCTCGAGATCACCTTCGAGCCCTGGGTCAAGGCGTGGTCGACGGCTTGCACCGGACTCAATTGCGACGGACTTTCGCGCGGCTTCTGGAACTCAGTTCGCATCACCGTGCCCTCGGTGATCCTGTCGATCGCGATAGCCTCCGTAAACGGCTATGCGCTGGCCAACTGGCGCTTCAAGGGCGCCGACACGTTCTTCATCATCCTGATCGTCGGTGCGTTCATTCCCTATCAGGTGATGATCTATCCGATCGTCATCATCCTGCGCGAGATCGGGCTCTATGGCAGCCTCAGCGGCCTGGTCATCGTCCATTCCATTTTCGGCATGCCGATCCTGACGCTTCTGTTTCGCAACTATTTCACCTCCATGCCGGAGGAACTGTTCCGGGCGGCGCGTGTCGATGGTGCCGGCTTCTGGGGCATCTACCTGCGCATCATGGTGCCGATGTCGCTGCCGATCTTCGTCGTCGCCGTCATCCTGCAGGTGACCGGCATCTGGAACGACTTCCTGTTCGGCGTCGTCTACACCCGCCCCGACACCTATCCGATGACGGTGCAGCTCAACAACATCGTCAACTCGGTGCAGGGCGTGAAGGAATACAACGTCAACATGGCGGCTACGATCCTGACGGGGCTGGTCCCGCTCGTCATCTACTTCATTTCCGGCAGGCTTTTCGTGCGTGGCATTGCCGCCGGCGCGGTGAAAGGGTGATGATGGCAGAAATTGAAAATCCCAGCGTATCGATCCAGAACCTGTCGCTGAACTACGGCGCGGTGTCGGTTCTGCAGACACTCAATCTCGATATCGCCGATGGCGAGTTCATCGTGCTGCTGGGGCCCTCCGGATGCGGCAAGTCGACCTTGCTCAACTGCATTGCCGGGCTGCTCGACATCTCGAAGGGCCGCATCTTCATCAAGGGCAAGAACGTCACCTGGGAAGAGCCCAAGGACCGTGGCATCGGCATGGTGTTCCAGTCCTACGCGCTCTATCCGCAGATGACGGTGGAGAAGAACCTGTCCTTCGGCCTGCGTGTCGCGGGCCTGCCAAAGGGCGAGATCGTCAAACGCATCGCGCGCGCCGCCGAGATCCTGCAGATCGAGCCGCTGCTGCAGCGCAAGCCCTCGGCACTTTCCGGCGGCCAACGCCAGCGGGTGGCGATCGGGCGGGCGCTGGTGCGCGATGTCGACGTCTTCCTGTTCGACGAGCCGCTTTCCAATCTCGACGCCAAACTGCGCTCGGAACTGCGCGTCGAGATCAAGCTTTTGCATCGCAGGCTGCAGAACACGATGATCTACGTCACCCACGACCAGATCGAGGCCATGACCCTGGCCGACCGGATCGCGGTGATGAAGGGCGGTGTCATCCAGCAACTCGACGCGCCGCAGACCATCTACAACCGCCCGGTCAATCGCTTCGTGGCGGGTTTCCTCGGTTCGCCGGCAATGAACTTCGTCGAAGGGCGGCTGGAGAAGCGCGGTGACGGCTGGTTCTTTGTGGCCGAAGATCTCAATATTCCACTCGGCACCTATCAGTTCGACGGGCAACCGGAAGCCGGCCCAGCCGTGTTCGGCATCAGGCCTGAGCATGTCAGCCTGAACAGCGGCACGGGCTGGCCGTTCTCGACAGCGGCCAATGTCGAGGTGGTCGAGCCGATGGGCTCCGACACGCTGGTGTGGCTGAAGCTTGCCGAGCAGAAATTCAGCGTCCGGGTAACCTCGGAACGCACGCCCAAGAACGACGAGGCGGTGACGGTGGGCTTCGACCCGATGCGAGCCTCGCTATTCAACGCCGAAACCGGCAGCCGCATCTAACGCCCGAATAACCATCCCAAGCAAAACAAGCAAAACGGACAAAGACGATGAACTGGTCATTCCAACTTTACAGCGCCCGCAATTTCCAGCCCTGGGAAGGCGTGCTCGAGACACTCGGCAAGCTCGGCTATACACAGGTCGAAGGCTTTGGCGGCGTCTATGACGATCCCAAGGCCTTCCGCGCCGAACTCGACAAGAACGGACTTGCCATGCCGACCGGGCATTTTTCCATCGATGCGCTGGAGAACGACTTCGGCGGCGTGCGCAAGATCGCCGATGCGCTCGGCATCAAGCTCTTGATCTGCCCCTATCTGATGGCCGAGGATAGGCCGTCCGACAGCGCCGGCTGGCGCGGCTTCGGCGGGCGCCTGGCCAAGGTCGGCGAGGTGGCATCGAAGGCCGGCTACGGCTTCGCCTGGCACAACCATGATTTCGAGTTCAAGGCACTCGCCGACGGCTCGGTGCCGCAGGATCACATCCTGTCTTCCGCCCCTGATGTCGGCTGGGAGATGGACCTTGCCTGGGTGGTGCGCGGCGGCGCCGATCCGTTGCCCTGGATCGAAAAGCACGGCAAGCGCATCGTCGCCGTGCATGTGAAGGACATCGCCAAGCCGGGCGAGGGGCTGGACGAGGACGGCTGGTCGGATGTCGGCCACGGCACGATCGACTGGGCCGGCCTCATCAGGGTGCTGCGGGCCAAGAGCGCGGCAAAATACTTTGTCATGGAACAGGACAATCCCAACGATATCGAGCGCTTCGCCCGCCGCTCGATCGCAACCGTCAAGAACTACTAGGAACAATCATAATGGCAAAGAAATTGGGTATTGGCGTCATTGGCTGCGGCAACATCTCGAAGGCGTATTTTTCGCTGGCGCCGCTGTTTCGCGGCATCGAGATGCGCGCCTGCGCCGACATAAACATGGATGTGGCCAAGGCGCGGGCGAAGGAGTTCAAGCTGCGCGCCGAGACCGTCGAGAACCTGCTCAAGGCCGACGATATCGACATTGTCGTCAACCTGACGATACCGGCCGTGCACTATGAGGTGTCGAAACAGGTGCTCGATGCCGGCAAGCACGTCTATTCGGAAAAGCCGTTCGTGCTGTCGCTTAAAGAGGGCCTGGACCTCAAGGCGCGGGCGGAAAAGAAGGGGCTGCGCATTGGCTCGGCACCCGACACTTTCCTCGGCGGCGCGCACCAGTTGGTGCGTGAACTGATCGACGGGGGAAAGCTTGGCAAGATCACCAGCGGCACCTGCCACGTCATGGGCCATGGCATGGAGCATTGGCACCCCAATCCGGACTTCTTCTTCCAGCCGGGTGCTGGGCCGGTGCTCGATATCGGGCCGTACTATATCACCAATCTGATCCAGTTGATCGGACCGGTGAAGCAGGTGGCGGCCTTCGCAATAACCCCGGCCAAGGAACGGACGATCAGCTCAAAGCCGCGTGCGGGCGAAAAAATCCCGGTCAATACGCCGACCACCATCCATGGCCTGCTGGAGTTCGAGAATGGCGCCGTGGTGACGCTGAACACCAGCTGGGACGTCTGGGCTCACGGCCACGCGCCGATGGAACTCTATGGCGAAGCGGGGACTGTGTTCGTACCGGATCCGAACTTTTTCGGCGGCGAGGTGCGCTTTACCGCCGAGGGCAAGCCGGTCAAGAAGCTGCCGAAGTGGAAACATCCACTTGGCATTCCGAACGAAATGCACGGCCAGGGCCTGATGGCCAATTACCGCACCGCCGGCCTTGCCGACATGGCGCTGGCAATCGCCGAAGGGCGGCCGCACCGCTGCTCGATGGAACTGGCGCTGCATGCCGTCGACGTCATGACCGGCATATTGCGCTCCGGCGAGACCGGCAAATTCGTCGCCATGCAGACCACTTGTGAGCGGCCGGCCGCTCTTGGCGTCAAGGCAGCCAAGGAATTGCTGGCGAAGACAAAGTAGGCACAGGATTATCGATAATTTTGATCTACCCCCTCTCCCCGTTCGGCCGGGGAGAGCGTAAGGAGGGGGCGCGGGCACTGTTATCAGGCGACGATGACCGTGCTCCCTCCGTTCAAATTCGAGGATTCCTGTCATGCGCTACATTCCTGCCGAAAACCGCTATGAGATAATGATCTACAACCGTTGCGGACGGTCCGGCCTCAAACTGCCGGCGATCTCACTCGGGCTGTGGCACAATTTCGGCAATGACACGCCGCACAGGACCAAGCAGGCGATCGCCCGCAAGGCTTTCGATCTCGGCATCACCCATTTCGACCTCGCCAACAATTATGGCCCGCCGCCCGGCTCGGCCGAGACCGCTTTCGGCGAAATCCTGCGCACCGATTTCGCCGGATACCGCGACGAGCTGATCATCTCGACCAAGGCCGGTTATGAAATGTGGGCTGGTCCCTACGGCGAATGGGGCGGGCGCAAATACATGCTGGCCAGCCTCGACCAGAGCCTGAAGCGGATGGGGCTCGAGTATGTCGACATCTTCTACTCGCACCGCTTCGACCCCGACACGCCGCTGGAAGAAACCATGGGTGCACTCGACCATGCGGTGCGTTCGGGCAAGGCACTCTATGCCGGCATCTCGTCCTACAACTCGCAGCGCACCCGCGAAGCCGCCGACATATTGCGGCAGCTCGGCACGCCATGCATCATCCACCAGCCGAGCTATTCGATGCTCAATCGCTGGGTCGAGGATGACGGTCTCCTCGACACGCTCGATGGGCTCGGCGTCGGCTCCATCGTGTTCTCGCCGCTCGCGCAAGGCATGCTGACCGATAAATATCTTGGCGGCATTCCCGAGGGCAGCCGCGCTTCCCAGGGCAAGTCGCTGAAGACAGCCTTCATCAACGACCGCACCATCGCCAACATCAAGGCGCTCAACGCGATCGCCGGCAAACGCGGCCAGACGTTGGCGCAGATGGCGCTCGCCTGGGTGCTGCGCAGGGGCAAGGTGACGTCGGCGCTGATCGGCGCCAGCCGGCCGGAGCAAGTCGAGGACTGCGTCGGAGCGCTCAAGGTGCTCGACTTCAGCGATGCCGAATTGGCCGAGATCGATACTTACGCGCGTGAGTCCGATATCAATTTGTGGGCGGCCTCCGCCGAGCGCAAAGGTCCGCCGAGGAAGTAAGGCGCGCGCATCAAGCCGGCAAACAAAATGGCGGGAGCCTCTCCCGCCATTTTGCGCGCCATCGCCGGTTCAGGGTGCTTTCGGCTTCTGGGCCGTGCCTAGCCCCGCCTTGGGTTTTTCCGGCGCCGGAACCGAGGTCTTCATCTTGGCTTCGATCCAGCCGGTGTAGTTGGCCAGCCGCGTGTAGATGCCGTAGGCATCCTTATGGCCGCAGGCTGCACTTCCGTCCGCCGGGCCTTCACCCCAGCTGACGACGCCAACCTGGACCGGGCCGTCGGCGCCGACCATGAACAGCGGGCCGCCGCTGTCGCCATTGCAGGCGTCACGCACGCCGCTGGTCGTGCCGGCGCAGATCATGTTGCCGGTCAGTGGATCCGTCATATCGGCGGCGATCGCGTTCGCGGCGGCGTCGATGCCCTTTTCCGAATAGCGCATGCGATGGGACAGATCGCCAAGTGCAGCCTTCAGGTCATGCGCATAGATGGCCTTGATGCCGGTGTTGCAGGCGCTGTTGGGTTGCAAGTCGAGGTCGGCGACCATCAGCGTGGTCGGAAATGTCCCGTCCTGCATCTTGCCCCAGCCGGTGACCGTGGTCTTGCCGGCCTCGGGGGTCGCATCATGGGTGACCTTGATGGCCGGCGCATCGGCCGGCTCGGCAAGCCGGAGCAGGCCGAGGTCGTTGTCGAGCGTCTGCTCGCTGTAGCCCTCGTTGACGATGACTTCAGCCACCTTGTGGCGCGTGCCTTCGCTGAGCTCGGTGGCGCCGGTCAGCACGGTGACGGAGTCTGGCGAGATCGGCTGGCCGTTGTCGTTGAGACAGTGTGCCGCCGTCAGCACCCATTGCGGCGCGATCAGGCTGCCGCCGCAGAATTGTGCGTTGGCCTGAGAGGCCGGGTTCTCGTCCAGCCTCTCGGTGGTGAGCAACGCGACCTGGAATGGATAGGCACCCTTCTCGGCCTGGTTGCCGCCATAGACCCGGTCGGCGCCGTCCGGATTCTCCGCCGCGGCCTTTGCCCTGGCATCGGTCACGCGCTTCATCGGCGAGACAGCCGCTTCGGGTCTTGCGTTGCCTTCACCCGCCTGGCCGGTGTTGATGAATGTGACGGCAGCGGCGACGCCAAGCAGCGAAGCGGCAACGATCGACCCGAACCGATTTGTGATGTTCACCTGAACCCCTCCTAAGACAATTTCCCGCGCGGACCGGCGCCGGGCATTGTGCAAGGAGGCGGTGCCGGTTCGGACATCCGATCACTTGCCGCATTCAATCGGCGCGCGATCGGTCACAAAACCGAATCCCACTTTTGCTAACCGTGCCCGCGAGCAGAACCCGCACAAAATCCTATAGCCCCCCACGGGCTACGTGGAAGCGATTTATCATTGCCAATCTAGGATTATTTTAGGCAGTATATCGGATAGGGTCATTTTGGCGGGGGCTTTAGATTGACCATGGCAAATAACGATCCGGCCTGCACGCCGATTGGCTTGCTGATTTTTCGACGCCACCACGATCTCGACAATATTTCTGTATTTTGATCCAGTCCTTGCTGACTTTTGGGAGAGTCTCACCATGACAAAACTGACAAACGCTATGATTGCGTCCGCATTGCTTTCCACTGCAATGTGGGCGGTCCCCGCTTTCGCCGCCGACCCCGGCTCAGCCAGTGCCGGCAACGGCGAAAGCATGCGGGACGTGACTTCGGGCGACTTCAAGCCTGGGCGGGCAAAGCCGATCGCACCGCCCAAGCTGACCGACGAAGACAGCCGCGCCGCGCCGCTCGCCGACGAGGCAACGGCTGTCAAATCCTATGGCATCGTCGGGCGTTCCGCCGATGGCAAGGAGATCAAGATAGAGCCAAGCGAGGCGCTGCGGGAGCTTATCATCAAGCAACTGAACGCGCCGGCGGATGGCGCGGACGGGGCCCAGCGCGAGACCGATGATCCGGACCTTGGCGAAGGCGAAGCCGGGCGACAGGTTTTCGGCCCCGACGATCGGGTGCAGGTCAAGAACACCAAGACCTATCCGTTCTCGGCGATCGGCTATCTCGAAGCCAAGTCGAAGACCGGCTTCGGCAGCTGCTCGGCAACGCTGATCGGTCCGCGCACCGTTCTCACCGCGGCGCACTGCCTCTACAGCCATGAGGACAAGGACTGGTTGGCGGACTATCTGTTCGTGCCGGGCCTCAACGGCAGCACGGCAGACGACGCGCCGTTCGGCGCCTTCGCTTATGAAAGCGCCTATGTGCTGCAGGGCTTCATCGACAATTACCAGGGCTATTATGGTTCGGTCATCCCGTGGGATCTCGGCATCGTCACGCTGAAGCAGGATGTCGGCACCAATTTGGGCTGGCTGGGCTATGCCAATTATGACGATCTCGGCGACTTCACCGCCAACCTCGTCGGCTATCCCGGCGACAAGCCGATGGGCACGATGTGGAAGGCAAGCTGCGAAGTGCATGCCGAAAACATCGGTCCGGAATATTTCCAGTATGACTGCGATACGTTCCCGGGGTCGAGCGGCAGCTCGGTCTATGCCTATGACAACAACTCCAAGCAGCGCATCATCACCGGCGTCAACGTGGCCGAAAGCCCCGACGCGAACACCGCCGTGCGTCTGAACGCCGCCAACATCCAGTGGATCAACAGCCTGTATAAATAATCGCTGCACATTCACGACACGGGAAAAGGCGGCGGGTTGATCTCGCCGCCTTTTTCCTGGGTTGATGCGGCTTCGCTTGCACGGGGCCGGGTCGCCGACTACGCTTCGATCGGACAAGGGGTTGGGGCGTCCAGGGGGCTCAAGGGATGGCGCGGGCAAGGGCAGTGTTCGGGGTCGCGGCCGCATCGATGCTGGGCGCGCTGATGCTTTCACCGGCTTTCGCCGATCCGGCTGCCGCGCCTGCCGGCGGCGCCTGGGCGGAGCGGGTACAGATCCTCTATCAGGCCGACACCCGTTCCGTGTTGCGCAGGGCAGTGCGCGTTTGGGATTTCCATCCGGAGAAGAACCTCGATTTCGTCTGGGAACCGGCTGCAGGCCAATCGCCGGATCGGACGATCGCCGAGGACGGCACCGTCAATGGCAAGGGCAGGCTGGTTTGGCGGGTGCGAGGCTCGGCGAGCTACGATCCCAAGACCATCTATTCCAGCTATCTCGGTGATGTCAGGAACGGCCGGCCCGACGGGCAAGGCCGGCTCGAACTGCGATCGGGCGAGGTTTTCGAAGGGCATTGGCTCGCCGGGAAGCTCAACGGCAAGGGCATGCATATCGACGCCGACGGCAACCGCTACGAGGGCCGGTTCGTCGACGGCATTGCGAATGGCGAGGGCCAATTGTCGTCAACGACCGGGGAGATTTTTGCCGGTTCATTTGTCGACGGACTGAAAAACGGCAGGGGCCGGACCCGACTCGCCGGTGGCACGATCTACGCGTCGCAATGGGTGATGGGCAAGGAGGTCGGCGGGTCGCGCCCCGACGTTCTGGCCGACGCCAGGGTGGGCGGCCTCATCAAGGCGCAGGCCGGTGGGGGTGACGCCGACAAGGTCGAGATCGGCGTCGTGGTCGATCAGCGCATGACCCAGCAGTCCGACATGCAGTACCAGCACTTGGTACGCGACGAGGACATTGCGATCTATCCGCAGGCAGATGAGGACAATGACAGCTGGAACGGCAGCGGGCAGATCACGACCAGCAATGTCTTTGGCAGCAAGGACTGGGACGATGCGCCGGCTTTCGCCGAGGTCGACCTCAAGACGACAGGCAAATCCAAAGTCAAGCTCGACAGCTTGGAAATGAAGGTTGCTTCGAGCGATGCCTACCGCAAGCCGATGCTGTCGATATCGGAGCATTTCGGCTGCGTCGGCTTCCGGCCGGATTTCTCGATTATCAACAACGGCTGGGGCGATGCCAAGGACATGAAGATGTCAATCCAGTTCACAGCGGTGAACGAGGATGGCGACCCAACCGGCCAGCCAAGCCGCATGTTCACCAAGGACATCGGCGGTTTCGGCGAAGGTGTCGACGTGTCGGTCAAGAGTGTGCTCGCCGAGGCTGGCGTCGATACGGCGAGCCTCGAGACCGGACGCTTTCCCTGTCCTTCGGTCGACAGTCTCAATGTCTGCCGCAGCCAACTGACCAACAAGATCAAGTTCGGCGAGGTCGCCGACTATCTCGGCAACATGCAACAGGCGATGACGCTGAATGCTATCGGCAAGTTCGATTATTCCTGGGCGGATGACGAAGGTCACGTCCACCAGCAGAGCGAGCCGTTCCGCACCTCCGTGACCATGGCGGTTTTCGAGACCCCGGAATCGATGGCCGAATGTGGCGATGGCGGCGGCGGCACGCCGGAGGCGATGCGCTACCAGAACATCGAGTTTCCGATTGGCAAGCATGACTACACGATCGCCATGCCGGTGCGTGGCAACAAGAGCATCAGCGCTTACACGGCGCGGCTGAAGATGTGGTCGTCGATGTCGTCGATCCACAGCTTCAGCATCGCGGCGCATTTCGCCGATGGCAGCGTGCGCGAGAGCAAGCCGGTGACCTTCTTCTATTTCAAGCCGAAGCGGTCGCTGTTCGAGACCAAGACCGAGCCGGCGGCGTGCTATCTGCCGCGCGATATGGTCGGCTGCGGCTAAGGTATGTCGATATTCAGCCGGCCTGACCCGAATCTCAACATAGCCTGATCGGGCAGGTGCTATTTCCTGCCCATCTCGAAATAATTCGGCAGCGGAATGAGCCTGGTGAAGATCGTGCCCTGGGCGAAGACGCGCAGTTCCAGCATCGATCCCGATGAGCGTTCGGCGCTCTGGTCGAACAGGAAATTGCCGAGCGAATAAACCTCCGCGACATCGCCGCCGGCCAGCGGCACGATCGCCTCGCTCGACACATGCGGATGGCCGCCGACGATGGCCGACAGGCCGCGCAGGCGCATCTCGTCGGCCAGCATGTCTTCGCGCGGCGACGGCTCGGTCTTGTACTCACGGCCCCAGTGGACGAAGGCGACCACCGGCCGCTGCGCATTCTCATGCAGCAGCCGGTCGAGCAGGGCAGGGGTGAGCAGGTCGGTGTCCTTCGAGCCGTTGGTGTCGATGTCGGTCA
The DNA here is from genome assembly GCF_020165775.1 of Mesorhizobium sp. B263B2A. Lineage (NCBI taxonomy): Bacteria > Pseudomonadati > Pseudomonadota > Alphaproteobacteria > Hyphomicrobiales > Phyllobacteriaceae > Mesorhizobium > Mesorhizobium sp. B263B2A. The sequence goes on from NZ_JAIUIU010000005.1 coordinate 122,524, forward strand.
GGCCGACAAGATCGAGATCGGCGAGCGCCAGCGTTTCGCCCTGGCCGACATGAGGGATGCCGGCTTCGTCCAGGGCGCGCAGCGTCTCGGCATAGCCTGACGGGCCGAGATCGTAGGCATGGTTGTTGGCGAGGCTGACACCGGCGACATTGAGCCGCTTCAGCATGTCGACGGCGAGGCCCTCCGGCATCGCCAGCGTCATGTCGTCGATCGCTTCCGGCACGTTGGGCAGGATGACGCCTTCGAGATTGACAATCAGCGGCCGCGATCCAGTCAGCGAAAGGATGCTGTCGACTATTCGAGCGGCGATGCCGTCGCGGACCAAAATCTTCTTCATGGCGCGGCCGAAATTCACGTCGCCGGCGAGATAGTAGATCTTGTCCTTTGGCCGTGCCGGATTGTTGAAGCCGGGGCCGAACGCGCCGAACAGCGCCACCACGTAGCTGGTGGTCCGCTCGACATAATCCGGCGTGTGCTCCTGCGAATTCTCGTTGGCGATAACCAGCGGCTGGGCGCCGAACAATTCGCGCTGCAGCCTGGTCTGGATGTAGAGCGCACCGACGGAATCGGCGTGATCGGGTTGGCGTAGCGCCGCTATGCCGTCGAGCGAGCCGGCGGCCAGCATGTTCAGGGACTGCTGATCGAAACGCCTGGAATCGTGCTGCGGCAGGTAATGCGAAAAGTCGGTGGATTCGACGATCAGCGTGTCCTGGTCGACGATGGCTTTGAGCGCCTCCGCCAGCCGGTCCCAATCGCCACGCTTCGCCTTCACCGACATCGCTATCGGAACGATGCTCGCCTCGGGGAAATAATGGTGCAGGAAAGGCAGCATAGCCCGCACGCCATGTTCCTTGTCGAACAGGCAGGATTCCTCGACCATGTCGCTGTTTGCCTCCAGCCGGCGCACCGCGTCAGCGTCGGCTGCAACCGAGCCAAGCACGGTGTCGAAGCCGCGCACGGAGGTGGCGTAGAGCTTGTGCGTCTTGTGGAAGTGGTCCGGCGACAGGATGACGATGCGTTTGTAGCGGAAGCCGGAGGCTGCCCTGAAACCGAGCGCCACCAGATCGGCGGCGAGCAGATGATGCGGCACCGTGATGCCGGTCAGCCGCTGGTTGGATGGCTGGACATTGGCGACGTTGGCGATGGCATTTTTGAACAAAGTGGCGTCGTCGTAGAAGGGCGGAAACTTTTCGGTGCCGGGCGGGCAGACGACTGGGGCGGCGAAGGTGGGGAGGGGGAGCAGGGTTAGGAGCACGATTAGGAAGATCGGCCTCATGGCTCCACCAACACGATGTTCTCCACGCCGCCGACATAGTAGAACGGCTTCTGCTTCGACGCGGTCAGCCGCACCACCTCGCGCGAAATGAAATCGGCGAGGCCGAACAGCGTGACGCCACCGTCCGATGTCCTCGCCTTGCCGCGCAGGCCTTCGAGGATCGAATAGGTGAAGACGCCATGGCCGAGTTCGGGCAGTTCGGCGGCGGTGTTGTTGGCGGCGGTGGCTGAGAAAACGACGATGCGCGCATCCTGCGCGTCCTTTTCCAGGCGCGGGTTGAAGGCGTTGGCGGCGTGGCAGGTGTCGAGCAGCATGAAGCGCATGCCCTTGGCCCGTTCGACCGATTTCTGGATGTCGGACCAGTCGACAAGCGAGGAGCGCTTCCAGCGCTCGGCATCCTGTTTGCGGCCGTCGGTCGGGATGAAATAGTAGTCCTCGTCGATGTTGATGCCGTGGCCGGCAACGAAGATGATGGTGGTGTCGTGCTCGCCAGGCCGGTCGAGGAAATCGGCGAGCTGGTCGTCGATCGTGTCCGAATCGGGCTCCATGATGTTGTCGGCGCTGGCGACCGCGTAGGCCTGCTTGGCATTGTCGGGGGCTTCGTCGAGCGCTTCGCGGTTGATCAAAACCAGCGTCTCCATGGACGAGAACAGCGGCGCCGATTTCTGCGCAATGACCTTGAGGAATTCGGTGGCGTCATCGACGGGGTAGCGCAGGTCGCAGGCGTGGCCGGAGCAGGCGTCGGTCAGGAACGGATATTTGTCGACGCCGATCACCGCGACATAGAGCTTGCCCTTGGGCTCGGTCTTCTCGGTTTTCCTCGCCAGCGCGGTGACGCTGCGCTCGGTCAGATAGCCATATTCGTTAGTGCCGGTGATGCGGATTGTGTTTTTTCCGTCCTCGACCGGTACCTCGACGATGGTGCTGTTGCCGTCCACCGAGCGTGCGGTGAGGTCCCCGACATTGCGGCTGTTCGACAGGATCGAGAAGCCGGCGACATCGGTTCCGGCTTCCCTGGTGCCGGTGATCTCGACAGCGACATAACCGTCGCGGACCTTGCTCTGGTCTTCGGCGAGGCGGACGCCGAATTCCGGCGGCTTGCGCTGCAAAAGCTTTTGCAGCTCGTTATCGACGCCCGGCCGCATCTCCTCGACCGCCTGTCTGGCGCTGCGCAGGATGATGGCGCGGCGCACCATTTCGGGGCTCCAGAGGTATTTCTTCAACTGGCCGGCGCGGATGAAACGGCCTTCGTGGTCGCGGCCCTGGTTGACCTGCCAGCCGATCAGCTTGTCGCCCTCGTCAGAGGAATAGTAATAGCCTTGCGGCATCCAGGCGATCCATTGCGAGCCGGCAAAGAACATCGACACGATCAGTTCGTGGGTCTTCAGGTTCCACAGCCTGAGCGTCTGGTCGGCGCTGCCGGTGACCAGCAGGCCGCCCTTCTCCGAAGCGACCATGGCGTTGATTTCGCCGGTGTGGCCGGTGAATTCGCCGGAGACCCTGGCGGTCGCGGCCTTGTATTCCAGCAGCGTGCCGTCATTGCCGCCGGTGATCAGGCCAAGCCCGTCATCGATCAGGGTAAAGGCGGAATGGACAAAGCCGTCGGTTGCATCGTTTTCGATCGAGCGCACAGCCTTGCCGTCATGGACGATCTCCAGCACCGCATTTTCCAGCGCGTCCTTGCCACCCGTGGCGGCACGTAGCGACCAGTGTTCGTCGGCCAGCACGGCGCGGGCAAACGAGCCCGGTTCCGTCAGCGGCTGCGGGCCATCGAAAAACCGTTCGGTTGTGGGCAATATCAGCGTGTTGCTCAACGTGCCCTGCTTTTCCGGGCAGGCCACGCGATCGGGGCAGGGGTTGGCGTTGCCCCAGGCGATGACGCCGTTCGCCGCATCAATGCCGACTGATGTCACTGGCTCGCCCAAGCCCTGCAGCAATGCCTTGTGTTCGCCAGTGGCCGGATCCCAGACCTGGATGGCGTTGCGCGTGCCGCCGGCGGTCGCCACCAGCGAGCCATCTGCGTTGGCGGCGCTGGCATAGACGGTGCCGTCATGACCGGAGTAGTCGAGCAGCTTTTCACCGGTGTCGATGTTCCAGACGGTGGAACGATGCTTATCGGCGCAGCGATAGCCGCAGGAGGCAACCAGCCGCGAACCCTTGGCGAAGGTCAGCGAACCGATCAGGAAATCCTGCTTCGGAATTGTGCGCGCCAGCGTGCCGTCGGCCGCGCGCCAGAGCTGGACCTGTCCGTCCTTGCTGCCGGTGGCAAACAGGCTGCCGTCCGGCGAGGCGGCCAGCGCCTGGACGCTGACGTCCCTCAATTGTTCCGCCTCGGCCGGCAAGGCGATCTCCTCGCCCTTGGCGACATCCCAGAGCCGGATGCCATTGTCGGTGGTGGCCGCAGCCAGGCGGGTTCCCCCGGCGGCGAAGGCCAGCTTGTCGATGTGCCAGGAATCGGCGTCGAGCTTTTTGTCCAACGTCCAGCCGGTCGCGTCGTCGAGCCCCCAGAGATAGACCATGCCGTCGCCACCACCGGCAGCAAGGGTCTTGCCGTCGGGGGAGAAGGCGAGGTCATAGGTCGCGTAGTCGGCGGCCTTGAGCACGGCCTTCATCTTGCCGGTGGCAAAGTCGAACAGCCTGACGTCGCCATAGGGCGGCTTGTCGCCGAGGCCGACGCCGAAATAGCCGCCGGCGGCGATCGTCTTGCCATCCGGCGAAACCGCGACCGCGAAGATCTTGCCGTCGCTGCCATTGCCGAGATAACCGCGGATGGTGCGCAGCGTCACGCCGCTCTGCCAATCCCAGATGCGAATGGTCTTGTCGTCGGACGCAGAGACGATGTCTTCGCCGTCGGGCGTGAAGGCAAGATCGGTGACTTGGGCGCTGTGCCCGCCAGTGTCGAGGTCGAGGTGGAAATCGGGGACGTCCTCGGCGCGGGCGATCGAGGCGGAAACCAGGGCTCCAGCCACGGCCAGCCAGCGGCAGGCGCGCGTAAGGTTAGAACCCGCTTTTCCGATCGTCATTTGGCTTCGGCAGCGGGCTGCCCATTGCGGACATAGGCTTCGATGGCCGTGGCGAAAGTCGGTGAACCCGCCTTGCGCTGCTTGTCGACATAGCCGGCAAAGTAACTCCAGAACGAGACGGCATAGTCGTGGAAATAGGCATCGGTCACTTTGCGCGAACACAGGTCGCCGTCGACGCAGAAGGACAGGCGGTTGAGGAAATAGACGATGCGGTCGAAATTCTCGTTGAAATCGGCAAGCGGCATGTCACCCCCCGAAGCGCTCATCGCCTCGATGCCGATGCGCTGCCGGAACACCTGCTCCTCGGTCGGCGAGGGATTGGCACTGAGCAGATTGTCGTATTTGGCGTTGAGGGCAGCGAGACGATCCTTCAGCGCCCGCTGCGCCTGCTGGTAGTCTTTGGTCTCCCAGAGCTCGACCAGCGACATGGTCTGTTCGACGCGCTTCTGCTCCTGGTTGGCCAGGAACTGGTAGACCGAGAACGCCAAAGTGAAGATGATGGCAAAGCGCACCAGCATTCCCGACCAGGCGTAAACCAGCATGCGCCAGTCGCGGTCGGTGAACGGATTGCTCTCCTTCTTGATCTCATGGCTGCTCGGCCAGGGGAAACCTTCGGTGGTTTCAGGAAGCGTCTGCGTCGCCGCCGTCGCCTTGGTGGTCGCAACCACCTGTGTCTGCTTTGTCGTGCCCCCCGGCTTTTTCATTTGCAGTTGTCCAATTCGATGGTGGCGGAGGGATCGAGCACCACGCCCGGCGCTTCAAGCTGCTTTTTCAGGCATGCCAGCTGCGGGCGCGAAACCATGAACTGCACGTCCGGCTCCGCCGGCGCCTTGCTCGGCGAGGGCAACGCTTCGACCACGCCGCGCGAGGCGCAACTCGAGAGATCGACCACGACCGCGTCACTGCTGGTTTTGGCGAACTGGTCGTATTGATCGAGGAAGCAAGTTGCCAGTTCCGAATTGATGACCACCTGCTTGGCACAGAGGCCGCAAGTGTCCTGCGCCGAGGCATTGGCGATCATGAACAGGCCACCGGCAAGTCCGGCAACCGCTCCACGCCAGGAAAAAACACTGTTCCTCAAGACCGATCCTATCTGTTTCATCAGCCGCTCACCCTTTGGCTGCGGCCGGGAATGCTCTCATATCGCGCCAAGCGCGCAAGGGCCGGCGCAACAGGACCGCGCGGCCCTGGCGCCGGAGTTTCAGGCGCGCGGCACCGTCTCCATCGGAAAGATCATCACCGCGCCTTTCGGGCCGCTCTTGTCGGCAAGCCGCATCACGGAGCGGGTCGGCGGCGCCATGCCGATATCGGCGAGCATGTCGGAGAAGCTGGCGGCGCCAAGGCCGCGCGTCATCGACGCGACGCTGTCCTGCGCCAGGAAGCTCAGATCCTCCTTCTCGCTCTCCGGTGGCGCCTCGGTCAGCACCGCGATCATCCGCTCCATGCCGAAACTGGTGTCGGTGAAGGCCAGCAATCCTTCCTCCAGCGTGGCCTGCGGCGCGAGGCGCTCGGCAACGATGTGGGTGATCGAATAGTCGCTGCCGACGTAAAGCACGTTGATGTCGACCAGCTGGTCCGAGCTATTCCTGGCCAGCACATGCACCTCGTCGCCAGGCGAGACGCGGGGAACCACCGAAGCCTGCAACGGCTCGAGCCCGTCCTTGTCGCTGCGCTTGACCTGGAATTGGACGTCGACATCCTCGGGCTTGTAGTCGGAGGCCGCCGCCAGCCGCGAAAGCCCGGTGGCCCGGAAGATGGTGCGCAAATTCCTGGTCGTCGCATCGACCAGTTTCTGGCGATCGTCCGGGTGGATCACGATCAGCGGCGGCTTGCTGCCGTCCTTCAGGGTCACGTCGCCCGATGCCGGCAGGAACCACAGCGCCGGCTTGTCGGTCGCGTCCTTGGCGGCACCGGCAATGGCGTTCTCGCGCATCACTGCGAAACGCAGCTCGGCGCTCTTGCCCGGATCGACCAGCTCGATGTTGAAGCCGGTTTCCTTGGCCGTGGCCAACTCGTCGAGAACCGAATTGACGAGAGCGGTTTCCTTCTCAAGTCCCTTGGTCGCGGCAGGCCGCGCGACAGTGAGCCTGTAGTCGACGGCGATCTCCGCCACCCGCGCATAGGCGGTGGCTGGAATGTCGGCCAGCTTCAGCGCCGGCTTCTTGTCGAACTCGACTGGCTTGACGCGGCTTTCCAGGTTCTTTGCCGACTGCACTTCGAGATAGCCGACGGCATCCGACAGCGACGACAGCGCCGAGGGCAGGATGGCGAGCTTGCTGCCGGGGGTCAGGCGGTGCAGCAGGCCGGCGCCGATCGTCACCTCACCGTCCTTGACGACGACCGGCCATTGCATGACCGCGTCCGTCTTGTCGGTGCCGAAGACGCGCGCGTCGAGCTCGCCCTCGAACAGCGGCGTCGGCCGGGTGCGGCTGTCGGCCGAATATTGCTGCAGCACGGCCTGGCCAAGCTGGCGATAGGTGATGTTGGGGTTCTCGGCCAGTTTCGACAGGATGGTGAAGGTGAACAGGCCGAAGCGCGGTGCATCCACGGTGCCCTTGGGCAGCGGCATCTCCGGCGTCGTCTCCACCGTCTGTGCGGCGTAGAAGGCGACCAGCTTGCCCTTGGCGATCGGTTCGCCGCCGGTCGGCGTCAGGTTGAAGGCGGGCTTGCGCGCGCCACTTTCGTCGAGGCCGCGCGAGGCGCTTGCGACCGTGTCCTCATAGGTCTTGACGGCTGCCGCCCGGGCTGCCTCGTCGCCGCCGACCAGATCGGCGAATTCGACCTTGCGCTCCAGTTCGTCATCGACTTCGACGGCGCGTGTCGCAGTGCCGGAATGGCAGCAGTCGAAGACCGCCCAGACGAAGGCGCCCTTGTCGCGGATGGCGTCCAGCGCGTCGCCAATCTCATTGTCGACCAGCGCGTTGGGCACGCCGGCATCACGATTGATCCACTTGTCGATATCGACAGGCAGGAAGATCTCATCGAGCCCATCGGTCTCGTCGCCCTTGACTCTCGCAGGCTGCTGGGCGCCGTGACCGGACAGATGCAGATAGACGAAATCGTCGCTCTGCACTTTCTCGGCAAGATCGGCGAGCGCGGCCTTGATCGCCGCATGGGTTGGCAAGCCCTTGGCGGCGGGCACGTCCTTGGCGAGCAGCGTGACGTTTTCGGGCGCGAACCGCACCGGATCGGGCACGTTCTTGAGAAGATATTCGTGAACAAGGCCGGCATCGTTCTTCGGCCCGATCAGCCAGTTCCTCTGCGGCAGGGCAGGATATTCAGTGCATGCCACCAGCAGCGCATGATAGGTGCGCGATGCGGCGAGCGCCCGGAACGGCACCGTACCGGCGGCCATCAGCGCCGACGTGCCGACAAGCAGCGTCCGGCGTGTCAATTTGATCATATTGCTTCCCCAAGCCCGATCGAATTTCCCAAGCGAGGCCACCCTCACCGAGAATCTTGTCAGTATTTTGAATGTCGCTTCGCCATCGATCCCGCCATCCCCCCGCAATGCCCAAATGTGCCGGCAGGTCATCGATCGGGTAGGACAGCAACAGAAGAGTAGCAAAGACCGCGGTTCGTCGCTATCTGAATGGGACCAGGCTGTGTGTTCGAACAAGCAGCCTGCAAACGGCGCAGGATAAGTTGGAACGGAACCATGGCGGCAAGGGATGTGCTGACGAAAAACCAGCTGTGCGTGCTCGAGAAGCTCGAGACCGCCAGTGGGCCGCTCAGCGCCTATACCTTGCTCGACCAGCTGCGTGAGCGGGGCTTCCGCGCCCCGCTACAGGTCTACCGCGCGCTCGACACGCTGGTGAAATCCGGCTTCGTGCACCGGCTGGAAAGCATCAACTCCTTCGTCGCCTGCGCCGAACCGCACGACCACAGCCATTCGATGACCGCCTTCGCCATCTGCGACACATGCGGGCAGGTGACCGAAATGTCCGATCACGACGTCGATCACCGGTTGAACGAATGGGTCAACTCGACCGGCTTCGCCGCCAAGAAGGCGGTGATCGAATTTCGTGGGACGTGCGCCAAGTGCCGGGCTGAAGCGGCTTAGAAGGCCGTTCGAGGGCAACTCGCCCCGTAGGGCTTCAACTCAACGCGCCGTCGACCAGGCGAACCACGAGGCAACCAGCGCCAGCAAGCCCGAAAGCGATCGTCGGGCGATGCGTTCCCGATGCGGATCATTCAGAAATGGTTCCAGTGTTCCCGCCAGCACGACGATAGTTCCATGCACGAGGGTCGCTACGACCACGTAGGTTCCAGTCAGCAGGAAGGTCTGCGCAAATATCGGCCGTTCAAGCTCAATGAATGTCGGCAGAACGGCCACGTAGAAGATCGCCGCCTTCGGGTTGAGGAGGTTGGTGACAAGACCTCGCGTAAAATATTTGCTACCTGAATCTTCTTGAGCCGAAAGCGCGCCTGTCTCGGTGGTCCATCCGTCCCAAGCCAGATAGAGCATGAACAGCACCCCCGCCCAGCGAAGACCCTCATAGAGCAGGGAAGACGCCTGGATCAGTTCGGCGACGCCTAGGGCGGCGATGCCGCCGATAATGGCGAGGCCGGTTGCGATGCCGGCCACCGTGGCGAAGCCGGCCCTGCGACCGTCGCTGGCCGAAACCAGCGCCAGATAGGTCATGTTTGGCCCGGGTGTCAGTTCGATTAGGAAGGACGCCAATACGAACGAGAGAAATGTCGAAGTCGACAGGGGCAGCATGTCGCTCAGTGCGCCTCGTCCCAGTTGTTGGCCGCGCGGGCGTCGACGTGCAGCGGGACCGACATCGATACAGCCGGCATCGCCGCATTTTCCATGACATGGCGTACGACTGGGATCGTCGCCTCGACTTCGGCCTCGACCGTCTCGAAAATCAGTTCGTCATGCACCTGCAAGAGCATGCGGGCGGACAGCTTTGCCTTCTCCAGCGCCTCGTCCATGCGCACCATGGCGCGGCGGATGATGTCGGCGGCGGTGCCTTGCAGGCGGGCGTTGATCGAGGCGCGCTCGTTGAACGCGCGGATCGAGGGGTTGGACGATCTGATGTCGTGATAGTGAATGCGGCGGCCGAAGATCGTCTCGACGAAGCCATGCTCGCGGGCGTAGGCTTTGGTCTCCTCGATATAGTCGCGGATGCCGGGGAAACGCTCGAAGTATTTCTTGATGTAGTTGCTTGCCTCCTCGCGCGGGATCGACAGCTGGTTGGCAAGGCCGAAGGCGGAGATGCCGTAGATGATGCCGAAATTGATCGCCTTGGCGCGGCGGCGGACTTCCGAAGGCATGCCCTCCACAGGCACGTTGAACATTTCCGAGGCGGTGATTGCGTGGATGTCGGCGCCGTCGGCGAAAGCCTGCCGCAGTTGCGGGATCTCGGCGACATGGGCGAGCACGCGCAGTTCGATCTGGCTGTAGTCGGCCGAGACCAGCCGGTTGCCCTTGTCGGCGATGAAGGCGGTCCTGATCTTGCGCCCCTCGGCGGTGCGCACGGGAATGTTCTGCAGGTTCGGGTCGGAGGATGACAGGCGGCCCGTGGTGGTCGCGGCAAGCGCGTAGGAGGTGTGGACGCGTTTGGTGTCGGGATGGATGAAGCCGGGCAGCGCATCGGTATAGGTCGATTTTAGCTTGGTCAGCTGGCGCCAGTCGACGATCTTGCGCGGCAGTTCGTGACCCTCGGCGGCAAGGTCTTCCAGAAGTTGCGCCGAGGTCGACCACTGGCCGGTCTTGGTCTTGGAGCCACCGGGAAGGCCCATGCGGCCAAAGAGGATGTCGCCGAGCTGCTTGGGCGAGCCGATGTTGATGCGCTCGCCGACGAGCTGGTAGATTTCCTCCTCCAGCCGGGCGGCACCTTGCGCCAGTTCGCCCGACAGCCTGGACAAGATCTGCCGGTCGACCGAAATGCCGCGCTGTTCCATGCGCGCCAGCACCGGCACCAGCGGTCGTTCCAGCCGCTCGTAGACCGATACCAAGCCGGTGGCGGCAAGCCGGGGCTTCAGCACCAGCCAGAGCCTGACCGTCACGTCGGCGTCCTCGGCGGCGTGGGCGGTTGCCTTGTCGATGTCGACCTGATCGAAACCGACCGAGTTCTTGCCGGAGCCGATCACGTCCTTGAGCTGAAGAGGGGTATGGCCAAGCCATTTGTCGGCAAGCGCGTCCATGCCGTGGCCATGCGGGGTACCGGCATCGAGCACATAGGAGATCAGCATGGTGTCGTCGAACGGCGCGACATCGATGCCATAGCGGCTCATGATGACGAGATCGTATTTCAGGTTCTGCGCGATCTTGAGGACTGATTTGTCCTCCAGCAGTGGTTTCAGCACCGCCAGCGCCTCGCGAAGAGGAATCTGGTTTTCGAGCGTACCGCCGCCGAGCAGGTCACCGTTGCCGCTCTTGTGGGCAAAGGGAATGTAGGCGGCGCGACCGGGCGCGGTCGCCATTGCCATGCCGATCAGTTCGGCCTGCATCGGATCGGCCGCTGTCGCCCTGACGTCGAAAGCGGCGATACCAGCCTCGCGCGCTTCGGCCACCCATGCTTTCAAGGTCGCGATATCGCGAATGCATTGGTAGGCCGATATGTCGATCTTGCGGGTGGCCGCCCGCTCCAGCCGCAGCGCCGCGAGCAGGGAAGGCGTGTCGCCCTGCTTTGGTGTTTCGGTCGTTCCGTTGGCCTGGCTTGGCTCGGCCCCGTTTCGGGCCATGACGGGGGCTCCGGCGCCGACATCCGGCCCATGCGCGCTGTCGGCGCGTTCGACGGTGACCGCGACGGCAGGGACATCCCCGGCCTCGGTGCTGGTCGCTTCCGCCACACGACGGGTCAGCGAGGTGAATTCCATGGTCTTGAGGAAGCCGATCAGCTTCGGGCCGTCCGGTGCGTGCAGGACGAAGTCGTCCAGCCCCTCGGCCACCGGCACGTCGTTCTTCAGCGTCACCAGCCGGCGCGAGATGCGCGCCTTGTCGGTGTTGGCGATGATCGATTCGCGCCTCTTGTCCTGCTTGATCTCGCCGGCGCGGGCCAGCAGCCCGTCGAGGTCGCCGAACTGCTCCAGCAGTTGCGCTGCCGTCTTCGGGCCGATGCCAGGCACGCCGGGAACGTTATCGACGGAGTCGCCGGTCAACGCCTGCAGATCGACCATCTTTTCCGGCGGCACGCCCCATTTCTCGATCACTTCGGGAACACCGATCTGGCGATCCTTCATCGGGTCGTACATGCCGACCGTGGCACCGACCAGTTGCATAAGGTCCTTGTCGGAGGAGATGATGGTGGTGTCGCCGCCGGCCTCGCAGGCCAGCCGGCAATAGGTGGCGATGAGATCGTCGGCCTCGAAGCCTTCCATCTCGATGCAGGGCAGGTTGAACGCCCGGGTCGCCTGGCGGATCAGGCCGAATTGCGGGATCAGATCCTCGGGCGGCGCCGAACGGTTGGCCTTGTATTCGGGATAAAGGTCGTTGCGGAAGGTTTTCGAGGAATAGTCGAAGATGACTGCGAAATGCGTCGGCACAATGCCTACATCGGTGTTGCGGGCATCCTGCATCAGCTTCCACAGCATGTTACAAAAACCGGAAACGGCGCCGACCGGCAGGCCGTCGGACTTGCGTGTCAGCGGCGGCAGCGCGTGATAGGCCCGGAAGATGTAGCCGGAGCCGTCGACAAGGAAGAGATGATCGCCTTTTTTCATGCCGGCAGGGATAGCGCGGCGCGACGGCTTGGTCCATGCCAAAGACATCGCCAGATATCGGTTCCGGCAAGACCCTGACAGAACCAGGTCGAGGCGGCCTGATCACGGCCACGTTACAAAAGTGTAATACTCGTGCCCTTGAATCGCCACGTTCACAGACCCAAATAGATGTCATCGGCAGTTTTCGCCGAAGTCCGGAGCAAGGCCCGTCCCCCGCCTATCCCGGACACTTGCGGCAGCCTATCCCCCCTCTCCGGGCTGCCGCATCGTTTCGAGTAAAGGCCGCCGTGGTTCCCCTCCACCACGGCGGCATTTTTTTGCCTTGCGACATAGCTGCGCGGCCGTGGTCCAATCGTCCCGGGCTTTTCGTTTTGCCGCTCTGCCTTTACGGTTCCGGCACTGAATCGAAAGGCTTAGCAAATGTCCGCAATTTCCCCCGTCCTAGACCGCCTCGACAAGAATCTCGACCAGAGCCTCGAACGGCTGTTCGGCCTGCTCAGGATCAAGTCGATCTCCACCGATCCGGCCTATGCCGCAGACTGCCGCAAAGCGGCGGAATGGCTGGTAGCGGAGCTGAAGCTGATCGGCTTCGATGCCAGCGTGCGTGACACGCCCGGACATCCGATGGTCGTCGCGCATCATGACGGGCCGGCCGGTGCGCCGCATGTGCTGTTCTATGGCCACTACGACGTACAGCCGGTCGACCCGATCGAACTGTGGGAAAACGATCCGTTCGCGCCTGCCATCAAGGAGGTCGGGCCTGGCCACAAGGTGATCACCGGGCGTGGCTCGGCCGACGACAAGGGCCAGCTGATGACCTTCGTGGAGGCGTGCCGCGCCTGGAAGCAGGTGCATGGCAACCTGCCATGCAACATCACCATCCTGTTCGAGGGCGAGGAGGAGTCCGGCTCACCGTCGCTGAAGCCGTTCCTCGAAGCCAATGCCGGGGAGCTCAAGGCCGACTTCGCGCTGGTCTGCGATACCGGCATGTGGGACCGCGACACGCCGTCCATCTGCGTGGGACTGCGCGGACTGGTCGGCGAGGAGATCACGGTCAAGGCCGCCGACCGCGACCTGCATTCCGGCCTCTATGGCGGGGCAGCCGCCAACCCGGTCCGCATCCTGGCCAAGGTGCTGGCCGACATTCATGACAAGGACGGCCATATCACCATCCCCGGCTTCTATGACGGCGTCGAGGAAACGCCGTCGCAGGTACTGAAATCATGGGAGACGCTTGGCGAGACGGCAGAGACCTTCCTCGGGCCTGTCGGCCTATCGATACCGTCGGGGGAAAAAGGCCGTTCGGTGCTGGAACTGACATGGGCGCGGCCGACCGCCGAGTTCAACGGCATCATCGGCGGCTATACCGGAAAGGGGTTCAAGACGGTGATCGCGGCGGAGGCATCGGCGAAGGTGTCGTTCCGCCTCGTCCACAAGCAGGATCCCAAGAAGATCCGCGCAGCCTTCCAGAAATTCGTCAGCGAGCGCATTCCGGCCGACTGTTCGGTCGAGTTCCACCCGCATGGCGGCTCCCCGGCAATCCAGCTTTCCTACGACTCGCCTTTCCTGGCCAAGGCCAAGAATGCACTGTCCGATGAGTGGCCGAAGCCTGCGGTGACGACCGGCAGCGGCGGCTCCATTCCCGTGGTCGGCGACTTCCAGACCTATCTCGGCATGGAATCGCTGCTGGTCGGCTTCGGCCTCGACGACGACTGCATCCATTCGCCCAACGAGAAATATGAGCTCTCATCCTTCCACAAGGGACAGCGTTCCTGGGCGCGCATTCTCGATGCACTGACGCGCTGAGCGGCGGAAAACGAGATTTCTTGTTGATTTTTAACCGGATCGCGGCGAGGACGGGTAACGCCGCGACCGGAGAAGACAATGGCCGATATCCGTTTCCACAAGCATGATCTGCCTGACCTCACGCATTACAATGTCGGGGCGGTGGCCATCGACACGGAAACGCTGGGCCTCAACCCGCATCGCGACCGGCTGTGCGTGGTGCAGATCTCGCCCGGCGACGGCAGCGCCGACGTTATCCAGATCGCACCAGGGCAGAAGAAGGCGCCGAACCTCATCAGCCTGCTCAGGAACCGCGGCATAACCAAGCTGTTCCACTACGGGCGCTTCGACCTTGCCGTGCTCTACAATGCGTTCGGGGTGATGCCCGAGCCGGTGTTCTGCACCAAGATCGCCTCGCGGCTGACCCGTACCTATACCGACCGTCACGGGCTGAAGGACATCTGCTTCGAGCTTCTCGGCGTCGGCCTCTCCAAGGCGCAGCAATCGTCGGACTGGGCGGCCGAAATACTGTCGCCCGAACAGCTCGAATATGCCGCTTCCGATGTGCTCTATCTGCACCGGCTACGCGATGTGCTCTCCGGGCGGCTGGCACGCGATGGGCGGACCAAGGAGGCCGATGCCTGTTTCCGCTTCCTGCCGACGCGGGCCAAGCTTGACCTGATGGGCTGGGGCGAAGAGGATATCTTCGCTCACAGCTGACAGGCCTCGCGCAACTGCGTTGCCGGAGCAGTTTGGAACCACGTGCAAGCCGTCGCGTTCTGTCGGCTCAGTTAGTCGGTTCGAAGGGGATGACATGGTCGACCGAAAGCCCATTGCGACCGCGCCGACCGACGGCTCCAAGGTCAGCGTTACCTGGAAGGACAGCGACGGCGTGCTGAACGAGTCCATCGCGCAATATCGCGACGACGGCTGGTGGGTCTACACCGACAGCCACACGCAAAAGAAGGTCGAGCCGACCAGCTGGCGGCCCGCCGCCAGCGATGATGACGATTAGATTTTGACGCGATCTCCCCAAGCCAAAGCGCTACGCGCTTTTCCAGGGGAAACCGGCTCACAGCTTTCCTGGAATTGCTCTATCCCTTTGTTGGAGCATGGTCTTTTTCGACAACCAGTTCCCACTTGTCAGGATCATGCTCCAGTGAGTGCGCCGCTGGCGAGACCGGCTGCTTTCGCATAGCCTGAAGCCGTTGATATCGAGGCCGATTCGGAGCTTCCGCTCCGGGTTTGCCCTCTTGCTTGGAGGAAAATCGCTATGGGTGTCGAAAGCCTTCTCGTCTTCATCATCATTGGTGCCATCGCCGGTTGGCTTGCCGGTCTCATCGTCTCGGGTTTCGGCTTCGGCCTGATCGGCAACATCATCGTCGGCATCGTCGGCGCTTTCATCGCCGGCTGGCTTTTCCCGCGGATCGGCTTTTCCATCGGCGGCGGCGTCATCGCTTCCATCATCCACGCCACGATCGGCGCCATTATCCTGCTGGTGCTGGTGAAGGTGCTGAAACGAGCCTGAGGCTCGACATCGGAAAGAGCGCGGCATGAAACAGAATACGCTCTATCTCATCATTGGCGCGCTCGCCGTCGTGGTCATCGCGCTCGGCGTCTATGTCTACCGCGAGCAGACCAAGCCGAAAGGCGTCGAACTCAAGATCGACGACAAGGGCATTTCGATCCAGCAGAACTGAACCCGCCGTTGATTTGGCGGATGCAGGAGCGCGACATGGGGGCTTCCAACGCGCCGGAGGGCGACGATCAGCCCAGGATTAGCGTGGCGGAATGGGAGCGGCTGAACAGGCCGCCAAGGCGCGAAGCGCTGCTACGCTACCACTGGCGGACATTTCGCTTCCTGCGGACGGCCGCGCCGGTCAGCGAATTGCAGGGGCGACAACAGGCATTCCGCAACGCGGTCGTCGCCACCGTGGCCTTCAACCGGCCCGATGTGATCGAGTGGCAGATCCATCTCGTGCGCCGATACCTAGCCGAACATGAGAGCTACATCGTCTTCGACAACAGCAAGAAGGACGAGGCAAGGAAGGCGATCCGCGACCTCTGTCGCCGCCAGCAGGTCCCCTATGTCGCCTTGCCGAAGAACAGGCTTGTCGTCTCCAGATCGCACGGCCAGGCGCTGAACTGGATCGTGCGGAACTTCGTGACCGGTTTCGGCCCGAAGCTCTTCGGTTTCATCGACCATGATATCTTTCCCACGCAAGCATTCTCCATCCGCGACCGGCTTGAGGGCAAGAGCGCCTACGGCAGCGTGCGGCGCGATACGCCGACGCCGGGCGGCTGGTTCCTGTGGCCCGCCTTCTGCTTCTTCGACGGGAGCCTGCTGCGGCGACCGCTGGATTTCGCCCCGAGCTACAAATTTCACATGGATTCAGGCGGCGGCAACTGGCCGGTGCTTTACCGGTCGATGGATCCGGCGTCGATCAGGTTTACGGAGGACACCTTGCTCCGCTTCGGCGAGGGGGATGATCGGCATGAGGACTTTTTCATGTCTGTCGACGGCTGGCTGCACATAACGAATGCATCGAACTGGCGAAAACAGCCGGTCGACAGGCGCGAACACCTGGTT
This sequence comes from Mesorhizobium sp. B263B2A, assembly GCF_020165775.1. Taxonomy (NCBI): domain Bacteria; kingdom Pseudomonadati; phylum Pseudomonadota; class Alphaproteobacteria; order Hyphomicrobiales; family Phyllobacteriaceae; genus Mesorhizobium; species Mesorhizobium sp. B263B2A. The sequence goes on from NZ_JAIUIU010000005.1 coordinate 138,872, forward strand.
GCTTTGCTGCGGCAAGCCGGCGGTCCCGACCAGCCGGATGTGACGTTCGAGCCGATCTGAAAATGGGGGTCTTCATTTTGCTCGATGTGCAGATGGCGGACGGCCTTGACCGATAGGCGCAAAGAGCATGGCTGGCAGCCTGAAATTCAAGGGCTATCTGGCAAAGGCAACGGGTCTCTAGCATGACATCAAACCGGTTGGAGATTCGCCGGCGGGTGCAAACCGAGTATCTCCGGCGTTCGATCTGGACGAGAAGCAAATCATGACACCCCAGATCGGCTTCAAGGCCAGTGAAGCGGTGCGGGCGGCCCTTTCAGCGATCGGAAGAACCGAGGACCTGCGCTTTTCGCCGGACAATCGGCTGCTGGCGATCGCGGGCTTCGCGCGCAAGCGGTGCCTGGTCCTGCGTGTCGATGTCGGGATCGGGCCGGGTGGTCCCGATGTCACGATCCATGATTTCATGGAGCTGAGATCGGAGAGCATCGGCGAGGTGCATGGGCTGGACTTCATCGATGACCGGACCCTGGTGGTGGCCAACCGCGACGGGAAGCTTGCGGTGTTCGAACTGCCGGTGGAAAGCATGGCGGGGCAGCATCGGGAAATCACGGCCGTTCGCCGGATCAACGGCAAGCCCTTTTGCAAACTTAACACACCGGGCTCGGTCGTCGTCCGGCGTCAGTCCGGCGGCCGCATCAGCCTGCTGGTCTGCAACAATTACACGCATCTGATCACCCGGCATGTGGCTGTCCGCTGGCTAGGCTACCGGACGATCAGGAACCGGCCATTGCTCAGGAATGGGCTGGACATTCCCGACGGCATCGCGCTCAGCCATGACGGCCGGTGGATTGCCGTCAGCAGCCACGGCACAAGGGACGTCAAGCTTTACCAGATGTCCCCATCGCTTGGGCCCGACAGCGAGCCCACCGGCATCCTGCAGGACGCCGGCTTTCCGCATGGCCTGCGCTTTACCGATGACGACCGGCACATCCTTGTCGCCGACGCGGGCAGCGCGGCGGTGCATGTCTATGCCAGCAATGGCGATTGGACCGGGCATCGCCGCCCGTCGCGTTCGGTCGCCGTGCTCGATGAGGAAATTTTTCAGCGCGGCAGAGCCAGCATCGAGGAAGGCGGCCCGAAAGGCCTCGACATCGACCGGTCGAACAGCGTCGTGGCGGTGACCTGCGAGGAGCAGGCGCTGGCCTTTTTCTCTCTCATAGCGGTGACGGGCAGTGACGAATTTAGAAAATCGTAAGGAATTTCAAAAGGGTGCATAAACCCTGCTTTAACCCGCCCTTAAATCGCCGCATCTACTCTTCAACCGGAGCGCCATAGGCACCGGGGACAGACAGCGCAGCGCATGGCGAACCGCAGGGACAACCGTATCGAACCGAGTTTCGAGGGACCGCCACAGGTGCGATCCCAGCCGGGTCTTTCGGTGAGCGAAGAGGATCGCGTCGTGCCGAGCAACCGCAAAGCCTCCGCAAAGCGCAAATCGTCGAAGGCGAAGTCGTCGCGCGGTGGGCGTGGCAGAAGCCGGCGCGGCCTGTTCGGTGTGTTTGGCCGGCTGTTCTATTGGTGCTTCGTGCTCGCCATCTGGGGCGGAATCGCGGTGGCGGGCGTTGTCGTCTATTACGGCGCCAAGATGCCGGCGGCCACCACCTGGTCGATCCCGGACCGCGCCCCCAACATCAAGATCGTCTCGGCCGACGGCCAGTTGCTCGCCAATCGCGGCATGAGCGGCGGCGAGGCGGTCGGCTTGCACGAAATGTCGCCCTATATTCCCGAGGCGGTGATCGCCATCGAGGACCGCCGTTTCTATTCGCATTTCGGCATCGACCCGATCGGCCTGTCGCGCGCCATGGTGACCAACGTCATCGGCGGGCATTTCTCGCAAGGCGGTTCGACGCTGACCCAGCAATTGGCCAAAAACCTGTTCCTGACGCCCGACCGCACGTTGGAGCGCAAGGTGCAGGAGGTGTTGCTGGCGCTGTGGCTGGAGCACAAGCACACCAAGGACCAGATCCTCGAAATGTACCTCAACCGGGTCTATTTCGGCTCCGGCGCCTATGGCGTCGAGGCGGCTTCCCGGCGCTATTTCGGCAAGAGCGCGCGCGACGTCACCCTGTCGGAAGCAGCGCTGCTTGCCGGCTTGCTGAAAGCCCCGTCGCGGCTGTCGCCGGCGCGCGATCCGAAGGCCGCCGAGGAGCGATCGCAGCTCGTGCTCGCCGCCATGCGCGAGGAGGGCAAGATCAGCGAGAAGGAGCTCAAGACCGCGCTGAGCGCGCCGGCGACGCGCTCGCCGTCCTATTGGACCGGGTCGGAAAACTACGTTGCCGACACCATCATGGAAGAACTGCCCGACCTGATCGGCGACGTGCGCGGCGACATCGTCATCGATAGCACTGTCGACCTGAACCTGCAGAAGCTGGCCGAACAGTCGATCCGCAGGCTGATCGACGACAGCGGCAAGAAGCTCAACGTCACCCAGGGCGCGCTGGTGTCGATCGACGATTCCGGCGCGGTGCGCGCCATGGTCGGCGGCTACGATTACTCGACCAGCCAGTTCGACCGCGCCTCCGAGGCACGCCGCCAGCCGGGCTCGGCGTTCAAGCCGTTCGTCTATATGGCGGCGCTCGAAGCCGGCCGTACGCCCGACAGCGTACGCAACGATGCGCCCATCAAGATCGGCAACTGGACGCCTGACAATTACGGCGGCAAGTATTTTGGCAAGGTGACGCTGGCGACCGCCTTGGCGAAGTCGCTGAACTCGGTCGCCGCGCAATTGACCATGGAAGTGGGGCCGAACGCGGTGGTCGAGGCGGCGCACCGCATGGGCGTGCAATCCGATCTGCAGTCCAACACCTCGATCGCGCTCGGCACGTCGGAAGTGACGCCGCTGGAACTGACCTCGGCTTATGTGCCTTTCGCCAATGGTGGGTACAAGCCGGACATCCACTTCATCCGCCGCATCACAACCGCCGACGGCAAGGTGCTGTACGACAGCGGTGGCGGCAGCGCGCCGCGTGTCGTCAAGCCCGAGATCGTCGGCATGATGAATTCGATGATGACCGGCACCGTCGAGATCGGCACCGCGAAGAAGGCAGCCTTTGCCTGGCCGTCGGCAGGCAAGACCGGCACCAGCCAGAATTCGCGCGACGCCTGGTTCGTCGGCTACACCGCCAATCTCACCACAGGCGTATGGTTCGGCAATGATGACGGTAGCCCGATGAAGAAGGTCACCGGCGGCGCGCTTCCGGCGCAGGCCTGGCACGAGTTCATGGTCGCCGCGCATGAGGGTGTGCCGGTGAGGCCGCTGCCCGGCACCTGGAAATCGACGCCGCCCGACACGATCGTACCCGACGAGATACCGTCGGCCGGCAACAGCCAGCCGGCGCCGGTTCCGTCCGCGTCGGTCGGCCAGCAGGTGCCGGCCGCACAAGCGGCCGCGCCGGTTCGCGCGGCGCGGCCTGCCCAGACTGTCGATGCCGATGGCTTCAGCATGCCGGCGGATGATGGCACCACGGCCTCGGTCGGACATCCCGTGCCGCCAGGCAGCGTCGGTGGCCCGTTGAAGAAGCGGCAGACCTCGATCCTCGACATCCTTGGCGGGGGGTGAGTTAACCGCCGTTTGCCTTTGGCTTGGCGCTGCCAAGCTTCTTGCTGTCAAAGGTCAACTTGTCGCTATGGATCTTGCCGTCGCTGACGGTAAGATGTTTGGCGCAGGACAGCGCTCCGGACGACCTCGTCATCAGGTCGTACATGAGCAACGCCTGGCGATCGTCGCCAAAGGCGGCAATCATGCGCACGCCGGTCACGTCCTGCGAGAGCTTCGCCAGGCCCTTCAGATAGGGTTCTTTACCGGTCGACTGCTGCATCGGCCCATCGAAAACGACGTCCTCGGCGACATAGGATGCGGCCTTTTCGAGGTCATGGCTGGTCCACGCCGTGGTGAAGGCAGTGGCGATGTCGAGAGGTGCTGTCTGTGTCATGGCTCTGTCCCGTCGATTGGCTTGCATTGTCGAACCAACGAGGCGGCGGCTTCCCGGTTCCGGCTTTCTGGCGAATGGTGACATTTCGGCCTCTCGCCACCTCGCTGACGTTCGGCTACATCTCCAGCTAGGAGACCCGACATGGCTGAACTCGACACCCGAAAAACCATCGTGCTGACCGGCGCCAGCCGGGGCATCGGCCATGCCACGGTCAAGCGCTTTTCGCGCGAGGGCTGGCGCGTCATCACCTGTTCGCGCCAGGCCTTTGCCGAGGATTGCCCATGGCCGGCAGGTCCCGAGGACCACATCAAGGTCGATCTCGCCGACCAGGAAGACGTCGGCATCGCCGTCTCGGAAATCCGCCACCGGCTGGAAGCACATGGCGGCCAGCTCAACGCGCTGGTCAACAATGCCGGCATTTCGCCGAAGCTCAGCGATGGCAACAGCCGCATGAACTCGATCGACACGCCGATGCATGTCTGGCGCGACGTGTTCCAGGTCAATTTCTTCGCGCCGATCATGCTGGCGCGCGGCCTGTTCAAGGAACTGGCGGCGGCCAAGGGATCGATCGTCAACGTCACCTCGATCGCCGGCACGCGCGTGCATCCTTTCGCCGGCACCGCCTATGCGACATCGAAGGCGGCACTCGGCTCGCTGACGCGCGAAATGGCGCATGATTTCGGCCCGCACGGCATCCGCGTCAACGCCATCGCACCGGGCGAGATCGACACGGCGATCCTGTCGCCGGGCACGGGCAAGATCGTCGAGACCATTCCGCTGAGGCGCCTCGGCACCACGGCCGAGGTCGCCGACATTATCTTCTTCCTGTGCTCGCAGCAGGCGTCCTACGTGACCGGCTCGGAAATCCACATCAATGGCGGCCAGCACGTATGAGGCTTCAGGCTAGGGATCGCCTCATCCGGTCATGGTGAGAACCGCCTTGCCGCTGAAGCTGCGCTGTCGCAGTGCGTCCAGGGCTTGGGCGGTGTCCGTCCACGGCACGGTCATGGCGACGCGGGTCTCCAGCCTGCCGGCCGCGGCCAGGGTGAGCAGCGAGGCGATGTCCGTGCCAATGTCAGGACCGGACGTGTAGTAGGCGAACGTCTGGAGCTTCGCCCCCTCGTGGCCCGGAACGAACTGGCGGAACCCGACCGGCGTGAGTTCGCCACTGCTCGAACCGAACATGACGATGGTGCCGCCGGGTGCGACGCGTTCGATCGCGTGTGCCAGGCTTTCGCCGCCGACCGACTCTGTAATCAGTGAAAATAGCCCCTCGGCCTGCTCTATCGACCCGACAATCTGCTCGGCTCCGAGGCCGCGGAGATCCTCGGCATGCCGGGCGGCGGCGATTGCTGTCACGGAAGCGCCTTGCTCGCGGGCGATCTGGATCTGGAAACGGCCGACAGCGCCGCTCGCACCGGTGATCAAGACCCGCTGGCCGGCCAGGTCGCCGCCATGGCGCAAAGTCCGAAGCGCCGTGGTGCCCGAGACCGGAAGCGTGGCGGCGGAGGCAAAGCTAACCGCGTCGGGGATGACCGCAAGACGGTCGGTTGAAACGGCGACACGTTCGGCCCAGCCGGCCTGGTCGACCAAAGCCGCAACCTGGGCGCCCACGGCCGGTCCGGAGCCATCGGCGGCAGCCCGTTCGACAATCCCGGCGATGTCCTGGCCGGGTATCCAGCCATTCGGACGTATGGTGAGCAGGCGCAGCTCACCGCGGTTCAACGAGGTTGTGTGGACCGAGATCAGCGCTTCATTCGGGAGAGGCTGGGGTTCGTCGACTTCGGCGAGCGTCAGCCCGGTCACACTATCGGAAGAAATGACTAGGGCGAGCATGGTCCATACCTCATTGCCGCATGGCGGAACGAACAGCTCCTGGGGCAACCGAAGACGCTCCAGGGATGCTCATTCACCAGCGCATCCTATCGATTTTCCCGTTTGAGTAATTTAGATATCAAACCAGATGATCTCTAAAAACAGTCAATCATGAGACAGCCTCTCCGCTACCCCTGGCTCGATTTCGATGTGGACGATCCTTCCGTTCCGGCGATTGCCGTGCGCGTCGACGTTCCCGAGACCAAGGCAGAGGTGCCCGCCCATCGGCACCGCAAAGGCCAGCTCGTCTTCACGCTCGGGGGCGGCGTCACATGCCGCGTCCCAAGCGGCCTATGGATGGTGCCGCCGCATTGCGGGGTCTGGATTCCGGGCGACATGGAACACAGCAATGTCGCCACGGCCAACGCCCGGATCTTCTTCGTCTACATCGAGCCGGGAGCCGCCGACCTGCCGGATCGGTGCTGCACGCTGTCGATCTCGCCGCTGCTGCGCGAACTGATCATCGAGCTTTCCGATGGTGTCCAGGACGATCCGGCGCGGGATGAGCTGCTGACCAGGACGCTGCTCACCGAATTGCCGCGCATGCCTGTCCAGCAACTGCACCTGCCGATCTCGTCCGAGCCGCGCTTGAAGAGAATCGCCGAAGCGTTGGCGGAAGATCCGGCCGACCGCAGCACTCTCGCACAATGGGCCAACCGCGTTGCGCTCAGCGAGAGCAGTCTCGCGCGCTTGGTGGTCAAGGAAACAGGGCTGAGCTTCGGCCGCTGGCGCCAGCAATTGCATCTGATCGTGGCAATTCGGGAACTGGCCTCCGGTGCCAGCGTGCAGCAGGTCTCTGGCGATCTGGGCTACGGTTCCGTCACCGCCTTCATCACCATGTTCAAGAAGGCGCTCGGGAAGCCGCCGGCAAAATATCTCGGCGGCATCGCGCAAAATGGCGGCTCTGCCTTCGTGGCGTAACCAGGATCGGCTTAGGCAGCAGACGGTTCAGCCGCCTCCGGCTTGCGGCCGAGCACCTCTTCGACGATCCCGCGCGCGATCTCGCGCTCGCCCATGATCACCGTGTCGGCGCCGAGCCCCTTGAGATGCTCGACTTCGGCGTCGGAATGGGCGCGGGCGACGACGTTGATGCCGGGATTGGCGGCGCGGGCACGCAGCACGACCTGACCGGCCTCGAACGCATTGGGAATGGCCAGGATCAGCCGCCTGGCGCCTTCCGGATTGGCGGCGGCGAAGACTTCGGCGTTGGCCGCATTGCCGGCAACGGTCTCGACGCCGTCCGCCTTCAGCTTCGCCAGCGTCTTGTCGGCGTCCTCGATGACGAGGAAGGGTACTCCAGCGTCTCTCAACGCAGCGCCGACGAGGCCGCCGACACGGCCATAGCCGATCAGGATGGCATGATTGGTGAGTGCCGTCTTCGGTGGCGGACCGTCTTCATTTTTGGAAGTCGAGGCAACCGAGGCGACCTGGCCCGGTTCCGTCGCCGGACCAACCGGCTTTGCGTCGGCCGGTACCGCGGTCCTGGCGGCACGCGCCTCCAGCCACGGCTTCATCCAGTCTATGACAAGGAACATCAGCGGGTTGAGCAGGATCGACAGGATCGCGCCGGCCAGGATCAGGTCGCGGCCCTGTTCCGGCAGAAGTTTCAAACCGACGCCGAGTTCCGCCAGGATGAAGGAGAATTCGCCGATCTGGGCAAGGCTTGCCGAAATCATCAAGGCGGTGGCCAGGGGATAGCCGAAGGCGACGACGATGACGAACGCCGCCAGCGACTTGCCGATCACGATGATGGCGAGCGTCGCCAGGATCGGCAGGCCGTTGCTGACCAGGCTGAACGGGTCGAACAGCATGCCGACCGAGACGAAGAACAGCACCGAGAAAGCATCGCGCAGTGGCAGCGATTCTTCCGCCGCGCGATGGCTGAGTTCGGACTCGCTCATGATCATGCCGGCGAAGAAGGCGCCCAGCGCCAGCGAGACGCCGAACAGCTTGGCGGCGCCGAAAGCGACGCCGAGCGCAATGGCCAGCACCGAGAGGCGGAACAACTCGCGCGATCCGGTGTGGGCGACATAGTGCAGGATCCAGGGAATGACCCGGCGGCCGACCACGAGCATGACGACGACGAAGGCGGCGACCTTGGCCAGCGTGATGCCGACGACGCCCCAGATGCCGTAGCTTGCCGGCAACGAAAGCAGGCCGCTAGCGTGCACATCCGCCTGTTCTTGGCCGCCAAGCACGCCGGCGAGGGCCGGCAAAAGCACCAGCGCCAGCACCATGGCCAGATCCTCGACGATCAGCCAGCCGACGGCGATGCGGCCGCGCTCGGTTTCGATCAGCCGGCGCTCCTGAAGCGCGCGCAGCAGCACCACGGTCGACGCGACCGACAGCGCCAGGCCGAACACCAGCCCCGCGCCCATCGACCAGCCGAGCATCCAGGAAAGGCCGGCGCCGAGCGCGGTGGCAAAGCCGATCTGGACGATGGCGCCGGGCACGGCGATGGCGCGGACCGACAAGAGGTCCTTGAGCGAGAAATGCAGGCCGACGCCGAACATCAGCAGGATGACGCCGATCTCGGCCAATTCATTGGCGAGGCCGGCATCGGCGACGAAACCGGGCGTGTTCGGCCCCACCAGCACGCCGGCCACGAGATAGCCGACCAGCGGCGGAATGCGGAAACGATTGGCGAGAGCCCCGAAGACGAAAGCCAGCCCCAGACCGGCGACGATGGTGGCGATAAGGGGCGTGTCATGCGGCATTGTCTATGGAGCGCCTTTCAAGCTAGCGATGTCGGAAGTGCGCCGCCCGAAGCCGTCGCCTTTTTGCAATATGATGGATGGGATGTCGGCGATGCAACCCGCACAGCGGCGAAATCGCCGGCTGGGAGACAAATGCTTGACCGCGGATGCTTGAGCGCAGGGCCGGGCAGCAACCCATCCGACCTGAAAATCGGACGACGTTGCGCCCCTCGATGGCGATCGGCAGGCTGCCGATCAGGCGGCCCGCAGCATGGCCTCGATCTCTGGTATGGCGTGGTTGGTCAATGTCTTGGGGATTTCAGCGATAACCTTGTCCTCGACCTCCTTGTGCAATTTCTTGCGCATGGATCCGAGCACCATTGGCGGGGCGACGAGCACGATCTCGTTGAATTCGCCGCCATGCGCGAGTTTGTAGAGCCGGTCGGCGATCTCGTCGGCGAAGCGTTCCTTACCGATGCGGTGCCAGTCCGTGTCCTCGACCGCGCTGCGGTGCGCCGAGGGACCGTCATTGTAGCGACCCGGACTGTCACTGCCTTGCTCGCGCGTGGGCGGATTTTCCTGCTCCATCTCCTGCACGACCTGGAGGTCCGGAAATTTGTTGTCGCCGGCGTTCCTGAGGAAAAGTGCCTTTTCGCCATCAGCCACCATGATCCAGACACCGTGCTTCAGCTTGATCATGTGGCGGGTTCCTTTCTTCGACGTCATGGCTTTCCGCGCGCCCCGAACAGTTCGACTTCGGCACGAGGGGAACGCGTGGCGAACCGTTAATGTTCCAGCCTCTGGAATCGGCCTTGAGGCCGGCGCGACGGACGCCGAAAGGCAGAGGCGCCCGAAGGCTGCTTTAATCTACTGAATTGGTAGAAATTAGAAAAAACTGTTTTGCGAGATGCTGCGCCAATGGCTAAAAAGACCTGAAATCAAGCTTTGCCGTGGCTGCTTGAATCCGCTCTTTGCGCGGATGTGGAATATTTTTCTCTTGCCCTTCGCAGTTGCGAAAAAGCGATTGCCTGCCATCACAGGATGCGCGAGTGCTTTGCTTCTGGTTTTCCGCGCCCGGGCGTAAAACTGCAGCCTGTTCAGGACTCTGCTCATTTTCATGCCGCACACCGCCCCCAAGCTCAATGCCTTCCCCGTCTTCGTGCGGGTCGAGGGCGAAGCCGTGGCCATTGTCGGCGGCGGCGAGGAAGCGCTGGCCAAAGCGCGGCTGATCGGACAGTCGAGTGCGGTTTTGCGCATCATCGCCCAAGACGCCGAACCGGAGCTGTTGGCTTTCATCGCCCAGACCGGCGCGAACCATGTCGCGGCGGCTTACGACGTGGCGCAGCTCGAAGGCGCGGTCTTGGTGTTTGCCGCCAGCGGCGAAGAGGCGCTGGACCGCCGGGTCGCCGAGGACGCGCGCACGCTGGGCATTCCAGTCAACGCCGTCGACCGGCCGGAACTTTGCGATTTCTTCACGCCGGCGCTGGTCAACCGTGCGCCGGTCGCCATCGCCATCGGCACCGAGGGTGCCGGCCCGGTGCTCGCCCAGATATTGCGCAGCCGCATTGACCGCATGCTGTCGCCGTCGCTCGGCAGGCTTGCGGCGCTTGCCGCTTCGTTCCGTGCCGCCGCCGAGAGACTGCCCAAGGGCAATATCCGCCGCCGCTTCTGGAGCGACTTCTTTGGCGGTGCGCCAGCGCGTGCCGTCGAGGCGGGCGAGCTTTCGCAGGCGCATGAAGCCGCGACCGACCTGTTGCTGTCGAACGCACCGGTCTCGGGCCACATCGCCCTGGTCGGCGCTGGTCCCGGTGCCGAGGATCTTCTGACGCTGCGGGCGCATCGCCTGCTGATGGAGGCCGACGTCATCGTCCATGACGCACTGGTGCCGGAGGCGGTCGTTGCCATGGGCCGCCGCGACGCCGAGCGCTTGCCGGTGGGAAAGCGCAAAGGCTGCCACACCAAGAGCCAGGCCGAAATCAATGCGCTGCTGGTCGAGCTCGGCCGCCAGGGCAAGCGCGTCGTGCGGCTCAAGTCGGGCGATCCGCTGGTGTTCGGCCGGGCCGGCGAAGAGATGGCGGCATTGCGCGATGCCGGCATCGCCTATGAGGTGGTTCCCGGCGTCACCGCGGCCTTTGCCGCCGCCGCCGATTTCGAACTGCCGCTCACTTTGCGCGGGGTTTCATCGTCGATGGTGTTCACCACCGGCCACGACCTCAAGGGCAATTCATTGCCCGACTGGGCCAAGCTCGCGATTTCCGGCGCCACCGTCGCCGTCTATATGGGCCGCTCGGTTGCGGCCGAGGTTGCCGGCCGGCTGATCGAGGCCGGCCTGTCGCCGGACACGGCGGTCGCCGTGGTAGAGAATGCCAGCCTCGCCAACCGCCGCCGCTTCCACGGCACGCTGGCCGACCTGCCGTCGCTGGAAGCGCGCGTCGATCTCTCCGGGCCGGTCATGACCATTATCGGCGACGCCGTCGCCGGCGCCAATTTTGAACGTTCAGAGCCGCTTGCGGCACACACGCATGAAGGCGTGGCCAAGGCCACCTCCGAGAAAGTTCAGTCATGAAGATACTGACCGCCAACCGCCTGAGCGACGGCATCGCCGTGTGGTACGCCGATGGCGGCTGGGCCGAGACGGTGGACCACGCCGACCTTGCTCATGACAAGGCGGACGAAGACCGCCTGGAGGCGATCGGCGCCAAGGCCTATGCCGACAATGAGGTGGTCGACGTCAACCTGATCGACGCTGAAGTCGTCGGCGGCATGGTCGAGCCGGTGCGGTTGCGCGAGAAGATCCGCGCCGCAGGTCCGACCATCCGCAACGATCTCGGCAAGCAGGCCGCCAAGCAGTCGACGTGGGCGGCCTAACAGACACCAGACGCGGGCGGACGCGCCCTGAAAGACGAAGCATGTACCGTTACGATGAGTTCGACCACGATTTTGTCCAGGCCCGCGTCGCCGAGTTCAGCGACCAGGTCCAGCGCCGGCTGTCCGGCGAGATCACCGAGGACCAGTTCCGGCCGCTGCGGCTGATGAACGGCGTCTATCTGCAGCTGCATGCCTACATGCTGCGCATCGCGGTGCCCTATGGCACGCTGAACGGCAAGCAGCTGCGCATGCTCGGCCACATCGCCCGCAAATACGACAAGGGCTACGGCCATTTCACCACGCGCCAGAACATCCAGTTCAACTGGCCGGCGTTGTCGGACATTCCGGCGATCCTGGCGGATCTCGCAAGCGTCGAGATGCACGCCATCCAGACCAGCGGCAATTGCATCCGCAACGTCACCGCCGACCATTTTGCCGGAGCCGCCGCCGACGAGGTTGCCGATCCGCGCCCTTATGCGGAAATCCTGCGCCAGTGGTCGTCGGTGCATCCGGAATTCTCGTTCCTGCCGCGCAAGTTCAAGATCGCGGTGACCGGTGCCGAGCGCGACCGCGCCGCCATCCAGACGCATGACATCGGCCTGCACCTGAAGAAGAATGCCGCCGGCGAACTGGGCTTTGCCGTCTATATCGGCGGCGGCCAAGGCCGCACGCCGATGGTGGCCCGCAAGATCCGCGACTTCCTGCCGGAAGCCGACCTCCTGTCCTACTGCACGGCGATCCTGCGCGTTTACAACCTCTATGGCCGCCGCGACAACAAGTACAAGGCACGCATCAAGATCCTGGTGCACGAGACCGGCGTCGAGGAAATCACCCGCCAGGTCGAGGCCGAGTGGCAGGAGCTGAAGGATGCGGAGCTGAAGCTGCCGGATGCCGACATCCGCGCCATCGAGGCTTATTTCGCGCCGCCGGCGCTGACGGATCGGCCGGACGGCGACGAGACGGTCAAACTGGCACGTCTCGATTCCAGGGGCTTCTCGGAATGGCTCGACCAGAACGTGGTGACGCATCGCCATCCCGACTATGCGGCGGTGACGATCTCGCTCAAGGGCATCGGCGAAGTGCCGGGCGACGCTTCCGACAGCCAGATGGAAGCGGTCGCCGACATCGCCGAGAAATACGGTTTCGACGAGCTTCGCGTCAGCCATGAGCAGAACCTGATCCTGCCGCATGTGGCGCGCGCCGACCTCAAGGCCGTGTATGACGCGCTGGTCGACATCGGGTTGGCGACGGCCAATTCCAATTTGATATCGGACATCATCGCGTGCCCGGGCCTCGACTATTGCGCGCTGGCCACGGCGCGCTCGATCCCGATCGCGCAGGAAATCTCGCGCCGCTTCGCCTCGCTGGAGCGGCAGCGCGAGATCGGCGAGTTGAAGCTGAAGATTTCCGGCTGCATCAACGCCTGTGGCCACCACCATGTCGGCCATATCGGCATCCTCGGTGTCGAGAAGAAGGGCTCCGAGCTCTACCAGGTGACGCTGGGCGGCTCGGCCGACGAAAACACGTCGGTCGGCGAGATCATCGGCCGCGGCTTCTCGTCGGAAGAGATCACCGACGCCATCGAGCAGATCGTCGACACCTATCTCGGCCTTCGGCTCAACCCGCAGGAAAAATTCATCGACGCCTACCGCCGAGTCGGTCCCGCGCCGTTCAAGGAGGCGCTCTATGCTGGCGAAGCCAAGGCCGCTTGACCATATAGCCGACGTCGATGACGGCGCCGCCGCCAAGGCGGCGGGGCTCGATGCGCTCTATGGTCACCTGAACGCGCTCGAGATCATCGAACGCTCGGCGAGCGATCTGTTTCACGACGAGATCGCGGCCGTGTCGTCCTTCGGGGCGGATTCGGCCGTGCTGCTGCACATGATCTCGGAGATCGACCGTACACTGCCTGTCATCTTCCTCGACACCGGCAAGCATTTCGAGGAGACGCTTGGCTACCGCGACGCGCTCGTCGCCGATTTCGGGCTGACCAACATAAGGGTGATCAAACCCGAGGAAGCGGCGCTCGAGCGGATCGACCCGACGGGCAATTTGCACCAGAGCAATACCGATGCCTGCTGCAACGTGCGCAAGGTCGAGCCGCTGGCGCGTGGCGTTGCACCGTTCCGTGCCTGGTTCACCGGGCGCAAGCGCTTCCAGGCCTCGACGCGCGCCGCACTGCCGGTGTTCGAGGCGGTCGGTCCGCGCATCCGCATCAATCCGCTGGCGCACTGGACGACATCGGACCAGGCGGACTACATGCGTGCGCATGCGCTGCGCGAAAATCCGCTCGTCGCCTATGGCTATCTGTCGATCGGCTGTTTCCCGTGCACGCAACCGGTGCAGCCGGGCGAGGACGCGCGCAGCGGCCGCTGGGCCGGCCATGCCAAGACCGAGTGCGGCATTCACCTGTCGGGGCTGGAAGTATCGCTGACCGACGCATCCCTGTAGGATATGCTGGTATTCAGGTGAGAATGGCTGCAAATGCCAGCTTACTGCGCTTCCGGCCTTCGCCGGCCGAAGCACTCTTGAATGGCCGTGGTAATTAAGGCTACGGTCGGCGAAGGCCGGTGCTCACGTACTTCTAGTACGCTCCGCTCCGGTTCTCGGAAGCCGCCATTTTCGGCGCAGCCTGACCTGAATCTCATCACATGCCGAGCCTGTTCGAATTTAGGAATTTTTGATGACTGAACCGACGACACCGGTCACCCGGCTCTGGACCCCGGATGGTTTTCGCGAGGATGAGTGGACGCATGCCGAGAGTGCGGACGCGCTCACCGGCAATGGCCGCTTCATCCTGCCGCTGCAGGCATTCCTAGATCTCGATCCGGAGGTGCGCCGCTCCGCCAGGGAGCGGCTCGGCGTGGCGCTGCAGCCCGGCGATCAGCTCGAGAAGATAGCCGACCTGCTCGACCAGCTGTCGCTGGTGGCATTGGCCTTTCCTGCCTTCAGCGATGGCCGCTCCTTCTCCAAGGGAGAATTGCTGCGCGAGCGCTACGATTTCGAGGGCGCCGTCCGCGCGACCGGCCAGGTCCTCGTCGACCAGCTGCCGCATATGCTGCGCCTCGGCTTCGACGAGTTCGAAATCTCCAACCCTGTGCTGTTGAAGCGCCTGGAGGAGGGCCGCATCGGCGGCCTGGGGCTCTACTACCAGCCGGCCGAGGCGCAGGAACCCAAGGGCCCGAAATATTCCTGGCGGCGCCTTCGCAACAGCTGACGCAGCGGTAATCGCCGACGTCTTTACATCAGCTCTGATCGGGCCTTCTCTGGGCTATCCGGACGGAAACATCCGCCGGGTGCGAGGAGGGAATCATGACTTTCGACTACGTCATCGCCGGCGGCGGGTCCGCCGGCTGCACGCTTGCCGCGCGCCTCTCCGAGGACCCATCGAAGACGGTCTGCCTGGTCGAAGCCGGCGGCGAGGGCAGGAACCTGTTCATCCGCGCCCCGGCCGGCGTCATCGCGCTGTTGCCCGGCCGGCCGAAGATCCACAACTGGGCATTCGAGACGGTGCCGCAGCAAGGTCTTGGCGGCCGCAAGGGCTACCAGCCGCGCGGCAAGGCGCTTGGCGGCTCGAGTGCCATCAATGCCATGCTCTATGTCAGGGGCCATCGCAGCGACTATGACGAGTGGGCCAATTTCGGCTGCGACGGCTGGTCGTGGGACGAGGTGTTGCCATATTTTCGGCGCGCGGAAGGCAACCAGCGCGGGAGCGATGCCCTGCACGGCGATGACGGGCCGCTGCGGGTTGCCGAGCAGCAGGAGCCGCGTGCGCTCTCCCGGGCCTTTGTCGAGGCTTGCGGCGAAAACCAGATCCGCCGCAATGACGATTTCAATGGACCGGAACAGGAAGGAGCAGGACTCTATCAGGTCACGCAGTTCTGGGGCGGAGACCGCAATGGCGAACGCTGTTCGGCGGCGGCGGCCTATCTGCATCCGGCGATCGGCCGGCCAAATCTGACCGTCATCACCGGAGCGCATGCCACCGGCATTGTCCTTGACGGCAAGCGGGCCACTGGCGTGCGCTATCGCAAGGGCAACAGCGAAGCCGTTGCGCGAGCCACGCGCGAGGTCATCGTCTGCGGCGGCGCCTTTGGCTCGCCGCAACTGTTGATGCTGTCTGGAGTAGGCCCAGCCGTCGAGCTTGCCGCCCACGGAATTCCGATGGTCCATGAATTGCCTGGCGTCGGCAAGAACCTGCAGGATCATCTGGATTTCATCATGGGCTGGACATCGAGGGATGCCGACATGATGGGCATCGGGCTGCGCGGTCTGCCTGGCTTGCTGCGGCATATGCTGCGCTGGCGCAAGGATGGCGGCGGTATGATCGCCACGCCCTATGCGGAGGGCGGCGCCTTCCTCAAATCCGACCCAGCGATCGACCGCCCTGACCTGCAACTCCATTTTTGCATCGCCATCGTCGATGATCATGGCCGCAAGCTGCATATGGGCTACGGCTTCTCCTGCCATGTCTGCGTGCTGCGGCCGCATTCGCGCGGCGAAGTCGGGCTGTCGACGCCGGACCCGTTGGCGCCACCGCGCATCGATCCGCGCTTCCTGTCCGACGAACGCGACGCCCATCTGCTCCTCAAGGGCGTCAGGACGATGCGCGGCATCCTGGAAGCGCCGGCGCTGGCCAAATACCGCGCCAGGGAGATCTACACCGCCGGCGCTTCGAGCGATGCCGATTTGATGGCCCATATCCGCGCTCGCGCCGACACCGTCTATCACCCCGTGGGCACCTGCAGGATGGGCGTCGACGATATGGCGGTTGTCGATCCGCAACTGCGTGTGCGCGGCATGCAGGCTTTGCGTGTCGTCGACGCTTCGGTGATGCCGACGCTGATCGGCGGCAACACCAACGCGCCGACCATCATGATCGCCGAAAAGGCCGCCGACATGATCAAGACGGCCGCCTGATTGTAGCTCTGGTCGAACCAGTGGCGCCGTTTTCCTCTGCAGCGAAGTGCTCACTGACCGGGGGCACAGCTATCGACGCCAACTGGTCGTACCAATTGTACGATTTGTGCTTTCCCTTTCGTCGTCCTGCCCTTAGGATATGGCTATTATTTCGTGATCCGAAATAAATATGGCTACAAGGGAGGAACCGGAAATGGCTGGCAAGAAGATATTGATGCTCGTTGGCGAGTTCAGCGAGGAGTATGAGATTTTCGTCTTTGAACAGGCCATGCATGCCGTCGGCCACACGGTGCATGTCGTCTGTCCGGACAAGAAGGCGGGCGACGTCCTGAAGACCTCGCTGCACGACTTCGAAGGCCACCAGACCTATACGGAAAAGCTCGGCCACGACTATATCCTCAACAAGACGTTTTCCGAAGTGGACCCGGCCAAATACGACGCCGTCTACGCGGCGGGCGGACGCGGGCCGGAATACATCCGCATCGACAAGCGCGTGCAGGCGCTGGTGCGCCATTTCCACGAGGCCGGCAAGCCGATCTTCACCATCTGCCACGGCGTGCAGATCCTGATCGCCGTCGACGGCGTTGTGCGCGGCAGGGAAGTCGCGGCACTTCACTATTGCGAGCCGGAAGTGACGCTGGCCGGTGGCATCTACATCGACGTCGCGCCGAGCGGCGCCCATGTCGACGGCAATCTCGTGTCAGCCAAGGGCTGGCCGGGCCTATCCAACTTTATCCGCGAATGCCTGAAAGTGCTTGGCACGGAAATCCGCCATGGCGAGATCCTCATGCGCGACGAACGCCAGGCGGCCTGACCCGGACGTTGCCAGCCGCCGCGCCTAAGGCGCGGCGGTTTTCGACGGGAAAACGCTACGCGCTTTTCCCCGGGGAACCCTCACACTTTTCCTGGAATTGCCTAGACCGCTGCCCGTGCCTCGCGGAACGACACCAGCTTGCGGCGGCTTTCATCCCACAATGCCAGTTTTACGCAGCGCAGGCTCTCGATCAGCGTGACGCGGCCGATGCCACGCAGCTCCGGATAGTCGCGCAGCACTTCCTGCAGCCTGTATCCGGGCACTTTGGCGGAGAGGTGGTGAACGTGGTGGACACCGATGTTGCCGGTGAACCAGTTCAGCACCCGCGGCAGGTCGTAGTAGGATGACCCGTGCAAAGCGGCATGCTGGAATTCCCATTCGGAATCCTTTGCCCATTCCGTCTCCTCGAACTGATGCTGGACGTAGAACAGCCAGATGCCGGCCGAACCGGCGAGGATGACGATCGGCAGATGGACCACCAGGAAGGCGCCGGGGCCGACGAACCAGATGAGGATAGCCGCGGCAAGCGCGATGCCGAGATTGGTGGTCATCGACGACACCCAGGGTGTCAGGCCGCCGCGCATCATGCCGACAGGCAGCCTTTGCTCGAAGATGAACAGCCAGATCGGCCCCAGGCCGAACATCACGAGGGGATGGCGATAGAGACGATAGGCCAGGCGGCCTCGCCATGACAGTTGCCGATATTCGGCAACGGTCAGCGTCCTGATGTCTCCCATGCCACGCTCGTCGAGATTGCCGGCGCTGGCATGATGCACGGCGTGAGCGCGCCGCCAGCAGTCATAGGGCGTCAAGGTCAGAATGCCGAGCACGCGTCCGATCCAGTCGTCGGCGTAGCGATTGGCGAAGAAGGAGCCATGGCCGCAATCGTGCTGGATCATGAAGATCCGCACCAGGAACCCGGCCGCGGGAAGGATGAGGATCAGTCCCCACCAATGGCCATAGGCATAGGCAGCCGAAGAGAGCGCCCAGAGCGTGACGAACGGAATGAGGGTGATGGCGAGCTCAAGTGTGCTGCGCCGCCGGTCGGGCTTCTTGTAGCGCGCCAGAATTTTGAGCCAGGCGCGCTTGCTGTTGGCCGCGGCCTCAGGGGAAATCATGTTCATCAGGAACCATAGGCGGCGCGTTCCGCCACCGCAAGACAAAGATCACGCGAAATTACTGTGCGTAATTGTCGCGCGATGGATCAATTCCATGCCATGCCATGCCATGGCGCCGCGACGGGCATGCTCTTGACTTTCCGGCTCGCTTGCCTTTTATACGTATCACTAATACGTATAAGGAACTTTTCTTGAAGCGAGCCACTCAAAAGGATGTCGCGCGGCTGGCCGGGGTTTCGCAGGCCAGCGTCTCGATGGTGATGAGTGGCGGCGGCTCTCCGGCGCTGTCATCCGAGACCTGGGAGCGGATCACCAATGCGGCGGCGCAGCTCGGCTATACGCCCAACCGGTTTGCGCAGGCGCTCAAGACCAACCGCACCATGACCATTGCCTGCATCGTGCCCGACATCACCAATCCCTTCTATCCGGCGCTGATGCGAGGCATCCAGTCGGTGGCCGAAGAACTCAACTATGACGTGATCGCGGTCAGCACCGATGGCTCCGCCGAGCGGGAGCGGCATTTCCTCGACTGGTCCAGGCAGGGACGCGTCGACGGCGTGATAGGGGTGTTCTTCACGCTGCGCGCCGGCGATTTCAAGCCACTGGTCGATGCGGGCGTGCCTGTGGTGCGCATCGAATCGAGCAAGAAGCGCGGCGGCGATATCGCCATCGACGATATTTTCATCGACAGCTACGCCGCCGCCCTTGCGGTAACACAATTTCTCATCGGTCGCGGCCATCACCGCATCGCCATGGTCGCCGGCCGGGGTGGCCCTCAGGGCGTTCGGGTCGAGGGCTATCGCACCGCGCTGACCGAAGCAGGCGGCGCACCCTACGTCGTCATCGACGAGGAGTTCAGCGAAACCGGCGGTGCCCGGGCCGCGGAGGCGGTGCTGGCCAGCGGCTATGCGCCGACGGCGATCTTTGCCGCCAATGACCTCATGGCCATTGGCGTGATGCAGGCGCTGCGCGATCGCGGCATCGCCATCCCCGGCGATATCGCCGTCGCCGGCTTCGACGACATTTCAGCCGCCCGGCTGGTCACGCCGTCCTTGACCACCGTCTCCCAGTTCCAGGGCGATATCGGGGTCAAGGCAGCACAGATCCTGATGGAAAGGCTGCGCGGCTCCAAGCCCGGCGCGGGCACCGCGCTCGAAATGCCCTTCAGCCTGATCGAACGTGGCTCAACCTGAAACAAGAAACGAAAAGTCATCGGAGGAGAAAACATGGAACGCCGTACGTTGCTCAAGACCGGCCTCGGCCTCGCCGCCCTGCCGCTGCTCCCACGCCTGGCCTTTGGCGAGGACAAGAAGCCCGTCGGTTTCTGGTACGAGTCCGCCTCGCCGGAAAACCAGGACAATCTCAAGACCATCTTGATCGACCCATTCAATGCCGCGCATCCGCAGGACGATCTCTCGATCGATTTCCGCGGCTCCGACCTCGACAAGCAGTTGCGCATCGCCATGCTCTCGGGCAATGGCCCGGATGTCGTCTTCACCGCCGGTCCAAGCTATGTGGCGTCGATGGCGCAAGCGGGGCAGTTGCTGCCGCTCGATGATTACGCCGCAAAGCTCGGCTGGAACGACCGGCTGCTGCCGCTATTCATGGAACTGGGCAAGTATGACGGCAAGCTCTACGCGCTTGCCAAGACCTATGAGACGCTGGGCCTGTTCTACAACAAGACGCTGTTCGACAAGAACGGCTGGAAGGCGCCCACCACCATCGCCGAACTCGAGACGCTCGCCGACGAGATGAAGGGCAAGGGCCTGGTCCCGTTCGGCTGCGGCAATGCCGATTGGCGGCCGGCCAACGAGCACCATGTCTCGATCGTGCTCAATTCGGTGGCCGGCCCCGACAATGTCTACAAGGCGCTGACCGGTGCCAGTCCCTGGACAGACGCCTCCATCCTGGCCGCCATCGATAAGCTCGATGAGTGGTGGCAGAAGGGCTACTACGGCCCGAACTACTTCTCGCTGACGCTGGAGCAGGCATTCGCCCAGGTGGCGACCGGCCAGGCCGGCATGGCGCCGAGCGGCACCTGGAGCTTCACCAACATCCCGACCTATTTCCCGACCAACAACGCCGAAGCGGCGTTCGTCGGCTTTCCAAGCACGAGCGGCCCGCCGGTCTATGCGCTCGGCATTGGCTCGACGCTCTCGATCAACGCGAAATCCGAAAATGCCGACGGCGCGGCGGCGGTGCTCGACTATATTTTCAACGACAAGTTCTACAGCGAGATGAACTCTGTATGGCAGGGCGAGTGGAATCTGCCGTTGAAGGACCTGTCCGGTGTAAAACTCTCCGACAAGGTGCTGCCGCTTTATACCGAGGTGATGAAGAACCTGTCGACGGCCGTCGGCGCCGGCCAGTACGGCTACACGACATGGACTTTCCTGCCGCCCGCCACCGACACCTATCTGGTCAGCGGCATGGAGGAGGTCTGGCTGAAGAAGATCAGCTCGAAGGACTACCTCAAGAAACTCGATGAGACCTTCCAGCAGGAAAAGGCGGCCGGCAAGGTGCCGGCAGTTCCGAAGCGGGCCTGAAGCGGGCCTGAAGCGGGCTTGACGCGGCGGGCACCGGCAGCGCCGCGAACCATCCGAACGCAGCGAAAGGAGCGGCGCCCGTCCGGCGCCCTCTAAAACCCAGGGCAATCGTCCATGCACCGGCTCTATCTCGTCCCGACGCTGATCATCAATTTCGTCATCGTCCTCGTCCCGGCCTTGCTGACGGTCGTCCTGGCGTTCTGCAGCTGGGACGGCATTTCGACGCCGACCTTTTCGGGACTGGACAATTTCCGGGCGCTGTTCGCCGACGGCGTCTTCTGGTCGGCGCTGGCCAACAACATCATCTGGACCTGCATCTTCCTCATCGTGCCGATCGCCATGGGGCTGCTGGCGGCCTCGATGCTGCTGATCGTCAGGCGCGGCAGCAATTTCTTCCAGGTCGTCTACTTCCTGCCCGTGGTCATCGCCACGGTGATCACGGCCCGCGTCTGGCAGGGGATGATCTACAGCCCGGTCACCGGCGTGTTCGGCATGTTGGCACGCATGGGCCTGCATGTGGCCAATCCGCTGGCACAGCCATCGACAGCGCTGTTGGGCGTGGCGACCGTCGATCTTTGGCACTGGTGGGGATTTCTGTGCGTCATCTTCTTCGCGGCGCTGCGCCAGGTGCCGCAGGAGCACATCGAGGCGGCGCGTATCGAGGGCGCGAGCTATGGGCAAATGATGCGCTACGTGCTGCTGCCAGCGATCCGGCCGACCATCATGCTGATGATGATCATGACGGTGATCTGGAGCTTCCTCGCCTTTGATTTCGTCTACATCCTGACCCAGGGCGGCCCGGCTTTTTCGAGCGAGGTGCTGTCGACGCTGGCCTACCGCCACGCCTTCTACGATCTCAACGTCGGCCAGGCAGCCGCGGCGGCGCTGGTCATCAGCCTGTTCGGCCTCGTCGGCACGTTCTTCTACGTACGCCTGCAGACGCAGGAAGGCGAGCAATGAGAATGGTCGAAAGCCGGGCCACCCTGACGATCTCCTACGTGGTGCTGGGTATCGGTGCCTTCATCGCCCTGTTTCCGATCGCCTTGCTGGTGCTCAATTCGCTGAAGCCAGCGGCGCAGATCGTGCAGAGCCCGCTGGCGCTGCCCAATCCCATCCGCTGGGAGAATTTCGTCAACGCCTGGACCCACGCCAAGTTTTCGAAAACCTTCGTCAATTCGCTGCTGCTTTCGGGAACGACGATCATCCTCGTCTGCTCGACGTCCTCGCTGTCGGCCTATGTGCTGGCGCGCAGGAAAATCGCTTCG
This sequence comes from Mesorhizobium sp. B263B2A, assembly GCF_020165775.1. Taxonomy (NCBI): domain Bacteria; kingdom Pseudomonadati; phylum Pseudomonadota; class Alphaproteobacteria; order Hyphomicrobiales; family Phyllobacteriaceae; genus Mesorhizobium; species Mesorhizobium sp. B263B2A. The sequence goes on from NZ_JAIUIU010000005.1 coordinate 160,963, forward strand.
TGGAAGATCTGGACGTTCTACCTGCTGGCGACGACCACGGCGCCGATCCAGCTCTATATTTTCCCGCTCTATTTCGGCTTCGCCAAGCTCGGGCTGATCAACAACGTGTTCGGCGTCGCGCTGATCTACACCGCCCTCTACAGTCCATTCGCGGTGATGCTGCTGAGGACGTATTTCATCGCCGTGCCGAAGGAACTCGAGGAGGCCGCGCTGATCGACGGCGCCACCTCCTGGCAGGTGTTTTCCAGGGTGATGCTGCCCATCGTGTCGCCCGGCATCCTGACCGTCGCACTGATCATCGGGCTCAACTCCTGGAACGAATTCCTGATCGCGGCGACCTTCCTGCAGAAGGCGGACAAGGTCACCGCCGTGATCGCCTTCTACCTGCTCAGCGGGCAGTACAGCTCGGACTGGGGTGAGATCATGGCTGCCGCGCTGATCATCGTGGTGCCGGTGGTGGTGCTGTTCGTCGCCATGCAGAAACGGTTCATCGAAGGCATGGCGGGCGGCTCGGTCAAAGGCTGAAATTTTTGGATTATCTGGAGCAGAACATGCAGTTGCCAAACGACTATCTGGAACGGGTCTATGCCGGTGTGCTCGGCAAGCTGGTGGGTGTCTATCTCGGCCGGCCGTTCGAGGGTTGGACCTACCAGAAGATCATGAAGGAGCTCGGCCCGATCGACTATTACGTGCATGAGCGCCTGAACCAGCCGCTGGTGGTGACCGATGACGACGTTGCCGGCACCTTCACGTTCATCCGCGCGCTCGAGGATTACGGCATCTCGCCCAATCTGCCCGCCGAGGCCATCGGCAAGGCATGGCTGAACTATATCGTCGAGGAGCGTTCGATCCTGTGGTGGGGCGGCAGCGGCAACTCGACCGAGCATACTGCATGGCTCAATCTCAAGAAGGGCATACCGGCCCCGCATTCGGGTTCCATCGCCACCAATGGTGCGACCGTCGCCGAGCAGATCGGCGCCCAGATCTTCATCGACGGCTGGGCGATGGTGGCGCCTGGGCAGCCGCAACTGGCGGCAAAGCTTGCCGAACAGGCCGGCAAGGTCTCGCATGACGGCGAATCCGTCCATGCGGCGATGCTGTGGGCGGCAATGGAGGCCGAAGCCTTTGTCTCCAGCGACATCGACCATCTCATCGATACCGGCCTGTCGGTCATCCCGCGCGACAGCCTGATCGCCAAACTCATCGCCGACATCCGCGGCTGGGTGAAGGCACATCCCGACTGGCACGACACGCGCCAGAAGATCGAAGACAAATACGGCTACGACAAATATCCAGGTAATTGCCATGTCGTGCCCAACCACGCGCTGATGGTGATGGCCGTGCTCTATGCGCCGGACGATTTCCAAAAGGCGCAGATGATCGTCAACACGTCGGGCTGGGACACCGATTGCAATGCGGGCAATGTCGGCTGCCTGCTTGCCCTGATGCTCGGCCTCGACGGCATCGAGGCCGGACCGGACTGGCGCGGGCCGATCGCCGACCGCCTGCTGATTTCCTCGGCCGACGGCGGCAACTCGATCAACGACGCGGTGCGAACAGCCTACTATATCGCCAATCTCGGCATGGCGCTCGCCGGTGGAAATCCGCTCGACGCGCCGAAGGCCGGCGCCCAATTCCACTTCTCGCTTTCCGGCAGCCAGCAGGGTTTTCGGCCGGTGGAGGGGCATGGCTTGGCCAGCGGCGTTCGCGTCGGCAATGTCGAGTTCGAGAATGGCCGTGCCCTGACCGTAAGCTATGAAGCCCTGGCTCCCGGCCTGGCTGCCGTCGTGACGACACCGACCTTCTCGCCGCGGGAGGTGCTGTCGATGCGCACCTACGACCTGATGGCCACGCCGCTCGTCTATCCCGGGCAGGTGGTCAAGGCGCGCGTCGTCGCCGATCGCCGCAACAAGGGCGCGGTGTCGGTGCGGCTGCGCATTCGCGCCTATGATGGCGACGATCGCCTGCGCGACATCGATAGCGATGCGATTGCCCTGAATGCCGGCGAGGACCGCGTGCTTTCATGGCGCCTGCCGGATCTGGACGGCCAGCCGATCGCCGAGATCGGCATCATGCTCACCAGCGAGGGCAGGCGCGCCGACGGTCGTGTGCTGCTCGACTATCTCAGATGGGATGGGGCGCCGGACCTGAACTTGCATCGGCCGGCCGGCGATTGCGACTTCTGGCGCATGGCCTGGGTCAACGGCGTCAGCTTCTTTTCCAAGCGTTTTCCGCCGAGTTTCCGCATTTCGCAGAGCCGCGACGAGGGCATCGTCATTCACGGCACGCGGCAGTGGACCGATTACAAGGTATCGAGCGACATCGTCATCCACCTTGGCAATTACGGCGGTGTCTGCGCGCGCGTCCAGGGCTTGCGGCGCTACTACGCCGTGCGCGCCACGCGCGATGGCAAGCTGCAGATCGTGCGTACACGGGATGCCGAAACGGTCGTTCTGGCGGAGACCGATTTCGAACTGGTCTTCGAAAAGACCATTCCGGTGACGCTGACCGTCAAGGGCAGCCGCATCACGGCGCTTTTCGGCGGCGTGGCGCTCGAGGCTGACGACACGAGTTCGCAGGCGCTCACCAACGGCGGCATCGGATTGCTGATCGCGGAAGGCGCGCTGTCCACCGACAACATACATGTGAGCGCGACCTGAACGTCTCGCGACCACAATCCCAGGAAAAATCCCGATGGCTTCAGTCGAAATCGCCAACGTCCTCAAATCCTACGCCGGGCACGAGGTGCTGCACGGCGTCTCGGTCAAGATTCCGGACGGTCAATTCGTGGTTCTCGTCGGTCCGTCGGGCTGCGGCAAGTCTACTTTGCTGCGCATGATCGCCGGACTGGAGGATATTTCGGGCGGCACGATCAGCATCGGTGACAGAGTGGTCAACGACCTGCCGCCCAAGCAACGCGACATATCCATGGTGTTCCAGAATTATGCGCTCTATCCGCATATGACGGTCGCTGAAAACATGGCGTTCTCGATGACGCTTGCCAAGGCGCCGAAGGCGGAAAAGGCCGAGCGGGTGGCCAAGGCCGCGGAAATCCTGGGCCTGACGCCGCTGCTTGATCGCTATCCGCGCCAGCTGTCGGGCGGCCAGCGGCAGCGTGTCGCCATGGGGCGGTCGATCGTGCGCAACCCGCAGGTCTTCCTGTTTGACGAGCCGCTGTCGAACTTGGACGCCAAACTGCGCGTGGCCATGCGCGCCGAGATCAAGGGGCTGCACCAGCGCCTGCGCACCACCACTGTCTATGTAACGCACGACCAGGTCGAAGCCATGACGATGGCCGACCAGATCGTCGTGTTGAACAACGGACGGGTGGAGCAGATCGGCACGCCGCTCGATCTCTACGATCACCCGGTCAATATGTTCGTCGCGACCTTCATCGGTTCGCCGTCGATGAACATCATCAGCGGCGTGGTCGCACGCGACAACGGCATACCGGCGGTGCGAACAGCCGACGGGACATTGTTGCCGGTCGGTTCAGCCTTCAGCGCGCCAGACGGAAAGCCGGTCCAATACGGGTTCCGGCCAGAGCATTTGAGCGTCTGTGCGCCGGGCAAGGGGACTGCCGCATTGGTTGGCGTGGTCGAGCCGATGGGTTCGGAGACCCAGGTTCATCTGACGATCGGCGGTGAGCCGGCGGTCGCCGTGTTTCGCGACAGAATCAGCGCCCGTCCCGGAGAGACGCTCTTCGTCGCCCCCGACATCGCCAAGCTGAACCTGTTCGATGCCGGAACGGGCAAGGCCCTGGATATTTGACGAGCCAATTCGTGTGCGGATCCTGGCTGGAGCCCTGCGTCGCATAGGGCCAGATGTGTCGCTACCGGCGCCCGCTGCTGCCTGAGGGGTTGCCGGCTGCCCGATCGAGGCGGTCAAGTAAATCCCTGAAGCGGTCGGGAATGTCGGCGTCGATGCGGAAGGCCGGCAGGGTGCGCAGAAAGCGCGTCATTGCCTTGGCGCCGACCTGGCGCCTGACCTCCGCGGCAAGCCGTTTTTCCTTTTCAGCCTTGTTGCGGGTCATCATTTCAAAATCCTGTGTCGGCTCCGAAACTCCTCCAGCAAGCGAATGGTTCCCGCATCACGCGCTTGTGGCAAGCAAAGCCGGCAAGTACGGTAAAGTTTGAATTAAAATCGAAGTATTGCCATTGGCGCCATTTGGGCCGGCCGAAGGCCTTCACGGTCGCTTGCCCCTTGATTTTTGAGCGTCAAACCTCGATATCGGGCACAAAATCCAAACCATTCGAGATGACGGGAAACGGCGATGAGCGACCAGGCAAAAGACGAACGCGCGCCCAACGAAGCCGAGGCGGCCGAGGCCAATGCCGAGCGCACGGAAGGCGGCATCGACGGCGACTATGAAGCGCTTGTGCGATTGCTCAAGGAAAATGAAGAGCTGAAGGACCGCGCGCTGCGCGTCGCGGCCGAGATGGAAAACCTGCGTCGCCGCACCGCGCGCGACGTACACGACGCACGCACCTATGCGGTGGCGAATTTCGCCCGCGACATGCTGTCGGTATCGGACAATCTGCGCCGCGCGCTGGACGCCATTCCGGCCGAGGCCAAGGCGTCGGGCGATGCCGGCTTCAAGGCGCTGATCGAAGGCGTCGACCTCACCGAGCGCGCCATGCTGTCGGCGCTGGAACGGCACGGGGTCAAGAAATTGACTCCGGAAGGCGAGAAATTCGATCCCAATTTCCATCAGGCGATGTTCGAAGTGCCCAATCCCGATGTCCCGGCCAACACGGTGGTTCAGGTCGTGCAGCCGGGCTATTCGATCGGCGAGCGCGTGCTGCGGCCGGCCATGGTCGGCGTCGCCAAGGGCGGCCCGAAGGTCGCCGCCGAGGCGCCGGTCGAACCGGGGCCGGTCAACGAGCAGGCGGAGAAGGATGCGTGATTAAGGCAGTAGGGGAGTAAGGCAGTAGGGGAGTAGGGAAAAAGGGAGTCCCACCGACGGTGCGGCTTCGTGCTAAACATACTCCCCTACTCCCCTACTGCCTGGCCTTCCATGCACCCCATCGCCCTTCTCGACTATGCCGGCATTGCCGTTTTTGCGGCGACGGGGGCGTTGGCTGCGTCGCGCAAGCAGCTCGACGTCATCGGTTTCCTGTTCCTGGCCAGCGTCACCGGCATCGGCGGCGGCACGTTTCGCGACCTCATCCTCAATGTGCCTGTGTTCTGGGTGGGAAACCGCGACTATGTGCTGATCTGCGCGGTGGTGGCGGTCCTGGTGTTCTTCACCGCGCACCGCGTCGAATCCCGCTATAGGCTGCTGCTCTGGCTCGACGCCGTCGGGCTGGCTGCCTTTTCGGTGATGGGCGCGGCAAAGGGCCTGGCAATCACCGGCTCGCCGGTGGTTTCCATCATCACCGGCATGCTGACCGCGACCTTCGGCGGCATATTGCGCGATCTCCTGGCCGGTGAGCCATCGGTGCTGCTGAAGCCCGAGATCTACGTCACGGCTGCCCTGGCGGGCGCCGCTATCTTCACACTGGGCGACGTCGCCGGACTGCCGCAGCTTGTCTCAGGCTTGGCCGGTTTCGCCGTGGCGCTCGCGGTGCGTGGCGGTGCGCTTCGTTTCGGCTGGGCATTTCCGTCCTACAAGAGCCGGCCCGGCCGGCGGCCTGAGGATATTCCGTAAAAGAGGCAGTAGGGACTAGTCAGTAGTGAGTAGTGAGAGGAGCGTGACTCGTGACGTCTTGCCTACTGCCTACTGCCTCACGCGGCGAAGCGCTGGGCTTCCCCGCCATAGTAGTTGACGTAGCGGGCACCGATCTCCTTGACCGGCATCACCACGAAGACGTCGACCGTCGAAAACTCGCGGTCGATGACGCAGCCGTCGCCGATGCGGGCACCGACGCGCAGATAGCCCTTGACCAAAGGCGGCATCGCCGCGATCGCTGCCTTGGCATTGACCGCCTCGATCGGCATCAGGTCCATGGAACAATAGCGCCCGGACACCGCGCGCACGTCCCAGGCCGAGTTCGTACGGCAATGATGAGAGAGATAGGTGAGCGCCTCGGCATGCGCCGCCGGCACGGTGCCCTGGAAGGAAGCACAGCCGGTCATCACGCCGATTTCGTAGTGATTGATGTAGGCCCAGATGCCTTGCCAGAGCGCCTCGATGGTGCGCTTCGACCGGTATTCGGGCAAAACGCAGGAACGGCCGAGCTCGAGAAAACGTTGGCCAGGATGACGGGCGATGAGCTTGGTCAGCTCGAATTCGCCTTCGGAATAGAAGCCTCCGGCGGCAGCCGCGATTTCTTGCCGCAGCAGGCGATAGGTGCCGACGATGCGGCGATGCTCGGGGCCGGAAATTGAATTGTCGAAGACAAGCAGATGGTCGCAGAGCGGATCGAACCGGTCGGCGTCACGGCGGTCCTGCGCCTGGAACAGATCTTTCCTGGCACCAAGCTCGTCGTAAAACACCCGGTAACGCACTTCCTGCGCGGCCGCGATCTCGGCCTCGTTGCGAGCAAGCCGCACTTCGAGATTGCCGATTCGGCCGAGTGCTGCGCCCTTTATGACGGAATCGACATTACGTCCGGCAAGCAAGGCGCTGCTGGCGTTCGGCCGAGTGTCACATTCCGGCATAACTGTATGCACGAGTGATTCTCCTTCGAGCCATCCCTCTTGGCACGGGGATACGGTGTAGGTGCAACAGGATTGTGACAGTACCGTGATACGACGTCGCGGGCAATACTTCGTCGGCTGGCGAAAACGGTCAACCGGCTACGTTCGGTAAGGAGACTCGAGGCGCGACGCGCCCGCGCGGGTTCAGGCAACGCGCTCCAGGCCTTGTTTTCATGCATGTCGTTTTTCCGAAGCGGAGGCCCACTTTTGGGCAAATGGATCAGCCGCGTACCGGAAAAAACCGGCTCAAGCGGCGACCTGGCCCTCGACGGCGTTGACCAGCGCGTCGGGATCGAGCGGCTTGGTGACAAAACCGCTGGCGCCGTGAGCAAGCACGGCATGGCGGGTCTTTTCCTGGCTATCGGCCGACAGCACCATGATCGGCACGGGCGGCGCGGATGTCTCCTCCTCATGGCGGCGGATCGCGGCAATGGCGTCCAGCCCATCCATGACCGGCATATGCAGGTCCATCAGCACCACGTCGAAGCGGTGCTTGTGCCCGGCGCTGGTGACGGCCTCGACCGCTGCCTTGCCATTGCCGACCACCTGGACGCGATGCCCAGCCTTCAGCAGCGTGGCGCGGGCCAGCATGGCATTGATGTCGTTGTCCTCGGCGATCAGCACGGACAGGCCTTGCTGGCGCTCGCTCGATGCACGCAGCGCCGGTGCCCGACGCTTTTCCGGTTGCGGGTGGGCAAGTGCCGGCGCATGGCTGCTCAAGAGGACACGCAAAAGTGTTCCCCCGCGCACCGGCCGGGCAAGGAAGGTCGTGTAGCCGCTGGCGCGGAATTCGCCCAGCATGCCGCGGTCGGTCGGTGCGATCAGCGTGATGGCCTCGCAATCGGAGAAGCCGCTTTGGCGCAACCGCTTGAGCAGCCTTCCATCGCTCTCTTCCATGGCCGCGTCGACCAGAAGCACGTCGCAGCCGTGAGCGAAGGGCGCGGCCTGCGCCACGGTGGTGGCGATCCCGGCCGTGCCGCCACTGGCGCGGATGGTGCGGGCGATGGCATCGGCCTCGACGGCGTTCCTGGACAGGATCACAGCGCGCCTGCCGGCAAGCGCGTCGAGCCGGCCCTGCGGCGCCTCGGTGGCCGCTGTGGCGGGGATCTCGAAGACGAATTCCGATCCCTGACCAAGCCGGCTGGAGACCGAAATCGTGCCGCCCATGGCAGCCACCAGGCGCTTGGAGATGGCAAGTCCCAGGCCGGCTCCGCCATGCGTGCGCGTCGAGGTGCCGTCGGCCTGCTCGAACTCCTCGAAGATGCGCTCCATATCCTCGTCGCGCAGGCCGGGACCGGTATCGGCGATGGTGAAGCAGATGCGGTCGGTGGTCGCGGTGCGGGCGCGCGCGACGCTGACCAGCACGCCGCCGCCGTCGGTGAACTTGATAGCGTTGCCGATGAGATTGAGCAGCACCTGCCTGACCCTGCCCGGATCGGCGGTGATCATCTGCGGCACATCCGGTTCGACGTGGCAGCCGAGGCCGATATCCTTGGCGAAGGCGCGCGCGGCCAGGAGTTCGATGATGTTGTCGGCGATCTCGCGCACCGATATCGGCTGCGGCTCGGGGTCGAAGCGGCCGGCCTCGATCTTGGAATAGTCGAGCAGGTCCTCGATCAGGGCGAGCAAGGCGCTGGCCGATGTCGAGATGGCGCCGACATAAGTCTGCTGCTCCGGCGACAGGCTGGTGTCGGCGAGCAGCCTGGCCATGCCCATGATGCCGTTCATCGGCGTGCGGATCTCATGGCTGACGGTGGCGAGGAAGCGCGATTTGGCCTGGCTTGCGTATTCGGCCCGCTCGCGCGCGGTGATCAGCGAGGATTCGGCGCGCTTGCGGGCGGTGATGTCGCGGGCGATCGCGCGATGCGAAGCCGCTCCGCTGTCCTTGTCGCGCACCGACAGTTCGATCCACGAGAACCAGCGCGGGCCGCTCGGCGTGCGGATGGCGACATCGGTGGAACTCAGGCATTCATGGTCGGAAAAGGCGGCATCGGGGACGATGCCGACCTCGATTCCGAGTTCGGCCAGCGTCTTGCCGGCAAGGTCGCGCTGATCGGTTTCGACGAGGTCGGCGAATACTTTGTTGGCATAGACGATGTAGCCATCGCGGTCGCGATGGATGACGAGGTCGCCAAGTGCGTCGATGAGACCGCGAAAGCGCTCTTCGCTTTCCTGCATTTCCCACATGCGGTCGGCCAGCGTCTCGATCTCGGCGCGGCTGCGGGCGCTGGTCTCGTCGAGCAGGACCGCGGTGCGGTGTACGCTGCGCCTGGCATGCAGATGCATGGCAAGGCCGGCGAGGCCGGTTGCCAGCAGAGCGAGGCTGATGAAGATCGGGGCTCCGGTCAGATGCGCGAGGCCGGCCAGCACGACGATGGCAAAGAAGGTCACAAGCGGCAGACCTTCCCGCCCGGCCAATTGCTGCTCGGGCACCAGCGGTGGCGCGGCGAGGCACCGCCGCGCCGGCGCCGGCGCGGCAAGCGCGTCGACGTCGTTGCCAATATCCGCCTGTTGGCTGCCGGATTCCGCGATCATGCGAAACCCTTGCCAGACAGAGATTATGGAAAATTGCGGCGGATCGTTCGAATTTTAGCGGTTAAGCGTTTTTGTCCCGACAGCGGCGGATTTGCCACCGGATTGGCCGATTCTGGCCTACCAGGCAGGTCACATGTCAACGACGACGCGCCCACGGATCTTGCCGTCGACGATGTCGCGCGCGGCATCGATGATGCCGTCGAAGCCGATAGTCGTGGACAGGCCGGCGAGCTTCTGCAGGTCGAGATCGGAGCCGATGCGCCGCCAGGCTTCGAGGCGCACTGCCTTCGGCGCCATCACTGAATCGATGCCGAGCAGGGAAACGCCGCGCAGGATGAAGGGGGCCACGCTCGACGGCAGATCCATGCCGCCGGCCAGGCCGCAGGCGGCGACAGCGCCACCATAGGAGGTCATCGACAGCACATTGGCCAACGTGTGGCTGCCGACCGCATCGATGCCGCCGGCCCAGCGTTCCTTGGCCAGCGGCTTGGCGGGCTGGTTGAGCTCGTCGCGCGAGATCACCTCGGCGGCGCCAAGATTGATCAGATAGGGGCTTTCGGCATTGCGGCCGGTCGAGGCAATGACATGATAGCCGAGGCTGGACAGGATGGAGACCGCGACCGAACCGACGCCGCCGGCGGCGCCCGTCACCACCACCGGGCCGCGATCGGGTAGGATGCCGTGCCGTTCCAGCGCCATGACGCAGAGCATGGCGGTATAGCCGGCGGTGCCGACCGCCATCGCATCATGCGGGCTCATGCCTTCCGGCAGCGGCACCAGCCAGTCGCCGTTGACACGGGCGCGCACCGCATAGGCGCCGAAATGCGTTTCGCCGACACCCCAGCCGTTCAAGATCACCTTGTCTCCCTTGCGCCAGCCGGAATGGGAAGACGAGACGACGGTGCCGGAGAGATCGATGCCCGGCACCAGCGGCCAGCGGCGGATCACCGGCGCCTTGCCCGTAATGGCCAGTCCGTCCTTGTAATTCACCGTCGTTGCCTCCACCGCGACAGTGACGTCGCCGTCCATTAGGTCGGCATCGGTTAGATTTGTCACGGCTACCGACTGCTTCTTGTCGGCGTCGCGCGAAACGAGGATGGCTTTGAAGGTTTCGGGCATCTTCTTCTCCGCGAGTTTGCTTGGCGGTGTGAACTGTGCGGCGATGGCCGCGCGCGGTCAATCTTTGGAAGGCTTGGCGTCCGAAGCCTCGGCGCTCGAAGGCTTGGCGTTGGAAGGCTTGGCGTTGGAAGGCTTGGCGTTGGAAGGCTTGGGCTCGCGCCGCCAGCCGATGAGCTCGTCGAAGACGACCAATGCCGCGCCCACGGAAATGAAGGCGTCGGCGAGGTTGAAGACGGCGAAGGACCAGACCGGAGTGTGAAACAGGATGTAATCGATGACGTGGCCGTAGACGGCGCGATCGATCAGATTGCCCAGCGCTCCGCCGATGATCAGGGCAAAGCCGGTGCGGGCGATGACATGGCCCGATGGCGTGTGCGTAGCAAGGTAGAGCACGAAAGCGACGACCAACACGGCGATGACCACGAGGCCGGTATCGCCGAGGGAGGAGAACATCGAAAAGGCGATGCCGGTGTTGTAGGTGCGAAACAACGCCAGGAACGGCAAGAGATCGAGCTTTTCCTGAAAGGGCAGGCCGGTCTCGACCAGGTGTTTTATCCACTGGTCGAGCGCTATGGCGACGATGGCGAGCAGTGCATAGGGGGACCATGATCTCACGGGCAGGCAACCTTCACTGCTGGTCGGCAACGGGTTCGAGCTTCAGCGCGCCGCGCCGGATCTCGAACAGCATGATGCCGGTGGCGACGGCCAGATTGAGCGAATCGGCGCGGCCCGCTTGGGGAATCCTGAGCAGCCTGTCGCAACTCGCCGCCAGGCTTTCAGGCAGGCCCTGCTGCTCGTTGCCCATCATCAGGAGCACCGGGCCGCGGGAAAAATCGACCGAACGGTAGTCGACCGCGCCCTTCAGGTGGGTGCCGGCGACGAGGCCTGAGAAGGCTCCGCGCCAGGCGAGGAAAGCCTCGGTCGTCGCCTTGGCGATGGGTACGGCGAAGATCGAACCCATGGTCGCGCGCACCGTCTCCACGGAAAACGGATCGGTGGTGTCGCCGACCAGGATGATACCCTTGGCGCCGACGGCGTCGACGGTGCGGATGACGGTACCGAGGTTGCCGGGATCGCGCACCCGGTCGAGCGCCACCCAGACGTCGCCATTGTCGGCGTGGACATCTTTCAGGGCCAGGAATTTCTGCGAGAAGACGCCGACCACCATTTGCGGATTGTCGCGGCGGGTGATGGCGACGAGCACCTTTTCCGACACTTCGAGCACCGTGCCGCCGGCGGCAACCGTGCGCGCCGCGACCTTTCCCACCGCGGGGTTGCCGCGTCCGGCCTTGGCGAACACAAGCGTCCGGATCTGCCAGCCCAGATCGAGCGCATCGATGACCAGCTTCAGTCCTTCGGCCATGAAGGCGTTCTGCTGGTCCCGGAATTTCTTCAAGGCGAGCGCCTTGATATCCTTGACCAGCGGATTGGCGAGGCTGGTGACTTCCTTAACCTGCCCGGGTGCGCCGGCGTGCCGTTCGTTCATTCAGGACTCCGGGGCATTCACGCTACCCAGCGCGAAAACAGTGAGGTCGAAAGTGCCCGGCCGGCGGACTTTTCGCGGATGATCAACTCGCCCGACTCGACCTTGCCGCCCATGCCGGCAAACGTATCGCGCATCAAGGCATGGATGGCGAAGAAGGAAGCTCGGATCGAATAGGCGGTCAGCACAACGGCAAGCGGCTTTGGGGTCAGGATCGAGCGGCAGAGATCGGTCAGCGCCGGCAAATCCTCGAACAATTGCCAGACTTCGCCCCTGGGGCCGCGACCATAGGCCGGCGGATCGAAGAGCACGATGTCGTAGCGGCTGCCGCGGCGTTCCTCGCGCTCGGCGAACTTCACCGCGTCGTCGACGATCCAGCGGATCGGCTTGCCACCAAGCCCGGCCATCTCCTGGTTTTCACGCGCCCAGCCGATGGCTTTCTTCGAGGCGTCGACATGGGTGACCTCGGCGCCGGCGCGGGCCGCCACCAGCGAGGCAAGACCCGTGTAGCCGAACAGGTTCAGCACCTTGACCGGACGCTTGGCCGCCGTGATCAGCCCTGCCATGTGGTCCCAGTGCGAGGCCTGCTCGGGAAAGACGCCGACATGGCGAAACGAGGTGAAACGGCCGAGATAATCGATGCCGTCATGCTTCATCGGCCAGGTCTCGCCGAGCGGCATCTTTGGAAAACGCCAGCGGCCAATGCCTTCCTCGTCGGTATCGCCGGTGAAGACGGCGTCGGCACGCTCCCAGTCCTTCGCCGGCAAGGCCTTTTGCCAGATCGCCTGGCCTTCCGGCCGCACGATCCGGTAGGGGCCGTACTGCTCGAGTTTTTGGCCAGTACCGCTGTCGAGCAGCGCATAATCGGCATTCGGCGCCACTTCGAGGATCACGGGAAGCTGCTCGGCGGGCAGGGCGCCATCGCGGCGGGCCAGGATGCGCGGCGCGGATTTCGGCTCGGGCTGGTTGTCCGGTTTCACGATGTGTTGTTCGCGCGGCCTGGCGTCTGCCTTGACCGCCGGCCGATTCTCCGGCGGGCGCGGCTGTGCGGCCCCACTTTTCGTCGGCTGGTGCGGGCGGCCGTCGCGGCGTTTGTCGCGAAAAGACTTCAAGAAGCAGCATCTCCGGCGGTTCGGCCCGCTTCTGCCACAGCTTCACCCCTGTGCGCAACAAACGGCGATCGCCGACGGCTCCAACCGGTCAGCCGTGCCGGATCGAAAGCAAGCCGACAACCAGCGATACGAAGCCGGCGGCCTTGATGCCGGTGACGACCATATGGCCGGTTTCCCAACGCAGCCGGATGGCGTCGAAGTTCTCAGGGATCGGTCCGGGTACCCATGTGGCCAGAACGTCATTCGCCGGTTTGACCAGAACGGACCACATCGCCAGGGAGACGGCATAAAGCACGGCGGCGGCCAGCACGAACCAGAAGGCCGGACGATCGGCACGCAGCAACGCCAGAAGCCCCGGACAGGCAATCGCAGCCACGTCCAGGGGAGCGCCAATAACCGCGAACAGCAGGAATTGGCCGTTGAAAACGGTGGTTTCGCGCCAGAGGGATGGCGACCATTTGGTCAGTCGAGGGACCGATTCCAGGACATGGGCGAAGGACGGTCCAAGGCTGAGCGCCGCGATGGTGGCGGTCAGGGCACACCAGAACAACAGGAAGCCGCGGATCTCCGTCATCTTCGGATAACGGGGGGATGCCGAACGTGTTCCAGGTCAAATCGCTTGCCGTCGAAAGCGCGGGAGCCCTATCGTCCGGCAGTACCGGATTGTAGCATCATGTCCCGCTCCGAACGCCTTCTCGACCTCATCCAGTGCCTGCGCCGGCACCGCCGGCCGGTGAGCGGTCAAGCGCTGGCCGCTGAACTCGGGATTTCGATCCGCACGCTCTACCGCGACATCGCAACGCTGCAGGGGCAGGGCGCGCCGATTGAGGGTGAGGCAGGTGTCGGCTATGTGCTCAAGCCTGGTTTCATGCTGCCGCCGCTGATGTTCAGCGACGAGGAGATCGAGGCCATCGTGCTCGGCTCGCGCTGGGTCGCAAAGCAGCCGGACCGGCGTCTCTCGGCCGCGGCCGCCAATGCGCTGGCCAAGATCGCCGCGGTGTTGCCGGATGATCTGCGCGAGGATCTCGATGCCTCGACGCTGCTTGTCGGGCCGCCCGCGGCGATTATCGAGGGCATCGACCTCGGCGTCGTGCGGCAGGCCATCCGCAACGAACGCAAGCTCGGCTTCCTCTATCGCGACGCGGGTGGCGCCGCTTCCGAGCGCGTGGTCTGGCCGTTTGCGCTCGGCTTCTTCGACAAGGTGCGGGTAGTGGTGGCGTGGTGCGAAATGCGGCAGGATTTTCGCCATTTTCGCGCCGATCGTATCGCCGAGCTGAAGGCAACCGACATGCGCTACCCGCGCCGCCGGCAGGCGCTGCTCAAGGAATGGCGGGCGACGCTCGACCAGCCGCGTGGTCCATGAATGCTGCTGCCAGAATCTGACAGTATGTCATCCTATACAGGGCACATATCGAAACGCTCAGCCCTGGAGAACAGATATGGCAACCCCGAATTTCGTTATCCTCTATGTCGACCAGCCGCTGCGGAGCGGCGCCTTCTATAGTGCGCTGCTGGGACGCGAGCCGGTGGAAAGCGCGCCGACCTTCGTGCTGTTCGTGCTCGACAACGGCTTCAAGCTCGGCCTCTGGTCGCGGCATACGGTGGAGCCGGCGGCCGAAGCGGTCGGTGGCGGCGCCGAGATCGTCTTTGCGCTCGATACGCCTGAGGCGGTCGATGCCGCCCATGCCGACTGGTCCGGGCGTGGCCTGAAGATCCTGCAGGCGCCGACCGACATGGATTTCGGCCGCACATTCGTCGCGCTCGATCCCGACAATCATCGGCTGCGCGTCTACTGGCTGTCCGACGGGGAACAGGCCGACGGGGAAAAGAAATGAGCGCGCATTGGATTGCGGTGGCGTCGGCGCAACATGTCCGGCGCGGCCGCCAGGGCGGCTTCATGCAGGTCAACCACGGCAAGTCGGCACCCCTGCGCCGCGTCAAGCCCGGCGATGGCGTCGTCTATTATTCGCCGACTACTATCCTGGGCGAGAAAGATGGCCTGCAGTCGTTCACGGCGATCGGCACGGTGCGGGAAGGCGAACTCTATCAAGGCGAGATGGGCGGCGGCTTCACGCCGTTCCGCCGCGATGTCGACTGGGCAAGGGCCGAGGAAACGCCGATCAAGCCGTTGCTCGACAGGCTGGACTTCACCGTCGGCAAATCGAATTGGGGGTATCAGCTGCGCTTTGGCCTGTTCCCGATCAGCGCGGCCGATTTCGCGCTGATCGCCGGGGCAATGGGTGCCGAAGTGGCGGTGCCGGCGTCAAGCTAGTTCTTGAGCGCCTCGTAGACGGCAATGCCGGCGGCAAGATCCTCGAGCGCGGCGCCGACCGATTTGAACAACGTGATTTCGCCGGCGCTTTCGCGGCCCTTCTTCTGGCCGCGCGCCAGTTCGTGCAAGTCGGCGACGATGGCTTCCGGCTTCAGTACGCCCGAGGCCAACGGCTGGACGATGTCGCCGGCCTCCTTGGTGGCGCCGGCGCGGGTGTCGACATAGACGCGGGCGCGCACGATGGTGTCGTCATCGCTCTCGCGCATCGCCGGCGTGAAGCCGCCGACCAGGTCGACATGGGTTCCGGGCTTGAGCAGTGCGCCCTTGATGAGCGGCGTGGTGGTGATTGTCGCCGAGGAGATAATGTCGGCCTGCCCAAGTTCGGCATCGAGATCGGTCGCGGCGCTGGCCGCGAAGCCCTCGGCGCGCAGCTCGGCCGCGACTTTCTCGGCGTTGGCCGGCGTGCGGTTCCAGATGCGGATGGTCTTGATCGGCCGCACTGCCGAATGCGCCTTGGCGAGGAAGGGCGACAGCGCCCCGGCGCCGACCACGAGCAGCCGCGCGGCATCGTCGCGGGCGAGATAGGACGCCGCCAGCGCCGATGCACAGGCCGTGCGCCACTGGGTTAGCCGCTGGCCGTCGATCAAGGCTTCCGGTTCGCCGGTGGCGCCGTCGAGCAGGAGATAGAGCCCCATCACCGCGGGCTTGCCGACGGCGTTGTTGTCGGGCGAGACGGTGACGATCTTGACGCCGATGTGACCGCCGGCCGAGGTGCCGGCGGCGTTGAAATCGGTCCATGCCGGCATCAGCAGCAAGGTCGAGGCCGCGCCATCCGGCCGCTCGACCGCATGATGATGCCTGACCGGCTGCACCGCGCCCTCGCGAAACGCCGTGCGCAATGTCTCGACCAGTCCAGGAAAGGTCAGCGCACGGTCGACCTCGGCGGCCGAAATGGTCAGCATGAAAAGCTCCGTTGAACGAAAGACGGCGACCAGCGGTTCAAGCGGTCGGCTTCGGCAATACTGCCCCTTGGACAGGCCCCTGTGGTGCCGCCGGCGCGCGGCTGACCGCCTGGCGCAGGTTCTCGGCCTCGACGCCGCGCTGGCGCGCCAGCTTGCGGTAACGGCCCTGCTTGACCCAGGTTGCCAGGCTGCCGACGATCATGCCGATGGCGAGAGCCGCGAACAGGAAGATGAACAGTGGCAAGCTCAGCGTCAGCTTTGGATTGCCTGGGTTGAACGGGTCCAGCGTGAAGGCGACGAGTTCGCGGTTGGCGACGGCGAGCGCGATCAGGATGATCGCGAGAGGCACGAAGACCACGATGAGCATGAAACGATTGAGCATTGTGTTTTCCGTCGGAAGCTGGCGCTGACGCGGCGCCTACTTGCCGCCGTTCAGCCTTTCGCGCAGTTCCTTGCCGGTCTTGAAGAACGGCACCCACTTCTCCTCGACCTCGACGGATTCGCCGGTGCGCGGATTGCGGCCGGTGCGGGCAGGGCGGTTTTTCACAGAAAACGCACCGAAGCCGCGCAACTCGACCCGGTTGCCTTCGGCAAGCGCGTCGGTGATCTCATCGAAGATCGCGCCGACGATGTTTTCGACATCGCGCAGGAAAAGATGCGGATTGCGCGTGGCAATAATCTGCACAAGTTCGGACTTGATCATCAGACGGGTCCCCGTGAAAGTACTGCGGTCAAAATTATGAGGATGATTTTATTTGCTTTTTCGGCTGTCCCAAACGGCGCTCAAGGGTGCCAGACGGAAACGAGACCGTCAAGAAACAAGCGGTCGGCGCCAAGTTCATGGATGATGTCGCCGCCGGAATCGGGCAGGCCGAGCGCGCTGCCGATCGTTTTCACCATGGATTTTGACCACAGGAAGCCGCCGCGCCGTTCTGTCTCCTTCCACTCGACCACCTTGAGTTTGGCATCGACCCCTTTGGTCGCCAGCCAGTCGATCGCCACGGTCTCGCCGCCGACAGCGTCGATCAGTCCGTTGGCGACGCCCTGGCGGCCAGTGAAGATCGAACCATCGGCCAGCGCCAGCGCTTGCTCATGGCTCATCTTGCGGCGCTCGGCAACGATGCCGACGAACCAGTCGTAGCTGTCGAGGATAAGCTTGCGGACCATGGCGCGCTCGTCGTCATTGGTCGGCTTGAAGGGCGAGGGCGAGGCCTTCAGCGGCGAGGATTTCACCTCTTCCAGCTTGACGCCGAGCTTGTCCATCATGCCGCTGACGTCAGGATACTGGATCAGCACGCCGATCGAGCCGACGATCGAGGTCTTGCGGGCGACGATGTGATCGGCGGCACTGGCGATCATGTAGCCCGCCGAAGCGGCGAGCGTGCCGACCTCGGCCACGACAGGCTTGTCGGCGGCCAGCTTGCGCACCTCCTCGTAGATCGATTCACCACCGACGGTGGTGCCGCCGGGCGAATCGATCGCCAGGATCACGCCCTTCACCTTCGACGACTGGCGGATGGTCTCCAGCCGCTTGATCAGTTCGTCATCCTCGGTGATGGTGCCTTCGATCCTGACCTTGGCGATATGGTCGACCGTCGCGCCGCCGAAATCGTCGCCATAAAGCCAGGCCGACAGCGCAATCACCCCGAGGGCCACGATGCCGAAGGCCGCGACACGCCAGAATGTCAGCTTGCGCCGCAAACGGCGGCGGTCGATCAGGTCGTCGGCTCTTAGTGCCATGGTCAGCCTCACAGTCGGCGGGAAGAGACGCTTTTAGACCATGATGTCCCTATCGGGAAGCAGTTCCGTCCTTTTACGGCGCGGCAATCCGCGCACGGCGTTTCCATGCGGTCGGTTTTGTGGATGGCCCGCGCAACGCACGCAAGGTGAGCCGAGGCGCGCCAGTCATGAAAAAAAGACGCAAGGGCGTCCATTTCTGCTATGAAGCAGCGGCTGTTGTGCTGACCTCGTTTTCGTTTGTACAACGACAGCTGTCACATTTTTGCGGTTTTCGTGGGCTTGTGCTTGCTTGAGAGCGCTGGCGTCCCACCTATAGGCGGTGCTCCCCGGCGGGCGGGGTTTTAGAAGAAAGCAGTCATGTTAGCGCGACCGATTGAACCGACCAGTCCCGAGGCGGAGTTGGCGCCCCCGGCGGATGACCAGACGCGGGGCGATGCGTTCGACCGCGCCCAGCGTCATTCGCGCCGCGTGCGGGTGCTCAAATTCGCCGTGCCCTTGGCCGCGGCGCTGATCGCCGTCGCCTTCCCGGTCTATTCCTATCTCGCCGCACCCGTTTCCGTCGCCGTACAGGCGGAAGGTACCGCCTTTTCGAATGGCAAGCTGGTGATGGCCAATCCCAAGCTCAACGGTTTCACCAAGCTGAAGCAGCCCTATTCGATGACGGCCCTGCGGGCGATACAGGACGTCAGCACGCAAGGCATCATCGAGCTTGAGGGCATAGACGCCAAGGTGCCGATCGCGCCCGACAATGTCGCGGCGGTCAAAGCCTCGCACGGTACCTACGATCGCGACGGCAATACGATGAAACTGAACAGCGATGTCACGATCACCACGACAGACGGCTTGCAAGCCAAGTTCAAATCGGTCTTC
The DNA here is from genome assembly GCF_020165775.1 of Mesorhizobium sp. B263B2A. Lineage (NCBI taxonomy): Bacteria > Pseudomonadati > Pseudomonadota > Alphaproteobacteria > Hyphomicrobiales > Phyllobacteriaceae > Mesorhizobium > Mesorhizobium sp. B263B2A. The sequence continues at coordinate 179,698 of NZ_JAIUIU010000005.1, forward strand.
CTCGACATGGGCAAAGGCACTATGAAGACGGATGATCCCGTCGATGTCAGCCGTGGCGGGTCGCAGATCACGGCGGATTCGATGTCGGTCCAGGACAATGGCAAGGTCCTGGTGTTCGAGAACAAAGTGCGCGTCAACATCGATCCCGCCGCTCTGAAGGCGGCTGAGGCAAAGGGCGAAGAAGCGAATGTGGCTCAATAGTTCGACACGGCTGGTGGCCGCAACGTCAGCGCTGCTCCTGCTGGGCCTGGCACCGTCGTCGGCGCAGTCCGGTGCCGCCAGCCAGATGTCCGGGCTCAAACTGTCCGGAGACCAGCCGATCCAGATCGAGAGCGACAAGCTGGAAGTCCATCAGGCCGACAGCACCGCAATCTTCACCGGCAACGTCACCGTCGTGCAAGGGGCGACCATGATGAAGGCCGGCAAGATGACCGTCTACTACGTCAAGGATCCCAACGCTGGTGCCAAAGGCACGGAAGCCGCCGGCGCGGCGGCCATGACCGGCTCAGCCAACATCGATCATCTCGAGGTCAGCAGCAAGGTCTACATAAAGTCGAACGACCAGGTCGCCACCGGTGACAACGGAACCTTCGACATGAAGACCCAAGTGCTGGTGCTGTCGGGGAAGGAAGTCGTTCTCTCGCAAGGAGACAACGTTCTCAAGGGCTGCAAGCTCACCGTGCAGATGAAGAGCGGCCTGGCCCAAGTCGACGCCTGTGGCGGTCGTGTCATCATGTCGATCACGCCGCCGCCGAAATCGGGAGCGACGAACCCCTGATGGCCAGCCTGTCGTCGCTGACGGCACGTCTTCCGGGACGAGCCGCAGCTAAGCTTTCGGCTCCGGCCACGATCACCGTCGACAAGGCGAAGTTCAAGGGAACCTTGATCGCCAAGGGTCTGACCAAGAGCTACAAGGGCCGCAAGGTCGTCAGTGGCGTCACGCTCGGCGTGCGTGCCGGCGAGGCTGTGGGGCTGCTTGGCCCCAACGGCGCCGGCAAGACCACCTGCTTCTACATGGTCACCGGCCTGGTGCCGGTCGATGAAGGCACGATCGAGATCGACGGCTTCGACGTCACCTCGATGCCGATGTACCGCCGCGCCCGCCTCGGCATCGGCTACCTGCCCCAGGAAGCGTCGATTTTCCGTGGCCTCAACGTCGAGCAGAATATCCGCGCCGTGCTGGAAGTGGTCGAGAAGGACCGCAAGGTGCGCGAGCGCAACCTGGACGAACTGCTCGAGGAATTCCACATCAGCCACCTGCGCAAGGCGCCATCCATGTCGCTGTCGGGCGGCGAGCGGCGGCGCCTGGAAATCGCGCGCGCTCTGGCGACGCGCCCGGCCTACATGCTGCTCGACGAGCCCTTTGCCGGTATCGATCCGATCGCCGTCGCCGACATCCAGCAGCTGGTGCGCCACCTGACGGCGCGCGGCATCGGCGTGCTGATCACCGACCACAATGTGCGTGAGACGCTCGGCCTGATCGATCGCGCCTACATCATCCACGCCGGCCAGGTGCTGACCCATGGCCGCGCCGATGAAGTGGTGGCAAACCCCGACGTGCGGCGACTTTACCTCGGTGAGGGTTTTACGCTGTAAGCGGTTCACCGTTTCACGGAAACGCTAAGCCGCTCAGCCTTTTGTCGTGACGCAATTCCCTGGGGAAAGCGTTGGGTGCTTTTCCCAGGGAAGGCCGTCTGACACTTTGTCTGGAATCGCTCTGAGCGTGAAATTTGTTTCCTGACACGATTTTTGGCGCGTTGCGGCCCGTTTTTCCGCGATTTTGCTCCGGGATAACGCTCCGGTAAGCGGGTTTTGCTAGCCTTTGCCTTGACAAGCAAAAGCCGGGCCAGTTTCTATGGCCGGCCGCGAAAATTCTTTTCCGGATGTCCGGATGCGTAGACGAGGCGTTTGAAACCGAACCATGGCGTTGGCGGCCAAACTACAGCTCCGACAATCGCAGTCGCTGGTGATGACACCGCAGCTGATGCAGTCGATTCGGCTGCTGCAGTTCACCCATGTCGAACTCGAACATTTCATCGACGAGGAGATCGAGCGCAACCCCCTCCTGGAGCGCGCCGAGCCGCAGGACGATGCCGTGGGCGACCTGGCGCAGAAAACCGTGGCGGAGCCGCAAGCGGCCGCCGAAGGCGACTGGTTCGAGAACGAGGCGGGCTGGAGCGCCGAGGCGATCTCGGAAAAGCTCGACACGTCCCTGGAAAACCTGTTTCCCGACGACCCGGGCACCAGCGAGCGGCTCGGGCCTGACCTGACGGCGCAATGGAAATCGGCTTCGGGCAATAGCGGCGGCTCCTCGTCCGAAGGGCTCGATGCCGGCGACATGGCGGCGAGCGCCATCACGCTGCGCGACCATGTCGGCGAGCAAATCGCACTCGCCTTCATCGATCCCGCGGCACGCCTGATCGCCAGGGAACTCGCCGATGGCCTCGACGAAACCGGCTATGTCAGGGCCGATCTCGCCGAAATCGCCACGCGGCTGGGCGCCGACGCCGCTGCCGTGGGCAAGGTGCTGGCCGTGTGCCAGACCTTCGAGCCGGTGGGGCTGTTCGCGCGCGATCTTGCCGAATGCCTGTCGCTGCAGCTTGCCATGCGTGACCGGCTCGATCCGGCGATGAAGGCCCTGGTCGCCAATCTCGAACTGTTGGCGCGGCGCGATTTCCACGCGCTGAAACGGATCTGCGGCGTCGACGAAGAAGACCTGCTCGACATGCTGGCCGAGATCCGAGCTCTCGATCCGCGGCCGGGCATGGCGTTTTCGGGCGGCGCCAGCGACGCCATCGTCGCCGATGTCGAGGTGCGCGCGGCCAATGACGGCAGCTGGACCGTCGAACTCAATGCCGAAACGCTGCCGCGCGTGCTGGTCGATCATATCTATTTCGCCCAGGTCTCTCCGCACGCCAAGAACCAGGCGGAAAAGGATTTCCTGGCCGAGTGCCTGCAAAACGCCAACTGGCTGACGCGCAGCCTCGACCAGCGGGCAAAGACGATCCTCAAAGTGGCCTCGGAGATCGTCCGCCAGCAAGATGCCTTCCTGGTCCATGGCGTGCGCCACCTGAAGCCGCTCAACCTGCGCACGGTGGCCGATGCCATCGGCATGCACGAATCGACCGTGAGCCGGGTCACCGCGAACAAATATATGCTGACCCCGCGCGGTGTGTTTGAGCTGCGCTATTTCTTCACCGCTTCGATCGCGGCATCGGGCGGCGGCGACGCGCATTCCTCGGAAGCCGTGCGTGACCGTATCAAGCAGATGATCGACGAGGAGAAGCCCGTCGACGTGCTGTCGGACGATGCGATCGTCGACATGCTCAGGGAAAGCGGCGTCGATATTGCGCGGCGAACGGTCGCCAAATACCGGGAAGGCATGAATATTCCATCCTCCGTGCAGCGCCGGCGCGAGAAACGAGCGTTGGCCAGCGCCGGACGCTAGAGGCAATTCCCGAGGGAATTGCGTGAAGGCAAAGAGATGAAGCGGTTCGGCGTTTCCGCGAAACGACGAACCGCTCCAGACGCCCCCGATTTTCCACAGCTTTCGAGCTTCATTGACAAGCCGCGGTGAAGTGGCTAGAAGCCCGCCCGCATGAGACGGGCTCGATGCCCGCTAGCGGATGGTCCGTCACGACAATGACCTCGGGATGGTCAAGAAGGCGGCTTGTGATCAACCGGAAAGTTTGGATTTAAATCGGCGCGAGTGACGCCGCAAAGCTTGTGCGCACGGACCACGAGTATAAACTCTGGCCAGTTTGAAGCCTGAGCAAGGAAGGTCAGTTTTCAGATGAATCTGCGCATATCGGGAAAACACATGGATATCGGCGATGCGTTCCGCACACGCATCAACGATCGTGTCGGCGAAGCAATCGGCAAATATTTCGATCGCGGCTTCGCGGGACACGTCACGGTCATCAAATCGGGCTCGCGCTATTCGGCGGATTGCATGATCCGGCTGGATTCGGGCGCTTCGCTGCAGGCCACCGGCGATGCCCAGGATCCGACGCTTGCCTTCGAGACGGCGGCGGACCGGTTGGAGACCCGGCTTCGGCGCTATAAGCGTCGCCTGAAATCGCACAATTCAGGCTCCGCCAATGGCGATCCGACCAACATCGCCTATACGGTGATGGCGCCGCTGGCTGATGACGACGAGGATATTCCGGAGAATTTCGCGCCGGCCATCGTCGCCGAATCGACCATGACGCTGAAGACAATGTCGGTGGCGTCGGCGGTGATCGAACTCGACACCAAGGACAGCCCGGTCTTCGTCTTCCGTAACGCTGGAACCGACCATCTCAACATCGTCTATCGTCGGCCCGATGGAAATATCGGCTGGATCGACCCGTCCACGACCAAGGTCTCACAAGGGTGACGACAAGGGTCGCACTGGGCGTGACGACAAGGGTCGCACTGGGATAAAAGCCGGCCGCACGAGGGGTGGGGACTGGTGACGGCAGGCGAACAAGGATTTTCAAGTATGGGTCTGAGCGATCTTATCAGCGTTCCGGCGATTTTGCCGGCGTTGAAGGCCAACTCCAAGAAGCAGCTTCTGCAGTTGCTGTCCGAGCGTGCCGCGGCGATTTCGGGCATTCCGGAACGGGAGGTGTTCGACACCATCCTGCAGCGTGAGCGGCTGGGCTCGACCGGCGTCGGCAATGGCATCGCCATTCCGCACGGCAAGCTGGCCGGCGTGAAGCGCATTGCCGGTGTTTTCGCCCGGCTGGAGACGCCGGTCGATTTCGAATCGCTGGACGACCAGCCTGTCGATCTGGTGTTTCTGCTGCTGGCGCCGGAAGGGGCGGGCGCCGATCACCTGAAGGCGCTGTCGCGCATTGCCCGGGTGCTGCGCGACGCCGACACCGTGGCCAAGGTCAGGGGTACGCGCGATGCCACGGCGATCCACGCGCTTTTGTCGGATACGCAGGCCTCGCACGCCGCCTGATGTCTCTTTTGAACGGATATCCAAGGGCCGCGATGAGCGGCCCTTTTCGTTTCAGCCGGCCAGTCCGCCGATTTTTGTCTTAATGCAATTCCCAAGGGAAAACGCCATGCGTTTTTCCCGGGAAACCGCCAAACACTCTTCCTGGAATTGCCTTAATGAATGGCGACGGTGGTCAAGTCGTTTTCCATGGCGCCGGCCAGTGCGCGGTCACGCGCGTCGGAAAGCAGGATCGGCTGGCCATTGGCGGCAAACAGGGCCCACAATTCCATGCCGGGCGCGATTTCACCGATATTAGGGAAGCGGCCGAGCAGTTCATCGCTCGAGACCTTGCGCAGATAAGCGACGGAGCCCTCGCCGAGATGGGCGAATTCGCCATTGGTCATGGTGATATTTTCAGTTCTGGTCATTTCAAGCCTCCTTGGCGCGAAGACGCCGCCCTTTTCAGGGGCATAGGCCATCCCGCATGAGAGCCATCGGTAAAGATCAGTCTTTCACCGATATGTTTATTTTCCGTACCAGCCGTTCGGACTCCGGCCGATCGAGGTCGATCGACAAAAGGCCGTTCTTCAGTTCCGCCGCGATAACCCGCATGCCGTCGGCCAGCACGAAGCAGCGCTGGAACTGGCGCGCGGCAATGCCGCGATGGAGGAATTCGCGCTCGGTGTCGTCGGTCTGACGGCCGCGCACGACCAACTGGTTTTCCTCCGTTGTCACATCGAGATCGCTTTCGGCGAAACCGGCGACGGCGAGCGTGATGCGCAGCCTTTCGGCCTTGCCGTCGGCACCGCTGAGCCGTTCGATGTTGTAGGGAGGGTAGCTGTCGCCGGATTTCGCCAGACGTTCCAGCGTCTTTTCCATGGCGTCGAAACCCAGGAGAAGCGGGCTGGAGAAAGGCGTCATTCGGCTCATGTTACACTGTCCTCTCAAGAGCGACATAAAGTGGAAAAACCCAGATGGCATTTTTCCCGTTGTCCTTGATATGGTCCGCCCCACGACCAAGTTCAAGCCGTCAAAAGACCCGCCCAAAAAGACCAGGCCTTGGACTCACAGGAATAATCGACGACTCACAGGAATAATCGACATGGCGCTTGAAACGACGCGCGGATGCAAGGAGAAGCGTTGGGGTCGGGATCGTTCCCGGTCGAGCGGTTCGGCAGTTTGCAGACGTTTCGGCGTCCTACGGGCGCGTGATCGACCCGGTGAGCTCACGGCCGGCCAAACAAGGAATTGAAATGCCTCAACCACGCAAGATCATCATCGACACCGACCCCGGCCAGGACGATGCCGTCGCCATTCTGCTGGCACTTGGCAGCCCCGAACTGGAGATCGTCGGCATATCCGCCGTCGCCGGCAACGTGCCGCTGAAGCTTACCGAAAAGAATGCCCGCAAAATCTGCGAACTGGCCGGCCGGCCCGACATCAAGGTCTATGCCGGCGCCATCCGTCCGCTGGCGCGCGAACTGGTCACCGCCGAGGCAGTGCATGGCAAGACCGGCCTCAACGGGCCGCAATTGCCCGAACCGACGATGAAGCTGCAGGAGCAGTATGCCGTCGACTTCATCGTCGAGACGCTTATGAAGGAAGACAGTGGCACCATCACGCTATGCCCGCTCGGGCCGCTCACCAACATCGCGCTGGCGCTGATCCGCGAACCGCGCATCGCGCCGCGCATCAAGGAAATCGTGCTGATGGGCGGCGGCTTCTTCGAAGGCGGCAACGTCACCCCGACGGCCGAATTCAACATCTATGTCGATCCGCAGGCGGCCGACCTGGTGTTCAAGTCCGGCATTCCGATCGTGATGATGCCGCTCGACGTCACCCACAAGGCGCTGACCACAGCCAAGCGCACGCAGGCCTTCCGCAAACTCGGCACCAAGGTCGGCATCGCCGCCGCCGAGATGCTGGAATTCTTCGAGCGCTTCGACGAGGAGAAATACGGCACCGACGGCGGCCCGCTGCACGATCCCTGCGTCATCGCCTATCTGCTGAAACCGGACCTGTTCAAGGGCCGCAACTGCAACGTCAGCGTGGAAACCGCTTCGGAGCTGACCATGGGCATGACCGTCATCGACTGGTGGGGCGTCACCAATCGGAAAAAGAACGCCATGGTGATGCGCGACATCGACCATGACGGATTTTTCGCGCTGCTGGTGGAAAGGCTGGGGCGGCTTTAGGGGCCGTCCTTTTGCCTTCTCCCCCTGCGGGAGAAGGTGGCCGAGCGAAGCTCGGTCGGATGAGGGGTGCTCCAGGGAACACCAACGTCTCACTCTGCTGGAACACCCCTCATCCGTCTCGGCGCTGCGCGCCGATCCACCTTCTCCCACAGGGGGAGAAGGAGGCAAGGTTCCGCTTCACTTCGACCGTGAAAACGCCAGCCACAGGCCGCCGCCGACCAGGAAGCTGCCGCTGATCCTGGACATGAGCTTGATACGGCTGGCCGACAGCAGGCGCCCGGCGCGGCCGGCAGCGAGCGCATAGGACGAATCCGAGAAGGCGGCGAAGATCATGGCGGTGAGGCCCATGACGGCGATCTGCAGCGAATAATTGCCTTGCGGGGCGATGAACTGCGGGAAGAAAGCGCCGAAGAACACCAGCGTCTTGGGATTGCTCAGCGCCACCAGCAGGCCCTGCAGGAAGAAGCCGCCGCGCGGCTTTCGCGCCGTTCCGTCGGCATTCAGCGTGCCCTTGGAGCGGAACATCTGCACGCCCATCCAGATCAGGTAGGCGGCGCCGATCAGCCTGACCCATTCGAACCAGTGGCCCATGCCCGCGATCAGCGTGTTGAGGCCGATGCCGACGATGGCGATCATGATGGCAAGCCCGGCCTGCGTGCCGGCGACATTGGCAAGGCCGGCGCGGGAGCCGTGGCGGATGCTGTTTGCGATGATCAAGGTGACCGTCGGACCGGGCACAAGGATGATGGCGATGCAGGCGAGGACATAGGCGGCGTAGAGTTCCAGCGACATGGATTTTTCCCTTGGAATGCCGCCGATGCGGTGCGGCTGGCGGCAATCAATGCATGGCGGCGACGGCCATGCAAGCCGGCGCGCTAAGCGTTGCGATACGCCGATGCGCCCGGTCAGGCGCCGGCCTGCCAGGGCAGTGTCGCCTCATAGGCCGCCGCCGCCTTGAGCACGGCGAGGTCGCCGCGCGGCCGGCCGATCAGCTGCATGCCCATTGGCCGGCCCTTGTCGTCGAAGCCAATGGGCACGTTGACCGCCGGGCAGCCGCCCAGCGTGGCGAAGGCCGAAACCTGCATCCAGCGATGATAGCTGTCCATCGCCCGGCCGGCGACCTCGCGCGGCCAGTGGGTGCCGACGTCGAAGGGAAAGACCTGCGCGGTCGGCAGCGCGATGAGGTCGAAGCGGTCGAAGATCGACAGCAGCATCCGATGCCAGGACGTGCGGATGACCGATGCCGCGCGGATCTGCGGTGCCGTCAGCCGCATTGCGTTTTCCACCTCCCAGACGGCTTCCGGCTTCAGCAGGCCACGCCTGGAAGGATCGTCATAGTGGGTTTTGAGCGCACAGCCGCTGCTGGCCTGGCGCAGCGTCACGAAGGCCTGCCACAGCCCCTCCAAATCGAAATCCGGCTTGAAGGGGTCGGCCAGGAAGGATGCTTCCGTGAACCGGCCCAGTGCCGCCTCGCACAGGTCGAGGATGCCCGGTTCGACCGGCAGATGGCCGCCGAGATCGCCGAACCAGGCGACGCGGCCGCCTTTCGCCGGCGTTCCAAGCCCGTCGAGGAACGAGCCTTGCTTCTCATAGGACAAGGGCGCATGCGGATGGTAACCCGCCTGCACGTCAAGCAGCAGCGCCATGTCGGCGACATTGCGGCCCATCGGCCCGTCGACGCCCATCTGCGCGTGAAAGACCTCGAAGTCCGGCCCGCCGGGGACAAGCCCCTGCGACGGGCGGAAGCCGTAGACATTGTTCCAGGCCGCCGGATTGCGCAGCGAGCCGCCGAAATCGCTGCCATCTGCGACGGGCACCATGTCGAGCGCGAGCGCCACCGCCGCGCCGCCGCTCGATCCGCCGGCGGTGAGCGCCGGATCGAAAGCGTTCAGTGTCGGCCCGAATACGGGGTTGTAGGTGTTCGAGCCGAGCCCGAATTCGGGGACATTGGTCTTGCCGATGATGATGGCGCCGGCGCTGCGGATGCGCTCGACGAAGAAATCGTCTTCCTGGGGCACGAAATCGGCGAAGATCGGCGAGCCGAAAGAGGTTCTGAGGCCGGTGGTCGAGGCGAGGTCCTTGATGGCGATCGGCAGGCCGAAGAGCGGGCCTGTATCGTCCTCCCGGCGACTATCGGCCGCATCGGCCTCGCGCAGGATGTCGCCACGGTCGCGCAAGGAGACGATGGCGTTGACCTGCGGATTGACCGCCTCGATGCGGTCGAGGAAGGCCGCCACCACCTCGCGCACGGAAAGTTTCTTGTGCCGGATCGCGGCGGCCAGGTCGATCGCCGACAGGCGGCAGATGTCACCGGCCGGCGGCACGGCATGTTTCGTCTGGGGACGCGTCATTTCAGCTGACTTCCCGCAAGGCTTGATCGACATCCTTGGCCAGCGGGATTGCCGGCTGGGCGCCCGGCTTGAGGCATGCCAGCGAGCCGGCCGCACCGGCGCGCGCCAGCGCCTTGTCGAGCGCAAGGCCGGACGACAGGCCGGCGGCGAAGTAACCGCAGAACGTGTCGCCGGCGCCGACCGTGTCGACAGGCGCGATCTTCATGGCCGGAACAGTCAGGAAGTCGGCTGGCGTCGCCGCCATGACGCCGTCGCCGCCGAGTGTGACGACGATGGTGCGGCCGGTTTTCGCCGCGAAGTCGCGCATGCGTGCCGCCCGGTCGCGGCCGCTCAGCTTCAACGCTTCGCCATAGAGGTCGAACTCGGTCTCGTTGGCGATCGCGTAGTCGGCCTTGCCGAGGAAGGCCGCTGCTTCGCCCTGGAAGGGCGCCGTGTTGAGCACGGTGATGGCGCCGGCCGCCCTGGCCTGGTCGAGTACTGCATCGACGGTCGCCAGCGGGATCTCGTGCTGCAAAAGCACGATATCGCCCTTTTTCAGAAAGGCCTTGGAGAGGTCGCCGGGCAGGACGGAAGCGTTGGCGCCCGGCACCACGGCGATGATGTTCTCGCCGTCATCGCCGACCATGATCAGCGCCGTACCCGTCGAGGCAAAGGTTTCGGCGACGCCGGACAGGTCGACCTTGCCGTCGCGCAGCAGTGCCAGCGCCTCCGCGGCGAAGCTGTCCTTGCCAACGGCGCCCACCATGCGCACTTGGCCACCGGCGCGCGCGGCGGCCAGCGCCTGGTTGGCGCCCTTGCCGCCTGGCGCGGTGGCGAAACTCGAGCCGCTCACCGTCTCGCCAGGGCTCGGCAATCGGTCGACATTGGCGATAAGATCGAGGTTGATCGAGCCGACAACGATAATCAAGCAAGGCCTCCTGCCGGTACAAATTCAAGACGCCGGAGCGTCGCTTGCGCATCCTGCCGACGCACGTCGCTCCAATCGCGCGGGAAGCTAGCCTGTAAGGCCGCAGCTTGCCAGACCACGCGAGTGGTCCAGCCGGATTTGTCCTGCCGGAGCCTATTCGCAGCGCACGGTGACCGTGCCCTGATAGCTGCCGGCAGGAAAGATTCCGCTCGATTTGGTGGCGATGAGGTCGACCTGCATGCTGTGCGTTCCGTTGACGACCTTCTGCGCCACGCTGCCGGTGTTGTCGACCCCGGCACCATCGAGGCGGAAGACCGAGGCAAAGGTCACGTTGGTGCCGCCGCCGCTCGGCGCGGACGAGAATGCGGCAGGCGCTGGGGCCGAAACGGAATAGCAGTCCAGCAGGTTGAACAGGGAGCACAGCAGCGAGCTTGCCACGATGGTCGCGCTCGCGCTCGATCCGCCTGCCTGCTTGGAACTCAGTATGCCGATGGCCGGATTGGCGGTCATCGTCCCCGATCCCCCGACCATGATGGTGCAAGTGCCGATGATAGCGGCCTGCGCCGGAAGGCAAAGGCCGGCAAGTGCGGCAATCGCCAGCAGCGCGCGGTTATTTCTTCTTCTTTTTCCTGCCGTCGCCATTTCCGGTCCTGATGCTCCAGCCTTCATTGGCCCACCCAGGTGACGCGGCCGTGGGCGCGGCGGCGACGCTCGCCGTCTGGCCGTCGGCACCGAGGCCCATCTTGAGAAGTTTCAGCTCCAGCTGCAGGCGCTCGACCTCAAGTTCGTAGAGGCGGCTGCAATCGACACGCTTGGGCGTACGCCCGATCGGGATCACCACGCGGCCGTAGGTGGCGACGTCATTGTTCGACTGGCTGTTGCCTCTGATGACGCCGAGATCGAGATAGGCGCCGCTTCCCGAAACCGCCGAGCGGCAGGTGGTGCCGTCAGCGGCATGAACCTCGTCCTGGCCCTGGGGCAAGGTGACGCCGGGCAGGTTGAAGCCGCTCTCGTTCTGGTTGAGGTTGTAGACATCCTCGGCCAGCACCGGACTGATCCCCGCCGACGCGGCCGCGAGCGCGGCTGTCAGGACTTGCGGCGCCCAAAAAACTTTCCGCATATCTGTGCCCTTATCTGCGTCTGTTGATTGGGGAAGGGGATGCTTTCGGTACAGATACGCACTTTACGCTCGGCGGCGCCGTCGAAGGGCACGACCACAAGGACAGGGCGGGAAGCCTGGGAAGCGAGTTGAAAGGCAGGCGGAGATATCCTGGCGTCCACCGGCTCAAAATCCTGATCGTAGACATGGATTTCGACCTTGATCTTCCGATCGTAGGGATTGGCCGGGAAAACGCGAACCGCGAAGACGTCGGTGAAGCTGTTGACCTCGCCGCGCATCGGCGACATCGACTGGGCGCCGGCGGCAATCGGCAGCAAGCCGAGAGTCAGGGCCATCAGGATTCGAGCTTGTTTCAAGGATCCCTCCTTCGCGATGACGCTATTCGCAGCGCAGCGTGACCGTTGCCTGATAGTTTCCGTTCGCGAAGCGGTTGCTGCCGCCCTTGGTGCCGGCGAGATGGACCGAGACGAGGTCGGCGCCGGGTGTGCCGATGCTGGTGGCCGAGCCGGTCTCGGCGATGGAATGCGCGCCGGCGGCGAAGTAGGTCGGCGTCCAGGTGGTCGAGGTGGTGTCGGCGGATGGCACCGTGGTGGTGGTGACGGGATCGACGCTCAGCGACACGCCTCCGGTTGTCGTCAGCGTGACGGTTCCGGCTGAGCCGCCGCTGTTGTGGGAACTGAGGGACTGGAGATCGGGACTGACCATCATCGTGCCATTGGTGGCAACGACAAGCGTGCAGGTCGGGTTGATCGTGCCATTGAAAGTGACGTTCTGCGTTGTGGCCAATGCGGCCCGGTCAAAACAGACAACCAGCAGAGCGGCGCCGAAGGCGGCGCGAAACGACAGCATCGAGACCCTCCTATCAAGCCGGCTCGCCCGAATTAATACAGGTCATCATCGCGGTATCGTGGTTAATTTAGCGTTAACTTAAATAATAGACGAAAATAACATTCGTAATAACCCTAGGTTGTTGCTGGTTGCATAAAGGAAAATTCGGAACAACAATCGCAGTAATACTCCATCAGAACGGCATTTATATATTTCTTCGGGGAAAATAGAAAAATCGACATTCACGTCGACACTTGCCCGGCCTCCCATCCAAGGATGGCGCGCTTGCGGGTCAGGCCCCAGTGATAGCCGGTGAGGTCGCCGGACTTGCCGATGGCGCGGTGGCAGGGAACCACGAAGGAGAGCGGATTGCAGCCGTTGGCGGCGCCGACCGCCCGGCTGGCGCTTGGCGCGCCTATGCTGGCGGCGATCGAGGAATAGGTGCGGGCCTTGCCCATCGGGATCTTGAGCAGCGCCTCCCAGACACGAACCTGGAAGTCGGTACCGATCATGACGACATGCAGCGGCTGATCGGGACGCCACAGCGTCGGGTCGAAGATGCGCGCGGCATAGGGGCCGGTCGCGGCCATGTCCTCGACATAGTTGGCGTTCGGCCAGCGGCTGGACATGTCGGCGAAGGCGGTGCGCTCCTCGCCCGGATCGCTGAAGGCAAGGCCGGCAAGCCCACGGTCGGTGGCCATGATCAGGGCGGTGCCGAACGGCGAGGGGTGGTAGCCATAGCGGATGGTGAGGCCCGCGCCGCGCGTCTTGTAGTCGCCCGGCGACATCGCCTCATGGGTGACGAACAGGTCATGCAGCCGGCCGGGGCCGGACATGCCCAGTTCGAACGAGGTTTCAAGCAGCGGCATGCCGGAATCGAGCAATCTGCGCGCATGGTCCAGCGTCACTGCCTGGAGGAACGCCTTGGGCGACAGGCCGGCCCAGCGGGTGAAGAGTTTTTGCAGGCCGGTCGGTGTCTCGCCGACCTCTTCGGCCAGTTCTTCCAGCGATGGCTGATCACGGTAGTCGAGGCTGATCTTCTCGATGGCGCGGCGCACGATCTCGTAGTCGCTGCCTTGCGGCGTGATGTCCTTCTCGAGGGCTGCTGTGTGTGTGCTCATGGAAGCATCTCCTTGAGCCGGAATATCGCCCCTTGGGGCGCCGATCGCCACCCGAAACTTGCCTTCTTGCGGCGCATACCCAGATAGACACGCAATTTCGAACCACGAGGCACCGATGGCTGGCGAGAAAGTGCATCTGACCGGGGAAAGGGAAACCTTGCTGATGACGCTCTACGGCAAGGCGCTGGAGAGCCGGCTGCCCAATTCGCTGCTGGAGGACCATTTCGCCGACGAGGCGGTTGGCAAGATCGACTATGATTTTGCCAGGCTCAAGGTCGACGTCAACCTCGGCATCGGCCTGGCGATCCGGGCCAAGACACTGGACGTCCACGTGCAGGATTTTCTGGCCAGAAATCCCGACGCCATCGTGCTGCATCTGGGTTGCGGGTTCGATACGCGTGTCTTTCGGGTCGATCCACCATCAGGCGTGGACTGGTTCGACGTCGACTATCCCGAGGTCATCGAACTCAGGCGCAAACTTTACCCGCCACGCGATCGCTACCATTTGGTCGGTTCGTCGCTGACCCATCCCGATTGGCTGGCCGAGGTGCCGCGCAACCGCGCAGCCATCGTCGTGGCGGAGGGGCTGACGCCCTATCTCTCGGCCGAAGAAGGGCCACGCCTGCTTTCGAGGCTTGTCTCCCATCTTGCCGGCGGCGAGTTGATATTCGACGCCTATAGCCGTTTCGGCCTGAAGCTGCTTCGCCTCAATCCGGCGGTCAGGGCGACAGGCGCCGAGGTCCATTGGGCGATCGAAGATCCGCACGAGTTGGAACTGGCGGTTCCGAAGCTGCGGTTCGTCGAGGATATCCCAGCCTACAAGCCCGAACACGCTGCTCGCATGGGCTGGCCCGCCAAGCTGTTCGTTCGCCTCTGGAAGCACATTCCCGCATTGCGCAAGATCGGCAGGCTTTTGCGCTACAGGTTCTGAAGTACGTTGTTTGCCGTAGTTCCCAAGGAAGGGCAAAGGGACTTCCGTCTCGGGTCGCTGTCTTGGTCCGATCGTTTCGGGCGGGTTGCTGGGGAACTTGCGTCCGGGACGTGAAAGGCCCTGACAATGACGCAAAACGGAAATCTCAAACGCCGCGTGCGTGCTCGCGCAGCTAAAACAGGCGAGTCTTACACCGCAGCTCTCAGACATATTCGGCGGGCATCGCCGGATCATCCCGACACCAAATCGGTGCCTCTGGCTGTCGCGCAAACGTCGATCTTCAACGATCCTCGCAATATTTCCGGGCTCCGGGCCAGCGGAATGGAAATGCGGGGCTTGATGCGTGACGCCCATAAAGCCGGGGCGCGACTTATACATTTTCCTGAGGGAGCAACGTGCTCTCCCAACAAGCGGGTTATGTCCGAGAACGGACCCCGCGAAATCGGCCCTTCTGATTGGGCTAGGTTTAATTGGGCGGTTCTACGTGAAGAACTGGACACGACCGGCAAGCTTGCGAGGGAGCTTAAGCTATGGACGGTGTTCGGGTCGGTCCATCAGCTCACCCCGCCGCATCGCCCGCACAATAGCCTGTATGTCATCTCTGATCGTGGAGAGCTGATGACTCGCTACGATGAGCGGATGTTATCGAACACGAAAATCTCCTTCATGTATTCGCCGGGGAAAGTTCCGGTGACATTTGACGTCGATGGTATCTGCTTCGGCTGCGCGCTCGGCATGGAGACGCACTACCCAGAAATATTCACCGAGTATGAACGGCTTGATGCGGATTGCATCCTGTTTTCGACCACAGGTGAGACGCCTTCCGCCGCGCCGGCTTTCGCAGCAGAGACGTTGGGACACGCCGCAAGCAATACGTATTGGATCAGCTATTCCGCCCACGCGCCGCAGAGCGTGGCCGCCCCTGCGGGAATCGCGGCACCCGATGGTCACTGGGCCGCCCAGTGCTCGTCGGATGGCGCGCCCGCTATTGCTGTAGCGGACATCGCCATTGATCGGGAGCATCCAGCGCGGCCGTGGCGGCGAAAGGCTCGTGCCGATCTTTACACCCCTCATCAGGTGAACAGTGATCCGAGGAGCGACGGCCGCACCCTGTTCTGACGAACAGGTATTGGTCAGCGGGGCGGTTTACTCCGCTGGCCATCCGGCGCACGGCAAGGACCTTGTCGCGGAAACCCTAAGTTCTGTTTCGCACTATTAGTTGCAGGAGAGCACTAAAGCGTGGTTCTTGACGATCTCACGCGAATTTTGCATTTTGAGATCACGCGCTACGCAGGGTGCACCGGCTTTGGGCCGACTGGGCAATGCCCGCCTGCGAACTTCAAAGGTAGCGCCTATGCCGAACCTCGAAAACCTTAAGAAGCAGGCCAAGCAGTATTTGCGGTGGCATCGCGAGCGGTATTATCCGATCGCGGCCCTTATCCGGGCGGCTTTGCCACGATTTCAGCACCTCGACGATACTCAGATACTGGAATCCAGTTTCAAGCTAATGGACGCGCAAGAACTTGTCGCACGTCAATTGGGATTCGAGGGATGGCAGGCGCTCAAGTCAGGAGCCCATGCCATGACGACTCAAAGCAAACAGAGCGCACCCCGCCCCATTCTGAGTTCCACCTCCGCGCAACTGTTCGTCTCCGACATCAAAGCTTCGTGTCGCTTTTTCGCGGACAAACTCGGCTTTGCAATCGACTTCGTCTATGGGGACCCACCATTCTACGGTGCGGTCACACGTGACAAAGCGCAGCTCGCGCTGCGGCTGGTCTGCGAACCTGTATTTGTTGACGATATACGACAACGCGAACATCTGCTCTCCGCCTCAATCACGGTCGACACCGCAAGCGAGATCAAGCGACTGTTTCTGGATTTCCAAGCCGCCGGAGTGGATTTTCACCAGACGCTCAAGAAAGAGCCGTGGGGTGCTCGAAATTTCATTGTTCTGGACCCGGACGGAAATCTCATACTGTTTGCTGGTCCGGCCGACTGAATATATCCTCGAATCTCCGGGCGCCGCCCTGGATTGTCGCGAAATTTCTAAATTTCGCGACATGTCGGCCGCCTTGCAACTGAAGGGGAATTTCTGTCGCGTAAGTCGGGCGCAGAACTCGGTGACATCGTGAGGACTTTTGCGACACCCTAGATGTTTGATCCCAGGCTTTGATGGCGCAACCCATCAAATCCTCTGCGCAGAGGTACTAGCGCGTCTTGGCGGTCGCCAGCGCCCGCGAAAAGGCCGTCGCAAAACTCTCGCGTGACTCGGGATCGAGAAAGCCGCCGATTGGTACGTTCTGGCCTTGCCCCTCGACCGTCATTTTGGTGATCCCGATCTCGGCGTGGCGGGCGACCGAAAACCTTGCCCAGAACGGATTGAAGCGATGCGCTTCCGATTTTCCGGAGGGGGCGGTCTTGCGGATGTCGAGGCTGGTGCGGGAGACCGACACCTCCTCGCGGGCGCGGGCAGCCCGATAATTGACGCGAAAGGCGATGTAGACGGCAACCACGTCGAGGCCAAAGAAGCCGAACACCGGCCAGGCGCCGCGCGACAGGAAAAACGCGCCCGTCACCAGCCAGCCGAACAGCAGCGCTCCCATCAGCACGAAGAAACCCGTCCTGCCCAGCGACCGGTGTGGGGTCAGCAGTGCCTGGAAGAATGGTTCGTCGGCCTGGAATGAGGCGTTTGTGTCGCTCATGACTGGATATTATAGGAAGGGAATGGCGAGCCCCAAGTCCAAAGAGTCTTCCATGCCCAAAAAAGAACTCGCTCCCGGCCGGCGTGACGGCTCGAACGCCAAACCACGCCCACGTCCGGCACGGGGTTCGTCGCGCTACAGCCCGGCCGAAGTGCACGAGATATTCCGGCGCTTTTCCGTCCAGCGGCCGGAGCCGAAGGGCGAACTCGAACACATCAACGCCTTCACGCTGCTGGTGGCGGTGGTGCTGTCGGCGCAGGCGACAGATGCCGGCGTCAACAAGGCGACACGAGCCCTGTTCAAGGCCGCCGATACGCCGCAGAAGATGCTGGCGCTGGGTGAGGCCAAGGTCGGCGACCACATCAGAACCATCGGTCTGTGGCGCAACAAGGCCAAGAACGTCATCGCGCTGTCCGAAGCGCTGATCCGCGACCATGGCGGCGCAGTGCCTGACGACCGCGATGAGTTGGTCAAACTGCCCGGGGTCGGGCGCAAGACCGCCAATGTCGTGCTCAACATGGCCTTCGGCCAGCATACGATGGCGGTCGACACACATATTTTCCGGATCGGCAACCGGCTTGGGCTGGCGCCGGGCAAGACGCCGGAGCAGGTCGAGCAGGGGTTGCTAAGGATCATCCCAGACGAATACATGCGCCATGCGCATCACTGGCTGATCCTGCATGGCCGCTATGTCTGCAAGGCGCGCAAACCGGATTGCCCGGCCTGCGTCATCGCCGACATCTGCAAGGCGGAGGTGAAGACGACCAGCATTCCGGCGCCACTGGTGCCGATCGCTCCGCTCGAAACGGTTGCCGCTGGTTAATAGCCGTAGCCGCGCGCCATCGCCGCCGCGAAGACCGGGATCAGCAGGAAGACGAAGGCTTCGGCGCGGATATAGGTCTTGACCGAAGCCAGTTCGCTTGCTGGCACGGCGAAGGCTGGATTGGCGCTGGCCTGCCTGTTCCAGGAGATGAAACGGATGGTCGGGATGATCGACAGCAGGCCGACAACACCAAACGCCGCCATCTTGGCCCAGAACACCCAGTTGTAGACGTAGAATTCCCAACCCTTGAGGCCCCAGAAGACACGGCCGATGCCGACGATGATGATCAGCGCAGCGATGATGCCATAGTGGCGGTCGATGCCGGCGAGCCGCTTGAGCGTGGCGGCGGCGAGGTCGCCGCGGATCAGCACGAACTCGGCGCCGATGATGCCTGCAAGGGAAAACACCAGCAGATGATGGACGATGGCAAGCACAAGGTCGGTGGTGTCCATGCTCGTTCCCTTGGTTTGATGACGGCACCAGAAGGGTGCTTGAATCTGCCTGCCGGGAAAATAACACTCCCGGACAAAATTCCCAGAGCGAGCTTGTGTAGCGCCACGGCGCCCTGGATGATGGCGCGTGTCGCCCTGGCCCTTGCGCCGCAGCGGCGATTTGATAAGCGCTGACGACCAGCGAGGCAGATCATCATGAACAATCCGCACGGCGTTCCGGTCATCGAGACGCAGCGAACCATCCTGCGGGCGCATCGGCTCGGCGATTTCGATGCCTATGTCGCCATGTGGGCCGATCCGATCGTCACCCGCTTCATCGGCGGCAAGCCACGCACGCGCGAGGAAAGCTGGATCCGCTTCCTGCGCCACGCCGGCCTATGGTCGCTGCTCGGCTACGGCTTCTGGGCCATCGAGGAGAAGGCGACGGGCCGCTTCGTCGGCGAGGCCGGTTTTCATGACCTGAAGCGCGATATCCAGCCATCGATAGAGGGTATCCCGGAGGCTGGCTGGGCGCTGGCGCCGACGGTGCATGGCGCCGGCCTTGCCACCGAGGTCGTCGGCCGCGTGCTTTCATGGGGTGAAGAGACATTCGGGCGCACGAAAACCGTCTGCATCATCGATCCGGAGAATACCGCCTCATTGAACGTCGCGACGAAGTGCGGCTACCGGGAAGTGGTTCGGACAAGCTATCACGACGCCCCGATGGTCCTGCTGGAGCGGCAGCCTTAAAACCGGGATTGGAGACCTTGGCCCGCCTTGCGGCGCAGCTTGCGCGCCTGATCGGCTCAAGGATCGGCGGTGTCGGCTGTGGCTGGAGTGCTTCTCGGGCCGAGCGCACCGCCGAGGCATCGAAGGGCTGCGGCATGGCGATCCCATAGCCCTGGGCATAGTCGACGCCGATCGCCGGCAGAGCGGCTGCGATGCCGTCGCTTTCGACGACCTCGGCGATGGTGCGCTTGCCCATGGCCTTGCCTCAGGCAGCGTCGACCGGCAGGGGCTCGGGAAGCTTCAAGGTCTTCACCAGCGTCGAGAGATCGGGCTCATCGATGAGCATCGCCGCGTCGGCCGGCGCCAGCCAGGCCCGCTGCCGCCGCTTGGCTTCCTGCCAGTCGGCAAGCTCTTCGGTCACTTCAAGCAGATAGACGATGACGTCGACGCGGACAAAACGGTTGGCCAGCCGCTTCCAGTAGGAATAGAGGCCCGCCGGCTGCTTCAGCGTCCTGCCGAGCACGCCGGCTTCCTCTTGCGCCTCGATGGTGGCCGCCTTGCGCCCGCTCTTGCCTTTCATTGGCCAGCCCTTGGGCACGATGAAGCGTCTCGTCGTTCTCGATGTGACCAGCATCACCTCGATGCCGCCGTGCGCGTTCAGCCGAAAGGGGATAGCCGCCACCTGGCGGATCCTCTCGCCTTTCTTGGCTTTGCGCACGGCCTTTTTCTTGGTGGCTGCCATTCGTAAAAATCCAGTCGGTGCAGTGCCCCATAGCGTGATGCGGCATCTTTGCAAAACCCAAACTGCCGCAGGGGCACTTGAAGGCCCCTACCATGTAAGTCGGCTAAATAAAAGAAGGTAGCCGCCTGTCAGCGGCAGGTGCTCACGGCGGTGTTGCCAATTATCTGCGTCTGACAGCTCGGCTTGACCCGCGGCACGACCGGCTGCGGCGGCTGGACGACCACGCGGTCCTGGGCACGATACTGCTGCTGCTGCTGCTGGAATTGCTGGCGCTGAACCCGGTTCTGCAAGGCCTGCAGGTCGTTCTGCTGGATCTGGGCATTGCCGTTGGCAGAGGGAATGACGATCTGCGCGGAAGCAGATTGACCAAAGCCCGCCAGGACCACAGCGGCCAATAGCGCCGCGGCAATGGCCGCCGGTGTTCGACGCGCTGACATTCGCTCGTTCCTGCAAAAAATCCTGTTCATCCCTTGCATATAGGGTGTTTGTCCGGCGATGCCATGGCCGGCACATGGATCGCCCTGGATTGCCTTCGCGGCGGCGGAGAATCTGCCCGGCAACCCAGCATTGCACTTGACGGAAGCGATCGATTCGCCGCTCTATCGGGTTGGCGCCGGTCTCGAAACGAATGGCGTCAATGGTGTCGGCGTGTCCGTCAGGTACAACGGCGCTTTCGGGGAAACGGTCAAACAGAATGCAGTCAGCACGTCTCTCAAGGTCAGTTTCCAGGCTGGCTCGAGGCGGAGCTGGGCGGGAGATATCTTGATGCGGAAGTCCGTGTATTTCGTGGCGATGCTGGGTGCCGCCTGCATCGCCGGCCTGCCGGCAGCGGCGGCGCAAACCAAGGGCGACAAGGTGGCGGCGCCGCCGGCAGCCGATGCGCCACAACTGCCCGGCGGGGCATCGGCACTGTCCGAAACCCATGGCGACTGGACCGTCAACTGCCAGATATCGGGCACGAACAAGATCTGCAGCCTGTCGCATCAACAGTTCAACAAGCAAAACAACCAGCGCCTGCTGGCGATAGAACTGTCGAGCCAGACCGGCGATGACGCGACGGGTACGCTCGCCTTGCCGTTCGGACTGGCGCTCGCCAAGGGCGTCAGCCTGACCATCGACGACCAGAAGCTCGACGGCAGCCTGTCATTCAACACCTGTCAGGCCGTCGGCTGCCTGGTGCCGGTGGCGTTCGATGCCAACACCACGCCGCTGCTCAAGACGGGCACGACGCTCAAGATCGACGCCTTCGCAGCCGATACCGGCCAGGCGGTGAGTTTCTCCATTCCGCTCAACGGTTTCGGTGGAGCGCTGGCTCGAACCGCGGAACTCCTGTCCAATTGACGGAGCAGTTCACTGTCAACGGAACCGGTGAACTGCTCTAACTCTTTGTTTTGACGCAATTCCCAAGGGAAAGCGCTACGCGCTTTTCCCGGGAAAACCGTTTCACACTTTCCCTGGAATTGCTCTGACGGCGATCGTTTTCAGCCGCTCGGCGATGAGGGCGGCGAGCCGTGCCGCCACCTCATCCTTGGTCATCTCGGGCCATTCCTCGACACCGGCCTCGGACACGATCCGCACCCGGTTGCGATCACCGCCCATCACGCCCGAAGCACCGATGCCGCTTTCCTGCGACACGTCGTTGGCAACGATGAAATCGGCACCCTTCTTCGAAAGCTTGGCCTCGGCGTTGCGCAGGAGATCCTGAGTCTCGGCCGCGAAGCCGACGACAAGGCGGGGTCGCTGCTTGTGGTGGCCGACCCCTGCAAGGATGTCGGGGTTTTCGACCATGCGCAGTACCGGTGGCCCTTCGCCAGCCACCTTCTTGATCTTTTCATCGGCTGAATTTTCGGTGCGCCAGTCGGCGACGGCGGCGACGAACACCGCCGCGTCGGCGGGCAGGAGCTGTTCCACCGCGTCACGCATTTCGCGCGCACGTTCGACATGGATGGTCGTCACGCCGGCGGGATCGGCGATGCCGACAGGACCGGAGACGAGGCGCACGTCGGCGCCAAGCCTTGCCAATGCGGCGGCGATCGCATGGCCCTGCTTGCCGGACGAACGGTTGGCGATATAGCGCACCGGGTCGATCGGCTCGTGCGTCGGGCCGGAGGTGACGATGATCTTGCGCCCCGCCAGCGGCTTGGGGCCGATATCGAGCAGCGCCTCGACGGCGGCCACGATCTCCAGCGGTTCGGCCATGCGGCCTTCGCCGGCCTCGTTGCTCTCGGCCATCTCGCCTTTGGCCGGGCCGACGAAGCCGACGCCATCCTTGCCCAGGGTCGCGCGATTGCGGCGGGTGGCGGGGTGTGACCACATCCTGGGGTTCATGGCCGGCGCCATCAGCACCGGCTTGTCGGTGGCGATGAGCACTGTCGAGGCAAGATCGTTGGCATGGCCATTGGCGAGCTTGGCCATCAGGTCGGCGGTGGCGGGAGCGACCACCAAAAGGTCGGCTTCGCGCGACAGCCTGATGTGGCCGACATCGTGCTCGTCATTGCGGTCGAACAGTTCGGTGAAGACATGATCCGCCGAGAGCGCGCCGACCGACAATGTGGTGACGAATTCCTGCGCCGCCAGTGTCATGACCACGCGCACCGCGGCACCGCGCTCGCGCAGCCGGCGGATGAGATCGAGCGATTTGTAGGCGGCGATGCCACCGCCGATGATGAGCAGGATGCGTTTGCCGGAAAGGGCGCCGCGCGGCGACATCTTGCCTGCCAGGGCGGCAGCCGGGATCGCCGTGCCGTGCACGCTGGTCAGCTCGCGCAGGGTCTTTTCTATCTGGTCGATACGGGCTGGCCCGATCTGGTCGATACGGGCCGGCCCGATCTGCCCGTCGACAGCGGCCCGGATCATCACCCGCGCCTGTTCTTCCATGGAACGGTTATTGTCCGCCGCCAGTCGGCGCAGCAGTTCCTTGACCTCATCGTCGAGATTGCGGATCGTGATGCTTGCCATATGATTGCACTTTGCCGAGATTGATCGATTGCAATGATATCAATGCAATCAAATGCTCGCAAGCTATGGCGCTATGGCGATAGCCGAGCCTAAAAGATCTTCCAGGCGATATATACCAGCGTCAGCGCGATCACCCACAGCGCGACACGGCCGGAGCGGCTGTAGCGCGCTTCGGCCTTGCCGATGGCGCGGGCGGTGTTCTCGTCGAAGCGCAGGCCGTGCTCGGCCATCAGGTCGATCTCGCGCGACAGCCGCTCGGTGCGCACCGCAAGCTCAGGCACCTGGCGAAGCAGCGCCAGCATCGCCTTGCCGCCGTCGCGCGCATCGGCCATCAGGCCACGCGGGCCGAGATTGCCTGATATCCAGCCGCCGACCACCGGCTCGGCCGTCTTCCACATGTTGAAGGCCGGATCGAGCGTGCGCGCCACGCCCTCGACCACCACCATGGTCTTCTGCAGCAGGATCAGTTCGGGCCGCGTCGCCATGTCGAAGAGTTCGGTGACCTCGAACAGCAGCGTCAGAAGCTTGGCCATCGAAATCGTCTCGGCCGGCTGGCCATGGATCGGCTCTCCGATGGCGCGGATCGCCTGCGCGAAAGCCGAGACATTGTGCTGGCGCGGAACGTAGCCGGCCTCGAAATGCACCTCGGCGACACGCAGATAGTCGCGCGTGATGAAGCCGTAGAGGATTTCGGCGAGGAAGCGGCGCTCCTTCTTGCCGAGCCGGCCGGCAATGCCGAGATCGACGGCGACGATGGTGCCGTTTGCCTCGACGAACAGGTTTCCCGGATGCATGTCGGCGTGGAAGAAGCCGTCGCGCAGTGTATGGCGCAGGAACGACTGGATGAGATTGGCGGCGATGGCCTTGAGATCATGGCCGGCGGCTTCGAGGCCGACAATGTCGTTCATCTTGACGCCGTCGACCCATTCCATGGTCAGCACGTCGCGGCCGGTGCGCTCCCAGTCGACGGATGGCACGCGAAAACCAGGATCATTCCTGGTGCTTTCGCCTAGTTCCGAGAGTGCCGCCGCCTCGAGGCGCAGATCCATCTCGATCCTGGTGGTCTGCGCCAGCGTCTCGGTCACCTCCACCGGCCGCAGCCGGCGTGACGACGGGATGTATTTCTCCTGCAGGCGCGCGGCGAGGAAATAACTTTCCAGGTCCTGGAAGAAGCGGCGGCGCACGCCCGGCCGGATCACCTTGACCGCCACCCTGGTCGCGGCGCCGTCCTGGACGGTTTCGGCGGCATGAACCTGGGCGATCGAGGCAGCGGCGACCGGATCGCCGAATTGCGTGTAGAGATCGCCTATCTTGCGCCCGAGAGAAGCCTCGATGGCGGCGACCGCCTCGACCTTCGGGAAGGTGTGCATCTTGTCCTGCAACATGGCGAGATCGAGCGCCATGTCGTTGCCGACGACGTCGGGCCTTGTCGCCAGGAACTGGCCGAGCTTGACGTAGGAGGGGCCAAGCCGAACCACCGCCTTGGCCAACCGGTCGCTGCGCTCATAGGCCAGTGCGCGGCGGCGGGTGAACAGGCGCGCCAGTCGCCAGCCGAGTTTCGGCAGGCCTGAGAGTTCCTCGCCCGGCAAGGCGGCGACGACGCCCTCGCGCACCAGCACCCAGCCGGCCCGCACCAGCCTGAAACCAGCGCCGACGCTGCTCATGGCTGCATCCATCCGGCCGGTTCAAAGAACAGGCAGGAGCCATATCGAGGATGGGAAACGCGGTGCAGCCTCAAAGCTTCCAGCCCGAATGCAATGCCGCGATGCCGCCGGAATAATTGCGGAAGGAAACACGGTCGAAGCCCGCGTGGGTGATCATGGAAGCAAAGTTTGCCTGGTTGGGGAATTTCGCGATCGATTCGACCAGATAGGAATAGGGCTCGCCGTCGCCGGTGACCATCTTGCCGATCCTGGGAATGGCGTTGAACGACCAGGCTTCATAGACTTTGTCGAGCAGCGGCATCTCGACCTCGGAAAATTCCAGGCACAGGAAACGGCCGCCCGGCTTCAGCACGCGGAACGCTTCACCCAGAGCGACGTCGATATGCGGCACGTTGCGAATGCCGAAAGCGATGGTGTACGCGTCGAAAGTGGCGTCGGCGAAAGGCAGTTCCTCGGCATTTGCCTCGACGAAGTCGGTGTTGCCGGACAAGCCTTTCTTCTGCGCCCTGTCGCGGCCGACAGCGAGCATCGAGCCATTGATGTCGAGCACGGTGGCATGTGCGTTGCCATGGCTTGCGTCGACGATGCGAAACGCGATGTCGCCGGTGCCGCCGGCCACGTCGAGCACCTTCCAGCCCACTCTTTTCGGAGGGTTCAGCCACGTCACCATGGCATCCTTCCATAGCCGGTGCAGGCCGCCCGACATCAGATCGTTCATCAGGTCGTAGCGGTTGGCGACCTTGTGGAAAACATCGTTGACCAGGGACTGCTTTTCGCCTTCCCCTACACGCTTGAAACCATAGGAGGTTTCCATGCCGCCCGCGGCCGTGGTTCTCTCAACTGACATTTTTTTGATCCGTCATAAAACCGGCGGGACCATAGCCGATCGATGGTGCGGGCGCTATTGTTTAAGGCGCGGTGTTCAGCCGCGCTTCCAGGTGCTGGTTTTCAAGGACCTGGACTGACCGACGGGATGTTTGAATGCCTTTGAAAGCGGAACTGCACTGCCACATCGAAGGGGCAGCGGCGCCCGAACTCGTCATCCGCCAGGCGCAGAAATACGGCAAGGATACCTCGCCCTATATCCAGAACGGTTCCTTCGTCTGGCATGATTTCACGTCCTTTCTCGCGGCCTATGACTTCTCATCCGATCTGTTTCGGACCGAGGAGGATTATGCGCGGCTGGCCGACCATTATCTGACCAGCCTGGCCCGCGACGGCGCCATCTATTCCGAGGTGTTCACCTCGCCGGACCATGCGGCGAAAGCCGGACTGTCGCCCAAGGCCTATACCGACGCGCTCGGCGAAGGCATGCTGCGCGCCAAGGCCAAGACGGGCATAGAGGGCCGCATGATCGTCACCGGCGTGCGTCATGTCGGCGTGGAATCGATCGAGCGGGCGGCGCGCTTTGCGGCGCGCTGCGGGCATCCGCTGGTCACCGGCTTCGGTGTCGCCGGCGATGAGCGCATCGGCGACATGGAGGACTATGTCAGGGCTTTCGAGATCGCCCGCGAGGCTGGGCTCGGCATCACCGTCCATGCCGGCGAACTGACCGGCTGGGAGACTGTCCAGGCAGCGCTCGACCACATCCGTCCCTCGCGCATCGGCCATGGCGTGCGCGCCATCGAAAACCCGGATCTTGTCCGGCGCATCGCGGACGAAGGCGTCGTTTTGGAGTGCTGCCCGGGTTCCAACATCGCGCTCAAAGTGTTCGACAGTTTTGCCGATCATCCGTTTCCGGCGCTCAAGGCCGCCGGCTGCAAGGTGACGCTCAACTCCGACGACCCGCCCTATTTCTGGACCTCGCTGAAGCGCGAATACGACATCGCCGCCGAACATTTCGCGATGAGCGAGAAGGCGCTGGCCGCCGTCACCAAAACGGCGATCGAGGCCGCTTTCGTCGATCGCAAGACCAAGTCCGCGCTTCTTGCCCGGCTGAACGCGGCGGCGCGCTGATTTCTGCGAAATCTGTGGTCCACCGAGCCCAGGCGGTTCCTTGGCCGGCGCATAGCCGCTAGGGTCGTCCGAGCTGCCTGCCGCGCCTGCGCGCATAGGGCGACACGCATGAGGAGAACATCATGAAGGGCGTCACCGTCGTCGACCATCCGCTTGTCCAGCACAAGCTGACCATCATGCGCAAGAAGGAGACCTCCACGGCCGGCTTCCGGCGGTTGCTGCGCGAAATATCGCTGCTGCTCGGCTACGAGGTCACCCGCAATCTCGAACTGACGACGACGACGATCGAAACGCCGATGGAGACCATGGAAGCGCCGACGCTCGAGGGCAAGAAGCTGGTCTTCGCCTCGGTGCTGCGCGCCGGCAACGGCTTGCTGGAAGGCCTGCTCGACCTGGTGCCGGCGGCTCGCGTCGCCCATGTCGGCCTCTACCGCGATCACGAAACGCTGGAAGCAGTCGAGTATTTCTTCAAGGCGCCGAGCGATCTGGCCGACCGGCTGGTGATCGTCGTCGATCCGATGCTGGCGACAGCCAATTCGGCGATCGCGGCGATCGACAAATTGAAAGAGCGCGGCGCCACCAACATCCGCTTCCTGTGCCTGCTGGCGGCACCCGAAGGCATCGAGCGCTTCACCACCGCGCATCCCGACGTTCCGGTCTTCACCGCGTCCATCGACCGCCAGCTCAACGAGAAGGGCTATATCATGCCCGGCCTCGGCGACGCCGGCGACCGCATGTACGGGACCAAATAATTTACCAAATGTTTACGCAACGGCGCGGTTTTAGCGCCCGTTAAAGCGGCAAACACCATCCGGCGCTAAAGGATCGGTACTCACAAAGGCCGATCCATGCTGCGCAAACTTCTCATCTTCAGTGTCTTTGCCGGCACATCGGCGTCGATCCCGGTTGTCTACCAGTCAAATCCGCAGGTCTTCGAAAACCTTCTGAGATCGGCGGTTACGGCCAAGCCCGACGCCGAGGCTCAGGCCCAGCCGGACATCAACCTGGCATCGGTGCCCGACAAGCCGGTGGCGCCGCAGCCGGCCGGCCGCAAGGTCGTCGTCGCGGCGGACGAGCGCGGACACTTTTCATCGACCTTCAAGCTCAACGGCCGTCAGGTCGATGGCATGATCGACACCGGCGCGACACTGGTCGCGGTCAATACCTCGACGGCGCGCAGGATCGGGCTGTCGCTCAATCCGTCCGATTTCAGCCGTGAGGTCAGCACCGCCAACGGCACCATCAAGGCGGCCGTGGTGATGATCGATCGGCTGCAGATAGGCAGCATCACCGTCAATGACGTGCAGGCCATCGTGCTCGACGACAAGGCGCTGCACACCAACCTGATCGGCATGAGCTTCCTCAACAGGCTTGGCAAATACCAGGCCGAGAACGGCACCTTGCTGCTCGCCCAATAGGAAGGGTTTGGCCCGGTCAACCGCGCGCCAGAATCCGCCGCATGACGGTTTTATCCGCCGGTGGTTTCGAAGCCCCAATGGTGTAGGCGGAAAGCACGGTTGCGGCGGCGGCCTCGGCATCGGATGGCGAGCGGGCATGCACCAGCGCCAGCGGCTCGCCAGCCCCCACCTCGGCGCCGATGGGCAGCAGCCTGGTGATGCCGACCGCCGGATCGATCTTGTCGTCCGGCCGCGTGCGCCCGCCGCCCAGGCCAACCACCGCCAGGCCGATATCGCGGGTGGCGATGCCGGTGACGAAGCCGTCGGTCGTTGCCTTGACCGCAAATTCGGTTGCCGCCTCAGCCAGGTATTTTTCCGGTCTCTCGATGAAATCGGCGGGGCCGCCGAGCACCGAAACCATGCGCGCGAAGGTGGCGGCGGCGCGGCCGCTGACAAGCGTCTCCGTGGCGCGCCGCATGCCATCCTGGTTGGATGATACCAGTCCCGCCGACTGCAGCATTTCGGCCGCCAGCGCCAGCGTCACATCCTCCAGCCGCCGGTCGCGAAAACGGCCGGTCAGGAAATCGACGGCGTTGCGCACCTCGACGGCATTGCCGGCGGCGGACGCCAGCGGTTCGTTCATGCCGGTGATCAACGCCGAGACCTTCAATCCCGCGCCGCTGGCGACCTCGACCAGACTGTTGGCGAGCGCTGTCGCGTCGCGCGACTTCTCCATGAAGGCGCCGTTGCCGACCTTGACGTCGAGCACCAGCGAGCCGAGGCCGGCGGCCAGCTTCTTCGACAGGATCGAGGCGGTGATCAGCGGCACCGATTCCACGGTTCCGGTGACGTCGCGGATGGCGTAAAGCCGGCGGTCCGCCGGCGCGAGATCGGCGGTCTGGCCGATGATGGCGCAACCCGTTTCCAGCACCGCCTTGCGAAACAGCGCGATATCGGGCTGGCTGGCATAGCCGGGGATGGCATCCATCTTGTCCAGTGTGCCGCCTGTATGGCCGAGGCCACGGCCCGAGATCATCGGTACATAGGCGCCGCAGGCGGCAACGATCGGCGCCAGCATCAGCGAGACATTGTCGCCGACGCCGCCCGTCGAATGCTTGTCGGTGACGGGACCCGGCAGATCCGACCAGTCGAGCACGTCGCCGGAATCGCGCATGGCCAGTGTCAACGCCACGGCCTCGTCGCGGTTCATGCCGTTGAAGAACACCGCCATGGCGAAAGCCGCGACCTGGCCATCGGTGACGGCGCCCGACGTGACGCCGTCGATGAAGGCAGCGATCTCACGAGCCGGCAGCCTCTGGCCGTCGCGCTTGTGGCGGATGATTTCCTGCGGAAGCATCAGGTCTCCAGCAGTCCGTCGCGGAACACACGCTGCAGGACCGTCGCCAGCCGCGACCCGCCGACCGGCGCCATGTCCTTAGTCTCCTGGTGCGAAAGCTCGGCTCCGGTCATGCCTGCCGCCAGGTTGGTGATGACCGAGCAGGCGGCGACGCGCAGGCCAAGGAAACGGGCGAGGATGACCTCCGGCACGGTCGACATGCCGACGGCGTTGGCGCCCATGATGCGCGCCATGCGGATCTCGGCCGGCGTTTCGAAGCACGGGCCGGAAAACCACATATAGACGCCCTTGTGCAGCGCCGTGCCGGTTGCCTTCGCGGCCTGTTCAATCGCTTTGCGGATGCCGGCATCATAGGCTTCGGTGAGACCGACGAAGCGGCGGTCGCTCGGCTCGCCGATCAGCGGATTGGTGCCGGAGAAGTTGATATGGTCCGATATCAGCATGATCGAGCCCGGCAGCATCTCGGGATCGACCGAGCCGGCGGCGTTGGTGAGGATCAATTTGGTGATGCCGATGCCGGCAAGCACCTCCAGCACCGGCCGCATTGCCGCGGCGTTGCCATGCTCGTAATAGTGAGCACGGCCGGACAGCATCAGCACCGGCGTGCCGGCAAACAGCCCCGCCACCACTTCGCCGGCATGGCCGCTGACGCCGCTTCTGGGGAAGCCGGGCAGGTCGGCATAGGAGACGCGGATCGGGTTCTCGATCCGGTCGACCAAGCCGCCGAGGCCCGACCCCAGCACCAGCGCCGTGGTCGGTGCCAAGCCGTCCAGCTTTTCGATAAGACGATCCACGGCCTTTTCGGTCATTCCAGCCTGCCCTTCATTGGAGCCGATTCTTCACTTGAGAATATCGCCGCGAAAACCGTAGGGCAGCATGTCGCCCATGGTCACGGTCTCGGCGACGCCGGTATTGTCGCAGAGGTAGAGCTTGGTTTCCGGCCGGCAAAATTCGGCCAGCCGCTGGCGGCAGCCGCCGCAAGGCGAGCATTTGGCCATGCGCTCGGCAAGGACGGCGATTTCGACGATCTTGCCGCCGCCGCCCATGATGTAGTGGCCAAGCGCGGTGGTCTCGGCGCACCAGCCTTCGGGATAGGAGGCGACCTCGATGTTGGCGCCGGTGAAGACGCGCCCGTCCTCGGTGCGCAAGGCAGCACCCACCGGAAACTTCGAGTAGGGCGCATAGGCTTTGGCCATGGCGGCCCTGGCCGCCTCGAACAGATCATGCGACATTTTAGTACTTCTCTCCCATGATCTTGTTCAAAAAGCTGGTGCCGATTTCGACCGCTGCGATTCCCCGCTGGTGCGGTCTCAGCGTTCCTTGACATAGGGCACGCCGCCGGCGCGCGGCGGGATCGCCTTGCCGATGAAGCCGGCAAGCAGGATGACGGTGAGGATATAGGGCAGGGCCTGCATGAACTGCACCGGCACCTTGCCGATCAAGGGCAGCGGTGATCCCTGCAGGCGGATTGCCGCCGCGTCGAGGAAGCCAAACAGAAGGCAAGCGAACATGGCGTTGACCGGCTTCCATTTGGCGAAGATCAGCGCGGCCAGCGCGATGTAGCCCTTGCCGGCGGTCATGTCCTTCACGAAGCCGCCATTCTGCACCATCGACAGATAAGCGCCGGCGACGCCGGTGAGGATGCCGGTGCAGATCAGCGCGCGGTAGCGCAGCCAGGCGACCGAGATGCCGGCGGTGTCGACGGCAGCCGGGTTTTCGCCGACGGCGCGCAGCCTGAGGCCGAAGCGGGTGCGAAACAGCACCCACCAGGTGAACGGCACCATCAGGAAGGCGAGATAGACCAGAATCGAATGGCCGGAGATCAGTTCCGCGTAGATTGGGCCGATGATCGGCACGCCGCGAACCGCCTCGGCGCCGGGCCAGATGATCGCGTCGAACCGCTCGCCAGGTCCGAGTGCCGGCGTGCGCCCGCCTTGCTGGAACCAGGCCTGGCCGAGGATGATGGTCGATCCGGCGGCGATGAAATTGATAGCCACGCCGGAGACGATCTGGTTGCCGCGGTGTGTAATCGAGGCGAAGCCGTGCACCAGCGCGAAGGCGACCGAGATCAGGATGGCCATGCCGAGGCCGAGAAGGGCCGAATGGAACACGGAAGCGGCGGCGGCGCCGGCGAAAGCGCCGACCAGCATCTTGCCCTCGAGCCCGATGTCGAAGATGCCGGCACGCTCGGAATAAAGGCCGGCGAGGCAGGCCAGCAGCAGCGGCACCGACAGGCGGATGGTCGAGTCAAGTATCTGCACGATGGCGATAAAGACATCCATCTCAGGCACCCTTTCCCTTGACCGCTTCCATCCCGACCGATCCCGGACTGAACGAGGCGAACAGCGCCTGGATGTATGGCCTGAACATGTGCTCCAGCGCGCCAGCGAACAGGATCACCAACCCCTGGATGATGACGATCATGTCGCGGCTGATCGCAGGCATCTCGAACGCGAGTTCGGCGCCGCCCTGATAGAGCATGCCGAACAGGATCGCCGCCAGCACGATGCCGACCGGATGCAGGCGCCCCATCAGCGCCACGGCGATGCCGACGAAGCCGGCGCCGGAAACGAAGTCGATCGCAACGTTGTGCTGGTCGCCCATCACCGGATTGAGCGCCATCATGCCGGCGAGCGCGCCCGAGATCATCATGGCGGTGATGATGATGCGGGTCTCCGAAATGCCGGCATAGCGCGCCGCCTTCGGGCTGTGGCCATAGGTGCGCATTTCGTAGCCGAGCTTGGTACGCCAGATCAGCAGCCAGACCAGGAAGGCCATGACCAGCGCCAGCAGGAAGGTGACGTTGAGCGGTGCCGAGCGGATCTTGGCGCCGAACAGTTCGATGATCCAGTTGAGCTTCGGCAATTCGGCGCCGGCGAGGAAGTTGCGCGTCTGCGGGGCCTGCGAAGCGGCCGGCTTCAAGGGGCCGACCAGCAGGTAGACCATGATGGAGGCGGCGATGAAGTTGAACATGATGGTGGTGATGACGATGTGGGACCCGCGCCTGGCCTGCAGATAGGCGGGAATCAGCGCCCACAACGCGCCCACAAGCGCCGAAGCGACGATCGCCAGCGGAAATGTCAGCCACCACGGGAACACGCTGTCCAAGGGGAGGCAGACAATGGCGATGCCGAGGCCGGCGATATAGGCCTGCCCCTCGGTGCCGATGTTGAACAGGCCGCAATGCGCCGCCACCGCAACCGAAAGCCCGGTGAAGATGAATGTGGTGGCATAGAAGAGGGTGAAGGCGATGCCTGTTCCCTTGCCGAAGGCGCCCTCGACCAGGATGATTGCGGCGCGGAACGGATTTTCGCCGACCAGAAGCACGACGAAGCCGGCGACGATGAAAGCCACCGCAAGGTTGATCAGCGGGATCAGCCCATAGTCGGCCCAGGCCGGCAGTTTGGCATAAGGCGTGCTCATTCCGCAGCCTCCTGGCGCTCGACGCCGGCCATCAGCAGGCCGAGCTCGCCTTCGGTCGCCTCTGGGCCGCGCTCGCCAACGATGCGGCCGGCAAACATCACCAGGATGCGGTCGGAGAGCGAACGGATCTCGTCGAGCTCGACCGACACCACCAGCACTGCCTTGCCCTGGTCGCGCATGGCGATCAGGCGCTTGTGGATGAATTCGATGGCGCCGACATCGACGCCGCGCGTCGGCTGGCCGACGATCAGCACACCGGGGTCCTGTTCCATCTCCCGCGCGAGCACGATCTTCTGCTGGTTGCCGCCGGAGAAATTGGCGGTCTTCAGGCGCGGATTGCCGGGGCGGATGTCATATTTCTCGATCTTGTCCTTGGCATCGGCGATGATGGCCTCAATGTTGAGCAGCGGCCCTTTGAGATAGCGCGGGTCGTCGTGATAGCCGAGGATCGAATTCTCGTTCTCCTCGAAGGCCAGCACCAGCCCGACATGGTGGCGATCCTCCGGCACATGGGCCAAGCCCCGGTCGCGCAGTTCGCCCGGATCGGCGGCACCCGTCAGGTCGATCGGCGTGCCGTCGAGCATGACAGAGCCTGAAACGGCGCGCCTGATGCCGGAAATCGCCTCGAGCAGTTCGGATTGTCCGTTGCCGGCGACGCCGGCGATGCCGACGATCTCGCCGGCGCGCACGTCGAAGGAGATGTCGTCGACCATGGTGACGCCGCGGGAATCCTTGACCGTCAGGTTCTTGACCGCGAGCTTGACGCCGCCGGCTTCCGCCTCGCCCTTTTCCACCCGGAGCAGCACGCGCCGCCCCACCATCAGTTCGGCCAGTTCCCCGACGGTGGTTTTCTTGGTCTCGCGGGTCGCCACCATCGTGCCCTGGCGCATCACCGACACGGTGTCGGTGATGGCCATGATCTCGCGCAGCTTGTGGGTGATCAGCACCACCGTCTTGCCCTGTTCCTTCAACTGCTTGAGGATACGGAAGAGATGGTCGGCCTCGGCCGGCGTGAGCACGCCCGTCGGTTCGTCGAGGATCAGGATATCGGCGCCGCGATAAAGCGCCTTGAGGATTTCGACACGCTGCTGCAGGCCGACCGGCAGTTCCTCGATGATGGCGTCGGGATCGACTTCGAGCCCGTATTCGCGCTCGAGCCGCTCCAGTTCGGAACGCGCCTTGGCGATGCTGCTCTTCAGCAAGGCATTGGTTTCGGCGCCGAGGATGATGTTTTCTAGCACCGAGAAATTGTCGACCAGCATGAAATGCTGGTGCACCATGCCGATGCCGAGCGCGATCGCATCGTTGGGCGTCTTGATCGATGCCAGCTTGCCGCCAACGTGGATCTCGCCGCTGTCGGCCTGGTAGAAGCCATAGAGGATCGACATCAGCGTCGATTTGCCGGCGCCGTTTTCGCCGACGATGCCGTGGATGGTGCCGCGCGCGATCTCCAGGTTGATGTCGCGGTTGGCGCGTACGGCGCCAAAGCTCTTGTTGATGCCAATCAGTTCGATCGCGGCTTGCGCCATGCAGCCAGTCCCACTCTTATTTTTTTATCGCTTGGTCAAAATGCCTAGCATGACGCTCCGCCCATGCCAATCGGCCGGAGCGGCGTCCACTCTCGGCAAATCCCGGTGCGCTTGTCAATTTCCAACGTGTCCCTGGCCTTCATATTCGCTAATATGACGAGCCGAAATCAGCATCTTGATGAAAGCCAGGGATTGCCAATGACCATGCCCGCCGACCGGCTGACGACGCTGGAAATTCGCGCCGCCGAGCAGGAGAAGACCATCGAGGAATTGTCAGGCCAGATTGCCGAGCAGTGGAAGGTGATCGAGCGCATGCAGCGCAAGCTCGACGCGTTGACCGACCGTTTCCTGGCGCTGGAGGAGCAGTCCGCTCCCGACGTGCCGGTGACCAAGCCGCCACATTGGTGAGGAAAAAGGGGAGGGCGCAATCATGAGCGACCGCATCGCAAGGGCCGGTGACTATGTGCTTGGCC
Source organism: Mesorhizobium sp. B263B2A (assembly GCF_020165775.1). Classification (NCBI taxonomy): domain Bacteria; kingdom Pseudomonadati; phylum Pseudomonadota; class Alphaproteobacteria; order Hyphomicrobiales; family Phyllobacteriaceae; genus Mesorhizobium; species Mesorhizobium sp. B263B2A. The sequence goes on from NZ_JAIUIU010000005.1 coordinate 214,265, forward strand.
TTATGAACGACGCGGAGCGCGAACGGGCCGAGCGCGATCTGGAAATCGACCCCGCCTTCCGCGACGCGGTGGTGCAGCTTGCCGAACGCATGCATATGTTCGACCGCGCCGAAAAGCCAGGTGGCGCCAATCATTGGGCGCTGGTGACGCAACGCATCGCCGAACTGCCGCAGATGCGTGTGGTCGGCCAGGACAGGGCGAAGCCGACGCCGGTGATCAGCAAGCTGGAGCACCGTCCCCATGGCGTCGGCGTGCATTCGCTTGGCGGCCGGCGCGGGGCCATCATCGCCATCGTGCTGATCGCGGTTTTCGCGCTTGGCTATCTGGCTGGGCTTTGGTCGACGGGTAGCGCGCTTCGGCCCTGACCTGCGAGCCAATCAAATAAGATTCTTGCGAACAAGGACCCGCAACGCCGGAACTGCCATCTCCCCCCATGCGGGAGAAATGGCCGGCAGGCCAGAGGGGGGGTGTGAAGGATCGCCAACCTGAATGACTTCTGAATAACGGTGAATTGGCTGTTAGGCCGAGGGACAGCACCCCCCTCTGCCTTGCCAGGCATCTCCCCCGCAAGGGGGGAGATCGGATATCGCCGAGACCTTCGCCAATCTTCAGCGTCCTTCGAGATCCCTCCAAAAAACAAAACCGCCGGGCTTTCACCCGGCGGTTCGAAACCTGGTGCCTACCGATCAATAGGGGCAGGCGTTGTCGGCGGTGTAGTCGTGCACTTCGAGCTTGCCGGCGATGATGTCGGCCTTGGCCTTTTCGACCGCCGCCTTCATCTCGTCGGTCACCAGCGCCTTGTTGTTGTCGTCCAGGGCGTAGTCGACGCCGCCTTCCTTGAGGCCGAGATTTTGCAAGCCACCCTTGAAGGTGCCGTTCTTGCCGTCCATGAAGGCGGTGTAGACGGCAACGTCGACGCGCTTCATCATCGAGGTCAGCACTTTGCCTGGCTGCAGGCCGTTCTGGTTGGAATCGACGCCGATGCCCAGCTTGCCGGCATCCGCCGCCGCCTGCAGCACGCCGACGCCGGTACCGCCGGCCGCGGCGTAGACCACGTCGGAGCCTTGGTCGATCTGCGTCTTGGCGATCTCGCCGCCCTTGGCCGGGTCGTTCCAGGCCGCCGGCGTGTCACCGGTCATGTTCTGGATGACGTCGGTCGCTCCCGCCGACTTGGCGCCGCCGACATAGCCGCATTCGAACTTGCGGATCAGCGGGATGTCCATGCCGCCGATAAAGCTGACCTTCTTGGTCTTCGAGGCCATCGCCGCCAGGATGCCGACGAGATAGGAGCCTTCATTCTCCTTGAAGACAAGCGAGCGGACATTGGGCAGATCGACGGCATCGTCGATGATGGCGAAGTTGAGGTCAGGATATTCCTTGGCGACCACCTTGAGCGCGTCCTCCCAGGCAAAGCCGGCCATGACGATCGGGTTGCGGCCGTCCTCGGCGAAGCGGCGCAGCGCTTGTTCGCGCTGCGAGGCGTTGGAGACCTCGAACTCGACATAGGCGGTTCCGGTCTCGGTCTTGAATTTCTCGGCGCCGTGATAGGCTGCCTCATTGAAGGATTTGTCGAACTTGCCGCCGAGGTCATAAAGGATGGCCGGCTGCACATCCGCGGCGAAAGCCGGAAGAACCATTGCGGTTGCGGCCAGGAGGCCGAGAACGATACGTTTCATGTGATCCACACCCTGTCGGTTATTTTTTCCGTTACGCACCGCTTGCCTGCCCGGTTCACCGGCAGGCATGCGACGTCAGCCAGGAGTGTATTCCCCTCCCGCTCCCGGGCAATCTGGCACGGCCCGAAACAAAATTCACGTGGAATTTTGACCTTTTGGAAAAGCATGCCCCGGCCAAGCCGCGCCGCAGTCCGATCCTTGCGCGCAAGCCGTCAGGAGGTGGCCCGTCGCTGGGCAGGGAGCAGCAAATCGATCAGTTGGCGGCGAACTGCCCCGTGCGCCGCTGCCGCCTGTAGCCGATGGCGTAAAGCAGGAAGGCCAGCACCGCGAACACCGCAAATCCCGGCTGGTTGAGCACCCAGGCGATGGCGCCGTCCCACAGCAACGGACCGGCCTTGGCGCGGACGAAGGTTTCGAAGGCCGCCCGCGTGTCCGGCGAGACGGCCAGCCAGCTTGCGTTGAGCGGGGTCAGCACAAGCGCCGAGGCCGCCACCGTGCGTGTCGCGTCGAGCACCGCCATGATGACGGAAACCGACAGCGCGACCATGGCAGCAAGCCGAAAGACGAAACGAAACATCAAGCTCTCCCCCGGCCGATGCTGGACGCTTTCCAAGGGATCGCCGGCACGTGTCCCGAAACGACAAATAGAGTGGGTGTGACTGGTCCGCAATCACGATACGCGAATTTGAGGGCTTGCGCGTTCTCTCCCCATGCGATGCGGCTGGCCCTATGCGACCGGCCCCTGTACGGCTGGCCTGCGCCTGCGCCGGTGAACGAGCCAGACAGCGAGAATGCCGCCGACGATGGCGCCGACCACTAGTCCGGCCAGACCGATGAACGCCGCGAAATATCCGCAGCCGCCCTCGAAGCAGCTTACTTCGGCGACATCGGCAATCACCGAGCCGGCGAAAAAACCGCCGAGGGCGCCGATGACGGCGCCGAGGATGATGCCGAGCAAGGCTGCGACAATGGAAACGAAGACCGACGGCGCTTCGGTCTCCGGCTTGGCGTAGACGGTTTCGGCGCCGGAGCCACGGCGCAGCAGGTAGATGCAAAGCAGGCCGATGGCGATCTCGGCGCCGGTGATGGCCAGGTTCTCGGCGGAGAAAACGAAGCTCGGCGAGGCAAGCACATAGGCTTGCCTCGCCAGCGACCAGATGATGGTGACGGCCTGCCAGATGATGAAGTGGCGCGGGAAGCGCGCTGAGCGGCTAAAGGCGAGGCCGAGCAGGTAAAGCCCCCACAGGATCGTGACGACGTCGACGATGAGCCCGCCGATGAGGAAATAGAAGATGTCGTCCGGCAGGCCGGAATTCCCGAACAGCCACCAGGATGACGCCAGACCGTAGACCGACCACGCCATGACGAAGATGAGCCATGCTACCGGGACGAAGGACAATCCGCTATCTGGGCCGTTGCGCGGACTATTGCCTGGGCGCCCGGACGGCGCCTTGCCATTGTCCGGCGCATTGCCCGGAATTCCACTTCTTGACGTCATGTCCGGCCGGTGCCCCCGCAAAGCCTCCCGGTCACTCGACAGTTCGTTCGAGGCGAAGTCAAGCACGGCCGCCTCCGCGGTCCTGGCTGTGCACATCATTCGGGTGGCGGCGCTTCAAAAGCGGCTCTGCCGGCGGCCCGCGAAATCCCATGTCGCCGGCAAAGCGAATAGACTGCCGTTATGGCTTGGCATTCGGCGCGGGATCGACTAGATGAGCCCCGCGCCTGTTGCTTCGACGGCTCAGGTGCAGGGGAAGGACGTCCGCTGGTTGGGCGGCGTCCATGGCGCGGAAGTTCCGCATCGCAGCCCCAAGGGAGATGCATCTCCCCAACCCGCGCGGCGAAACCGGCCGGCGCGACATGCAAGGACGGAGAGGTGGCCGAGTGGTTGAAGGCGCACGCCTGGAAAGTGTGTTTACGGGAGACCGTAACGCGGGTTCGAATCCCGCTCTCTCCGCCATTTTCGGATGGTCAGGTAAATAACTAATATTGCAGCATTAATTGTTTGGCCCTGCTTGGCGGTGCGCCCCAACTGGGTGCCCTAAGATTCGCTTACGCCACGTTGATAATTTAGCTATCGTCAGAACGGGAATTGGAGTTGGGTGGTGAGATGCCAGGATTATCGAAGCGGTGGGCGGGGGCCCTATTCGGAACCAATACAGGTAACGTCTACTGTGAGTTGAAGGGCGATGACGCCAACTTCAATATACGGCTCCGCGTGATGGACCAGTTGTTCGGCTTGGCGCTCTACGAGGGCGATGGAAGCTTTGATGGATCGGCCTTCCGCTTCACGGCAAAGCCCATACAGGCCGAACCAAACGTCAAGACGGCCCCGATCCGGGCGAACGGGGAACTGAATTCAAAAGGATCAATTGTTGGCGACTGGGAGTCCGATCTTGGCACAGCGGGAACATTTCTCCTTCATCCGCATGACTCGGTCAGCATTGGCGAAACTGCAAATGAGCTTACGGAAACGCTTCACACCGAGAACAGGTCTCTCGGTGCCATTCGCTTATTCCGGTCCGATTTCCAGGAACTGGTGGCAGCCATTCGCAAAGACTTCAAAGTCGGTCAGCTGTTCATAACATTCAACGACAGGAAAACCCGACGAACTATGCCCGTCGAGCAGTTCATTGAGGCCAGCAAAAATCTTCCGACAATCGACTATCTGCGCATGAACATCCAAGAAAAGGAAACTCCCAATCTAAATCGCATGGCCGTGGTGGAATTGGATTCAAAAGGTGAAAGCGCGATTCTTGTTCAGGGCGGTCAGGAATCTTGGGTGCGCGGTGAGGCCGATTTTCTGAAGTCTGTGGTTGACCGCGGCCTAACGAGAACGATCACCTCAATCAAAAAATTTGGGCTGAACGTCAATGGATTGATACTGCTTGTTTCGATCGCCGCCCTGCCAGAGCTAACATTCGGCAGGCGCGTTGCATTTCTGGCGATCCTTCTTGCCATCATGGTGGCCATAATGCAGCTGCATAAGGCCTTTGTGAGCAATGCGAAGATTTTTATGAATGAAGAGCGACCGCGAACGCTGCGCATTTACTCGGAGCAGGCGATATCGGTTGTAATCGCTACGGCTGCCGGCACACTCGCGGCGGCCGCCTATGGCGCTTTGAGCGGAAAGCTTGCACTCGCCTTGGGGGCCGTGGCTGGGTTCTTCACAGCGAACCCGTGAGCGTCCATGCCGGAAGCTCCTTGGCCCGAACGCATTGCGAGGAGTTCTTAGGAACTCGCAGGAGACGGGTAAAGGCCTCTCATTGGGCCACAGTTACAATCAATTAGAATTGCCTAATTTTGGATTGCGGCGGTGCCCAACCCACCGCCAAGGTCGGCGCGGGCTTTCAGGCAATGCCGCGCCGACCGGCGCTTTCACTTTCGGGGCTCGTTGGCATGCCATTGCCCGTGCCCGCCGAACCCGTGTGAGCTATGTCATAGTCTGTTTCAGTCCACCCGATATCTTGATTGGCATAGTTGCATGTTTCGCCACATCGGGAGGAAAGCAGTGCCTGGTCCCCAGCGCAACGTTGATGGTTATCTGGCCAGTTATGGAGGCCCTCTGGCAACGCGTATTGAAGTGATTGAGGCCGACGGTGAGTGGTTGGTGCGAATTGTTGAACATGACGAGGAGCGCACCTACTCTTTCACGTTGAAATCTTTCGCTCTGGCCTTTGCCGAAGGCCAGAGGATTCACGCAAAGCCTCCCACGGTCGTGCGGCTCGAGCGCAACCCATCGCTCCTATTCGCACATGCCCGGTTCACAGCGGTGAACGATCGATTCTAGGATGCCGCGAGACGTGGGTCGGGTCGCGGACCTAGCCGCCCGACATCGGTGTTTGGCGCTGCCTTCCGCCTTTTGCCTGCTATCATTCTGTCGCCGGACGGGACAGTGATCGCCACGTCCTGCTTATCCCGCTGATCCGCCATTGATGCCGGCGGTCCCACGGGGCCAGCCACGCTGCCGCCCCGAAAACCTTTATGAAATTCCTATTTCTTTCCGCTTCGCCCCGTCTCGAACCTTTATGGCGATCGGGTCCATATTCCATCTCGAGCAAAAACGTCGAACGCCCTCACCAATCGAGGTGTGGCGCGCCGTATCACGTATTTCCACCTGCTTCGAGTGGGCGAAACGTAGAAAAGCGAAAGCAAGGAATAAACGCGATGGATATCGTTGTTCTCGGATTAGGGATTTTGTTTTTCGTTCTTTCCTTCGCCTACATCAAAGCCTGCGACATTCTTTAACGCGAGGACGAAACGATGCTTGTCGACTACATTCTTGGTGGCGGCGTGACGCTGTTCCTGCTCGTTTACCTGACATACGCCCTCGTTCGTCCAGAACGCTTCTGAAGGCCGAAGACCATGACTCTCAACGGATGGCTACAGATCCTCGTCTACTGCGGGATCGTCGTTTTGCTGGTGAAGCCGCTCGGTGGCTACATGTACCGCGTCTTCAATGGCGACCGGACATTCCTGTCGCCGGTTCTGGGTCCGGTCGAACGCGGGCTCTATCGCATTTCGGGAACCAGTGAGCGCGAGGAACAGCATTGGACCGCCTATGCGGCGGGCATCCTGTTCTTCAGCGTCGCCAGCTTCCTGGTGCTTTATGTCCTGCAGCGGCTCCAGGGTGTGCTTCCCTACAATCCGGCCGGCATGGCGTCCGTCGACGCCAACCTCGCCTTCAACACCGCCGCCAGCTTCGTCACCAACACCAACTGGCAGAACTATGGCGGCGAGAGCACGATGTCCTACCTCGTGCAGATGGCCGGCCTCACCGTGCAGAACTTCATGTCGGCCGCCGTCGGTGTCTCGATCGCCGTCGCGCTGATCCGCGGCTTTGCCCGTGCCTCGGCAAAATCGATCGGCAATTTCTGGGTCGATATGACCCGCTGCACGCTCTACATCCTCCTGCCGCTCTGCATCGTGCTGACGCTGGTCTATGTCTGGCTCGGCATACCGCAGACGCTCGGTCCGTACGTCGACGCCACCACGCTGGAAGGCGCCAAGCAGACCCTCGCGCTCGGCCCGGTCGCCTCGCAGGTGGCCATCAAGATGCTCGGCACCAATGGCGGCGGGTTCTTCAATGCCAATGCCGCGCATCCGTTCGAAAATCCCGACGCCATCTCCAACCTGATCCAGATGGTGACGATCTTCGCGCTGGGTGCGGCGCTGACCAACGTCTTCGGCCGCATGGTCGGCAACCAGCGCCAGGGCTGGGCGATCCTGGCCACGATGGGCGTGCTGTTCATCGCCGGCGTCGCCATCTGCTACTGGGCGGAGGCATCCGGCAATCCGCTGGTCCATGCGCTCGGCATCGACGGCGGCAACATGGAAGGCAAGGAGAGCCGCTTCGGCATTGCCCTCTCGGCACTGTTCGCGGTCATCACCACGGCAGCCTCGTGCGGCGCCGTCAACGCCATGCATGACAGCTTCACCGCGCTCGGCGGGCTGATCCCGATGGTCAACATGCAACTCGGCGAGGTCATCGTCGGCGGCGTCGGCGCCGGTTTCTACGGCATGATGATGTTCATCGTCCTCGCCGTCTTCGTCGCCGGCCTGATGGTCGGCCGCACGCCGGAATATCTCGGCAAGAAGATCGAGGCCAAGGAAGTCAAGATGGCGATGCTGGCCATACTGTGCCTGCCGCTGGCCATGCTGATCTTCACGGCAATCGCCGTGGTGCTGCCGACGGGTGTCGCGTCCATGGCCAATGGCGGGCCGCACGGCTTCTCCGAGGTGCTCTACGCCTACACCTCGGCGGCGGCGAACAATGGCTCGGCCTTTGGCGGCCTCAGCGGCAACACGCCCTGGTACAACATCACGCTCGGCATCACCATGCTGATGGGCCGCTTCCTGGTCATCATCCCGGCGCTCGCCATCGCCGGCTCGCTGGTGGCGAAGAAGACGGTCCCGGCCTCGGCCGGCACCTTCCCGACAGATGGCCCGCTGTTCGTCGGCCTGCTGGTCGGCGTCATCCTGATCGTCGCCGGCCTGACCTTCTTCCCGGCACTGGCGATCGGACCGATCGTCGAACACCTGGCCATGATCCATGGGCAGACATTCTGAGACGGCTCAGCTTTGGATCAAAACCATGTCCTGGCTCAACATCATGTCCTGGTTCAACATCATGCGACGGAAGAGCCGGCCCCGGGCCGGAAACGAGGGGGAGCCAACTCCCCCTCCCTTCCCGACCATCTCCACATTCCTGGGCCTTGCGGCAGTCATGATCGTGATCTGGCTGCTGGTCTATGGCCCGCCCTTTTCGGCATCCGAGCGATCGGTGCCCGCCAACAACATCGATACTGGAGCCAACAAATGAGCCAGTCCAAATCCGCCAGCATCATGGATGCCGGCATCCTATGGCCCGCTGTCGGCGGAGCCTTCAGGAAGCTGAACCCGCGTACCCTGATCAGGAACCCGGTCATGTTCGTCGTCGCCGTCGTCTCGGCGCTGACGACCGTCCTGTTCGCCAAGGACCTGATCACCGGCGGCGGCGATTCCAAATTCACGCTGCAGATCATCATCTGGCTGTGGTTCACCGTGCTGTTCGCCAATTTCGCCGAGGCCGTCGCCGAAGGCCGCGGCAAGGCGCAGGCCGATTCGCTGCGCAAGGCGCGCACCGAAACCCAGGCCAAGCTTCTGACCGGTGAGGACCGCACGAAATACAAACTGGTGCCCGGCACCAGCCTGAAGGTCGGGGATGCCGTGCTGGTCGAGGCCGGCGACATCATCCCGTCGGACGGCGAGGTGGTGGAAGGTGTCGCCTCGGTGAACGAGGCGGCGATAACAGGCGAATCCGCGCCGGTCATCCGTGAATCCGGCGGCGACCGTTCTGCGGTCACCGGCGGCACGCAGGTGCTGTCCGACTGGATCCGCGTGCGCATCACGGCGGCATCGGGCCATACTTTCCTCGACCGCATGATCTCGCTGGTCGAGGGCGCCGAGCGCCAGAAGACGCCGAACGAGATCGCGCTCAACATCCTGCTGGTCGGCATGACGCTGATCTTCGTGCTGGCCACGGCCACCATCCCGAGCTTCGCCTCCTATTCGGGCGGCTACATCCCGGTGACCGTCCTGGTTGCCCTGTTCGTCACTCTGATCCCGACCACGATCGGCGCGCTGCTGTCGGCCATCGGCATCGCCGGAATGGATCGCCTGGTGCGATTCAACGTGCTGGCAATGTCCGGCCGCGCCGTCGAGGCAGCGGGCGACGTCGACACGCTGCTGCTCGACAAGACCGGTACGATCACGCTCGGCAATCGCCAGGCGACGCAATTTCGGCCGGTCAAGGGTGTCACCGAGCAGGAACTGGCCGACGCGGCGCAGCTCGCCTCGCTCGCCGACGAAACGCCGGAAGGCCGCTCGATCGTGGTGCTGGCCAAGGAGAAATACGCCATTCGCGCCCGCGACATGGCAACGCTGCACGCCACCTTCGTGCCCTTCACCGCGCAGACACGTATGAGCGGCGTCGACATCGACGGTTCGTCGGTGCGCAAGGGTGCCGTCGATTCGGTGCTCGCCCATGTCAACCAGTCGGCATCGGCCGCCCATGGCGTGCGCCCGAGCAGTGACTCCATCCGCGACCTCCAGGCCATTGCCGACGAGGTCGCCAAGTCCGGCGGCACGCCGCTGGCGGTGGAACGCGACGGGCGCCTGCTCGGTGTCGTTCACCTCAAGGATATCGTCAAGGGCGGCATCAGCGAACGGTTCACAGAACTGCGCCGCATGGGCATCCGAACGGTGATGATCACCGGCGACAATCCGATGACGGCCGCTGCGATCGCCGCGGAGGCCGGCGTCGACGACTTCCTGGCCCAGGCGACGCCCGAGGACAAGCTGAAGCTGATCCGCGACGAACAGGCCAAGGGCAAGCTGGTCGCCATGTGCGGCGACGGCACCAACGATGCGCCCGCTCTTGCCCAGGCCGATGTCGGCGTGGCCATGAACACCGGCACCGTCGCGGCCCGCGAGGCCGGCAACATGATCGATCTCGACAGCGATCCGACCAAGCTGATCGAGATCGTCGAGATCGGCAAGGCGCTGTTGATGACGCGCGGCTCGCTGACGACGTTTTCGATCGCCAACGACGTCGCCAAGTACTTCGCCATCATCCCAGCGATGTTCGCCGTCTTCTATGTCGCGCCGGGACAGACGACCGGGCCGCTGCAGGCACTCAACATCATGCATCTGGGGACGCCGCAGAGCGCCATCCTGTCGGCGATCATCTTCAACGCGCTGATCATCATCGCGCTGATCCCGCTGTCGCTGAAAGGCGTCAAGTATCGTGCCATCGGCGCCGGTGCGCTGCTCAGCCGCAACCTTTTGGTCTACGGCCTCGGCGGCATCATCGTCCCCTTCGTCGGCATCAAGGCGATCGACATGATCGTCACCGCCCTTGGCCTCGCTTAACTCTTCGTTTTAACGCAATTCCTGCGGGAAACCGCTTCACACTTTTCCTGGAATTGCTTTGAGGAAAATTTCCATGCTCTCCCAGATAAGACCCGCGATCATCATGATCGTCTTCTTCACGGTGCTGACCGGCCTGATCTATCCCCTGGGCATGACCGGCATCGCGCAGGCGCTGTTCCCGCGCCAGGCCAATGGCAGCCTGATCGAAAAGGACGGCAAGGTCATCGGCTCCGGCCTGATCGGCCAAGGCTTTGCCAGCGACAAGTATTTCCATGGCCGGCCTTCGGCGGCCGGCAGCAGCGGCTACGACGCAACCGCCTCCGGCGGCAGCAATCTCGGCCCGACCAATCCGAAGCTGATCGATCGCATCAAGGGCGATGCCGAAAAGCTGAAGGCGGAGAATCCGAACCAGCCGGTCCCGATGGACCTGGTGACGACGTCCGGCAGCGGCCTCGATCCCGCCATCAGCCCCGAGGCCGCCTACTTCCAGGTCGCCACGGTGGCGAAGGCCCGGGGCATCGACGAGGCCAAGGTCAAGGCGCTCGTCGACAGCCACATCGATGGCCGCGAACTCGGCTTCCTCGGTGAGCCGGTCGTCAATGTGCTGGCGCTCAACCTCGCACTCGACGATGCGAAATGACGAAGGGATGACCGGGGATCGACAGTACCCCTGGCGCCGTCCATGATCGAAGCTGATGCCGGACGACCGAAGCAACGAATCCAGACCTTCTCCCGACGCACTGCTCGATCATGCCGAGCGGGAAGGTCGCGGTCGTTTGCGGATATTCCTCGGTGCGGCACCAGGTGTCGGCAAGACCTATGAAATGCTGATGTCGGGCCGTGCCCGCCTGGCCGACGGCGCGGACGTGGTGATCGGCGTCGTCGAGACGCATGGCCGCAAGGAGACGATGGCCCTGGTCGAGGGTTATGAGGTCATTCCCCGCCGCAAGGTCGACTACAAGGGCCGCATCCTCGACGAGATGGATATAGACGCCATCCTCGCCCGGCGTCCGGCGCTGGTTCTCGTCGACGAACTCGCCCACACCAACGCGCCCGGCAGCCGCCATCCCAAGCGCTATCTCGACGTCCAGGAAATCCTGACGCAAGGCATCGACGTCTACACGACGCTCAACATCCAGCATGTCGAAAGCCTGAACGATGTCGTCGCCCAGATCACCAAGGTCAGGGTGCGCGAGACGGTTCCCGATTCCATCATCGACCAGGCCGACGACGTCGAGATCATCGACCTCACGCCCGACGACCTGATCAAGCGGCTCGAGGAAGGCAAGGTCTATTTCCCCAACACCGCCCAGCGCGCGATCGAGAACTATTTCTCGCCGGGCAATCTGACCGCGCTTAGGGAACTGGCGCTGCGCCGCACGGCGCAGCGCGTCGACGACCAGTTGCTGATCCATATGCAGGCCCACGCCATTCCGGGGCCGTGGGCCGCGGGCGAGCGGGTGCTCGTCTGCGTCGACGCGCGTCCGGGCGGGGCGGCCCGCATTCGCTATGCGCGCCGGCTGGCCGACCGGCTGCGCGCGCCGTGGACGGCGCTGCATGTGGATACGCCTCGTTCGGCCGCCATGTCCGAGGAGGACAAGGACCGGCTCGCGGCATTGCTGCGCCTTGCCGAACAGCTCGGCGCCGAGGTGACGACCATTCCCGGCCAGAACGTCGCTCAGGACATCGTGCGGCATGCGACGGCCAACAATTTCACCCACATCGTGGTCGGCCGGCCGACCCGGTCGCGCTGGCGCGAATTGATCGAAGGTTCGCTCACCTATGATCTCATCCGCAATGCCGGCGACATCAGCGTCCATGTCATTTCGGGAACCGAGCGCAACACCGAGGCGACGTCGAGAAGCGTCAAGGCGGCGGACGAGCAGTGGCAGTTCCAGATCTGGCCTTATCTCAGCGCCACGGGTTTTGTCGCCGGTTCGCTCGCCTTCGCCGTCCTGCTCGATCAGTTTCTCGACGTTCGCAATCTGGCGATCATCTTTCTCATCGGGGTGCTGACGTCGGCGGTGACCGGCGGCCTCTGGCCGGCCCTGTATGCCTGTCTCGCCAGCGCCGTCGCCTTCAACTATTTCTTCCTGGAGCCGCGTTACACGCTGACGATCCGGGATCCGGAGAGCATCGTCGCGCTCGGCGTGTTCCTGGTCGTGGCCGTCATCGCCAGCAATCTGACGGCGCGCGTGCAACGCCAGGCGGTCGCCGCCCGCTCGCGGGCGCGGGCCACGGAGGACATCTACCTTTTTTCCAAGAAGCTTGCCGGTGCCGGCACGCTCGACGACGTTCTGTGGGCCACCGCCTTCCAGATCGCCTCGATGCTGAAGCTGCGCGTGGTGCTGCTTTTGCCGGAAGATGGAACGATCACCGTCAAGGCCGGCTATCCGCCCGACGACACGCTGGCCGAGGCCGACATCGCCGCCGCCCGCTGGGCCTGGGAGCACAACCGCGCGGCAGGACGCGGCGCCGACACGCTCCCCGGCGCCAAGCGCCTCTATCTGCCCCTGCGGACAGGGCGCACCGCGATCGGCGTCGTCGGCCTCGACAACGACAAGCAGGGTCCGCTGCTGACGCCAGAGCAGCAGCGCCTGCTCGACGCGCTGGCCGACCAGGCGGCGGTCGCCATCGAACGTATTCAGTTGGTCGCCGACGTCGACCGTGCCAAGCTCGCCGCCGAGGCGGACAGGCTGCGTTCGGCGCTGCTCACTTCGATCTCGCATGATCTGAAAACGCCGCTCGCCGCCATCATGGGTGCGGCCGGCACGCTGCGGGAATTCGCACCGGCATTGCCGGAACAGGATCGGGCGGAGCTGCTGTCGACCGTGCTCGACGAATCCGAGCGGTTGAACCGCTTCATCGCCAATCTGCTCGACATGACCAAGATCGAGTCCGGGGCGATGGAGCCCAACTACGCTTTCCACTATGTCGGCGATATCGTCGGCTCGGCCCTGCAGAGGGCGAGGAAGATCATCGCCGAGCACAAGACCGAGATCGACATCTCCCGGGATCTGCCGATGTTGAAGGTCGATCCCGTCCTGTTCGAGCAGGCGCTGTTCAATCTCCTCGACAATGCGGCGAAATACGCCCCACCCGGCTCGACGATCCGCGTGCAGGGCTGGACCGACAATGGTTCCGTCATCCTGCAGGTCATGGATGAAGGGCCGGGCATTCCGCCCGGAGACGTGGAACGGATTTTCGACACCTTCTACCGGGTGCGCAAGCGCGACCAGGTCCGCGCCGGCACCGGGCTCGGCCTGTCGATCTGCCGTGGTTTCATCGAAGCGATGGGCGGCACGATCACAGCCGCGAACCGAACCGACCGTCCGGGCGCGGTTTTCACCATCAGCATGCCGAAGCCGGCGATCCCGCCCGACCTCGACACCTCCACTACCGACGATGTGGGTGACTTGGCATGACAAACTCGACCGTCAGGATACTGGTCGTGGATGACGAGCCGCCGATCCGCAAGCTGCTGCGGGTAGGGCTCGGCAGCCAGGGCTATGCCATCAGCGAGGCGCCGAGCGCCAAGGCGGCGATCGAATTGATGGAGACGGAAAAGCCTGATCTCGTCCTGCTCGACCTCGGCCTGCCGGGCATGAGCGGCCATGAACTGCTGCGCAAATGGCGTGACGACGGCCTCGACATTCCCGTCGTCATCCTCTCCAGCCGCACCGACGAGGCCGGCATCGTTAACGCGCTCGAACTCGGCGCCGACGACTATGTCACCAAGCCGTTCGGCATGAACGAGCTGGTCGCCCGCATCCGCGTGGCGCTGCGCCACAAATTCCAGCAGCAGGGCGAGAGGCCGGTTTTCCAGACCGGCGACCTCAGCGTCGACCTGGTCAAGCGCGTCGTCAAGGTCGAGGGCAAGGAGGTGAAGCTCTCGCCGAAGGAATACGAGATCCTGCGCATGCTGGTGCAGCATGCCGGCAAGGTGCTGACCCACCATTTCCTGTTGAAGCAGGTCTGGGGCGATTCGACCGACGTGCAGTATCTCAGGGTCTATGTCCGGCAACTCAGGCAGAAGATCGAGAAGACCCCCGACCAGCCACGCTATATCACCACGGAGACCGGCGTCGGCTATCGCCTGCGCGAGGTCGAGTAGGCGAGAGCCGTCACTTAACCGATTGCTTCCTGCTGCAGTCGGTTCGGGGTCGATGATGCCCGCAAGGCGGCCAGGCAGCCGAGAATTCCAAGCGGCACGAAGGCCAGGAACAGCCAGCTCGCGACATTGGCGGCCGCGTCGTGGTTCAACCCTTGCGAAAAACCGCTGGCATTGGCGACGATGCCGGCAAGGGCGGCACCCACGGCATAGCCGATGCGCTGCATGGTCGGCACCGCTGCCGAGGCAATTGTCTGCTCCTCATCCGGGGCGGAGGCAACGATGACGCGGGTCAGGAACGGCCAGGCGATGCCGAAGCCGCCGCCCTGCAACAGGGCGCAGACCAGGATCAGCGGGATAGAGCCCAGCGGTATCGTATAGGCAAAGCCGGCGATGCCGGCGGCGATCATCAGCGCGCCGCAGACGATGATCAGCCGCTCGCGGCGCGGTGGCGCGTTGGCGACGAGGATCGACAGGATCGACCAGGCGATCGATTCGGCGGCGATGATATAACCGGTGGTCAGCAGCGGGATGTCGTGCAGGCTGGTCAACAGCAGCGGCCCGTAGACGCCGAAGGAGCAGGTCGCCACCGAGAAGGCGGCGACCATGGTCATGCCGGCGCCTACCGGCGTGCGCCACGAGAACAGCCGCGCCGGGAACAGCCGGGACCGCGGCTTCAGCGCGTCGATGCAGAAGAACAGCGCCAGGCCGCCGAGACCGAGGGCGATCAGCAGCGAAGAGCGCAGCAAGGCGATGTCGACGCCGGCAGAGGCGATCAGCACCACGGCCACGGCAAGGCAGGCGAGGGCGGCGAACGGGAAGGGCGGCGCCTTGCCCTTGCTCGTGGTGGGTCTCGTCGCCTCGGGCGTGTCGAGCACGATGAAGCTTGCCAACGCCATGGCCGTGCCGCCGACGGTGAAGACGCCGAATGCCCAGCGCCATGAGAGAAGCTCGGTCATGATCGCGCCGAGCAACGGGCCGCTGAAGGCCGCGACGCCCCAGATCGCGGACATGATGCCGAAAAGCTGCGGCCAGATGGCACGCGAAAACAACCGCTCGACCGAGACGAAGGCCAGCGACACCAGCGCGCCGCCGCCAAGCCCCTCGATCAGGCGGCCGGCGAGGAACAGCTGCATGGAAGGCGAGGTGGCGCAGATCAATGCTCCGGCCGCGTAGAGCAGGGCGGCGACCCCCATGTTGGTGCGCAGCGCCACATAACTCACCAGCCGTCCGGCCGCGGCACCGGCGACGATGGCGCCGAGCTCGTAGATCGCCAGCGACCAGCCGACGAGCTGCACGCCGGCCAGTTCACCGACCATGGCGGGCATGACGGTCGCCACCATCGTCTCATTGGTCGCGTGCAGCAGGATGCCGAGGCTGATGAAGCAGAAGCGCGCCAGGTCGCCGCTCGCCCACAATGCGCGCCAGTCGACCCTGTTTATACCGATTTCAGTCATCTCTACCCCGGCCTTGCATAGCTCGATGACGGCGCTGGGCACCAGAAGCCAGAAAGGGTTTCCGGCAGGACCATGCGTGTCGGCAACGCCGGATCGCGCGTCAGACCGGGGCGCTGTTCCGGTCGGGCAGGCTTGTAAAACCTCAACCGCGATTGAGCTCAAGCGAAATTTTCGAGATGTTTGCGGCCGGCGGCCGGCGGTTCAATTCTCGGTGCTGCGCAGCTGGAACTGGCTGACGCCGATGGCCAGATTGATGCCGGTCTGGGTCTGCAGGCTGAGCGGCTGGAGGGTGAAGGCCTGCGACGAACCGCCAACCAGCAGATTGGCGCCGGCGCCGACGGCCGCCGTCACCTCGGCACTGGCGCCAATATAGTCGCCCGCCAGCGCACCCGGCGCGTAGATGTTCTTCAGCGGCGTCAGCACCAACCATCGCATCACCGCTTGCTTCGTCGTGCCGATGTCGAGGCCGTATTTGTTGACGGCGCCGAAATAAGCTTCCGGCGCGAAGGTCTTGTCGGAGGGGGTGAAGGTGCAGCTCAAATCCTTGGTCGAGCCGAAAATGAAGCCGGTGCCGCCTGATATGGCGCATTCAAGCGCGCCGAGTTCGATGCCACGGTCCTGGGCTCGTGCCGCACCGGCAAGCGCGGTTGCAATCACGGCAGCGGCGATGGCTGTCTTCGGCATTCTGTTCCCCTCAAAAATGAAACGGCGCGGAACCATCCTATCTGGTTCCGCGCCGCGAAGTGAGGGGTCGTGGAGCCCATGGCTCCATGCATTCATTTGAGCGAGTGGATCAGCTCGAGCGACGTCACGGCGACGGCAAGATTGACGCCGGTCTGCGCCTGGACGCTGAGCGGCTCGAGCATGAAGGCGCTGTCGAAGCCACCAACCAGCAGATTGGCGCCACCGCCGGTCACGACGCTGGCCTCGGCGTTGACGCCGTAATAGCTGCCGGCGAGGTCGCCCGCGTCACGGTCTCGTGTCGCGGCAAAAACGGCCCAGACCAACTGGCCCTGATGAGTCTTTCCGAGATCGACGCCAAGCTTGGAGATGACGCCTGTGTAAACCTCGGACGGTCCATGATGGTGGGGCCGGAAGACGCAGGACACGCCCTTGTTGGACGTCACGATATAACCAGTGCCGCCATCGATGGTGCAGTCGAGCGTGCCGAGCTGCAGCTTGCCGGCGCTGGCCGGTGCGGCAGCGAACGCGGTCATGGCGAGAGCGGCGGCGCAGGCGAGTTTCTTGATCATGGGAGGGTCCTTTCGCGATTGCTTCCAAGTAACGGCTTTGATGGCCAGACCGTTCCGCTGAAAACTTGGCGCGAACAAGGCAAGGGTTGACGGGTTGCAGCGGGGGTTAACGCGCGGTTGCCGGATTGCCGGCGAAAGCCAGAGCAGCGTGTCCTTTTGGACACGCTAACGATCTGGAATGTTTAGCGGATCTGGCGAAACCGATGTCAGCTGACGCGGGCGAGGCCGTCCTTGGCCGGCTGATAGGTCGGGTTGAGGCGGACGGCTTCCTTGTAGGATTTCGCGGCCTTCGCCTTGTCGCCGCGCCGCTCGTAGATCAGCGCCTGGTTGGCCCAGGCCTCGGCGTTCTTGCCGTCAAGCTTGATGGCCATGTTGAAGTCGGAGAAGGCATTGTCCTCGTCGCCTGTCGCCAGATAGGAAAGGCCACGGCCGTTGTACGGTTCGGCTGCGTCCGGCGCCAGCGAGATGGCAGTCGAGAAATCCTCGATGGCGAATTTGTGCTGGCCCTGGCTCTGATAGATCAGGCCGCGATTGTGATAGGCGCGGGCATCGGTGGTGTCGAGCTGGATCGCCTTCTGGAAGTCGTTGAAGGCATCCTGGGTGCGGCCCGCCTTGCGGTAGAGATTGCCGCGGCCGATATAGGCGGCGTCATAGTTGCCGTTGATCTGGATCGAGCGGTTGTAGTCCGCAAGCGCGGCTTCCTGATTGCCGAGGAAGCGCTGGATGAGCGCCCGGTTCGAATAGGCCTGGTAGAAATTCGGGTTGAGCTGGATGGCCTGGTTGAAATCCTTGAGCGCCGCCTGGTATTGGCCGCCACGGCCATAGGCCGAGCCGCGCACATTGTAGCCTTCGGGATCCTGGGGATTGCGCTGGATCACCGCCGACAGCGAGGAGATGTTCTCGCTCGACCCTTGCGCCTTGTCGATGTTGTTGAACTCGCCGGTCGGACCCGATGTCTGGCAGCCGGCAAGCACCAGTCCGGAAAGCAGGGCCGCTGTCAGGGCAAAACCACGCAATGCGGTCCCGCGCTCCACGCTCGTTGCGTTCATGTCTGCCCTGTCCTCACTTGCGCCGCGTCATTCAGGCCCGGATCCCCCCTCCGGGCCGGTCACATCAAAATAAAAAGGTGGCGGCGATTCCACATCGCGCCACCTTGGTATCCTTCGAAAAGGACGAAATATTGGCGTTAATCAGCGCGGCGGACGCGCTGCACCGGCAGCACCGCCGGCAGCCACCGGACGCGGCGTCATCGGCAGCAGCCCTTCGCGCTGTGCGCGCTTGCGGGCCAGCTTGCGGGCGCGGCGAACGGCCTCGGCCTTTTCACGGGCGCGCTTCTCGGAAGGCTTCTCGTAGTGACCGCGCATCTTCATTTCGCGGAAAATGCCTTCGCGCTGCATCTTCTTCTTGAGCGCGCGAAGCGCCTGATCAACGTTGTTGTCGCGGACGAGTACCTGCACGGGCAATCCTGTCTTTCGGGTTTGATATCAACAGGCAAGCAGCCATAGCCACTAGCCTCCGCGGCGCTCGACACCACGAATTGTGGCGGCTGATAGCAGAATCAAGCCGCGCTGTCCACAGTCGAAATGAAGGACAACGGCCAAATTGCCACGGTTGCCTGGTAGATAGGCCATCAGCTACGCCGTGGCCAGATGCAGCCGCTCGAAATCCTCGAAGAACTCGCCGTAGTCGCAGGTGATCTCTTCGCCGACGGCGATATCGCGGGTCGCCGTCGCGCCGCCATATTGCGAGAAATCCGTATTCGGCGTCGCCGAATGGTTCATGAAGCGACCATTGTCGACTTCATAGACCATGAAACCCGGCCGGTCCGGGCTCGGATAGGCATAACGATCGAGCAATTCCTTCAGCGGTGGCGGCGCTGCCTCGTATCTGTCCATCGGGATCAGCCGATCGAAATCAGGATCGAGGCGCCAGATCGAGGCGCCCTTGCGGATCGGCTCGGCGGCGAACATGCCGACGCCCTCGATCGCGCTCGCGGCCACATAGGTTCGGATCAGCATCATGGTTTCAGGACCTGTTTCGGCAAGAAGACCGGTTTCGACAAAACGGAATCGCCAAATCGCGCCGAAAAAGCAAGACCGGCGGTCTGCGTCACTTGGACGAACGGGCCTGTTCGCCGGGTTCACGTCCGGTTGATCGAGACGCCGCCATCGGCAAACAGCGCGGTTCCCGTGGTGAAGCTCGAGGCATCGGAGGCGAGATAAAGCGCCGAGCGGGCAATCTCCTCCGGCTGCGCCATACGCTTCAAGGCATGGATGCCTTCGACGAAGGCGCGTGCCTGCGGCGTGGTGGTCGTCGCGCCGGGTGTGTCGGTGCCGCCGGGCAGCAGCGCGTTGACGCGTAGCCCCCTTGGCCCATACTCGGCGGCCAGCACCTGCGTCAGGCCGATCAGGCCGGCCTTGGCAGCGGCATAGGCGGCCATGCCCGGCATGCCGGCAGTGTAGCCGACAAAGCTCGAGGTAAAGATCAGCGACCCGCCGCCCCGCTCCAGCATGGCCGGTATCTGGTGCTTTGCCCCGAGAAAGGCGCTTGTCAGGTTGATGTCCATCGTCTCGTGCCATGCCGCCGGCACCATGTCGGGCAGGGGCGCCATCACGCCGACGGCGCCGGCGTTGTTGAAGGCGATGTCGAGGCCGCCGAACTTTTCCAACGCCAGATCGACAAGAGCCTTTGCATAGGCTTCGTCCCTGACGTCGCCGGCAAGCGCGACGGCGGTGCCGTCCGCGTCCGATATTTCGGCGACGAGCGCGTCGAGCTCTGCCTGGCGCCGCGCGGCGACGACGAGCTTCGCGCCTTCCTCGGCAAAGAGTTTTGCGGTGGCGCGGCCAATGCCGGAACTGGCGCCGGTGACGATGGCGATCTTGTTGGCGAGTGCGAGCATTTTTTGCATCCTTTGCTTGGCGCCAGTTCTGCCGGCGATCGGATGCTTGGTCGCAAATGGGGTTGGTCGGAGCCACCCGATACCTGCGAAGGCTGCGTCGTCCCTGAACTATTGCTTCAGCAGCCAACCGAGCCGGTCGAGCGAAAATGCGTAGCTCATGGCGATAAGCAGGGCGACGATGATGCCCGTGGTCGTGTAACCGGCCACATGGAATCCAGCAGCGCCGCCGAACAGGATGACCAATTCCAACGCCAGCCGCACCGTGCCCGGAACCGGTACTGGCGCACGGCCTGATCGGCTCGGGTCGTCGAGTACCGCGAAAGTGCCCCACAGCACGGCTGCAACAAGCGGCAGGACCAGGGCCAGGCCCCATCGCCACCATCCCTCGGAGAGGTTCCAGCCCGCGACGCCGAGACCAAGCAAGGCGGCAAGCTCCAACAGGAAGCGTAGCGTCAGATTCCACCAGGCGTTGCCCATACTCGTCCTCTCGTCCTCAAGAATCTCGCGACAGGCAGTGTGACTGACCGCAGCCATGGCAGCCAGCCCGCATGCCTGTTTCTCGTCGCGGCGCAAAACGGCAAGCGCCGTCGCAAACAGCGCAAGGGTGGAAGCGCTGTTTCGCTAGTGATACACCTCGCGCGCCGGGGCCAAGTGAACGCCTCGCCGCCATTTGCGAGGCTGGAACGTTGAAAAAATATTCGGTATTCGCCATCGCCCGCGAGGCCATGCGCGGCCATAAGGGCTGGGAGGAGCAATGGTCCTCGCCCGAGCCGAAGAAGGAATACGACGTCATCATCGTCGGCGCCGGCGGCCATGGGCTGGCCACCGCCTACTATCTCGCCAGCGTGCATGGCATCACCAATGTCGCTGTGCTGGAAAAGGGTTGGTTGGGCGGCGGCAACACCGGCCGCAACACCACCATCATCCGCTCCAACTATCTCTATGACGAGAGCGCCGGCATCTACGACCATGCGCTGAAGCTGTGGGATGGGCTTTCCCAGGAGCTCAACTACAACGTCATGTATTCGGCGCGCGGCGTCATGATGCTCGCCCACAATGTGCACGACGTCCAGGTGCTGAAGCGCCATGTCCATGCCAACCGGCTGAACGGCATCGACAATGAATGGCTGTCGCCGGAGCAGGCCAAGGAATTCTGCCCGCCGCTCAACATCTCCAGGGATGCGCGCTATCCGGTGGTCGGGGCCGCCTTGCAGCGGCGCGGCGGCACGGCGCGCCACGATGCGGTGGCCTGGGGTTACGCGCGCGGCGCTTCGGCGCGCGGCGTGCACATCATCCAGAATTGCGAGGTCACCGGCGTCAAGCGGGCCGCCAATGGCGCGGTCATGGGCGTCGATACGACACGCGGCTTCATCGGCGCCAAGAAGGTCGGCGTCGTCGCTGCTGGCCATTCGTCTGTCATCATGAACATGGCCGGCGTGCGCATGCCGCTGGAAAGCTATCCGCTGCAAGCGCTGGTGTCGGAGCCGGTCAAGCCGGTGGTGCCTTGCGTGGTGATGTCCAACACCGTGCACGCCTATATCTCGCAGTCCGACAAGGGCGAGCTGGTCATCGGCGCCGGCACCGACCAGTATGTCTCCTATTCGCAGACCGGCGGCCTGCACATCTTGCAGCATACGCTCGACGCAATCTGCGAGATGTTCCCGATCTTCACGCGCATGAAGATGCTGCGCTCGTGGGGCGGCATCGTCGACGTCACGCCCGACCGCTCGCCGATCCTGGCCAAGACGCCGGTGCCCGGCCTCTACGTCAATTGCGGCTGGGGCACCGGCGGCTTCAAGGCGACGCCCGGCTCGGGCCATGTCTTTGCCCACACCATCGCCAGGGACGATCCGCATCCGATCAACGCGCCCTTCACCATCGAACGCTTCCGCACCGGCCGCCTCATCGACGAGGCCGCGGCGGCGGCGGTGGCGCATTGATGATGACGGAACTCGCTGTCGCCATGCCGCTGGTGCTGGCGGGGGAACAGGGCATGTTCCATTTGCCGTCGCCGGAAGAGGTGCGGCTGCAGCCGATCGAACGTGCCGGCAACGAGGCCGGCTGGCCGTTTTCGGTCGACGAGGGGACGCTGGCATGCGTGTGGAGCGCCGGCCAGAAAGTGGTGATGTTCTTTGAAGGCCGGCCGCATGGGCTGGACGAGGACGAGGATTTCGAGCCGCGTGGCGTGATCGTCACCACCGACCCGATGCAACTGACGCTCGGCAACATGGCCAACCGCGCTTTGTTTCGCGATGCGACAAACGTCGAGGAGCGCCTGCGGCTCGTCGCTCCATTCATGACCATGGGTCAGAAGCTTTGCGACCAACCCGCCGGCGCCCACGTCGGCCACGGCGAATTGTAGGAACGAAGACGATGCTGCTCATACGCTGCCCCTATTGCGAGGAAGAGCGCCCGGAGCTCGAATTTCGCAACGCCGGCGAGGCCCATATCGCGCGCTCGGCCAATATGGCCGGCGAGAGCGACGACGATTTCGAGAAATTCTTCTTCATCCGCTCGAACCCCAAGGGCATCATCTACGAGCGCTGGCGGCACATGCATGGCTGCGCCCGCTTCTTCAACGCAGTGCGCGACACCGTCACCGACAAGTTCGTCATGACCTACAAGGCCGGTGAGCCGAAACCCGCCAAGCTGCCCAAAAACTCCAACGAAGTGGTTACCAAATGAGCGGCGGGTTCCGCATTCCGAGCGCCGGTCGCCTCAGCCAGGCCAAGACCGCGCGGTTCAGCTTCGACGGCCAGCCCTATACCGGCATCGAGGGCGACACGTTGGCCTCGGCGCTGCTTGCCAATGGCGTGCATCTGGTCGGCCGCTCGTTCAAGTACCACCGGCCGCGCGGCATTCTGTCGGCAGGCGCGGAAGAGCCTAACGCGCTGGTGCAGATCGTGCGCGACGACGCGCGCAAGACGCCGAATGTGCGCGCCACCGTGCAGGAGCTTTATGACGGACTTGCCGCCAATTCGCAGAACCGCTGGCCGTCGCTGTCCTTCGACATAGGCGCGGTCAACGACATCGCATCGCCGATGTTTTCGGCCGGCTTCTACTACAAGACCTTCATGTGGCCCAAGGCGGCCTGGAAGAGCTTTTACGAGCCCAAGATCCGCGAAGCCGCCGGCCTTGGCGTTTCTCCGGACAAACCCGATCCCGACCATTATTCCTCGCGCTACGCGCATTGCGACGTGCTGGTTCTGGGCGGCGGTGCCGCAGGTATCGCGGCGGCATTGGCGGCGGCGGAGACCGGCGTGCGCGTCATCCTCGCCGACGAGCAGGTCGAATTCGGCGGCAGCCTGCGTTTCGAGAGTGGCGCGAAAATAGACGGCCAGGACGGTTTTGCCTGGGCACAGGCGGCGATCGCCAGACTGAGCGCGATGGACAATGTCCGCGTGCTCTCGCGCACAACTGCTTTTGGCTACTACGCGCAGAATTTCGTCGGCCTGGTCGAGCGTGTCAGCGATCATCTGAAGGCCCCCGGCCACGATTTGCCGCGCGAGCGGCTGTGGCAGGTCCGCGCCAAGCGCGTCGTGCTGGCCTCCGGCGCCATCGAGCGCCATATGGTGTTTGCGAACAACGACCGGCCGGGCATCATGCTGGCGGGCGCGGCGCGCACTTTCCTCAATCATTATGGCGTGGCGGTCGGCAGGAATGTCGGCGTCTACACCGCCAATGATTCGGCCTACGCGGCGGCGATCGACCTGAAGAAGGCCGGCGTCAACGTGGCGGCGATCGTCGACCTGCGCGACAACCCGACAGGACCGGTGATCGACGAGGCAAGGGCGCTCGGCATCGAGATCAATTTCGGCCGCGCGGTGATCCGTGCCGGCGGCAAATTGCGGGTGTCGTCGATGACCGTGCAGCCGAAGAATGGCGGCGGCGAACGCACTATCCCCGTCGACGCGATCCTGATGTCGGCCGGCTGGACGCCGTCGGTGCATCTGTTCTCGCAGTCGCGCGGCAAGGTCGCCTTCAACGACGAGACCAAGCGCTTCGTGCCGGGCATCTACGCACAAGACTGCGTCTCCGTCGGCGCCTGCAACGGCACTGACGGGCTGTCGGCGACGGTCGACGAGGCCTACGCGGCTGGCGCCAAGGCAGCGAAAGATGCCGGCGCGAAAACCGCCAAGGGCGCCAAGCCGAAGGTCGATGCCTCGGAGAGCTGGTCGCGCGGCATGCTGGGGGCTGGCCCCGGCGCCGGACCGGACACGACGGTGAAGGCGTTCGTCGATTTCCAGAACGACGTCACCGCCAAGGATATTCGCCAGGCGGTGCATGAGGGCATGCGCTCGATCGAGCACGTCAAGCGCTTCACCACCAACGGCATGGCGACCGACCAGGGCAAGACCTCCAACATGCACGGCCTGGCGATCGCCGCCGAGACGCTGGGCAAGCCGATCCCGGAAGTCGGCCTGACCACGTTCCGCGCGCCCTACACGCCGGTCACTTTCGGCGCGATCGTCAGCCATGCGCGCGGGCCGCTGTTCGACCCGACACGCAAGACCGCGATCCATCCCTGGGCCGAAGCGCAGGGCGCGGTGTTCGAGGATGTCGGCCAGTGGAAGCGCGCCTGGTATTTCCCGAAGGCGGGCGAAGACATGCATGCAGCGGTCGACCGCGAATGCGTCGCGGTTCGTAACAAGGCAGGGCTGTTCGATGCCTCGACGCTCGGCAAGATCGAAGTGGTCGGGCCGGATGCCGCCAAGTTCATGGAGTTGCTCTACACCAATCCGTGGGAGAAGCTGGAACCCGGCCGCTGCCGCTATGGCATCATGCTGCGCGAGGACGGCTTCATCTATGATGACGGCGTCGTCGGCCGACTGGCACCGGACCGTTTCCATGTGACGACGACGACCGGTGGCGCGCCGCGGGTCATGAACCACATGGAGGACTATCTCCAGACCGAGTTTCCGCATCTCAATGTCTGGCTGACCTCGATCACCGAACAATGGGCGGTGATCGCCGTGCAAGGGCCAAAGTCGCGCGACATCATCGCACCGCTGGTCGAGGGCATCGACATGTCCGACGAGGCGCTGCCGCATATGTCGGTGCGCGAAGGCAAGATCTGCGGCGTGCCAACGCGGCTGTTCCGCATGTCGTTCACCGGCGAGCGCGGCTTCGAGGTCAATGTCCCGGCCGATTACGGCCAGGCCGTCTGGGAAGCGCTGTGGGCCGAGGGCCAGAAGCATGGCGCCGCCGCCTACGGCACCGAGGCCATGCACGTATTGCGCGCCGAAAAAGGCTACATCATCGTTGGCCAGGACACCGACGGCACGGTGACCCCTGGTGATGCCGGCCTCGATTGGGCGGTCGGCAAGAAGAAGGCCGATTTCGTCGGCATCCGCGGCCTGACGCGGCCGGATCTGGTGGCCAAGGGCCGCAAGCAGTTGGTCGGCCTCAAGACCAAGGACCCTAAGGTGGTGCTGGAGGAAGGCGCGCAGATCGTCGAGGACCCGAAGCAGGCGATCCCGATGAAGATGATCGGCCATGTCACCTCGAGCTACTGGTCGGAAAATTGCGGCCGCTCCATCGCGCTGGCGCTGGTCGCCGGCGGCCGCGACCGCATGGGCGACACGCTCTACGTGCCGATGCCGAACGGAGTGATCGAAGTGGAGGTTACCGGCATGGTGTTCTTCGACGAGACGGGAGGGCGCCTCAATGGCTAAGGCTGCTGAAAAGAAGACGGTTTCCGCCGTATCGCCTTCGGTTGAGCGTCGCCCGGCACTGGCTGGACGTAGCACCACCGCAACCAACGCCAAGGTCGAGATCCTGCCGCCGGCAGAGCGTATTTCGCTGCGCGCGCCGGAGGCTTCCGTCGCGGCGCTGTCGAAGGCGCTCGGCGTGACCTTGCCGAAAAAGCCGAAGACGTCCGTGTCGAAGGCTGGCCGCACCGCGCTGTGGCTTGGGCCGGACGAATGGTTTGTCATCGACGAGGCCGGCAACGATCCGCTCGCCGCTTGCGCCACGGTTGCCGCGCTCCATTCGGCAGTGGGTGTCTCTCACCGCAATATCGCGATTGCCGTTACCGGCGCGGCGGCGGCCGCAACGATCAATTCGGGTTGCCCGCAGGATCTGTCGCTCGATGCATTCCCGGTGGGGGCTGCCTCGCGCACTATCCTTGGCAAGGCCGAAATCGTGTTGTTGCGTACGGCCGCGGACGCCTTCCGGGTCGAGTGCTGGCGTTCCTTCTCGGACTATGTCTTTACTTTCCTGTCCGAAGGGGCACGCGACGCGGCGGTCTGAACCCGGAACGTTTGCCGCGCGCGTCCGTTGTGCGGCAACAAGTCGAGGGAGAATGTCGATGCCGTCCAAGTCCGCGCCGAAGTCGCCGCCGCAATCCAAAACCGCGGCGGTCCGCTCGCTCGAACACGAGCGGCATCACGAGGCCAATGCCGAAGAGGAACTCGAGGAGGGCCTCGAGGACACTTTTCCGGCCAGCGATCCGGTGTCGATCACCGGATCAGTCATCTCAGGCGCTCCTGCCAAACCCGGCAAGGCCAAGACCGTTGCGGGACGGAAAACCCGCAAGCCCTGATTTCCCCAGTTTCAATCTTGGCGGTACCTTCTCAAGGTCCCGTCACATGCGCTATTTAAAGCGCTTTGGGAGATGAAAATGCCGATAAAAGCTGTCGTCTGGGGCGAGAACGTGCACGAGCAGACCAATGCCGCCGTGCGGGACCTCTATCCTTTGGGCATGCACGGCACTATTGCCGCCGCGCTCAACCAGGACAAGGGCATCGAAGCGACCACGGCCACCTTGCAGGAGCCCGAACATGGCCTGGGCGAGAAGCGCCTTGCCGGCACCGAGGTCCTGCTGTGGTGGGGCCACGCCGCCCATGGCGAGGTCAAGGACGAGATCGTCGAACGCGTGCAGAAGCGGGTCTGGGAAGGCATGGGGCTGATCGTGCTCCATTCCGGGCACTACTCGAAGATCTTCAAGCGCCTGATGGGTACGCCTTGCTCGCTGAAATGGCGCGAGGCGGGCGAGCGTGAACGCGTCTGGGCGATCAATCGCGGCCATCCGATCGCGCAAGGCATCGGCGAATGCCTGGAGATCGGCGAGACGGAAATGTATGGCGAGCCGTTCGCGGTGCCGGAGCCGCTGGAGACGGTATTCATCTCCTGGTACGAGGGCGGCGAGGTGTTCCGGTCGGGACTGACCTATCAGCGCGGCGCGGGACGGATCTTCTATTTTTCGCCGGGCCACGAGACCTATCCGATCTACCACAATGACGGGGTGCAACAGGTGCTGCGCAACGCCGTGCACTGGGCGCATAATCCCGCACCCGCATGGTCCGGCGTCACCAATGCGCCGAACGTGCCGACGGACAGGGCCAAGGAGAAGATCGTCCAGAAAGGCCTGCGCCTGCATGCCGATGGCGATAAGGGTCTTAGTTGATCGGCCTAAGCTGACCGCGACCTGGGCTGATCGGGGCATGAACTGGTTGGGGGTGGGTTGATGCACCGAATTCTTCTGCTCGGCACCGGCGGCATCGCCGGGCATCATGTCGAGGAGTTCGCCGGGATTCCCGGCTGCAGCATCGTGGCCTGTGTCGACCAGGTGCCAGGCCGCGCGGCGACGTTCGCCGGGGCAAACAAGATAGGCGACTGCTTCGAGAGCCTGGAGGCGGCGATCGCCTGGGGCCAGTTCGATGCCGCCATCAACGCCACGCCGGACGGCGTGCACAAGGCAACGACGCTGGCGCTGCTTGCCTCGGGCAAACACGTCTTTTGCGAGAAGCCGCTGGCGCCGAACCATGCCGACGCGCTTGTCATGACCGAAGCCGCCGAGGCAGCAGGCGTCGTCAACATGGTCAACCTGACCTATCGCAATTCGCCGGCCATCCAGGAAGCGCGGCGCATGGTGCAGGCCGGCGCCATCGGCGAACTCCGCCATGTCGAGGCGAGTTATCGGCAAAGCTGGCTGGTCAGCAAATCCTGGGGCAACTGGCGGGTCGAGGACAAATGGCTGTGGCGCCTGTCGAGCCGGCATGGATCGACAGGCGTGCTGGGTGATGTCGGCATACATATACTGGACTTCGCCACCTATGGCGCCGCCCAGGACATCGTCAGCCTGCATGCCGACCTGGTGACGTTTCCGAAGGCCGAGGGCGAGCAGATCGGCGACTACGTGCTGGACGCCAATGACAGCGTGGCGATGACAGCGCGGCTGAAGTCAGGCGCGCTCGCCACGATCATGGCGAGCCGCTACACGACAGGCCACGCCAACGATCTCTCGCTGACGCTGCACGGCACCAAGGGCGCCATCAAGGTCGAGACCGACGGCAAGGTTTCGCACCTGTCCGCCTGTCTCGGCGGAGATATCGACCTGCAGCGCTGGCGGACTCTGGCGCCGCCGGACGTCAAACGCAATGCAAGACGCTTCGCCGATGCGCTGGATAGCGGGCAAAACGGCGATCCGTCGTTCCGGCGCGCCGCCGACATGCAGAAGCTGATCGATGCAGCGTTCGAGAGTTCGGCGACCAGGCTGCCGGTCTCGATCGGCTGACGTCACCGAATGGCCGGCCGCGCCGGCCAGAAGCGTTTGGCGCAAATGTTAGAAAGCGCTCGGCACGATCCACGGGTTGATGCTGATGCCGAGGCGCGGGCCCTTGCCCTCAGCGGTGTTTTCCGTGGTGCCCTTCTTCTCGACCGAGCCGGTCGAAGCGCAATCGAGCTTCACATGGGTCCTGGTGTCGACGCAGGTCGCGGCCGGCAGGTGCTTGGCCGGCTGGGTGGCGCTGGCGGCGAAAGCCGAGCCCGACAGGGCCAGAATGGCGGCGAGGGTGAGGACGGTCTTTTTCATTGTCAGTCTCCGTTTTCCAACAGGTGAATTTCTTCGTACGTGTACGTTATGCCGTACAGATACGCCTGCCGTTCGCGAAGTTCAAGCTGAAATCGTACATGTACGGAAATTTTTTGTTAACCAAGAAATCGCCACCGGTTTACCTGGTGGCGACGAGGCTTGCAGGAAAGGAGATATCGTTCAGCAGTTGACCGGGGTCTCGGTCAGCGGAGGCACATTTTGCGTGCGCAGTGTCGCAAGCGTGAAATCGCACATCCGCTTCACAAAGGCCTGCGGGTCGCCGAAGGGGTAGAACGGAAAGGTGATCAGCAGCGAGATCGTGCCATGGCCGACCGCCCACAGCATGGTGGCGATGGCGCGCGGATCGCCCTGCAACTCGCCTGCGGCGACGCAGGCCTCGACCCGGCTGATCAGCGCCTTCATCGCCGGGTTGCCTTCCTCCATGTCCGCGTAGCTCCTGCCTTCCGGCAGCTTGGTCTTTTCGGTCATGAAGACGGTGCGGTATTCATTGGGATTGCCGAGGCCGAAGGCGGCATATTCGGTCATGACCGCCTGCAAAGCCGCGATCGGATCGTCTGACGGATGCTCCTCGATGCGCCGGGCAAGGGTCTCGAACGCATCTTCGGCCAGCGCGAACAGGATGTCCTGCTTGTCGGCGAAGTAGGAATAGACCGACATCGGTGCATAGCCGACCCGCTTGGCCAGCTTGCGGATGGTCAGACCCTCATAGCCTTCTTCCTGGACGAGCTTGTGCGCGGCTGCGACCAGTTCGGAGCGTAGCTCGGCCTTTTGTTTCTCGCGGCGTGTCTGGACGCTCGGCGGCAAGTCTGGTGCCTTTCGGTTGGTGGTGTTCCGACTAAATTATATACGCTGTACGGAAATGGACAAGGGCGCCCCAGGTTCCCAAACGGCAGGCATCAGATCGCTCCGACGCAGCCGTCTCTCCCATCACGTCACATCTCTTTGTCGATCAGTTTGACTGCAAGATGCGACAAGAGCTTCACCGCCTCGCCATAGGTTCTGGCCTTTTCGGGATTGGAGGCATTGCCGTCCAACGCCCGCTTGTAGACACCCTGGCAGATCGCTGCCAACCTGAAGAAGGAGAAGGCGAGGAAGAATGTCCAGTTGCCGATGCCTTCGAGCCGACGTCGGCGGCAATAGGCGGCGACATAATCCTCTTCCGAGGGCAGGCCGAGCGCCGCACGGTCAATGCCGCCGAGGCCGCGAAAGCCGGATGCGTGCGGCAAGCGCCACTGCATGCACTGATAGGCGATGTCGGCGAAGGGATGGCCAGATGTCGACAGTTCCCAGTCGAGCATCGCCAGCACCTTTGGCTGGTCCGGCGCGAAGATCAGATTATCCAGCCGGTAGTCGCCATGGACCAGCGAGACACGGCCGTCATCGGCGGGCATATGCGTTTCCAGCCAGGCGATCAGGCGGTCCATGTCGGCGATGGCGCCGGTTTCCGAAGCGCGGTACTGGCTGGTCCAGCGCGCCAGCTGCCGCTCGAAATAATTGCCCGGCCGGCCGAAATCACCGAGGCCCACGGCCTCGACATCGACAGCGTGCAAGGCCGCCAGCGTACCGTTCATGGCGTCGTAGATGGCGGAACGCTCACCGTTGTCGCGCGCCTCGGGCAGTGCCGGATCCCAGAAGATGCGGCCGTCGAGGAAATCCATGACGTAGAACATGCGGCCGATCGGCGAATCCTCGGCCGACAGATGCAGCATCCGCGGGACGGGCACCGCGCTGCCGGCAAGCGCCTTCATCACCCGAAATTCGCGGTCGACCTGATGCGCCGATTTCAGCAACTGCCCCGGCGGCTTGGCACGCAGCACATAGCGGCCGCTCGCTGCCGTCAGCAGATAGGTCGGGTTCGACTGGCCGGATTTGAACTTTTCGATTGCGGCGAGCCCGGAAAAGCCCGGGATTTCCGCCTCGAGGTAGGACGCGAGCGCGGCCTGGTCGAGCGCGTTCGGGTCGTTCATGCGGTCTCGGGCTGGCGTTCGATCAGGGTCAGTGTCAGCCAGCGGGCGGTGAGCGCCGGTTTCTTCGAGCCCTCGATCTCGATCGTCACGTCGTGCGCGGTCTGCACCCAGCCCGACGGCCTGACCTTGACGTCGGCCAGCACGAAACGGGTGCGGATGCGGGCGCCAGTCTTGACCGGCGCCAGGAAGCGCAGCGAATCGAAGCCGTGATTGACACCCATCTTGCCGTTTTCCAGCGGCGGCATGGTCTCGAAGGTCATCGCCGACAGCAGCGACAGCGACAGGAAGCCATGGGCGATGGTGCCACCGAACGGCGTCTCGCGCTTGGCCCGCTCCGGGTCGCAGTGGATGAACTGGTGGTCGTCGGTAGCGTCCGCAAACTGGTCGATCATGCGTTGTGTGACCGCACGCCAGGGTGAAACGCCAACTTCCTTGCCGACGCTGGCCAGAAGCACATCGAGACTGATCGGTTCCACGCTCATGTCCTCCAGTTCACCCCCGGCTTCTGCGGCCGGCAAATGTCATTCCTTGAACAAGGTCAATCCATGCTGCACCGATTGCCCGCCGTCGATCGGCAGGATGGCGCCGGTGACATAGCTGCCTGCACGGCTGCACAAATAGAGCGTTGCGCCGGCAATGTCATCCGGTGTGCCGATACGGCCGATCGGAACATGACTGCCGACATGGTCGGCCTGTTCCTGGGTGCCGGTGGCAAAGGCAGTCATGCGGCTTTGGAAGGGGCCGGGTGCGAAGGCATTGACGGTGATGCGGCGAGGGGCGAATTCGAGCGCCAGTGTGCGCGTCAGATGATGAACGGCGGCCTTCGAGGCGGTGTAGGAATAGGCGTCGTCGGCGAGCGGCTGCGTGCCCATCACCGAACCCAGATTGATCACCCGGGCCGGATCGGCGTCGCTGGCGGCGGCCTCGAGCAGCGGCAGCAATTCGCGCGTCAGGTGGAAGACCGCGGTGACATTGACGCCAAAAACCTTGGCCCAGGCGTGGTAGGGAAAGCTCTCCAGCGGCGCGCCCCAGGAAATCCCGGCATTGTTGATCAGAATATCGAGCTGATCGGTCCGCGCCTTGACCTCGGCGACAAGCGCGGCAATGCCAGCCTCGCTGGAGACATCGCCGGCAAAACCATCGGCTCGCCCGGAGGCGCCGAGATCGTTCAGTTCGCCGGCGACCTTGACGCAGTCTTCGCCCTTGCGCGATGCGATCATGACGCTGGCGCCGGCCTTGACCAGCGCGGTAGCCGCCATGCGGCCGATGCCGGTCGCCGCACCCGTCACCAGCGCGGTCTTGCCGGCCACCGAAAACAGCTCGTCCAGATAGCCCATCACAATCCTCCGCGCCCTGCCTCGGCATGCGGCAAACAGTTCGCGTTGACAAGGCTATCCGAAGTACGGTCATCCTTGCCACGGGTAAAATGCCCGGCCTGTATGAAGGGTTAGCGACCGATGACGGAGATGAACCTCGGCATGACCGAGCGGCTGAAGCCGATCCACGCCCGCGTCGCGGCCATGGTGCGCGACGAGATCATGCCGCTGGACAAGGAATTCCTCGGCGAAGTGGGCAAGGACGGCGACCGCTGGGTCTACAGCGCGCGGCAAAGCGAGATCCTCGAAGGGCTCAAGAAGGCTGCACGGGAGCGCGGCCTGTGGAATTTCTGGCTGACCGGCTCGGAGCGCGGCTATGGCCTGTCGACTGTCGAATACGCCTATCTGGCCGAGGAGATGGGCAAGGCGCATCTCGGCGCGGAGACCTTCAACTGCTCGGCGCCAGACACCGGCAACATGGAGGTGCTGGAACGCTACGGTTCGGCCGACCACAAGAAGACGTGGCTCGATCCGCTGCTCGACGGCAAGATCCGCTCGGCCTATCTGATGACCGAGCCGGATGTGGCCTCGTCGGACGCCACCAACATTGCGATGCGCTGCGAGCGGCAGGGCGACGATTATGTGCTCAATGGCGAGAAATGGTGGGCGTCGGGCGCCGGCGACCCGCGTTGCGCCATCTTCATCGTCATGGTGCGGACCGGCGGCGACCAGGAACCGCGGCCCCGTCGCCATTCGATGATCCTGGTGCCATCGCACACCAAGGGCGTGACCAAGGTCCGCGCCATGCAGGTCTATGGCGACGACGACGCGCCGCATGGCCACATGCACCTTCGCTTCGACAATGTCCGAGTACCCGCCTCGAACCTTATTCTCGGTGAGGGCAGGGGCTTCGAGATCGCGCAAGGCCGGCTCGGGCCGGGCCGCATCCACCACTGCATGCGCGCCATCGGCCAGGCCGAGATGGCCCTGGAGATGCTGTGCCAGCGCTCCGTGCGCCGCGAGGCCTTCGGCCAGCCCCTGGCGAAACTCGGCGCCAATTTCGACATCATCGCCGAATGCCGCATGGAGATCGAGATGGCGCGGCTGCTGTGCCTCAAGGCGGCGTGGATGATCGACCAGGGCGATGCGCGCGCCGCGGCCCCCTGGATTAGCCAGATCAAGGTCATCGCACCACGCGTCGCGCTCAAGGTGACCGACGAGGCGGTGCAGATGTTCGGCGCCCAGGGCATCAGCCAGGATACGCCGCTTGCCCGCTCGTGGACGCATCTGAGGACGTTGCGCCTCGCCGACGGACCCGACGC
This sequence comes from Mesorhizobium sp. B263B2A, assembly GCF_020165775.1. Classification (NCBI taxonomy): domain Bacteria; kingdom Pseudomonadati; phylum Pseudomonadota; class Alphaproteobacteria; order Hyphomicrobiales; family Phyllobacteriaceae; genus Mesorhizobium; species Mesorhizobium sp. B263B2A. Next base: position 247,511 of record NZ_JAIUIU010000005.1, read on the forward strand.
CGTGCATCGCCGCCAGGTGGCGCGGACGGAGCTGAAGAAATACACGCAGGAAAAGGTCTGAGCCGCTGCCTGACCTCTGCCGGCAAGCAAGGAGCCCGCGATGACCATCCTCTCCGAAATGCAGGCGCTGCTGCTGGTCGGCGACGGCTACACCAGGACGCCGAGCGGCAGCGTGCTGGAGGCGATGGAGCCCTACATCGAACCGGGCAGCATCGCGGTGCCGGCGCCTGGACCGAGCCAGGTGCTGATCAGGGTCAGTCTCGCCTCGATCAATCCTTCCGACGTCGCCTTCATCAAGGGCCAGTACGGCCAGCCGCGCGCCAAGGGCCAACCGGCCGGCTTCGAAGGTGTCGGCACGGTCGTTGCCGGCGGTGATGAACCCTATCCGAAAAGCCTGATCGGCAAGCGGGTCGCCTTCGCCACCGGCGTCACCAATTGGGGCTCGTGGGCGCAATATGCCGTCGCCGAGGCGGCGGTCTGCATTCCGCTCCTCGACACCGTGCGTGATGAGGATGGAGCGGCGATGATCGTCAATCCGCTCACCGCGATCGCCATGTTCGACATCGTCAAACAGGAGGGCGAAAAGGCCTTCGTCATGACCGCCGGCGCCAGCCAGCTCTGCAAGCTGATCATCGGCCTGGCTGGGGAAGCGGGGTTCCGGCCTATCGTCACCGTGCGCCGTGACGACCAGACCGCATTGCTGAAAGAACTTGGCGCGGCGCATGTCCTCAATGAAAAGGCGCCGGACTTCAAGGCAGCGCTGCGTCAAGTGATGAAGGAAGAGCAGCCGCGCATCTTCCTCGATGCGGTGACCGGACCATTGGCCTCGGCCATCTTCGACGCCATGCCGAAGCGTTCGCGCTGGATCATCTATGGACGGCTCGACACTGACGCCACCATCATCCGCGAGCCTGGCCAGCTGATCTTTCAGCACAAGCACATAGAAGGCTTCTGGCTGAGCGAATGGATGCGGCAATCCAGGGATCGCCGCGGTCCGGCGATCCTGGAAGCGCAGAAGCGGTTTTCCGACGGGCGCTGGTCGACCGACGTGACGTCGGTCGTGCCGCTCGCCGAGGCCATGGCGCGGTTGCCGGCGGAACTGGCCAAGCCCAGTGGCAAGGTTTTCATCCGGCCTTAAAGCAACTTCCGGAAAAGTGGGAAGCCGTTTTCCCGTGAAAAGCGCATAGCGCTTCCCCTTGGAAATTGCGTCAAAACAAAGCGTTAGCGCAATTCCTAGGGCATCTGCAGTTCGATGCCGAGGCCTTCAAAAGGCCATCGATGGTCATCAACAAAGGCCGGTCTTTGGCTTCAGGGTGGGCCAGCGGTTTCGAAGTCCACGGCTTCCGGCCCCTCTATGCCACGCTGCTTTGTCCGTGATATGCCGCCTTCAAATACAGGCGGTGATGGGAAATCGTTCTGGAATTGTGTGGGGTGCGCGGATGACGCTTTCCAAGCCGGTTTTCGACCGTTTGGGACTTGGCATGTGGATCGGAGCCTTCCTGGTCGTTCTTGCGCTCGTCCTGTGGTCACCCCACACGCGTACTGTCTGGCAGGCCTATATAGACGGCAGCGAGGCCCTTCTGGCCGGCCGGCCGCTCTACAATCTCAGCTCCGAGATGGGGTATCTCTACGCGCCGGCCTTTGCCGCGCTCTACGTTCCGCTGGTCAAGCTCGGCCCGCATCTCGGCGGCCTGACCTGGCACATTATCGGTTTCGCGGTGCTGACATTGGCCGCCATGCGGCAGGTGCGCAAGCTCGGCGGCGGGGAACTGCCATGGCTGCTTTCCTTCGGGCTCTTTCTTGCCCTGCCGATGGCGATGGGTGCAATCCGCAACGGCCAGGCGACGATCCTCTTGGCCGGCGCCTGCTGGCTCCTTACCTTTTCTGCGCTCGAGGGGCGTCGCGCCGAAACGTTCTTCTGGGCTTCCGTTGCCATCATCGCCAAGCCGACGGCGATCATCATGCTGCTGTTGCTGGGAGCCCTGCGCCTCCGGTTGATACCGGTCCTGGTGCTGGCGGTGCTGTTCGTGCTCGCCTTGCCCTACGCTTTCGCACCTGCAGGCTATCTCAACGACCAGTATCGTCTTTTCGCCGAGATGCTGACCTCGATGGCCGTCGACAACACCAGCCATTTCGTCCCCACCGATTTCACAGCCCCCTTCACCCGGATGGGACTGCCGCTGCCGGAAATCGGCGCCACGGTCATACGCATCGTCATGGCCCTGTTTACGCTCTGCGCGGTCATTTGGTTCGACCGCAGGCTCGAGCGCGGAACGGCTGATCTCGCCATCTTCCTGACGGCGACGTTCTACATGTGCGTCTTCAACCCGCGTGTCGAGCCCAACACTTATGCCATGATCGCCGTGCCCGCCGGCCTAGCCATTGCCTTGTTATGGCGCGAGGAAAAAGGCGGTGTCCTGGCCTCGGTGCTGTCGGTGATGCTGTTCCTGACCGGATTGACGGGCGTCGAGCGCCATATCCAAGATTTGACCTATCCCTGGTTTCGGCCGATCGCGGTCACCGTCATTGCCGGTTCCCTGATCTGGTGGTTCTGGGCCAAGGCGCAAGGCAAGGTGACGCGGGAAAAGGTGATGAATGAAGGGCCTGTCGCAAATGGCTGAGTCGCGACCCACTCTCGATATCGTGGCGCCGTTCTTCAACGAGGCGCAATCGGCTTCGGCTTTTGCCGAATTGCTCGACAGGCTCGAAGCCACGGTGTCGCAACGTTTCGGCATGGCCGTCCACAAGATCCTGATCGACGACGGCAGCCGCGACGATGGCGCCGAGCGATTTTCGCAGGCGCTGTCGGGTTCCTGGGAGATCGTGCGGCTCAGCCGCAATTTCGGCAAGGAAGTCGCGGTGCTTGCCGGCCTCGACCAGTCGCGAAGCGACATGGTGCTGATCATGGACGCCGACCTCCAGCATTCGATGGACATCAGCCTGAAGATGATCGCCGAACTGGTGGAAAACCCCGACATCGACGTCATCTACGCGCAGAACGACCGGCGCGAGGCCAGCTGGCGGCGCAGCCAGCTGGCACGGCTTTTCTACAGCCTGATCAACAGCAGCCAGCGCTTCGACATTCCGGAGAACGCGGGTGATTTCCGCGTCATGCGGGCCGCTGTGGCACGCGCGCTGACGAGCTTGCGCGACAAGCGGCGCTTCAACAAGGGTCTGTTCGCCTGGGCCGGCTTCCGCCAGAAGGCCATAGAATATTCGCCGGAGAACCGCGCCAGCGGTACCTCGAAATGGAGCCGCCTCAACCTGATCGCGTTCTCGTTGGAAGGGTTTACGTCGTTTTCCGTCATCCCGCTGCGCATCATCAGCCTGAGCGGGATGCTGGCGGCGCTGGCGGGCCTGCTTTACGGCGCCAAAGTGTTCTTCGAAGTGATGTTCTACGGCATTGCCGTGCCCGGCTATCCCAGCCTGATGGTCGCCGTCGTCCTGCTCGGCGGCCTCAACCTCACACTGCTCGGGCTGATCGGCGAATATGTCTGGGTCACGCTCTCGGAGAGCAAGGATCGACCGGTCTATATCGTGCGCGACGTCTTGCGCGGGGATGTCTTGCATGGTGAGGTCTTGCGCGGCGAGGTCGCCCCTGACAGGTTGCCAGGCGCACCCGGGGCATGACGCGGCGCATCCGCCTGATCGCCGACGATTACGGCCTGGCGCCAGGCGTTTCCGCCGGGATTCTCGACCTGCTCGATCGAGGGCGCCTGACGGGCACCAGCTGCATGACCGGCTTTCCCGAATGGCCTGATGCGGCAGCGCTCATAAAGCCGCTGTGCGGCCGCGCGGCGGTCGGTCTGCATCTTACCCTGACGGATCAGCCTGCGGTCACCGGCCGATCGAGCCTGGCGCCGGAAGGCCGGTTGCCGCCGCTCCGCCGGCTGGCACTGCCGGTCCTGCGCGGCCGCGCCGACGAGCGAGATGTCCATGCCGAGCTCGACGCACAGTACGGCCGCTTCGTCGAGGCGTTGGGCCGCCGGCCCGACTTCATCGACGGGCACCAGCACGTGCATTTCCTGCCTGTCGTGCGCACATGGCTGCGGGCGCGTTTTTCAGAAGCTTCCGAGAAGCCGGCGCTGCGCGGGGCGCCGGCGCTCGGCAATGCCGCCGTGGCGCCGAAAGTCGCGGCAATCGCCGCTCTGGCCGCCGGCTTCAACCGTGCGATGGAGCGCGCCGGCTTCACCATTTTCGAGCCGCTCGCCGGCATCTATGACTGGCGGCAATCCGAGAGATTTGCTCCGGTTCTGCAAGTCGCTGTCGAAACACTGCCGGAACGAGGCCTGTTCATGTGCCATCCCGGCCATGTCGACGACACATTGCGCGGGCGTGATCCGATGCAGCGGGTGCGCGAAGTGGAATTCGAGGTGCTGGCCTCGGACGCATTCGGCGCGAGCCTCGCCCGCGCCGGTGTCGAGATCATGGATGGCAGGGGATGAGCGGCGCCGACCAGCCCCAGCGTTCGACCGGCAGCAAGATCGTCCGCTTTGCCATTGTCGGGCTGGTGAACACGGCCATCGACCTTGCCGGTTTCTTCCTGCTGCTCAAGCTGCATGTCCCGCCGCTGCCCGCCAACATCGTTTCATGGTCCATCGCCGTCGTCTTCTCCTTCGCGGCGAATGGGTTCTGGTCGTTCGAGCGCAATCGCGCGATCCGGCTGCATGACGCCTTCCTTCGCTTCGTCTCGCTTGGAGCGCTGATTTCGCTCGGCGTCTCCAGCCTGTCGATAGCACTCCTTGCCGGCATCGCCGGCGTGTGGCCGGCAAAGATCGGCGGTGTCATCGTGGCGGCGGTGCTGAATTTCATCGCCGCGCGCTGGTCGATCGAGGGCCGGCTCTTAAGATAGCGTGTTCTGTTCCGGCGAAATTCCGGATGGAATATCGCAACACACTTTCGTGGAATTTTTTATTCCGCCGGCTCCACATTGGTGTAGGCGGCTTCCTCGAGTTCGCGCTTAAGCCGTGCTTCCTCATGCGTCTTGGGCGTGACGAAGCGGCCAAGCAGGAGGTAGGCGACCGGCGTCAGGAACAGCGTCGAGACGGTGGCCAACCCCAGTCCGCCGACGATCACCCAGCCGAGCGCCACGCGCGCCTCGGCGCCGGCGCCGGCGGCCAGCACCAGCGGCACGCCGCCAAGTATGGTGCAGATCATCGTCATCATCACCGGCCGCAGGCGAATGGTCGAGGCCTGTTCGATCGCCTCGCGCACGCCAAGGCCGCGATCGCGCAACTGGTTGGCGAATTCGACGATCAGGATGCCATTCTTGGCCATGACCCCGACCAGAAGCACCAGGCCGATCTGGCTGTAGGCATTGAGGCTGGTGCCGCTCAACAGCAGTGCGATGATGGCGCAGGCAAGACCAAGCGGCACCGTCGCCATGATGATGACGGCGCTGACGAAACTCTCGAACTGCGCGGCCAGCACCAGGAGGATGATGACCAGCGCGAAGCCGAAGATGGTGATCATGGCGCTGTTGGTTTCGCCCAGCGTCGCCGCCTCGGCCAGTGGCAAGATGCGGCTGCCTGGCGGCAGCAGTGGCGTGGCGATCTCCTCGGCGCGGGTCAAGGCATCGCCAAGCGCGAAATTGCCTGAGAGGTTGGAGGTGATCGCCACCGACGGCTGCTGCTGCTCGCGCGACAGCGATGGCGGCACGGCACGCTCGGTCAATGTAGCGATGGTCGACATCGGCACGAAACGGCCGTCCGCCGTCTTCAGGAAGACGTTTTCGAGGTCGGTCGGATCGTTGATCGGATTGGTGGTGGAAACCAGCTTCACGCCATAGCTGCGGTCGGCGATGTAGACGTCGACGACATCATTGCCGTCGAGCATGGCCTGCATGGTGTTGGCGAGCCCGGTGATGTCGATGCCGAGGTCGGAGGCGCGCTCGCGGTCGATGGCGACGGCAAGCTGCGGCTGGGTCGGGTCGATCGACAGGCGCGGCGTCTGGAAGCGCGGGTCCTTCTGCATCTCGGCGATGATCTTCAGCGCCGCGTCGCCGAGCGCCTTGCGGTCGTTGCCGACCAGCGCGAATTGCAGGCCGTTGCCGGCGCCGCGGATGCCGAGGCTGTTGGGCTGCACCGGGAAGATGCGCACGCTCGGCACCTGCTTGGTGAGCTGGCTGATCTCGGCCATGATCTCCTGCTGGCTGCGGCTGCGCTCGTTCCAGGGGGCGAGCGTCATCACCATGAAGCCGGAATTGTAGGAGCCATTCTGGCCGGCATTCTCGAAGGTCGAGCGGATCTCGCCCGAATCGCGCATCGGCTGGATCAGCTTCTCGATCTTCTGCATCTGCTGCGTCGTGTAGTCGAGGCTCACGCCTTGCGGGGCGCTGATGCGCAACAAGACGGCGGCGCGGTCCTCAGTCGGCGTCAGTTCCTGGCGGATGGTGCCGAACAGCGTGAAGGCGGTACCGGCAAACAGCACCGCGACCAGAACCACGATCCAGGGCGCGTCGAGGCAAGCGTGCAGGCCGCGCCGATAGCCTGCATTCAAGGCACCGCTGATGCGGGCGCCGATGCCGTGGCCGCCTTCGTGGTGAAGCGATGCGCCGGTCAGCATGCGCGAGGCGAGCATCGGGCAGAGCGTGAGCGCCACCACGCAGGACAGAAGCGCCGACATGGCGAGCACGAAGCCGAATTCGCGAAACAGGCCGCCGGTCTGGCCGGGCAGGAACGAGATCGGCACGAAGACGGCGACCAGCGTCAACGTGGTCGCAACGACTGCGAAGAATACTTCCTGCGCGCCGAGCACGGCGGCCGCGCGCGGTCCCATGCCATCGTTGCGCCGTCGCACGATGTTTTCGAGCACCACGATGGCGTCGTCCACCACCAGTCCAGTTGCCAGAACCAAGGCGAGCAGCGTCAGGATGTTGACCGAGAAGCCGGCCAGATAGATGGCGGCGATGGTGCCGATCATGGCCACCGGCATCGACAGGCCGGGGATCAGCGTTGCGCGCCAGTCGAGCAGGAAGACATAGATGACGATCAGCACCATGGTGACCGACAGGCCGAGCGCGATCTCGACCTCGTGCACGGCGCCCTTGACGAAGACGGCGTCGTCGCTGGTGATCTTGATCGCCATGCCCTTGGGCAGGTTCTGCTGCAATTTGGCGACGGCGGCCTGGACGCCGGTCGAAATGTCCAAAGTGTTCGATTCCGCCTGGCGGATGATGCCGATGCCGATGCCGGTCTTGCCATCCGAACGCAGCGTCGTCTGGCCGATATCGGGGCCGAGCGTGACGGTGGCGACATCGCGGATGCGCGTCGTGCCGCCGATGATGATGTTTTCGAATTCCTCGGGCGTTGTCACGTCGGCGGTCGTGCGTACGATCAGGTCCTGGTTGGTCGTGGTGATCGAGCCGGCAGGAGAATCGAAGGCGACGGACGCAAGCGCCGTCCTGAGGTCGGCGACCGTGAAGCCGAGGCTGGCGAGCTTGTTCTGGTCGACGTCGATGCGGAAGATCTTGTCGCGGTCGCCATAGACCTGGACGTCGGCGACGCCGGGCACGGCCGCCAGTTCGTCTTCGATCTGGTCCTGGACCACGACCGTCATGTCCTGGATCGACATGTTGTCGGAGGTCACCGCCAGCCGCATCACCGCGTCGGAATTGGCATCGGCCTTGACGATGCGTGGCGGATCGGCGGTGTCCGGCATCTGGTTGGCGACGCGGCCGACGGCGTCGCGCACATCGGAGGCGGCCACATTCAGGTCGACGCCGTCGTTGAACTCGATGGTGACGCGGCTCGAGCCGAAGGACGACGAGGACGAGATCGATTTGACGCCGGAGACGCGGGCGACGGCACCCTCGATCGTGTCGGTCAACTCGCGGTCGACGGTTTCGGCCGCCGCCCCCTCGAAGGTGGTGGAAACGGTGACGACGGCGCGGTCGACGTCAGGCAGTTCACGGATCTCGACGCCGTAGAAGGCGGCAAGGCCGGCAACGGCAATGAGGGTGTTCAGCACGAAGGCCATCACCGGCCTGCGGATGAACAGTGCGGTGAAGCCGGTGTCGCTGGCGGCGTTGACGGGGCCGGTCATGAGCCTTCGGCGGCGTTGGGGTTGGGCTGCTCCTGGCCGGCGATGCGAACCTCGCCGCCCTCGCTGACGCTCTGCGTGCCTTCGGTGACCACCATGTCGCCGCTGTCGATCTTCGCGTCGATCAGCACGGTTTCAGTGTTGCGCTGGATGATGCGCACCGGCACCCGCTTGGCCTTGCCGTTCTCGATCTGCCAGACATAAGCGCCGTCCGATCCCCACAGGATCGCCAGCGGACTGACAGCCGGATAGGTCTCGCCGGGGAATTTCATGGTGATGCCGAACGACATGCCGGCGCGCAGCGAATCGGCCGGGTTGGCGATCTTGGCCTTGACCAGCAGCGTGCGGCTCTTTTCGTCGATGTGGTTGTCGATGGCTGAAACCGTGCCGGTATAGGCGTTGCTCGGATTGGCAATGGGCGTCGCCGTCAATTGGGCGCCGACCTTGATGGCGGCGGCGAAGCGCTCGGGCACCTGGAAATCGACCAGGATCGAGGAACGGTCGTCGAGCGTGGCAATCGCCGACTGGTTGGTCACATAGTTGCCGGCGGAGATCGGCAGGATGCCGACGGTGCCGGCGATCGGCGCCAGGATCGAGCGGCGCTGCAATGCAAGTTCGGCATCCTGAAGCGCCAGCTTCGCGCCTGCCAGAACCACTTCGGCGTCGGCAACGGCGACAGGCGTCGCCGCGTTGGAGGCGCGCAGCGACTTGACGCGGTCAAGCTTGGATTGCGCATCCTGCAAAGCGAGCTTGGCGCGGTTCTGCGCGATGATCTCGGTCTCGGAATCGAGCGTCGCGATGATCTGGCCCTTATCGACATGACTGCCCGATTCGACCAGCAGTTCGGCAAGGCGGCCGGAGCTATAGGGATTGACGGTCACCGAGGCGTTGGCGCGGCCGGTGCCGATCGCCTGCAGGCGGTCGTTGATGGTTGCGGAGGCGGCCGGCGATGCGACGATGGTGACGATCTGGGCGCCGTTGCGCCCGCCCTGCCGGGAACCGGCGGCCGAGGCCTCTTTCGCCGGAGGTGTCGCGCCGTACGCCCAATCCATCCCCCAGCGCGCCAGCACTTCGGGAGCACCGGGGTAGAAGCGCGCCCAGGCGGCCGCGGCGGCGACCAAAATCACAAGCGAAAGGACAATCTGTTTCCAGCGCGACATCGACACTCCAGCGGCAAGAATCGTCTGCCGGTTCCAGATGGAAACGAATGCAGAGACGATACGGGCTGGGGGCGAAAACCGGCCACGCCACATCCCGGTATCATCGGTTTATGGCAATTATCACGCGATCGTGCACATTAAATCTCGGTAACGTGAGATCCGGACGCTCCCTGGAGCCGTTGCGATTTGCCTTGGAAACCTACCTAGCGCAGGCCTTCCATTTCCCGAATACGCCGGGCGCCATCGGCCTCGAGTTGTCTGGTGACGGCGCCGATCAGCGTTTCGGCGACGACGAAAAGCGCGGCCGAAGAATCCCATGCGGAAGGCACGGCGGTGCGTCCGGCGATAACATGGCGGGCAAACCGGGCAATCGGCGACAGCCACTGGTCGGTGAAGAGCACGATCTGAACGCCGCGCTGATGCGCCTTTTCGGCGAAGCGGACGAGGCTGTCCTGGTAGCGCCTGATGTCGAAGATCACCAGCACGTCGCGCTTGCCCATGTCGATCAGCCGGTCGCGCCACATGCTTTCCTGGCCGGCGAGATGGAACACATCGGGCTGGATGACGGCGAGGTGGGCAGCCATGTAGCGCGCCAGCGGATCGGTGAAGCGGCCGCCGATCAGGAATGTCTTGCCGCGCCGCTCGGCAAGCCGGGTGGCAATGTCGGCAAGCTGTCTGTCCGAGAGGTGGCGGAAGGTCTCGCGCATGTTGTCGAGCGTCGCTTCCAGCATCGGCGACACCGTGCCGCCGCCGGGCGAAGGCGGGTTGAGAGTTCGCGTGGCCGGCGATTGCAGTTGCGCCGCCAACTCGTCCTGCAGGCTCGACTGGAATTCCGGATAGTTCTGGAAGCCCAGCCGGGCAACGAAGCGCAGGATCGTCGGCGAGGAGACGCCGGCCGCGGCCGAGAATTCGGCGACCGTCTTGAGGCCGATCAAGGGATAGCTCGCGATCAGCGTCTGGGCCGCGCGACGTTCGCCGGCCGGCATTGTGCCGACGCGGTCGGCGATCAGTTCGGCAATGCTGGAAATCATGTTTTCCCCACCCCTTGGCCTGGCCCACGAGATCGCATTTGACAAAGCCGGACAAACTGTATGAAATCATCCGTAGGGACGCAATGAGGCAAAATACGTAACATACGATACAGCGCTCCCCGGGGACCGCAGACTATGGAGAAAGCACGGCCCGCCAGCCCTGCATCGTCCGATACCGTGAGGGTGACGAACCCGGGCGGATCGAGCCCTTTCGTGCTGACCTGCGATCACGCTTCCAATTTCCTGCCCGCCGAATTCGGCACGCTCGGCCTTGCCACCGAGGATCTGTCCCGGCACATCGCCTGGGATCCCGGCGCGCTGCCGGTGGCAATGCGCATGGCGCAGGCACTCGATGCCACGCTGGTCGAAACCCGCATTTCGCGTCTCGTCATCGACTGCAATCGGCCGCTCGACGCGCCGGACCTTGTGCCGCCGGTCAGCGAGACAACGGCCATACCCGGCAATACGGGCCTGTCGGAAAAACAGCGCGCGGCGCGGATCGCCCTTGCCTGGCAGCCGTTTCACGACGCCATCGAGCACATTGTCGAGGACAGGCTGGCGCGCGGTCAGGAGACCCGCCTGGTCTCCGTCCATTCCTTCACGCCGGTCTACAAGAGCCGCAACCGGCCCTGGCATATCGGCATCATTCACGACGAGGACCGCCGGCTGGCATCGCCACTGATATCGGCGCTCAAGCGGCTCGCCGGCATCGCAGTCGGCGTCAACGAACCCTATTCGCCTGCCGACCGCGTCTATTTCACGCTGGAACGGCATGCGCGCTCACGCGGGCTGCCCTGCGCCATGATAGAAATCCGCAACGATGAAATCTCCGGCGACACCGGGCAGCGGAAATGGGCGGATCTGCTCACCGGCATTTTTTCGGATCTGGAACCAGAGGAGGCCACGCGGCCCAGATCGCATTCAGTCAGAAAGTCAGTCCAATCGGCCAGCTGAGAAACAAACAGGGGAATACTAATGGCAGCACCGGGTTATACAGACATTGACAAGGCGGAGGACGTAAAGGCCCTCCATAGCATGGGCTACGCCCAGGAACTGGAGCGGCGTCTCAGCCGTTTCTCGAACTTCGCGGTTTCCTTCTCCATCATCTGCATCCTGTCGGGCGGCATCAACTCGCTGGCGCAAGGCACGTCGGGCGCCGGCGGCATCGGCATCGGCATCGGCTGGCTGGTCGGCTGCTTCGTGTCGCTGACTTTCGCGGTCGCCATGTCGCAGATCAGTTCGGCCTATCCGACCGCCGGCGGCCTCTATCACTGGGGTTCGATTCTCGGCAATCGCGGTACCGGCTGGGTGACGGCCTGGCTCAACCTGCTCGGCCTGATCACCGTTCTCGGCGCCATCAATGTCGGCACCTGGACGTTCTTCATCGGCGCCTTCGGTCCGGCTCTCGGCATCGAAGGCACGTTGACCAACCAGATGATCTTCCTGGTCGTCGTCACCGGTCTTCAGGCACTGATCAACCATCTCGGCATCAAGCTGACGGCGAAACTGACCGACTTCTCCGGCTACCTGATCTTCTTCGGCGCCATCCTGATCGCGGTGGTCTGCCTGATTTCTGCCGAGCATTGGGACTTCAGCCGTCTCTTCACCTTCCATAACTATTCCGGCGATGCGGGCGGCGGCGTCTGGCCGTCGGTGTCGAATGCCTGGGTGTTCGCGCTTGGCCTGTTGCTGCCGATCTATACGATCACCGGCTACGATGCCTCGGCGCACACCTCGGAAGAAACCATCAAGGCGGCCTCTTCCGTGCCACGCGCCATGGTCATGTCGGTGATCTGGTCGGCCTTGTTCGGCTACCTGTTCCTCGCGGCTTTCGTGCTGATGATCCCGAACATGGACGACGCCGCCAAGCAGGGCTGGAACGTGTTCTTCTGGGCCTTCGACCAGCGCGTCAGCCCCGGCATCAAGGAGTTCGTCTACCTCGTCGTGTTCGTCGCGCAGCTGCTGTGCGGCCTGGCAACCGTCACCTCAGCGTCGCGCATGATCTTCGCCTTCTCGCGTGACGGCGGCCTGCCTGGCTCGGCGGCGCTCGCCAAGGTCAGCCCGACCTACCGCACGCCGGTGGCGGCGATCTGGACGGCGTCGGTCCTGTCGGTGCTGTTCGTCTGGGGCTCGACGCTGGTTTCTGTCGCCGGCACCTCGGCCTACACCATCGTGGTGTCCTGCACCGTCATCTTCCTGTTCCTGTCCTTCACCGTGCCGATCGTGCTCGGCATGCTGGCCTGGGGAACGCCGAAGTGGGACAAGATGGGACCGTGGAACATGGGGCGCGGCGTGTTCATGCTGTTCGCCTTCCTGTCGATCCTGTCGATGATCCTGATCTTCGTCATCGGCATCCAGCCGCCCAACGACTGGGCGCTCTACATCACCGTCGGCTTCTTCATTCTGACGGCGATCGTCTGGTTTGCCTTCGAGCGCAACCGCTTCCAGGGTCCGCCGCTCGGCGACATCATCGCGGCGCGTCAGGCGGCCATCAAGGCAGCGGAGCAGGCGGTCGGCGAGACCGGCCACTGAGATGACCATCACTAACCATGGCCGGCATCGCGCCGGCCATGGTTTCGTTTTCCCCTTTCAACGACCAAGCACTGGAGTGCCACAGGAATGGCCGGAAATTTCTCGTTCGATCAGTTGAAGAAAGCGGTCTCCAGCGGCGAGATCGACACGGTGCTGGCCTGCATCGTCGACCTGCAGGGCCGGTTGGCGGGAAAGCGATTCCTGGCACAGTACTTCGTCGATTCCGCGCATGATGAGACGCATGGCTGCAACTATCTGCTGGCCGCCGACATCGATATGGAGCCGGTGCCCGGTTACAAGGCGGCAAGCTGGTCGAAGGGCTATGGCGACTTCGTCATGAAGCCGGATCTCGCCACGCTTCGGCGCATTCCGTGGCTGGAAAAGACAGCATTGGTGATCTGCGACGTGCTCGACCACCACACCCATGACGACCTGCCGCATTCGCCGCGCGCCATCCTGAAGAAGCAGATCAAGCGGCTGACGGAACGCGGCTATATCGGCTATTTTGCGTCCGAGCTTGAATTCTATCTGTTCAACGAAACCTACGATTCCGCCCGCAAGAAGCACTGGCAGGGTCTCGACACCGCTTCGCCCTATATCGGCGACTACCAGATCGGCATCACCACCAAGGAAGAAGGCGTTATGCGCCGGCTTCGCAACGAGATGGAAGCGGCCGGCATCCCGATCGAGAATTCCAAGGGCGAGTGGGGTCCGGGTCAGGAAGAGATCAATGTGCGCTATGCCGAGGCGCTGGACATGGCCGACCGCCACGTCATCCTGAAGAATGGCGCCAAGGAGATTGCCGAATCCGAGGGCAAGGCGATCTCGTTCATGTCGAAATATAATTACGGGCTCGCCGGCAACTCCAGCCACATCCACAATTCGCTGTGGAGCGCCGACGGCAAGACGCCGCTGTTCTTCGACAAGAAGGCTGATTGGACGCTGTCCACGCTCGGCCAGCAATGGGCGGCGGGCCAGCTCAAATACGCCAAGGAGTTCACCTGGTTCCTGGCGCCCTACATCAACTCCTACAAGCGCTTCCAGGCCGGCACCTTCGCGCCGACCAAGATCATGTGGAGCGAGGACAACCGCACGGCCGGCTTCCGCCTGTGCGGCGAGGGCACCAAGGGCATCCGCATGGAATGCCGCATCGGTGGCGCCGATTTGAACCCCTATCTCGCCTTCGCCGCGCTGATCGCGGCCGGCCTTGCCGGCATCGACGAGAAGCTCGAATTGCAGAACCCCTTCGTCGGCGATGCCTATCAGGCCTCTCGCCTGCCGGAGATTCCGAAGACGCTGCGCGATGCCACCGAGACGCTGGCGAAGTCGAAGATGCTGAAACAGGCGCTCGGCGAGGACGTGCTCGAACACTACGTCCACACCGCCAAGTGGGAGCAGTTCGAATACGATCGCCGCATTACGGATTGGGAACTGCACAGGGGATTCGAGCGGTACTAGATTGGCTGCGAAGCGTCCGCGCTGCCCCTCACCCTCTCCCAGTGAAGAACGGGTGGAGGATGCGTCGACCTTGGAGCGTTCCCTTCTCCCCGTCACTATACGGGGAAGGTGCCGGCGGGCGGATGAGGCAGCACAAAGACCGATGATTTTCGATTTTAAAGAAGTGCGAGGACTTAAACGATGACCGAAACGGTCAAACTCATCACCCCCGTCGATGGCTCGATCTATGCCGAGCGGCCGATCGCAACGGACCAGGCGGTCAATGCGGCAGTCGAGCGCGCCAAGGCGGCGCAGGAGAAGTGGGCGCAGGTGCCGATCGTCGAGCGCGGCAAATACATGCTCGCCATGCTGGAAGCGCTGGTCGCGATGACCGACGAGATCGTGCCGGAGATCGCCTGGCAGATGGGGCGGCCGGTCCGCTATGGCGGCGAGTTCGGAGGCGTCAAGGAACGCACCAACTACATGGTCGAGATCGCCGAGGCGGCGCTCAAATCCGTGCCGGCCTCCAACCCGAAGGACGGGTTCCGCCGCTATGTGAAGAAGGATCCGCTCGGCGTGGTCATGGTTATCGCGCCCTGGAACTATCCCTATCTCACGGCCGTCAACACCATCGTGCCGGCGCTGATGGCCGGCAACAGCGTCATCCTGAAGCACGCGGCGCAGACGCTGCTCGTCGGCGAGCGTTTTCAGCAGGCCTTCGACAAGGTCGGCCTGCCCAAGGGCGTGTTCCAGAATGTCGTGCTCAACCATGCCCAGACCGAAAAGCTGCTCGGTTCGGGCAAGATCGACCATGTCAATTTCACCGGCTCGGTCGCCGGCGGCCGTGCCATCGAAAAGGCGGCGGCGGGCACCTTCATGACGCTCGGGCTCGAGCTTGGCGGCAAGGACCCGGCCTATGTGCTGCCCGACGCCAAGATGGACCATGCGGTCGCCAATCTGGTTGACGGCGCCTTCTACAATTCCGGCCAATGCTGCTGCGGCATCGAGCGTGTCTATGTGCACGAAAAGGTCTATGATGAATTCGTCGAGGGCTTCATCGCCGAGACGAAGAACTATGTCGTCGGCAATCCGCTCGATCAGGCAACGACGATGGGGCCGATGGCGCAGGCTCGTTTCGCCGATCTGATCCGCGAGCAGAAGGCCGAGGCGCTGCGCAAGGGTGCCAAGGCGCACATCAACATGAAGATGGCCGACGACAAGGCTGGCTCGCCCTATCTGGCGCCGGAGGTGCTGACCGAGGTCGATCACCAGATGAGCGTCATGCGCGAGGAGAGTTTCGGTCCGATCGTCGGCATCATGAAGGTGCGCAACGACGAGGAGGCGATCGCGCTGATGAACGACAGTCCCTATGGGCTGACGGCCTCGATCTGGACGCGCGATACCGAGCACGCGGTGGCGATCGGCAACCGCGTCGAGACCGGCACGGTGTTCATGAACCGCTGCGACTATCTCGATCCGGCCCTGGTCTGGACCGGCGTCAAGGACACCGGCAAGGGCGCGGGGCTGTCAGCCATCGGCTACGACAATCTGACCCGGCCGAAATCCTTCCACCTGCGCGAAGCCATCTGATTTTTCGAAAGACAAAAAATGTCCAAGCTGATCTCCAAATGGAACTACCCCACCACCGTTCGCTTCGGCGCCGGGCGTATCAAGGAACTGCCCGAGGTGCTTGGTGCCACCGGCATCAAGCGGCCTTTGTTCGTCACCGATCCGGGCCTGGCCAAACTGCCGGTCGTGGCCTCGACCCTGAAGATCCTCGACGACGCCAAAATCCCCTATGGCGTCTTCTCCGAGGTGAGGCCGAACCCGGTCGAGTCCAACCTGACCGCCGGCATTGCCGTGTTCAAGAAGGGCAAGCATGACGGCGTCATAGCTTTCGGCGGCGGCTCGGCGCTCGATCTGGGCAAGCTGATCGCCTTCCAGGCCGGCCAGACGCGGCCGGTGTGGGATTTCGAGGATGTCGACGATTGGTGGACGCGCGCCAATTCGGATGCGATCGCTCCGATCATCGCGGTGCCGACCACGGCCGGCACCGGGTCGGAAGTCGGCCGCGCCGGGGTCATCACCAATGAGGCGACCCACACCAAGAAGGTCATCTTCCATCCCAAGCTGCTGCCGGCGATCGTGATCGCCGACCCGGAACTGTCGGTCGGCATGCCGGGCTTCATCACAGCCGGCACCGGCATGGACGCGCTGGCCCATTGCCTCGAAGCCTATTGCGCGCCGGGCTATCATCCGATGGCCGACGGCATTGCGGTCGAAGGCGTGCGTCTGGTGTTCGAAAACCTGCCCAAGGCCTTCGCCAACGGCCGGGATCTCGTCGCCCGCGCGCACATGATGAGTGCCGCCGCGATGGGCGCCACCGCCTTCCAGAAGGGGCTCGGCGCCATCCATTCGCTGTCGCATCCGATCGGTGCGCTCTACGACACCCATCACGGCATGACCAACGCCGTGTTCATACCCTATGTGCTCGCCTTCAACCGTGACGCCATCGAGGAGCGTATCGCCAGGCTCGCCGCCTACTGTGGCATCAAGGGCGGTTTCGACGGCTTCGCCAAGGCGATCATCAAGCTGCGCAAGGAATTGAAGGTGCCGCATGCGCTGCCGGGCCTGATCAAGGGGCTCGACATGGACAAGAAGCGCAAGGCGCTGATCGCCGACATGGCGGTGGTCGATCCGACGGCCGGCGGCAATCCGGTCAAGCTGACCAAGAAGGCGGCACTGACGCTGCTGGAAAACGCGATCGCCGGCACGATCTGAGACGGCCTGCCGTTGCGGAAAGTTGATCTGAAAATAAGCGCTAACCAAGGGGGAAGGGATGGAGAACAAGGCAGAAAGTGATTAGCCGGAAAAATAAGTGACGGCTAATTGCTACAGCCCGTTAAAAAGAGTTAACTTTTCCGCTGCCGGCCAATGGTTTCACAAACCTTTCATCTGGCTGTCACACGAAAACGCTACCGCATCGCAGGCGTCCAACGGCGTCAGTTCAACGGAGAGAACACATGTTCAAATTCACGGGGAAAGTGCTTTCCCTTTCGGCCGCGACACTGATGGTGTCGTCGGTGATTTCGTCCGCGGCTTCGCTGGATGATCTCGTCAAGGCCGCCAAGGCTGAAGGCCAGCTAACCACCATCGCGCTGCCGCATGACTGGTGCGGTTACGGCGACGTCATCGCCGGCTTCAAGGCTAAGTATCCCGAAATCACCATCAATGAGCTCAACCCCGATGCCGGCTCCGGCGACGAGGTCGAGGCGATCAAGGCCAACAAGGACAACAAGGGCCCGCAGGCACCCGACGTCATCGACGTCGGCCTGTCCTTCGGTCCGACCGCCAAGGCCGACGGCCTGCTGATGCCTTACAAGGTGTCGACCTGGGACTCGATCCCTGACAGCGCCAAGGATGCCGACGGCGCCTGGTACGGCGACTACTACGGCGTTCTTTCGTTCATGGTGAACAAGGATCTGATCAAGGAAGCGCCGGCTGACTGGGCGGACCTGCTGAAGCCTGAATTCGCCAACGCGGTTGCCGTCGCCGGTGATCCGCGCGCTTCGAACCAGGCCATCCAGGCGGTTTATGCCGCCGGCCTGTCGTCGGGGGCTGCCGCTGGTGAAGCTGCCGGTACCGCTGGTCTCGACTTCTTCAAGAAGCTCAACGCCGCCGGCAATTTCGTCCCAGTCGTTGGCAAGCCCGCTACGCTCGCCCAGGGCCAGACGCCGATCCTAATCAACTGGGACTATAACGCGCTTGCTGGCCGCGACACGCTGAAGGGCAACCCGCCCGTCGATGTCGTGGTGCCGAAGACCGGCGTCGTCGCTGGTGTCTACGTGCAGGCCATCAGCGCCTTTGCGCCGCATCCGAACGCAGCGAAGCTCTGGATGGAATACCTCTATTCCGACGAAGGCCAGGTCGGCTGGCTGAAGGGCTATTGCCACCCGATCCGCTTCAACGATCTCGCCAAGAACGGCAAGATCCCGGCGGACGTGCTGGCCAAGCTGCCGCCGGCGGAATCCTACGCCTCGGCCGCATTCCCGACGCTCGACGAGCAGGGCAAGGCCAAGGAAGTCATCAGCAAGAACTGGGACGCCGTTGTCGGCGCCAACGTCAAGTAAGACTTGAAATCCACCGGGCGGTCGCGAGGCCGCCCGGCCTTCCCTCGAAGACGGTAGCCGGCGCATGACCGACCTCTCGCTTTCAAATCGAACGATTGCCACCAAGCCCGCGCCACCGAACGAGGCGACCGCTTTCCGCTTGCCGACGCAATGGATTGGTGTGGCGCCGTTCTTCATCTTCGCCCTGATGTTCCTGATCCTGCCCACGATCTATCTCGTGGTGGGAGCTTTCCAGCGAAGCGATGGCCAGTTCACGCTGGACAACATCCTGCAACTGGTCAGCGATCCCTCGATCAGCAGTTCCTATTGGGTCTCGATCAAGATCAGTTTCTGGTCGGCCATCATCGGCGCCTTTGCCGGCCTGGCAATCGCCATCGCCATCGTGCGCGGCGGGCTGCCGAGCTGGACGCGCTCCGCGACGTTGACCTTTTCCGGTGTCGCGTCGAATTTCGCGGGCTTGCCGCTCGCCTTCGCGTTCCTGGCCACGCTCGGCCGTGTCGGCATCGTCACAACGCTTCTGCGTGATGTGCTCAATATCAACATCTATGCGATGGGCTTCAATTTCCTCACCACGTCGGGCCTGATCGCGGTCTATCTGTTCTTCCAGATTCCGCTGATGGTGGTCATCATCGTGCCGGCCATTGACGGACTGAAGAAGGAATGGGGCGAGGCGGCAGCGACGCTCGGCGCCACTCAGGCGCAGTATTGGCGCATGGTGGTCATACCGGTGATATGGCCGAGCTTCCTTGGAACGGTCATCCTTCTGTTCGCCAACGCCTTCGGCGCCATCGCCACCGCTTATGCGTTTGCCGGTCCGGCGCTCAACATCGTTCCCATCAAGCTGTACTCGCAGATCAACGGCGACGTGCTGCACAATCCGCAGCTCGGCTATGCCATCGCCTTCGGCATGATCGTCATCACCGGACTCGCCAATGTCTTCTACATCTGGTTCCGGACTCGCTCGGAGAGGTGGCTGAAATGAAGTCGGGAAAATTCTGGGCCTGGGTCGTCTTCATCATCGGTGCGGCCTATTTCTTCATTCCGCTGATGGCGACGGTCGAGTTTTCGCTGCGCATGCGCCGAGGCGTCCATTCCTTCGACGCCTATCAGATCGTGCTGGGCGACGCGCGCTTCCAGTCGACCTTCCTGTATTCGGTGGTCGCTGCCATCTTCACCATCATTCTGGGTGTGCTGATCGTGGTGCCGGCGGCCTACTGGATCCGGCTGCGCCTGCCGCAGCTCAGGCCGATCGTCGAATTCATCACGCTGCTGCCGCTGGTCATTCCGGCCATCGTCATCGTCTTCGGCTATATCAGGATGTACGGCTCCAATTCGCCGCTTCCGTTCCTGGGCAGCAACATGGGCGCCAATGCCTTGCTGGTGATCGGTTATGCGACGCTGGCGCTGCCTTACATGTATCGCGCGGTCGATACCGGGCTGCGCACCATCGACGTGCGCACCTTGACGGAAGCGGCACAGATCCTGGGCGCCGGCTGGGGAACGATCATCGGCCGCGTCATCCTGCCCAATGTGCTGATCGCCGTGCTGTCGGGCGCCTTCCTGACCTTTGCCATCGTCATCGGCGAGTTCACCATGGCCAGCCTGCTCAATCGCCCGGCCTTCGGCCCGTATTTGCAGAACATCGGCGCCAACCGCGCCTATGAACCGGCGGCCCTTGCCATCATCGCCTTCGCCATTACCTGGGGCTGCATGTCGCTGATCCAGATCCTGTCCCGCTTCGCGCCGAAATCGGCGAACCGCCCGAACTGAACGAAAAGCACTGACCTGAGAGAAAAAGCCATGGCCGAGCCATTCCTGTCCATCCAGCATGTGCGAAAGTCCTACGGTTCCAACACCGTGGTCCAGGATTTCAGTCTCGACGTCGAGCCCGGTGAATTCGTTTCCTTCCTCGGGCCGTCCGGTTGCGGCAAGACCACCGTGCTGCGCATGGTCGCCGGCTTCGAGGAGCCGTCGGCCGGCAAGATCGTCGTCGCAGGCAGGGACATTACGAGGCTGAAGCCCAACCAGCGCAATGTCGGCATGGTGTTCCAGGCCTACGCGCTGTTTCCCAACCTGACCGTGGCACAGAACATCGCTTTCGGGCTGAAGGTCGCCGGCATGTCGAAGGCCGATGCCGACAGGCGTGTCGCCGAGATGCTCGACATGATCAAACTGCCGCAGATGGCCGATCGTTATCCCTACCAGCTCTCCGGTGGCCAACAGCAGCGCATCGCGCTGGCGCGCGCCATCGCGCCGAAGCCGAAGCTTCTGCTGCTCGACGAGCCGCTCTCGGCGCTCGACGCCAAGGTGCGCGTGTCGCTGCGCGAGGAGATCCGCTCGATCCAGAAGAAGCTCGGCATCACCACCATTTTCGTCACCCATGACCAGGAAGAGGCGCTGTCGATCTCCGACCGCATCGCGGTCATGTATGGCGGCAAGGCCGAGCAGGTCGGCACGCCGTTCGAGATCTACAACCGGCCGGCGACCAAGTTCGTTGCCAATTTCGTCGGCACGCTCAACGTGCTCGAAGGCAAGGTCACCGATGCCGCGGCCGGCAAGGTGCAGGTCAACACCCAGGAAGTCTCGCTCAAGGGCAAGCTCAATGGTTCGAAGTCCGGCGACACGCTGTCGCTGGCGCTGCGGCCGGAAGCGATCTCGCTCGGCCGTCAGCCTGGCCGCGATTCCAGCCTGTCCGGCGAGATTTCCGAAGTCCACTTCCTCGGCTCGGTGATCCGGGTTCGCGTCGGCATCGGCGGCAACACGGTGTCGCTCGACACGTTCAACAGCCCGGCGACGCCGCCGCCCGCCGTCGGCGAGAAGGCCGAGATTTCGTTCTCGTCGGGCGACATGCTGGTGCTGCACTAACCGCCGCGCCACCACACGGCACGTAACTGCCTACTGTAATGACTTTGGCACTGCCAATCGGCTTGTTCCGTCGCTACGATGAGCCATGGCTCTCTTCGAACTGACGCTTGTCCTGCTTTTGACCGCCGTTGCGCTGACGGCGCTGTCGCGACGGCTGGAGATTCCCTATCCGTCGCTGCTGGCGCTGGCCGGGGTTGCGATCGCTTTCGTACCCGGTGCGCCAACGATCGAGATCGATCCGGAACTGGCGCTTGCCCTGTTCATCGCGCCGGTGCTTCTCGATGCCGCCTATGACACGTCGCTGCGCGACCTCAAGCGCTACCGGCTGTCGCTGGCGCTGCTGGCGCTGGGCGCCGTTGTCTTCACCACTGCCGTCGTGGCCTTCGTCGGCTGGAAGATGGCCGGCCTGCCGATCGCGGCGGCCATCGCGCTCGGCGCCATCGTGGCGCCACCGGATGCGGTGGCGGCAAGCGCTGTGCTCAGCCAGTTCAAGGTACCGCATCGCATCACCGCCATCCTGCAAGGCGAGAGCCTGCTCAACGACGCCACCGCGCTGCTGATCTACCGGTTGGCGGTTTCGGCCGCGCTCGGCTCGATCATGCTGAGCAACGCCGTTCCGACGATCCTGCTGGGGACGATCGGCAGCCTGATCGCGGGTTACCTGTTTGGCCGCATCTCACTCTTGACGCTCACCCGTATCGAGGACGCGGCAAGCAGCACGGTGGTGCAATTCGCCGGGACTTTCGGGGTCTGGATACTGGCTGACAGGCTGGGCCTGTCCGCCATCATCACCATCGTCGTCTATGCCATGACGATTGCGCGCACAGCGCCGCGCCGCATGTCGGCGAGACGCCGCGTCAGCACCTATTCGGTATGGGAATCGGCAGTGTTCGTGCTCAACGTGCTGGCCTTCGTGCTGATGGGCCTGCAGGCGCGTTCGATCGTCGGCCGGCTGGCCGGAGACGGGCAAGGCGAAGCCTTCCTTTTCGCCGCAACGGTGCTGGTCGTCGTTATCGTCGCACGTCTTGTCTGGGTGGCGAGTTACGTCGCGATCATCCGATGGATTGCCCGCTTCGGTGGCAAAGAGGCAAGGCGGGAGTTGCCGACGTTCGGCGGCGCCATTCTCGTCGGCTGGTGCGGCATGCGAGGGTTGGTGACGCTGGTGGTGGCCATTGCACTGCCAGCCAATTTTCCCGGTCGTGATCCGATCGTGCTTGCGGCCTTCGCGGTGGTTCTGGGCACGCTCGTGCTGCAAGGCATGACGCTGAAGCCCCTGCTGCGGATACTCGACTTCGAACGGGATACGACAATAGATCGCGAAGTGGCTCAGGCACGCGTCGCCGTCATGCAGGCCGCGCTCGACGTGTTGAGCCGCAAGACGTCGGCGGCGGCCGCCGTCGTGCGCGAGCAGTATGAGGCTCAGCGTGTGATCGCTGAAAACCCGGACGACGCGCAAGCCGCAACCGAATATGACCGGTTGCGCCTCTATGCCATCAACCGCCAGCGCGACACGCTCGAGGAATTGCGCAGCAACGGCACGATCGGCGATGAAGCCTATCACCGGCTGGAGGAAGAGATCGACTGGTCGGAACTGGCGGCGTCGCCGGCTGGCCGGTTCCAACCCCTGACGACCGACTAGGCCGACTAGGCAGCCGGGCCGGCAGGGAGGCTTCTGGCCCAAGCCGATGCCATTTCGCTGCACATTGCAACCAATTCGCCGAACCGCTACTGCCAACGTCGAAATTGAGCCGGATAAGCAATGAAGCTGGTCAGCTACAACATCCAGTACGGGTTCGGCAGCGACGGCCGCTACGATCTTTCGCGCGCGGCGCGGATCGTTGCCGGCGCCGACATCATTGCGCTGCAAGAGGTGGAGCGGCACTGGCAGCGCAGCAATTTCGACGACCAGCCCGAACTGCTTTCACGCCTGCTGCCGGATTATCATTGGGTCTATGGACCGGCCTTGGACATGGACGCCAGCGAGCGGCGCGACGGCCGCCTGGTCAATCGGCGCCGGCAGTTCGGCACTATGGTGCTGTCGAAGCTGCCGATCGCCTGGTCGCGGCTTCACGCGCTGCCGATGCGGCGTACGCTGCGGCCGCTCAACACCCGCAACGCCGCACTCGAATGCATGATCCGCACACCGGCCGGGCCGCTGCGGGTGCTGTCGCTGCACCTCGCCCACATCGCGGCGGAGGAGCGGCTGGAGCAGATCGACTATCTGCTCGCCCAACACCGCCGGGCGCCTTCCGAGGGTGGCCCGTGGAGCGGCGCCGACGACGAGCCGTCGCGCAACTGGACCAGCGGCGAGGCCGAGCCGGAAAATCCGCTGGCGGCGATCTGGATGGGCGATTTCAACATGGAGCCGGGCAGCGCGGAATACCGCCGCATCGTCGGCAGCACGCCCTATCATCGCGGTGCCGCCTATCTGGACGGCTTCGTTGACGCAGCCGCTGTCGCCAGCGAGCCGGTCCTGGATTTCCACACCCGGGATTTCCACACTCATGTGAAGACCATCGACGGCAAACTGACGAACCGCCGGCTCGACCATTGCTTTGTCGGCGGCATGTTCGCGGGCCGCGTGCGCTCGGTTGGCGCCGACATCGGCGAGATTGCGTCGGACCATTTTCCGCTGCGGATCGACATCGATCTGGAGACGCCGGGCATCGCCACATGAGCTGTGCATGACCCTGTTCGTCTTCTTCGTGGTGCTTGCCGCCGCCGCCATGCACGCGATCTGGAACGCGCTGGTCAAGGTCCATCTCGACCGTTTCCTGTCGATCACGCTGATGACGCTGGGCATGGGTGTCGCGGGCCTGGTGGTATTGCCCTTCGTCGAGGTGCCGAAGGCGCAGGTGTGGCCCTACATCATCGCCTCGGTCCTCTTCCACATGGGCTACCGCACCTTCCTGATCGGCGCCTACCAGGCCGGCGATTTCGCCCAGACCTATCCGCTGGCGCGCGGCACGGCACCTTTGCTGGCAGCCCTCGGCGGCATGTTCGTCGTTGCCGAAGTGCCGGCGCCGCTTGCCATTCTGGGCATCTTCCTGTTGTCGGCCGGCACGCTGGTGATGTCGTTTCGCGGCGGCGCGCATCTGGAGAAGCTGAACCTGCGCGCGGTCGGTTTTGCGCTCGGCACATCGATCTTCATCGCCAGCTACACGCTGTCGGACGGCAGCGGCGCGCGGCTGGCGGCCACCGCGCAGAGCTATGCCGCCTGGCTGTTCATTTGCGATGCTTTTGGCGCCCTGGTGCTGTGCCTGATCTTCCGGGGTCCCAAGGCGCTTCCTGTTCTGGCGCGCGACTGGAAGACCGGACTGTTCACAGGCGTGCTCAGCGGCGCTGCCTACTGGATCGTGATGTGGGCGATGACCAAGGCGCCGATCGCCTCGGTGGCCTCGCTGCGCGAGACCTCGATCCTGTTTGCCATGATGATCTCGGTCTTCGCGCTCGGCGAGAAGATGACGGGCTGGCGCGGCGCGGCCGCGCTCAGCATTGTCGCCGGTGTGGTGGCGCTCAGACTCGGCTGACCTCGTGGTCCAGCACCGTCATGACCTGGCCGCGCCGTTCGGGACTGAAGCGGATGACGACGATGATGCAGATGGCGACCACGCCGGCAAACAGCGCCAGTGCGTAGCCATAGCTGCCTCCAGGCGCTTCGGCGATGCCGGCCTGATACGGGCCGCCATAGGACGCCGCCAGATTGCCGGCCTGGTAGATGAAACCGGGCAAGGTCGCGCGCACAGCGCCGGGCGACAGCTCGTTCAAATGCACCGGGATGACGCCCCATGCGCCCTGGACGGCGACCTGCATGACGAAGGCGCCGACGGCGAGCATGAACGGTGTCGAGCTGTAGGCCCATAGCGGAATCGACGGCAGCGCTATCAGGCAGGCGAGCGTGATGGCGTTGACGCGGCCGATCTTCTCGGACAGCGCGCCGAACGCCAGGCCGCCGACGATGGCGCCGATGTTGGCGACGATGGTGATCCAACTCACCGTATGCGGATCGAAGCCATGCTGCTTCTTCAGGAAGGTCGGATAGAGATCCTGCGTGCCATGACTGAAGAAATTGAAGAACATCATCAGCACGACGGCATAGAGCGCAATACCCCAGTGCTTGCGCACCGTTTCCAGCATGCCGGGCCTGGCGGTCTTCTGCGCCTCGACGAAGGCCGGCGATTCCGGCACATGCGAGCGGATGAAGAGCACGATCAGCGCCGGGATGAAGGAGAGCAGGAACATGGCACGCCAGCCGATCGTGTAACCGGCGATCGTCTGCTGATAGAGCAGACCATAGACCACGGCCGCCAGCAGGTAGCCGGCTGGATAGCCGCATTGCAGGATGCCCGAGACGAAGCCGCGTGCACTCGGCGGGACGGATTCCATGGCGAGCGAACTGCCGAGCCCCCATTCGCCGCCCATGGCGATGCCGAACAGCGCACGCAGCGCCAGGAAGATGCCGAGACTGGGCGAGAAGGCGGCGAGCGCGCCGATCACCGAGTAACTGACGATGTTGAGCATGAGGATGGGCTTGCGCCCGTATTTGTCGGCGAGCATGCCAAAGAAGAACGCGCCGATGAAGCGCATCGCCAAGGTCAGGAACAGTGCCTTTGAGACCGCCGGGACGTCTGTCTGGAATTCACTCGCAATATCGGTGAGCAGGAATGTCAGCAGGAAGAAATCAAAAGCATCCAGCGTCCACCCCAGGAACGAGGCCAGGACGGTTTTCTTCTGCTCGGCAGTGAGGTTCAAGGCGTCCTCCTTTGTATCCCCCAAAGGAACGATATGTCGCCCGATTGGCAAAAGAGAACAGCATTCAGCCGGCTTTCGAAAGGCTAAGCGGTCACTTTTTCGTAAGCTCGAGGTCGAAGACCATCAACCCGTCGGTGCCGCCTTCCAGTGCGGCGACCAGCCGGGCCCCGGCCCGCTGATGCGCTTCATGCACCAGATAGGCGTCGCGCGCGGCGGCATCGCGGAAATCGATGGTGAGGCCATGGCTGAAGCCGCGCGCGAACGGCTCCGGGCTGACATTGGCACTGAAATGGACGGTGTCCATGCCGTCGATCACCTGGCGCAACGCCTCGAGGTCGGCATGGATCGCCTTGTGTTCACCGATACCGACATCATTGCGGAATTTGACGAAGACACAGTGCCTGATCATCTTTTGCTCCTAAGCAGCCCGGTTGCCGGAAAACACAGCCGGCGGCAAGGGCTCGCGGCCGAGTATCAGGTCGGCACCCTTCTCGCCGACCATGATGGTCGGTGCGTTGGTGTTGGAGGAGGGCACGCGCGGCATCACCGAAGCATCGCAGACACGCAATCCCTCGATGCCGCGCAGTTTGAGATCCGGCGTCACCACCGCCATCTCATCATGGCCCATGCGACAGGTGCCGACCGGGTGGTGATCGGTCTTGGAGCTGCGGCAGGCGTAGTCGAACAGCTCGTCGTCGCTGGCGAGCGAAGGGCCGGGCAGCACCTCGCGCAGCACGTAGGGGGCAAGCGCCTTCTGCCGCATGATCTCGCGCGCCAGCCGCAGTCCCTTGATCGACATTGCTCGGTCGTAGGGATCGGACCAGTAGTTAGGATCGATCAGCGGATGGTCGGCCGGGTCGGCGCTCTTCAGGCGAACGGTGCCGCGCGAGCGTGGCCGCAGGAAGGCCGAGTTCAAGGTGACGCCGGGATTGTTCAGCTTCTCGACGCCGGCCTCGATGCCTGAGCCCAGGCCGAGATGGAACTGGATGTCGGGCGAGCCGGCGGTCGGGTCTGCGTACCAGAAACCGCCGGTCTCGAACAGGCTGGAGGCGACCGGCCCCTTTTTCAAAAGCAGATATTGCAGGCCGGCCCAGGCGGTGCGGTGCAGCTTGGCGTAATTGTCGTAGGTGTGGTCGCCGGTGCACTCGGCGATGACGAACAGATCGAGATGATCCTGCATGTTGGAGCCGACGCCGGGCAGGTCGTGCACCGGCGTGATGCCGACCGACTTGAGATGGTCCGCTGGGCCGATGCCCGATTGCATCAGCAGCTTCGGCGACCCGATGGCGCCGGACGAGACGATCACCTCGCGCTCGGCGCGCAAGATTTTCTTCTCGCCGCCTGGCCTGTCGACGATCTCGACGCCGATGGCGCGACTGTTCTCGACGACGATGCGGGTCACCAGAACATCGGTCCTGACGGTCAGGTTCTTGCGGGCGCGGATCGGCTTGAGATAGGCCACCGAAGCGGAGGAACGCCGGGCATCCTTCTGGGTGAGCTGATAGTAGCCGACGCCTTCCTGGGCAGCGCCATTGAAATCCGGGTTGAAGGGAATGCCCATCTCCTGGCCAGCGCGGAAATAGGCCTCGCAGATCGGCAGCGGCGAGATCGGGTTCGACACGCCGAGTGGGCCCTGGTCGCCGTGGAAGTCGTTGGCAAAGCGCTGGTTGTTCTCGGCCCGCTTGAAGTAGGGCAGCACGTCGCGATAGCCCCAGCCGGCAAGACCCCCTTCCTTCTCCCAGGCGTCATAGTCGCGGGCATTGCCACGCGTGTAGATCTGGGCGTTGATGGAGGAACCGCCGCCGATCACCTTGGCCTGCGTGTACCAGAAGACGCGGTCCTTCATGTGTTTTTGCGGCACGGTCGACCAGCCCCAGGACGCGATGCCCTTGGTCATCTTGGCGAAGCCCGCCGGCATATGGATATAGGGATGCCAGTCCTTGCCACCGGCCTCCAGCAGCAGCACGGAATTGGCCGGGTCCTCGCTCAGCCGGTTGGCCAGAACGCAGCCGGCCGGGCCGGCGCCCACGATGATGTAGTCGGTCATGACACTGTCCACTTACAGCCGCGGCACGGAGAGGGCGCCGTCGACATTGATGATCGAGCCGGTCGAAAAGCCGAGCTTGCCGGCGGCAAGCGTCGCCACCACGGCGCCGATGTCTGATGCTTCGCCCCAGCGCTTTGCCGGCACCAGTCCACCGTCGATCAGGGCGTCGTATTTGGCGGTCACGCCTGCAGTCATGTCGGTGCGGATGATGCCCGGCCTCACCTCGAACACGCCGATGTTTTCCGGAGCGAGCCTGAGCGCAAGGTTCTTCACCCACATCGAAAGCCCGGCCTTGGAGATGCAGTAGTCCGGGCGTTCGGGCGACGCCATTTCGGCGCTGACCGAGGTGATGGTGATGATCGATTTTGGGCCGTCGCCTGGTGCGGCCAGCATCGCCTTGGCGACGGCCTGGCTGAGGAACACGGTGCCGCGCAGGTTGATGCCGAGCGTGCGGTCGAAATTCTCCGGTTTTAGCTCCAGCAAATCGCCGCGAACGACGGCGCCGACGCCGGCATTGTTGACGAGGCAGTCGATGCGGCCGAAGGCGCGTAGCGCGGCATCGACAAGTGCTGTGTGGGTGTCGAGGTCTGCGATGTCGCATTGGGTGTAGGCGAATTTCGCGCCGCGTGCGGTGATGTTCCCGGCCAGCCCGTCTGCGGCTTTCTCGGCCAGATCGGCAACGAGGATGTCGAAGCCGGCATCGGCCAGTGCCTCCGCACAGGCAAGCCCAATGCCGCGCGCGCCGCCCGTAACAAGGGCCGACGGGCGGGTCATTGGAGGCTAGCCTTGCGGATATGGTCGGCGACACGCAGCGCCTGAGCTGCGATCGACAGCGCGGGGTTCACAGCGGCCGAGTTCGGCAAAAAACTGCCGTCGACGACGAACAGGTTATGGTGGTCGAAGGACCGGCAGAACGGATCGAGCGGCGCGGTCGCCGGGTCGTCGCCCATCTTGACCGTGCCGCACTGATGCGAGGGGGTGCGCTTGTCGAAGGGGCGCGACAGCACGATGGGGTAACCGCAGGCGCGGAAGTTTTCGCGCATCACCTTGGTCAGCCCATCGAGCGACTGCATGTTGGAGCGCCGCCACTGCATGACGATGTCCTTGCCGTCGACCATGATGCGGCTTTCCGGATCGGGCAGGTCCTCGCACATCAGGTACCAGTCGACGGCGTGGCCGGCCATGAAGTCGAGCGCGAATTTCGGCATCGACTTCACGTTGGCCTTCAGCATATTGCCGTCGATCTTGCCGAGCAG
This sequence comes from Mesorhizobium sp. B263B2A, assembly GCF_020165775.1. Lineage (NCBI taxonomy): Bacteria > Pseudomonadati > Pseudomonadota > Alphaproteobacteria > Hyphomicrobiales > Phyllobacteriaceae > Mesorhizobium > Mesorhizobium sp. B263B2A. The sequence continues at coordinate 276,761 of NZ_JAIUIU010000005.1, forward strand.
CTGGACATTGCCCAGAGGTTTGCCGCCCTTGCCGTCGGACAGGTAGTAATCGTTCAGCATCAGCGTCTTCTGGTAGACGGCATCGTTGCGGCGGCGCGGATCGATCGCCAGCATGGCGCTCGAATTGTGGTTCATGAAATTGCGGCCGACCTGGTCGGAGCTGTTGGCGAGGCCTTTGCCATCGGAAGACGGCGAGCGCAGCAGGATAACGGCGGAATTGACCGCGCCGGCGGACAGGATCACCAGCTTCGGCGCGACCTTTTTCAGCTCGCCATTCTGCCGATAGTGGATGGCAGCAATCGTTTTGCCGTCGGCCGAGGTCTCCAGGTATTCGACATAGCAGCCAGTTTCGAGCCGGATATTGGTGTCCGTCAGTGCCGCCGTCAGCGGTCCGGTCTGCGCGTCGACCTTGCCCTGGCCGGTGTTGGGAAACGCGTCCCAGCCGGTCTTGCCTTCCTTCAACCAAGTGTTGATATCGACGCCGAGCGGCAGCGAGGCGGGATGCAGGCCCAGTCCCTTGAGCTCGGCGCGGGCGCGCGCGATCGGCGCCTCGTCGGGCACCGGCTTATAGGCATAGGGGACCGAGTGGAACGGCTCGGTCGGATCCTCGCCCAGTGCGCCGCGGACGCGAAACAGCTGCTCGGCCTTGGAATACCAGGGCTCGAATTCGTCATAGGAAAAAGGCCAGGCCGGCGAGACGCCGCCGAAATGTTCCATGGCGGCAAAATCTTCCTTGCGATAGCGGATCAGCACCGCGCCGTAAAATTTCGAATTGCCGCCGACATAATAGTAATTACCGGGGTTGAAGGCCGCTCCACCGGCCTCGCGCCACATCTCCTTCGGCCGGTAGTGGCCGTCGACGAAGATGGAACGCGTATCGCGCGCATGCGGCGTTGCCGGCAAGGGGTCGCCGCGCTCCAGCATCAGGATCGAGGCGCCGCTGCCGGCCAGGCCGGAAGCAATTGTCGAGCCGCCAATGCCGGAGCCGATGATGACGATATCGGGATTTGTCATTTCGCTCAGAGGATGCGGTTTTCGGTCGCCGGATCGAAGAATACCGCCTTGGTCAGATTGAAGGCGAGCGGCGTGCTGGTGCCCGGCTGGATGTTGGCGTCGGCACGCAGCCGCGCCACCACGCCCTTGCCGCCGAGATTGGTGACGGCGAAAGTGTCGGAACCAGCCGGCTCGACCACTTCGATGTGCAGGTCAGCGGTGGCGATGTTCGAGGCGTTTCGTTCCGCACCTTCCGGATCGGTCAGTGCCTCCGGGCGGACGCCGAAGATGATCGGCTTGCCCTGGAAAGCCGACAGGCCCGCCGGGGCATTGGCCATCGGCAAGGTGATGGGCTCGCGCGCCTCGCGCTGCAGCACAACGGACAGTGCATTGCCTGAGGTGGCGATGGTCGCCGGGATCAGGTTCATCGCCGGCGAGCCCATGAAGTCGGCAACGAACAAATTGCTGGGGTTGTTGTAGATCTCGGCCGGCGTGCCGAACTGCTGCACCTCGCCGTCGCGCATGACGGCGATCTTGGTCGCCAGCGTCATCGCCTCGATCTGATCGTGGGTGACGTAGACGATTGTGGTGCCGGTGGTGGCATGCAGGCGCTTGATCTCGATGCGCATGTCGACGCGCAGCTTGGCGTCGAGGTTGGACAAAGGCTCGTCGAACAGGAACAGCTTGGGGTCGCGCACCAGCGCCCGCCCCATGGCGACGCGCTGGCGCTGGCCGCCTGAAAGCTGGCTCGGCTTGCGCTGCAGCAGGTGGCCGATCTGCAAAACCTTGGCCACCTTGTCGATCGCCTTCTGGCGCTCCGCCGCCGGCACGCCGCGCATCTCCATGCCAAAGGAGATGTTGCCGGCCACCGTCATGTTCGGATAGAGCGCGTAGCTCTGGAACACCATGGCGATGTCGCGCTTCGAAGGGTGGAGATCGTTGATGGCGCGGCCGTCGACGCGGATTTCACCCGAGGTGATCGTCTCCAGCCCGGCGATGGTGTTGAGAAGCGTGGACTTGCCGCAGCCGGAGGGACCCACCAGCACCAGGAAGCCACCCTTTTCCAGATCGAGGTCAATGCCCTTGAGTATCTCGACCTGGCCGAAGCGCTTCCTCAGACCATCAATTTCCAGAAAAGCCATCGGATCATCCTTTGACGGCGCCGGCCATGAGACCGCGCACGAAATAGCGGCCGGCGAGCACATAGACGAGAAGGGTTGGGAGTGCGGCGATCATCGCCGCCGCCATGTTGACGTTGTATTCGACGACGCCGGTCGAGGTGTTGACGACGTTGTTGAGCGCCACCGTCATCGGCATCGAGTCGCCGGTGCCGGCATAGGCGGAGGCGAACAGGAAGTCGTTCCAGATGTTGGTGAACTGGTAGATCACGGTGACGACGAAGATCGGCATCGAGTTCGGCAGCATTATGCGGCGGAAGATCTGGAAGAAGGACGCACCATCGACCTGGGCGGCTTTCACCAATTCCGTCGGGAACGCCTCGTAATAGTTGCGGAAGAACAAGGTGGTGAAGCCGAGGCCGTAGACGACGTGGACGAAGACCAGGTTTACGGTCGGATTGCCGAGCCCGAAGCTGGTTCCGATCGAATTCTGCAGCGTCACGCCGAAGCGGCCGAGGCTGCCGAGGATCGTGGCCATCGGCAACAGCACCGACTGGAACGGGATGAAGCAGGCGAATAGCATCAGCCCGAACACCAGCGTGGCGCCACGGAAACGCCATTTGGTCAGCACGTAGCCGTTCAGCGCTCCGAGCATCGTCGAAATGATGACGGCCGGAACCACCATCTTGATGGAGTTCCAGAAATAGCCCTTGATGCCGGCACAGGTGAGGCCGACGCAGGTCTCGCCCCAGGCCTTCAGCCATGGATCGAAGGTCGGCGCCTTGGGCAGCGCCAGCATGTTGCCGTTCTGGATCTCGTCCATGGTCTTGAACGAGGTGACCAGCATGACGAACAGCGGCATCAGGTAGAACAGCGCGAACAGCGCCAGCAGCCCATAGATGACGATGCGGTTGACGAGTTTGACATTGACGCCGCCGGAGGCTTGGCGGGCGGGAGTGGTGACAGCGCTCATCGCGGCTTCTCCCGCAATTCGGAATAGAGATAGGGCACGATGATGGCGACGATGGTCATCAGCATGATCACCGCACTTGCCGAGCCGACAGCCATCTCGTTACGCTTGAAAGTGTACTCGTACATGAAGTTGGATGGCAGCCAGGCCGAGCCGCCGGGTCCACCGGAGGTCAGCGCCACGACAAGGTCATAGGACTTGATGGCAAGGTGGGCGAGCACGATGAAGGCCGACAGGAAGATCGGCCGCAGCAGCGGAATGACGATGCGGCGATAGAGCTGGAAGGTGGTGGCGCCGTCGATCTGCGCCGCCTTCATGATTTCGCCATCGATGCCGCGCAGGCCGGCCAGGAACATCGCCATGATGAAGCCGGAAGCCTGCCAGACGCCGGCAATGACCACCGTGTAGATGACGAAATCCTTGTTCTTGATCCAGTCGAAATGGAAGCTCGTCCAGCCCCACTGGTGCAACGTCTGCTCGAGGCCAAGACCCGGATCGAGGAACCATTTCCAGGCGACACCGGTGACGATGAAGGAGAGCGCCATGGGATAGAGGTAGATGGGACGCAGCACGCCTTCGCCGCGGATCTTCTGGTCGAGCAGGATGGCCAGGAACAGGCCGAGCGCCAGGCAGATCAGGATATAGAGAAAGCCGAAAATGCCCATATTGGTGATCGACGTGTACCAGCTCGAAGGCGGGTCGGTGTCGAAGGTCCAGCCCCACAGCCGCTGATAGGCGCGCGAGCCGGTGATGACATAGGACGGGAAGGTCTTGGAGTTGGTGAAGGACAGATAGATCGTCCACAGGATGAAGCCGTAGACGAAGACGATGGTGATGGCGAAGCTCGGCGCCAGCACGATCTTCGGCAAGGCGTCCTGCAGGCGCGAGCGCACCGAGGCGCGTGGCCTGGTGTGCTCCGGCGTCAGCTTGATTTGGCTTGTCGCTACCGTGCTCATGAGCTCCTCCCGTTTTGGGTCGTCCGTGCTCTGCCGTCAGGCGGCAAGCGGCCCGTGCATACGGGTCTTCGGTCGGCATGCTGTTGAGCCGGCCAATCGTTGGGATAAAACCTTCCCCGCCGAAGCGGGGAAGGTGTTTTCTGGCGTAGCGCCTACTTGGCGTCGTCGATCGCCTTGACCAGCTCGGTCACGGCTTCGTCCGAGGTCTTGATCTGACCATGCACGAACTTGGAGACGACGTCCTTGTAGGCATTGGCGACTGCCGGAGGCGCGCCGTAGCCCTGGGCCAGCGAACCGAACAGCGTGCCACCTTCATTGGCGGCCTTCAGGTCGGCGATGCCCTTCTTGCCGCAAGCGTCGAAGTCGGTGTCCGGAACGTCGGTACGGGCCGGAACGGAACCCTTGACGACGTTGAAGGCCGACTGGAAGCTCTTCGACAGGGTGGCGGTGGCCAGTGCGACCTGGGCGGCCTTGCGGTCGTCCGGAACGTTGAACATGCCGAACATGTCGGAGTTGTAGATCACCGAGCCGTCGGTGCCCGGGAAGCGATAGCACAGGAAGTCCGTGCCCGGGGTCTTCTTGGCGGCGTGGAACTCGCCTTTGGCCCAGTCGCCCATGACCTGCACCAGGGCATCGCCCTTGATGACCATGGCGGTGGCAAGGTTCCAGTCGCGGCCCGAGAAATTCGGGTCGACATAGGTGACGAGCTTGGCGAGGTTGTCGAACGACTTCTTCATCGTGTCGGACTTGAGCGACGCGTCGTCGAGGTCGTTGAAAGCCTTCTTGTAGAACTCAGGTCCGCCGGTCGACAGCACGACCGAGTCGAACATGGTGGCCTCCTGCCAGTTCTGGCCGCCGAGAGCGAGCGGGATCACGCCTGCCGCCTTGGCTTTGTCGAGCAGCGCAACGAAGTCGTCGAAAGTCTTCGGCTCGGCGCCGCCGATCTTGTCCATGACGGCCTTGTTGATCCACAGCCAGTTGACCGAGTGGACGTTGACCGGAGCCGCGACCCACTTGCCGTCATAGACCGAGAACTTCTGCAGGGCCGCCGGAACCGACTTGTCCCAGCCTTCCTTCTTCGCCGTCTCGGTCAGGTCGCCCATGACGCCGGCAGCGGCATAGTCGAGCACGGTGTAGCCGAGCATCTGCGAGGCGGTCGGGTAATTGCCGGCCGCGACCATCGCCTTCAGCGCGGTCATCGCAGCGTCGCCGCCGCCACCGGCCACCGGCACGTCCTTCCAGGCATAGCCTTCCTTGGCCAGATCGCCCTTGAGGACGTTGAGGGCAGCCGCTTCGCCGCCCGACGTCCACCAATGCAGCATCTGCACTTCCTTGACGTCCTCGGCATGGGCTGCGAAAGCGAGCCCCGATGCGAGAGCCGTTCCGATAAGCAGTTTGCGCAACATGTACTTCCTCCCTTGTTGCATTACACGACCGGTGGAAGCCCACCGGGTTCTTCCCAACTCAGCCGACCCACCATCCGGTGCGCTGGCCGCGATGAAACTGGATTGTCTTTTCCTCGGTATAATCCTCGACGGCGCGCTTGCCGAGTTCGCGTCCGAGACCGGACTGCTTGTAGCCCCCGAAAGGCAGCTCGGGATAACCTTCCATGAATGTGTTCACCCAAACCGTCCCCGAACGCACCCCACGCGCTACCGACATGCATGTGTCGATGCTGGCGCTCCACACGCCCGCCGACAAACCATAGGGCGTGTTGTTGGCGATGTGCAACGCCTTTTCAATCGATTCAAAAGTCAGCACGGAGAGCACCGGGCCGAACACTTCCTCACGCGCGATGGCCATGTCATCGGTGACGCCGCGGATGATGGTCGGGTCGAGATATTGGCCGGCATTGGAGGCCAATTGCTTGCCGCCGCTGTAGATGCTGCTGCCGTCGCTTGCCGCTGCCGTCACGTAACCGGTCACCTTGGCCATGTGGTCCGACGAGATCATCGCGCCGACCTTGGTCCTGTCGTCGAGCGGATCGCCGACTGTCACCTTGGCCGTTAGTGTCCTCACGGCGGCCAGAAAATCGTCGGCGATCGCCTCGTGCACGATCAGCCGGCTGCCGGCATTGCAGCATTCGCCGGCATTGAAGAAGCCGCCGAACACCGCCGCGTCGGCCGCGGCTTCGAGGTCGGCATCGGGGAAGACGATCTGGCCGTTCTTGCCGCCGAGCTCCATCGAGACCTTCTTCAGCGACTGCGCGGCGGAAGCCATGGTCATCTTGCCGACGCGGGTGGAGCCGGTGAAGGACACCATCTCGACCAAGGGGTGGCTGACCATCGGTGCGCCGACATCGCTGCCCAGGCCGGCCAGGATGTTGACGACGCCGGCAGGCAGGCCGGCCTCGATCAGGATGTCGCCGAGCACGAAGGTCGAGGCCGAGGTCATTTCGCTCGGCTTGACCACCGCCGTGCAGCCGGCGGCGAGCGCGAAGGGCAGTTTCTGGCTGACGATCAGGAACGGGAAATTCCACGGCGTGATGATCGAGACGACGCCGATCGGTTCGCGCAGCACGACGCCCAGCATGGCGTCGCCGAGATTGGCGTAGCTCTCGCCATGCAGCGTGCGGGCGAGCGAAGCGGCATAGCGCCAGATGTCGACGGCGCCGCCGATCTCGCCGCGGGCCTGGGCGATCGGCTTGCCGGATTCCAGCGCATCGAGACGGGCAATGTCTTCAAGCCGAGCTTCGATCAGGTCGGCCGCCTTGTGCAGGAGCGCGGCGCGTTCGGCCGCCTTCATGCGCGGCCAGGGACCGGTCTCGAACGCCCTGTGCGCGGCTTGCATCGCCGCTTCCACCTCGGCCTCGCCGGCCTGCGCGTAACGCGAGACCGTGAAGCCGTGGCCGGGGCTGTTGCGCTCCAGCGTCCTGCCGTCGCGGGCATCGACATGTTTGCCATCGATCAGCAGCCGATAGGTCTTCGGCGCTGCGGAAGCCTCGGCGGGCATGGCGATGTTGAGAGGCGCGTTCATCTTGGGTCGTGATTCCTCAGGATCTTGAAAATGCCGGTTTCTGCCTGGCCTTGAAGGCGCCGACGCCGGCTTTGAGGTCGCCGGTCAGCGCAATGAAGCCGCTGGCCAGCGCTTCGGTCGCGGCGGCACTTTCCTCACCTTCGGCAACCGCGATCATCAGCTTGGCCGCTTCCGTCGCCAGCGGACCGCGCTCGGCGATCTTCTCGGCCCAGGCCTTGGCCTCGGCGAGTGCCTTGCCGGTTTCGACCACTCGATCGACCGCGCCCAGGGCCAGCGCTTCAGGAGCAAGGAGAACCTCGCCACCCAACGCCATGCGACGCACCGTCTGAGCGCCGAAACGGCGCACGGCGCGCTGCGTACCGGACCAGCCAGGCACGACGCCGATGGAGGTTTCGGGGAAGCCCAATTTCACCTGTGTTTCCGCGACCCGGAAATCGCAGGCTGCCGCCAGTTCCAGCCCGCCGCCCAGCGCGTGGCCCGACAGCACGGCGACGGTCGGTTGCCGCAGCCGCGCCAGCCGGTCGAAGACGCGGTGGCCGTAGCGCACCCATTGCACCTGGAAATCGGCGGCACTCATGGCGGCCCAGGCCTCGACATCGCCACCGGCACAGAAGCCCTTGCCTTCGCCGCGGATGAGCACGACACGCACGCTGTCGGCCGCCTCCGCTTCGTCGAGCGCTGTTTCGAGCGCGCGAAGCATCGGAATATCCAGCGCGTTGAATTTCTCCGGGCGGCGCAAGGTGACGATGCCGATGGCGCCGTCCTGCTCGAAGGTGACGAGGCGTTCAGCCATGCGCGCCTCCGAGCGAGGCGCCGCCATTGAGCGACAGGCCGATCGGCTGGTTGTGATAGAGTGCCGCCGGCGTTACCTTCAGGTCGTTGGCGACACCGAGTGCGATCTCGGACTGCCCCAGCACATCGCGCTCCAGATCGATGCCCGGCGCCAGTTCCGTCACCATCAGCCCGTCAGGCGTCAGCTTCATCACGCAGCGCTCGGTGACATAGGTGATGTCCTGACCTTGCGCGACCGCGCGCTTGCCGGAGAAGGAGATGTGCTCGACCTCGCCGACGATTTTCTTGACCTTGCCCTCCTGGTCGATGCGGATGCCGCCATCGGCCAATGACAGTTTTGCGCCGGCATTGAAGAAACCCGAGAAAACAATCTTCTTTGCCCGTGCGGTGATGTCGACGAAACCGCCGGCGCCGGCGGTGACATGCGGCCGCGCCGACAGTTTCGAGACGTTGACCGAGCCATGGCGGTCGATCTGCAGGAAGGAGAGCAGCGAAGCGTCGAAGCCGCCGGCCTGGAAATAGATGAACTGGTGCGGCGAGGGCATGAAGGCGTCGGCATTCGACGAGCAGCCGAACTTGAAGTCGAGCAGCGGCACGCCGCCGACCGCGCCCTGCTCGATCACCCAGGTCACCTTGCCGTGCTGGCCTTCTTCCAGAAGGATGCGCGGAACGTTGGCGGAGATGCCGAAACCGATGTTGACGGCCATGCCGTCGCGCAGTTCCATGGCGACGCGGCGGGCGATCACCTTCTGGACGTTCATCTCGGCGTTGCGGAAGGTCGACAGCGGCCGGAAGATCTCGCCTGATATGGCCGGGTCGTACGGGGTCAGCGTCGTCTGCAACTGGTCGGGCGCGACGACGATGTGATCGACCAGCACGCCCGGCACGCGCACGTCATGCGGCTTGAGCGTGCCGTTTTCGACGACGCGCTTGACCTGAGCGATGACGACACCGCCATTGTTGCGAGCGGCGAGTGCCTGTTCGAGGCCGCCGAGATAGGCGCCTTCATGTTCATAGGTGAGGTTGCCGCGCTCATCCGCCGTGGTGGCGCGGATGATCGAGACGTGGGGCACGATCGAGCGGAAATACAGCCATTCCTCGCCGTCGAACTGCTGCACCGAGACGATCGGTTCGCTGGCCGCCGCGTTCATGGCACAGCCCTGATGGCGCGGGTCGGCGAAGGTGTCGAGCCCGACCTTGGTCAGCACGCCCGGCCGCTTGGCGGCGGCTTCGCGGTGCATGTCGAACAGGATGCCGGACGGCACGTTGTAGGCGGCCACCGAATTGTCGCCGATCATCTTCCAGATCCGCGGCGGTTCGGAAGAGGAGGGACCGGATGGATAGGAGCCGCACAAGGTGCGCTTCAAAAGGCCAGGCTTTGCCAGATGGTCGATGCCCTTGATGCCATACATGTCGCCCGCGGCGATCGGGTGCAGCGTGGTGATATCTTTCGGGTGGCCTTCCGCGTCGAAGCGCTCACCGATGGCGGCGAGCACGGCGTCCGGGCAGCCGAGACCGCTCGACGAGGAGACGGACACGGTCATGCCATCCTTGATCAGACCGGCTGCCTGCGCCGCTGAAACGACCTTGCTCACTTCATGCTCCCGAGTTTCGGGTCGATCTCGATGGCCTTGCCGGAGCTGGCCGATTGCAATGCCGCCTCGGCCGAGGCGAGCGACCAGATGCCGTCCTCGCCGGTGGCGGCAGGCTGGCCGTCGCCGTGGATCGCGGCATGGAACCGCCGCACGGACCTGACGTAGAGATCCTCGTGGTCGAAGCTCAACTCCTCCTCGCCGCCTGCCGTGCGCAGCATGACTGTGCCGACCGGCTTCTGCGTCATCACATTGCTGGCAATCAGCGAACCTTCCGAGCCATGCACCTCGAAGCCGGTGCCGGCATAGCTGGTGGTGAAACCTTCATGCGACTGCGCGATGAGGCCGGACTTGAAGCGCCAGATGCACATGGCGCCATCCTCCAGCCCGCTGCCGGCCATGCCGGCGGACTGTGTGAAAGCCGAAACCTCGACCGGATCGTCGCCGAGCACGAAGCGCAGCGTGTCGGCGTCGTGCACTGTGATGTCGAGCACCACGCCGCCGCCCGCCTCGGGCCTGGCGATGCGCCAACCCTGCAGGTTTTCAGGCAGGTAGACGGCGTGGAAGACACGCGCCGCGATCGGCCTGCCGATGCGGCCGGCGGCGACGGCCTCGCGCATGGCACGATGCGCGCCGGCGTTGCGCAAGTGGTGGTTGGTGCCGAGCACGACCCCGGTCGCCCTGGCGGCAGCGACCATCGTGCGCGCATCGGCACTCGTCAGTGCCAGCGGCTTTTCGCACAGCACGTGCTTGCCCGCCTTGATCGCGGCGAGCGCCTGTTCCAGGTGCAATTCGTTGGTGGTCGAGATGTAGACGGCGTCGATACCCTCGGCGAGCAGCTCGTCAAGCGTCGAGACCGCAAGCGCAATGTTGTTTTCCACGGCATAGGCTTGGGCCCGCTCCGGGCTGGAACTCATCACCGCCGCGATCTTGCCATCGGCCTGTACGCGGATGGCGTTGACCATGAATTGCCTGGCGATCGTGCTGGCGCCGATCAGTCCCCATTTGAGGCTCATGCGGCGCCTCCCGTTCCCGACCACCTGTTTCTGGCGCGGCGGTCTGGACCGCAGCTTTCCCTGACCACGAGATTGACCGCCCCGATATGATCCTCGGCACGTGTGGTGCGCGACTGGATCATCTTGATCATGACATGGGCGGCGCGTTCGCCGAGGCCGGCGCTGTCCACTGCGACGCTGGTCAGCGCAGGCATGTAGTGTTCGGCTTCCGTCACATCGTCAAAGCCGACGACGGCGAAATCCGGTCCCGGCTCAAGTCCACGCTTGCGCAGCGCCAGCATGGCGCCAAAGGCGACCGCATCGTTAAAACACAGGGCCGCACTCGGCGGTTCAGCCATTGCAAGCGCGGTTTCCAGGCAAGCGATGCCACCCCGACGGCTTGTCTCACCTTCGATGACGAGCATGTCACGCGTATCTATCCCGAGCGTCTCGCAGGCCTCGCGAAAGCCGCCCAGCCGGTCATGATAGACCACGAGGTCTGACGAGCCGCCGAAGAAGGCCAACCGGCGATGTCCCTTGCCGATGAGATGGGCGGCGGCGAGATAGGCACCGCGATGATTGTCGGGAGCAATCACCGGAATGCGGCTCTCAGGCAGCCGGCGCATGGCGAAGGCAATCGGAACACCGGCCATTTCCAGCCGCCGGAATGCTCCCGGGGTCGTGCCGCGCGCCGGCGAAACGATGAGCCCGGCAACGCCCTGTTCCATCAGCGATTTCAGCACTTCTTCCTGGCGCACCGGATTCTCCGCCGTATTGGCGATGAAAGGCACGATGCCGGCGGACTGGAAGACGCGCTCCATGCCGACCGCCAGTTCGGCGAAGAACGGATTGGTGAGGTCGTTGATGACCATGCCGATGACGTTGGAGTGGGCCTTGCGCAGATTGGCGGCGCCGCGGTTGTAGACATAGCCGACGTCCTCGATCGCCTTGCGCACCTTGACCGCGGTCTCAGGGCGGATCAGTCCGCTGCCCTGGAGGACGAGCGACACCGTCGATTTGGACACGCCCGCCTCGCGGGCGATGTCGAAGATCGTCGCCTTGGCCCGGCTGGCCATCCTGATGCCTCCTCCCCAGTTTTCTGTCAAATCTATTGGAACGTTCTAATCACCGCTCCAATCGGGAGTCAATCGGGAATTTTTGGATTCCCGAATATCGATAATCCGACCCCGTAGGCCCTGTAATTGCAGAGCTATCGTGCTGCGTTGCAGCAATCCGAGGGAGGCGAATCTCGAATCTTAAAGGTTCTTGATTTATTGGAACGTTCCATTTAATAGGCGCGATTACAGGGAGAGATCGATGGACATAGCCTTGCCTGGTGAGGGTGGCCGCAGCAGCCCTTATGCGCTTGTCGGCCAGCCGGTGCGGCCGATGATCGGCGCGCGGTTTTCGCGCATCGCCTATGCGGCGGCGCATGTCGTTGCCGATCCGCTCGGGATGACCGATCCGTGGTCGCGGCCGGCGGTCGACTGGGAGCGGACGATGGTGTTCCGCCATCATCTGTGGCGGCTCGGCTTCCGTATCGCCGAGGCGATGGACACCTCGCAGCGCGGGATGGGTTTCGACTGGGCAAATGCGCAGGAATTGATCCGCCGCTCGATCGCCGAGGCGCGGACCGTCGAAGGCGCCGACCTCGCTTCGGGCGCCGGCACCGATCATCTGGCGCCGGCGGCGGCCCGGACACCAGACGATGTGATCGCCGCCTATGAAGAGCAGTTCGCTTTCATCGAAGGCCAAGGCGGCAAGGTGATCATGATGGCGAGCCGGGCACTGGCGGCTGTCGCAGAGGGCCCGGAAGATTATGCGCGCGTCTACGACCGCCTTTTGAGCCAGACGTCCGGCAAGGTGATCCTGCACTGGCTGGGCGACATGTTCGACCCGGCCTTGAAAGGCTATTGGGGCAGCAGCGATTTCGAGACAGCGCTCGATACTGTGGTCGCCATCATCGAGCGTCATGCCGGCAAGGTCGAAGGCATAAAAATCTCGCTGCTCGATGCCGGCAAGGAAGTCGCGCTGCGCAACCGGCTGCCGGATGGGGTCGTGATGTTCACCGGCGACGACTTCAATTACCCCGAACTGATCGCCGGAGACGGCCATGGTCATTCGCACGCGCTGCTCGGCATTTTCGACGCCATCGCACCGGTCGCCAATGCCGCCCTGGCGAAACTCGCCGAGGGCGACCGCGCCGGCTATGACGCGCTGATGGCGCCGACGGTGCCGCTGTCGCGAAAGATCTTCGAGGCACCGACCGAGTACTACAAGGCCGGCATCGTCTTCATGGCCTGGCTGAACGGCCATCAAGACCATTTCACGATGGTCGGCGGCATGCAGTCGGCGCGTGGCATCCGCCACTATGCCGATATCTTTCGCCTTGCCGACCAGGCAGGCCTGCTGGCCGATCCCGACCTGGCCGTATCCAGGATGAAGAGCCTGTGCGCGGTCGCGGGTTTCTGAGCCCAGCGGGATCGACCAGGAGTATCCCGCATGGGGTGATTTGTGATCTCGGCGATCGGAGCCGCTGCGTGGGGCCGCCCGGACGTGGCGTGTACCGTTTTAATACAATCCCCAATTGGTAGACTCGCGCGGCGCACCGGCAGTTAATTCCTCCGTCAGGCCAAAAGGAGGGAAAAGGCCGCGGATCGGGAGGAAACGATGTCTGTGCGAAAAGAAGACTATCGAACCAACAAAGCCGACTATGTAATTGCCGCGACGTATGGCCGAATGGCCGCGGATGATGATGAGCGCGACGAGCCCATGGCAAAGGAGAAGTTCCTGCAGCTAAGAGACCGGCGCTTCGCCAAATTGGCCGCAAATCCAGCGGAAAGTTCGCCGGGGCCGAAAGCCAGGCCGCGTGGTTACGGCCACTCGTTCTAGCGAGTTGAACGCATGGTGAGTTGAAACGCATGGAAAAGCCCCGCCGACCGGGAGTCAGGCGGGGCTGTCTGGACAGGTTTTTGGGATGTCCAACGATCCTTCAAAGCGCTGTCTCATCCCGGCCAACGGCTACTACGAGCGGACGGTATCGCTCGCCGACAAGAAGTGAGATCCTGGGCACTTCTCCAGCCATGCGCCGTTTTCAATGACCACGCTGGGATGATCGAGCCGATCGCACTCCTACAAGAACGTCGTCAAAGGCTTCTAGCAAGACGTCGGCAGATATCAGGCAGGACGCGTTCTTTGCCATGTTCCCGCGCTTGTAACGCAGTACATTCAGGCGTAGTTGGCGCACTCTTGATCCTTCTTGGCGACTGCCATTGTTAGCGCCCCAACGGCTGTTTCGAAAGCGAGGCGAGTTCGTCCTCGTCGACCACACCCGCCATGTAGTTTGCTATAATCCGGGATGCGATTGCGTCGCGTGCATCGGCCGACTGGCCATCAAGCTTGAGCCTATCAAAGACCCGCCCGAGGAGAGCTATCTCTGAAGCGTCAAAAATACCTACCTCAGTCGCCTTCCGTCGAATCGGCATGATCTTCCTCCCGAAATTCCTGCAGTGAAGCGTGCCGCAAATCTTCCTTTCCGCGCAAGTGCTTAATGCGGTCGACGATGCCGGGCTGACCCATTGTGTTGCCGGCCGCTTCATGACCTTCGGCGCCGGCCCCACGTGCTTGGATCCGCTTCCACAGTCGGTCTCGGATGGCGCCGCTCGTTGAGCAATGCCCCTACGGCGGGCGCAGTTGTTGCCTTCATATTCCGTGGGTCAGTACAACGTAGATAGCGGGGACTAACATCAACCAGCCGCCCATTCCTAGAACCACCCAAAGAGCAGTGCGCTCGGTTCGTCTGACAAGATCGGCAATATTTTCCTCGTCGGTCAAGGAGACAGCGTCCAGCAACACAGGCTGATCATTGTCATTCGCAGGGTCGTTCGCGTTGCCACTTTCAGTCGATTTCTGGATCAATGTCATCGTCCTTTGCTCACCAGATAATAGAGGACCCGCCAGCTGCCCTAAGCGGCTCGCGGGTCCTGTCAGCACAGGAAGGGACGTAGCTGTGCCGATCCACGACATGTCAGCCAAGAGCTATGCCGATCACCAGAAAGGTGACGGCCGTCGCGAAAACCGGTGCGAGCAACCACCGCGCTTGGCCAACACTCCTATCCATCTGCTTTCTCCGATTTGGAGAGGCAACTACGCCGGACGTATGCCGTTCCGACCAGTCCCGAGAGGCAAGACCATTGCGTTTTGCGGCCGGACTTTGGTCCTATCCTGTTTCAGACTGAAGCCCGGCAGCGGAACGTTTGGCCGGACGAGGTGTTCGGACGGCTGGCGCGCAGCCGGTCGTGCTGTCGCCCGGACTATAAGAGGAGAAAACCATGAGAATGCACCTTACCAGCAGCGCTGCGGCGCTACTGCTTTTAGCCGGCGTCGGCGCAGTTGCGGCACAGGACGTTGTCATCACGCCGGAGCAGGACACCGTCGTGCGCGAATACGTGAAGAAGCAGCCACTTGCTTCCGTGAAGGTTCCTGGTGTGGAACTGAACGTCGGAACGGCTCTGCCGGACACGGTTGAACTTCATGAGATCCCCAACGTCAAATACCGCTACGTGATGGTCGACAACCACACGGTTCTGGTGGACCCAGGCACCCGCAAGATTGTCAAAGTCTACGACTGAACTTCGAACTACCACTCCCGCCGCCACCCCATGGCGGCGGGCAGTGCATGTCGGTCGCCACTCAACCGGACAAGTGAAGATGATGAACCTTGAAGTCGAAACATCTCAAGCCCTCGAGGCGCGCTTGGTTGATCTCCAGGCGAGAGTGCGGGCAGCTCGCATAACCGAGACCGAAATAAGAACCTTCCAAAAGGTCGCAGCGATCATGGATGACGGGCGCGGGCAGATTGCTGGCGACGATCTGATCGCAGCATCGTTCGTTGTCGAACCGGAGACCTGAATAGGTAGCGCACTAGCGGCGGCGCCCTGTCCTTCAGCAAGCGGGCAGCTGTTATACATAGCCTTGCGACGCCCGGCTTCGACCCAACAACAATTCCTTTTGCCATTGCTTTCCAAGGAGCCTGCAATGGAAAGCGCAAATTCAAATGGGACGCCGGCGCGCGTTGAAGTGGTCGAGGCCTGCCGGAATGGTTCATGCGCATAGTGGCCGACGACCATGAACTTAGCCGTTCATTCGATTTGGAATCGTTCGCCCCCGGCCTTTGCCGAAGGCCAGCGGATACGGGTAGGGCTTGCCGAGTTCAGGCGCTGTAGGCACGCGTCCAAGCCCCGAAAAAAGCCCGCCACTGAGGAAGCAGTGACGGGCCTTTCCAGTGTTCTGCTTGGTGAGGGAACCCAAGCGGCTTCCAAACTCCAATCTCGAAAACAGGTTCCTTGATTGGCCAAAAATTGCCGTTGCAGTGGTCCGCTCCGCATCTGGAGCTCCGTTGAACTTTACCGAGGGAGTACGGTTTCAAACAAAATGAGCCCGCACCGCCGGGTTGGGACGATGCGGGCCGACCAAGAGTGAATTCTCCTGGCCGCAGCGGAGGGGGTTGCTGCACTACTGAAACTGAGAGCCTGTATATTAGGTTCCACTTAAGGAAAAAGAGATCCTTGTCCCATTTACAACCTCCCAGTGTGGGTCCGCACCACGGGCTGCACGGTGCGGATCCGGCCGAAGGTTGCCTTTCTCGGCCAGCGCACATCGCGCTGCTGGCCATGCAACCAGCCTTGCTCGCAGGCATCGGTTTGGGAAGCGGCCGGCGCGCTCGGCGTGTCGGCCAACACGGTCGATAAGCTACGTCGTCAGGGAGTTAGCTAAGTCTTTGAAAGGATGGTGGGCGTGACAGGGATTGAACCTGTGACCCCTGCAATGTCAATGCAGTGCTCTCCCGCTGAGCTACACGCCCATCCGAAGCCGCGCATACACCATTTTTGATCCAGCGCGTCAATAGCAGGAAAAAGGAAAGAAGGCGTCGTCTCGCCGCAGCCGCGATGCCTTGGCCGAAGGCGGCTCAGGCCGCCTGCAGCATCTTCTCGACCTCATTGACGAGATCGCGCAGGTGGAAGGGCTTCGACAGCACCTTGGCGTCTTTCGGCGCCTTGGAATCCGGGTTCAGCGCAACGGCGGCGAAACCGGTGATGAACATAACCTTGAGGTCGGGATCGATCTCGGTGGCGCGGCGTGCCAGTTCGATGCCGTCCATCTCCGGCATGACGATGTCGGTCAACAGCAGCGAGAACGGTTCCTCGCGCAGCCGCTCATAGGCGCTGGCGCCATTGTCGAAATCGCTGACCTGATAACCGGCGCGCTCCAGCGCCTTGACGAGGAACCGACGCATATCGTCGTCGTCTTCCGCCAGAAGAATGCGTGCCATGATGTCCCGTCCGAATCACCCGCCCGAGACTGCCGTGGGGCAGGCCCGTTAACCATCCTGTATATGAGGAGGTGAGGGTAAACATCAAGTGAACGTGGACGAGGAAGACCCACATTTGGTAAGCGGAGAGGACGCCGAAATGCTGGACATGCGGCCGGCAAGGTGGCAGTTTCATTTCATGATGCACTGGTGTTTTCGGGTTCGTTCAAATTGAAGACAGCAGCCGAGGATTTTTCGGTCGTTCCACCCTTCGAGATCCGATCGGGCGCCGAACAGCGCGTTCCCTTCCTCTTCAACTCACCACACAGCGGTCGGTATTATCCCGAACGCTTCCTTGCCATGGCAAGGCTCGACCGCAACGCCATCCGCCGCTCGGAGGATTGCTACGTCGATGAGCTGTTCGGGGGCGCGGTGGCGCTGGGCGCGCCGATGCTGGCGGCAAATTTCCCGCGCGCCTATCTCGACGTCAATCGCGAGCCCTGGGAACTCGACCCGCGCATGTTCGCCGAGCCGGTGCCGTCCTTCTGCAACATCCGCTCGGCGCGGGTGGCGGGCGGGCTCGGCACGGTGCCCAAGCTGGTCGGCGAGGGGCTCGACATCTATTCCGGCCGCTTGCCGCTTGCCGAAGCGGTCGCCCGCATCGAGGCCGTCTACAAGCCCTATCACGAGACGCTGAAGCGGCTTTTGACGAGAACCCATGCCCGTTTCGGCTTTGCGGTGCTGATCGATTGCCATTCGATGCCGGCGAGCATCCGTGTCGGCGACAACGGCCTGAGGCCGGACTTCATCATCGGCGACCGTTTCGGCATCTCGGCCACCGCTGCGCTGACCGAAACCGCGATCGGCCTGCTCTGCGCCATGGGCTACACCGTCGCCCACAACAAGCCTTATGCAGGCGGCTTCATCACCGAGCACTATGGCCGCCCGGCGCGTCATCTGCATGCACTGCAGATCGAGGTCAATCGCGGGCTCTACATGAACGAGCGGACATTCGAGAAGGCGGCCGGCTTTGATGCGCTGGCGGATGATTTGACGCGATTTTCGGCCGATCTGATGGCGATGCCCGACCATCATTTCATCGACCTGCCGCTGGCCGCGGAGTGAGATCGCGCACCGGATGGGCAGCTCAGGATTTGCGGCGTAAAAAAAGACCGCATCGTTTTCACGATACGGTCGAAGTCTAGGGAGGAAACGCCCAAGGAGGGCATGGACAGGAGAACCTGTCCGAGATTGAGGGTATTGTGCGCTGCACAAATGTCAAGCGACGTTCAGGCTTTTTTAATTCAGAGTGATGTGGAAACTGCCTTTCGATGACGCTGGCGTGACATTCCGGCAACAGTCGCGGCAGCGGATAAATCGATAAACAGGCTTGTTTTAGCAGGAAAGTGGCGGCAGAGCCCTATTCGGGCATGCCGTATGCGGGAGAATCAGTTGGACATCAGCATCGATTTCATGCGCCGCATCGCGCAGGCGGCAGCGGCGGAGACCTTGCCGCGCTTCCGTGCCCAAGGGGCTGTCGCCAACAAGGAAAAGGGCAGTTTCGATCCGGTCACCGAAGCCGATCGCGAGACCGAGCGCGCCATCCGGGCGCTGATCTCGGCCGAGTATCCCGACCATGGCATCCTTGGCGAGGAGCATGGCAGCGAAAATATCTCCAGCAGGCATGTCTGGGTGATCGATCCGATCGACGGTACGCGCGCCTTCATCTCAGGCCTGCCGGTATGGGGGACGCTGGTCGGGCTGACGGTCGACGGGGACGCGGTCGCCGGCATGATGGCGCAACCCTTCACCGGCGAGCTGTTCTATGCCAATGCATCCGGCTCGCACTATGAGGGGCCGGGAGGGCCGCGCAAGCTTTCGACCCGCAAGACGACGAAGCTTTCCGAGGCAACCCTGTTCACCACCACGCCGGCGCTGTTCAAGGGCGAGGCGCGCAATCGCTATGACGCCTTCGAGAGGCAGATTCAGCTCGCCCGGTACGGCGCCGATTGCTACGCCTTCGCCATGATCGCCTCCGGAAGCGTCGACATTGTCGCCGATCCCGGATTGCAGCCCTACGACATCGTGGCGCTGATCCCGATCATCGAGAAGGCGGGCGGTGTCGTCACCACCTTCGACGGCGGGCCGGCGGAAAAGGGCGGCGATGTGCTGGCGGCGGCAACGCCGGAGCTTCACGCGGCCGCCATGGCTGCCTTGCGCGGCTGATATGTCGGCGCCTTTTTTGGCGCGATTCAATCAGCGCGATCCGATCGAGCGCTGGAATTCCGCTGGGGTGCGCCCGTAGACCTGTCTGAACGTCGAGCTGAAATGGCTGTGGCTGGAGAAGCCAAGATCCATGCCCAGCGTGGTCAGATTGTCGTAGCGGCCGAGCAGGTCGAGCGCGCGCGCCAGCCGCAGGCGCAGGTGATAGCGATAGAGCGGCATCGCTTCGACCTGCTGGAAGACTTGCGTCAGGTAGATCGGCGAGACGCCGACGTCGGCGGCAATCTCGGCCAGCGTCCAGCGCCGCGACAGGTCCGAGGACAGGACGAGCTTGGCGCGGTCGACCAATTTCTGCCGTCCAGGGCTGGCGCCCGCGACATGCGAGGTGTGTTCGCCGAGCGAGCGCCGCACCAGCGTCAAGGCGAGCGTCTCGGCTTCCAAGGTCTCGGCGACATTGCGGCTGAGGCTATGGCGCAGCAACGCCACCAGGGCCTGCGCGCGCGGGTCGATGCGCCGGCGCTGGCGGCGAAACGCCAGTCGGTCGCCGGTGCGCAGCTGTCCCTTCGGCGCCAGTTCGCGCAATTGGCCTTCCTCGACCACAAGGTCGAGACAGGCATCGCCATCTTCGACGGGATGGCTGACCTGATAGGTCTCAGCCGCGTTGAAGAACAGCAGCTGATTGGCCTCAGCGACGACGTCGTTGCGCCCGACATGGCGCACGAAGACTCCGCGATAGGGAAACACCAGATGTGTGGCCGTGCTGCACTCTTCCTCGCTCCGGTGCCGGCATTCGCCGCTGCAGACGATGTCGCGCACCCTGACGGTGCCGGTGTCCAGGAGCGGCTGTACCGTGAATTGCGACATGGCCGTTGCGTTCATCCCTCGTACCCGAAAATGAATCCGGAATTACGAAGGCACTCTACGCAATCGGCCGGTCCAATCCTGTCAGGAGACCTCCGGACGGTGCCTCAATCCCACAAGCGGCGGCTGAATTCGCAATAGGCGTCGCCGCGCGACAGGCCGATGTCCTTGAGCTGTTCGTCGGTCATCGCGAGCAAGGCAAGGCGGCTTCGGCGGTTTTCCATCTGGCGACCGACCCATCGGGCTGCCGCCAGGCATTGGGCGTGCAAGGACTGGCGGAGGGTTTCGGTGCGAACTGTCGGCGCGGCGACGTGGCCGGCCAAGCGCTGCGCTATCGAATGATCGGGGCGCATGGCTCAGTCCTCACTGGCGCCGGTTGCCGAAGCGCCGGCTTCGTTGAGTGCTTGGGCGCATTCCTCGCAGCAGACCTCGACGGTCTTACCGCCGACCTTGACGCGGATCGGATTGGCGTCCAGCTGGCAATCGCAGGCGGCGCAGGTTTTGTCGGTCATGATCTCATCTCCTCGGCGTTCAATTCGACGCGAGCAGATGAGCATTCCGGTACGGGCGCGGACTGTCAGAATCTTTAGCACTTTTGAGTGCTGCGGGCGCCCACGCCCCATCTTCCTGACAACGGAGTGTCAGCTATGCCGGCCGATCCGTGAAGGGCTTTGGCGCCAGTCAGGCCGTCGGGTCGTCGGAGCCAGGAATGAAGGCATCGAAGGCGGCGAGGAATTGTTCGCGGTAGAGGTCGGCCTCCTGCAGGATTTCGTGCTTGGCGCCGTCGATCATCAGTATCGAGCCGAGCCTCAGATTTCTGGCGTATGCTTCCACCGCCCTGGTCGAGACGACCTGGTCGGCGCCGGCGGCGATGATCAGCAGAGGAACCTGGATCCTGGCCATGAAGTCGGGATCGCTGATCGCTTCCGAAGCCTTTGCCGCCGCCTGCAGCCAACGGATCGTCGGGCCGCCGAGGGCCAGTTGCGGATACTCTTCATAGATGCGGGTGTTGCGACGATAGCGCTGTGGATCCGACGTCACCTTGTTGGCTTCGAAAGGCAGCGTGTCTCTCGGCCGTGGGCCCCAGGCGGCATAGAGCCTGCCAAGGCCCAAAGCGCAGAAAAACGAACAGACGCGGCGAACGGTGCTTATCGAGACCGGCAGGTCGGGCAGCGTCAGGAACGGCGCGATCAGCACCATGCGCCGCACGCGGTTGACCATCGACGGCGCCGCAAGCAGCGTGATCACCGCGCCGGCGGAATGAGCCAGGATGTAGTAGGGTCCACGGCAGTCGGGCAGCACGATCTCCTCGAAGAACTGCTCGAGGTCGGCCGTATAATCGCGGAAGGACCTGACATAACCGCGCTGGCGATCGCGGATCAGCCGGTCGGAATCGCCCTGGCCGCGCCAGTCGAGCGTGGCGACGCCAAGGCCCCGGGCGGCAAGATCGCGGATGGTTTCGAAATATTTCTCGATGCACTCGTTGCGGCCTGGCAGCAGCACCACGGTGCCTCTCACCGGGCGCGCGACCGCTCCGAACAGGCCGTAGCGGATCTTCTTGCGATCGCGCGTGGTGAAAAAGCCGCCGGCGGCGTTCTCCGGCCGCGGATTGCCCTCAGTCTCATGGAAAAGGGAGGTGTCTTGGAGGATGTCCGTCATGCGGCGCTTGTGCTCGGCGTCTTCACGTGCCAGCCTGTCGGGACCGGCCTCTCAAGGTGATAGACGTCAATACATCAAAAGCAAAGGAATTCCAGGTGACGGGGGACGCAGCACAGGGAAGGCCGGAAGCGGCATTGAGCGCGTTTCCGGCCTTCTGTCGATCCGGGAGGAAGGGACGTTAACACCCGGTTCGGCCTCGTTGCGGCCCCTCTGCAAATTCGGCGCCGCCAATCCTTGATCTTGAGAGCCACTTTAGCGGCAGCTGTCTGAACGCACGCCGAAGCGCCGGTTCATCTGCCGTTCATCACGGCAGGCCGCGCTGCTTTTTTTGCCGTCCGGCCAAATCTTGAAATGCCTTCGAACGCTCCCCAAATGTTGTTTGCGGTCGCCAATGTCGGGGCCGCTGGTCTAGCCGAAACGCCGCTCGCGGGTTTCGCACCGACCATACGCAAACCATGTTGCTCAACAGGAGAACACCTCATGCGTCACGTTGATTTTTCCCCGCTTTATCGTTCGACCGTCGGCTTCGACCGTCTCTTCACCATGCTCGATTCGCTTGCGCAGCCTGATGGCGCGCAGACCTATCCGCCTTATAATATCGAGCGCACCGGCGAGGATTCCTACCGGATTTCGATGGCGGTCGCCGGTTTCTCGGATGAGGAAATCTCGATCGAAGCCCATCGCAACGTGCTGACCGTAAAGGGTGAGCGCAAGGACGAGGGCACCGGCGAAGGTTCCGAGCTGCTCTATCGTGGTATTGCCTCGAGGGCTTTCGAGCGCCGCTTCCAGCTTGCCGATCACGTTGAAGTCGTCGGCGCCGCGCTGAAGAACGGCCTGCTCTTCGTCGACCTCAAGCGCAACATCCCCGAGGAACTGAAGCCGCGCAAGATCGCGATCACCTCGGCTCCGGCCAAGGCCAAGCAGATCGAGGCCAAAACCGCCGCCTGACAAGACGGCTTGCCAACGCGTAAAGTTAAAGTCTCCTCCCGAGACGGAAGCGGGGGGGGGGGGGGGGGG